>DASZIP010000037.1:0-142690 GCA_035948935.1 Methylacidiphilales bacterium | reverse complement strand
CGAAAGTCTCTCTTTTAGGATTCTGTCATCCTGAGCTTGTCGAAGGATCAGTTCGGTTTGCCTTTTTCAGAGGAGGGGAACTGATCCCTCGACAAGCTCGGGATGACGGATCGCTTAGAGAATGGGTTTTGCAGAGGTCTCCGTAGGGACGGATGAATGAGCACCCGCGCAAAATGCGTTCAAGCGTCCCGATGGGACGCCCGGCCCTCCCGCGATAGACCCGGCGATAAATCGCCGGGCTACTATCAAAAGTCCCTACCGGGACTTGCTCGGGCCGCGGACGGTTGGCGTTAGTGTCAACAGGCCCTGCCAGGGCGGCCGACCCGAAAGCCGGACTTGCCATCCCTCCGTTTGTGTGCAAGTATGTACTTGCATGAAAGAAACCCGCCAGCGCGTCCTCGACGCCGCCCTCAAGGTCTTCAGCCGCGACGGCGTCTCCGGCGCCACCACGCGCGAAATCGCCCGCGTCGCCCGGGTCAACGAAGTCACCCTCTTCCGCTATTTCAAGAACAAGAACGAGCTTCTGCGCCAGGCCGTCCTCTGCTCCGCCGCGCGCTACGAACAGGTCTTTGCGGAGGCCTCCCTCGGATCGCCCGAAGACCTCCGCCGCACCGTCGTCTCCTACGCCCAGGCCTACGCCAACAAGCTCCGTGAGAACGAGGACCTCGTCCGGACCTTCATGGGCGAGCTCACCCGCCATCTCAAACTCTGCCGCAGCCTCTTCGTCGAGTCGGCCAAGGCGAGCCGCCAGAAATTCATCGCCTATCTCCGGGCCGCGCAAAAAGCCGGCCTCGTCCGCAGGGATCTCGATCCCGAGACCGCCACCGATGCGCTCACCGGCATGTTGATGTCGGGCGCGTTGCGCCGTCCCCTCACCGAGCCCTATTACAGCTCCAAACGCTACGTCGAAACCTGCGTGGAACTTTTCCTGAAGGGAATCGCGCGATGAACGGCGCCTCGATGGCCCTCCCCATGCCCGCGGGCGGCCTTTCGGCCCTCGCCGTGCGCGCGGCGGAACAAGGCTGGTTGAAATGGGCCATCGTCATCACCGCCTCCTTCGCGGCCATCCTCGAAGTCGTCGACGTGAGCATCGTCAACGTCGCCCTCCCCTACATGCAGGGCAACCTCGGCGCCACCCTGTCCGAAATCGGCTGGGTCTCGACCAGCTACTCGATCGCCAACGTCATCGTCATCCCCCTCTCCGCGTGGCTCGGCCTGCGCTTCGGCAAAAAGCGTTACTTCATCTTCTCGCTCGTCGCCTTCGTCCTCGCGTCGATCCTGTGCGGCCTCGCCACCAGCCTCACCCTCCTCATCGTCGGCCGCGTCGTCCAGGGGCTCGGCGGCGGCGGCCTTCTCGCCAAGGCCCAGGCCCTCATGTTCGAAACCGTCCCGCGCGAGGAACAGGCCAAGGCCAGCACCATCTTTTCCCTCGGCGTCATCGGCGGGCCCGCCATCGGCCCCGCGCTCGGCGGCTACCTCACCGACAACTTCGGCTGGCGCTGGATTTTCTTCATCAACATTCCCCTCGGCATCATGGCCGTCTTCATGGCCTCCACCTTTCTCCCCCCCGACGATCCCCATGCGCGCCACACCGGCCGCGTCGACTGGCAGGGCATTCTCTACCTCGCCCTGGGCCTCGGCGCCTTCCAGACCGTCCTCGAACAGGGCCAGCAGGAGGACTGGTTCTCCTCCGCGTTCATCCAGCGGATGGCCCTTTTGAGCGTCGTCGGCGTCGCCCTTTTCATCTGGCAGGAACTCCGCGTCGGGCATCCCGCCGTCGACCTCCGCGTCCTGCGCTACCGTTCCCTCGCCGCGGGCAGCATCATCTCGCTCGCCGTCGGCATGGGACTTTACGGGACCGTGTTCGTCGTCCCGGTATTCGCCCAAACCGTCCTCCAATTCACCGCGACCAAGACCGGCCTCATGCTCGTGCCGGGCGCGGTCGCCTCGGCCGTCGCCATGTTCGCCCTCGCGCCCCTCATGAAAATCTTCTCGCCCCGGCAAATGATCGCCACCGGCTGCCTCATCACCATCGCCGTGATGTTCACCTTCGCCGATCTCAACCCCGACACGGGCTACGACCAATTCTACTGGCCGCTCATCTGGCGCGGATTCGGCACCGTCATCATGTTCCTGCCGCTCTCCATCGCCACGCTGGGCTCCCTGGACAAAAAAGATGTGGCCTCCGGATCGGGCTTTTTCAGCCTCACCCGGCAACTCGGCGGCAGCATCGGCATCGCGGCGATCACGACCCTCGTCGCCAAGATGCAGTTCGTCCATCGCGCGCAGCTTGTCTACGACGCCTCCGACCTCAACCCCGCCTACCCGGAACGATTGAGCGCCAACACCGCCTACTTCCAGGCCTCGTCGGGCGATCCCGTCACGGTGCAAAACCAGGCCCTCGCGCTGATCGACCATGCGATCAACACCCAGGCGTCCCTCCTCAGCTATCGCGACGTCTTCTACTTCGTCGCCCTCGTTTTTTTCCTTACCCTCCCCCTGATCCTCCTCCTCGGCAAAGGCGCCAAACCGCCCCCGCCCTCCACTGAAGTTTAATTTATGAGCACATCCACCCTCGAAGACGAAGTCGCCCTGTCCGACAAAAAGCCGGGGCGTCCCGCCCCTTCGCCCGTCCCCGCGCTGAAGCAAAAACTTCATCCGCTGATCGAACGCCACAAAAAAACCGCCCTCATCGCGGCGGGAATTGCCGCGCTCATCGTCGTCCTCTTCTACGCCTGTGACGCCTGGACGCATGAGGAGACCGACGACGCCTACGTCACGGGCCACCTGCACGACGCCTCCTCGCGCATCAACGGGGTCGTCACCGACGTTCTCGTCGACGACAACCAGTTCGTCCGCAAGGGCGACGTGCTGGTGAAGCTCGATCCGATGGAATACCAGGCGCTCGCCGCCGCGGCCAAGGCCGACCTCGACGTGGCCCAATCGAATCTCGACCGGTTGCAACCGCTCATCGCTTCGCACGCCATCGCGCCCGAGGATGTCGACAAGGCCCGGAGCACACGCGACGTCGATCTCGCCCAGTACGAACTGGCCGAATTGCAAATCGTCTACTCGACCATCGAGGCCCCGGCGGACGGCTACGTGGGCCGGAAAAACGTCGAGGTCGGCAACCGCGTCTCCTCCGGCCAGACGCTCATGGTCGTGGTCGAGCCCGACCTCTGGATCGTCGGCAATTTCAAGGAGACGCAACTCGCCCACATGAGGCGCGGCCAGCCGGTCCGCATCAGCATCGACTCGATTCCCGACAAGGTCTTCGACGGCAAGGTCGACAGCTTCTCGCCGGCAACCGGCAACGAGTTCGCGCTGCTGCCCGCCGACAATTCGACCGGCAACTTCACCAAGATCGTCCAGCGCGTGCCGGTGAAAATCGTCTTCAATCCCGATTCAATCCGCGGCTACGAAAAGCGCATCCGCGCCGGCGAATCGGCCGTGGTCAAGGTCGCGCTGACGGCGCATTAAAGGCAGCCGTCGCGCGACGGACCCGCGCTCGAAGATCGCGGGCTACCAACAAAAGCCTATGGCACCCGCAGGAACTGAATCCGCCGGCGGTCCGTCGTGCCCAGGCCGAGGACCGCGGCGCTTGTGAGATAGCACGAGGTGTTGCCGACCGTGGGCACGCTCATCTCCCGGCGTATTTTTTCCAGCCGGGGCAGCGCCAGCGAATCGATCGCCACCGGATCGCGGCCCACGTAAATCGCCCCGAACTGCCGGCAGAATTGCGGGTTGAACGCCGGCCCACCCGCGCATTGGGCCACCAGGGCGTCGAGAATATGGACGACCACCTTGCGCCGGATAAAATCCTGGTCGAAGACCTCGTCAATCGCCGGGTCGCCGTAGCTCGGCGGCCCGAGGAACCGGCGGTTGTTGTCGGTGCTGCCCAGCGCGAGGCTGCTCAGGCAGCCGTCGATGCCGAACTGCTCGTTATAAGAGAGCACCGGAACGTTGATCAGCTTCGTGCACGCCTGGGTGACGAATTTGGTGTAATAAGACCGGCTGACGACAGGGCTCGAATCGTAAAAGTCCGAGTCGACCCCCTGGTTGAACTGGTAATCGCCCCAGATCAAATTCCCGATGACGCCGTTCTTGTAAAAAACCGCCGGATCGTAATAGTTGCCCGGAACAATCGACGCGATGGCCGGCTGACCGTCCGTCGCCGCCCGGAGCGCATAACCGGCCGGACGCATCTTGTCCCGGAATTTGTCCCAGATGATGATCTGTGCGGGCGGCACTCCGGCGGCCTGGAGACCGTCGCAGATCGCCCGCACCAACGCGGGATGCGTGCAAAAACCGGGCCCTCCCGCCGTGGTGATCTTGATGCCCACGATATCGCGCGGGGTGATTCCGAGACGCTTCCACGCCGTGCCGATGTCCCGCGAGCTCGTCAGCGTCAGCAGGTCGCGGTCCACCATCTGCCGCACCTGCTCCGGATCGGCGGTGAATCCCTGCACCGCCTCGGGCCGTTCCGCGATGATCACCGGGGAAAGGGACAACGACGGGCCGGTTCGTTGCGGATACGCGCCACCTTGAGTGTTTGCTTCGGCCCCACCGGACAGAAGCATCGCGAGAAAAATTCCGGCGGCGCGCGCGGACGCAAAAAAGTTGGAACGAAAACGCATGGGAATAGACCTCGGATTTTATCCGTCTGTTCCTATAAGCTATCTCCGTCCCTATGGCGAATCCCAATTGGAAACTCCTTCTGCTGCGCGCGCTCTTGATCACCGCCGCCGGATTCTGGGTCTTTGCCCCCGCCCTTCGCGGCGACTGGCTCATGGATGACGACCTTTACCTGACCCAAAACGCGTTGCTCCACGATCCGGCCCGGCTCTGGAAAATCTGGTTCGCGCCGGGCAGCCTCATCGAATACTACCCGATCGAAGCAAGCGTCCAGACGATCCAATGGCGCCTCTGGCACATGGACACCCTCGGCTACCACCTCACCAATCTCATCCTGCATATCGCCGGCGCGCTCCTGGTCTGGCGTCTTCTCGCCAAATTCGGCCTGCGTCTCGCCTGGCTGGGCGGATTTCTCTTCGCCGTTCATCCGGTCGTGGTCGAATCGGTCGCGTGGATTTCCGAATTCAAAAACACGCTCTCACTCCCGTTCTTCCTGCTCTCGATGTGCGCCTGGATCGACTACGAGAACCGAGGCCGTTCGCGCGACTACTTCCCGGCCCTCGGCCTCTTCCTCGTCGCGATGCTCTGCAAGATTTCCATGGCGCTTTTTCCCCTCGTCATCCTCCTCCACGCCTGGTGGAAACGGGGCCGGATCGGCCCGGGCGACCTCAAGGCCGCCGCGCCTTTCTTTGCCGTCTCGCTGGTCCTGGGCCTCGCCACGATTTGGGCCGGGGACTGGTTTCGCGAGGCCCATCTCCAATCGCCGGCCGGCCCGCAAATCGGAGGCTTTCCCGCCCGTCTCGTCCTCGCGGGCCTGTCGATCTCGTTTTATTTTTCGAAATGCGTCCTCCCCGTCGGGATGATCCCGATCTACCCGCAGTGGCCCGTCGATCCCGGCTCGCTGATTTCCTTTTTGCCGTGGCCGGTCCTCGGCGGCGTGCTCCTCTGGCTCTGGACCAGGCGCGCGGGTTGGGGCCACCACGCCCTGCTCGGACTCGGCTTCTTTCTCATCAACCTCGCCCCCTTCATCGGCTTCAACTCCGCCACCTACATGGGTTTTACATGGGTGATGGACCATTTCCTTTATCTTCCCATCATCGGTTTGATCGGCCTCGCGATCGCCGCCCTCGAAGACATCGAAGGCCGGATTTCCGCCCCGGCGCGGACATGGCTGGCCGGGATCACCGCCGCAACGCTGGCCCTTCTCGCCTGGGAAAGCCACTCCTACGCTGGAATATTCGCCGGCCCGGAGAAGTTCTGGACCTACACCGTCGCACGCAATCCTGCGTCCTGGCTGGCCTATAATAATCTCGGCGCTGTTTTCCTCGAAACCGGCCGGATGCCCGAAGCGATCGAGGCCTATCAAAAAGCGCTCCAGATCAATCCCGATTCGGTCGAGGCCCATACCAATCTGGGACTCGCCCTCTTCCAGCAGGGCCGGACCTCCGAGGCCATCGGCCAATACGAGCAGGCCCTCAAGTTCAATCCCCACTTTTCCCTTGCCCACTCGAACCTCGCCAACGCGCTTTCCCAATCGGGCCGCGTCCGGGAAGCCATCGACCACTATCAACAAGCTCTCCTCGCCGACCCCGGCAACAGTGATGCCCGGGCGAATCTCGCCAAATGGAAGGCCGCCCAAACCACGCCTTAACAGATGGTGATAGGCAAGGCGTTGTACGATCCCTAATTCTTAAGGTCAAATTCCACCCCGTAACGTAATTATCCGCGCAATACCATGACCTTCATTTGCTTCTTGATACAACTTGTGCCTATCTTAAGCTACAATTAGGGCGAAAACGCCGAGGGAAAGTCCTATGAAAGCTGGCCACAGCGAAGTCGGGACCGATTCGAGTCGCTTGCTTCTGCGGCGGCAAGGCGACCTCTTGCGGCGGTATATCGAGCGTACCGTCCTCCCTTTTTCCAAACATTACGCGGCGCTCGGCGACGACCTGCGCCGCATCCGCTCCGTCGGGGATTTGCGCCATCTTCCCTTCACCACCAAGCAGGACGTGCAGGGCAGTCCCCGCGATTTCATCCTCATTCCCGACCGGAAAATCCTCGCGCGGCGTCCCTCGACCATCCTCCGCGCGCTCTGGCGGGGCCGCGAGGTGGTCGCGGAATCCTTCGAGCGCGAATTCCGCCCGAGCTTCATGACCTTCACCACGGGCCGCTCCGCGCAGCCGCTTCCTTTCCTTTACACCGCGCGCGACATGCAACATCTCCAGACTGCGGGAGGACTCATCATGCGCATCTGCGGGGCGAAGCGTGAGATGAAGATGCTCAACATGTTTCCCTACGCGCCGCATCTCGCCTTCTGGCTTTCGCATTACGCCGGGACCGAATTCGGCGTGCTGATGGTCAGCAGCGGCGGCGGAAAAGTCTCCGGCACCGAGGGCAATCTCCGCATCATGCTCAAGCTCCAGCCGGAGGTCCTCATCGGGATGCCGACCTTCATCTACCACGTTTTGCAGGCCGCCATCAGCCGCAACCTGCGCTGTCCTCAGATCTCGAAACTTATCCTCGGCGGCGAAAAGGCACCCGCCGGAATGCGCCGCAAGCTCAAGGCCCTCGCCACGCAGCTCGGGGCCGGCCAGGTCGATGTCCTGATGACCTACGGCTTCACCGAGGCCAAAATGGCGTGGCCCGAATGTCCCTATCGCGAGGGCGAAACGTCGGGCGGATTTCATCTCTATCCCGATCTCGCCGTGATCGAGATCGTCGATCCCAAGACCGGTGAACCGGTCGGCGAAGGGGAACCCGGCGAGATCGTCTTCACGCCGCTCGACGCGCGCGGCACCGTCGTCCTCCGCTATCGCACCGGAGACATGATCGACGGCGGACTCGTCTACGAGCCGTGCCCCCACTGCGGGCGGCATCTGCCCCGGCTTGTGGGCCGCATCTCCCGCTCGTCCGAGGTGAAGGAGATGCGTCTCGACAAACTGAAGGGGACGCTCGTCGACTTCAACGAACTCGAGCACGTCCTCGACAATTTCGATTCCATCGGCTCGTGGCAGCTCGAGCTTCGCAAGGCGAACGACGATCCCCTCGAACTCGACGAACTGATCCTCCACGTCGAAAACCCCGGCCACGGCGACGAGGCCCTGCTGCGCCAGGAATTGAACGAACGGATCGCCTCCGTCATCGAGATGCACCCGAACCGCATCGTCTTCCAGTCGGCCGAGGAAATGCGAAGTCTCCAGGGCGTGGGCGTGCAGATGAAGGAGCAGCGCCTGGTCGATCACCGTCCCAAACCCGACGCGACCGCGACCGCCAGCCTCACCCGCATGGGAAACGGAGCGAAGCCATGAGTGCGCCTCGCCTCGTCATCGTCGACGGCGTCCGGACGCCCTTCTGCAAGATGAACACCTCCCTCGCCGCGCTCGGCGCCGACGAACTGGGCCGCGTCGCCGTCAGCGCGCTTCTGACCCGCACCGGCCTCGATCCGCAAGTGATCGACGAGGTCATTTTCGGCTGCGTCGGCCAGCCCGCCGAGGCGGCCAACATCGCCCGCGTCATCGCCCTGCGCGCCGGCGTCCCCGAATCGGTCCCGGCGATGACCGTCCATCGCAACTGCGCCTCCGGCTTCGAGGCGCTCACGACCGCCCGCGAGCGGATGGCCGCCGGACGCGGCGCCGTCTTCGTCGTCGGCGGAACGGAAAGCATGTCGCAGATACCGCTCCTGTTCAAACAGGGCGCGGCGAAAAAATACGGCGCGCTCGGCGGCGCGAAGACCGTCCTGAAAAAACTCGCCGCGCTCTCAAAATTCCGCCTCCCTGATTTCGAGCCGCGCATCGCCCTGAAGCTCGGCCTCACCGATCCGGTCAGCGGGTTGAACATGGGCGAAACCGCCGAAATCCTCGCCCGGGAAAACGGCATCAGCCGGGAAATGCAGGATGAGTTCGCCGTCGAATCGCATCGCCGGGCCGTCGCCGCGCGCGAAAAATTGTCCGGTGAAATCTGCCCCGTCTACGTTGGCGGCAAGGCGATCACCGAGGACAACGGCCCCCGCGCCGACACATCTCCCGACGCCTTGGGAAAATTGAAACCCGTGTTCGACCGCCGCTACGGCACCGTCACCGCGGGCAACTCCTCGCAGATCAGCGACGGCGCGGTCGCGCTCCTCGCCATGACGGAAGAAAAGGCGGCGGAGCTTGGCTTCACGCAACCGCTCGGACGACTCGCCGAATACGCCTACACCGGCTGCGACCCCGCGCGGATGGGCCTCGGCCCCGTCTCCGCCATCCGCAAGGCGGGTCGGCCCGTCGCGGAGGCCGATCTCATCGAAATCAACGAGGCGTTTGCGGCGCAGGTCCTCGCCGTCTTGAAAGTGATGGGCGACGTACCGCGCGAAAAACTCAACGTCAACGGCGGCTCCATCGCCCTCGGCCATCCCGTCGGGGCCACGGGAGCGCGTCTTGTGTTGGGCGCGCTCAAGGAACTCCAACGCCGCCAGGCTCGCCGCGCCCTGGTCTCGCTCTGCGTCGGCGGCGGCCAGGGAGGCGCGCTTTGGCTCGAACGACCATGACCCACATCCATCGCGAAATTTTCGCAAGTGTGCTCGCTCTAAAATTCCGTCATCCTGAGCGGAGGCGAGCGGAGAGTTCGCTTTTTCAGAGGCGCTTGGTCGAGCCGCAGTCGAAGGACCTCGTTCGCCAACGCACCCAACCATGCCGGCGTCACGAGATCACGAATCCAAAGAAGGCTTGCCGCTTTCTCGCGCCTCCACGAAACCGCATTGGGAAACGACAACTATTTCGAAATTCATTGATTTTAATTTTGGCGAGGCCGGGTCCTTCGACTGCGGCTCGACATCCACTAACGGTAAAAGAGCATGCCTCGCTCGCCTCCGCTCAGGATGACGGAACGAAAAAAAGAGCCCGCTCGCGAAGATATCGACTCGTTATCGGGATTCGCAAGGCGAACGGAAAGTTGCTTCCATGACCCACATCCACCGCGAAATAATCGACGGCAAATTCTGCGTGCTGCGCCTCGACCAGGCCGAGTCGGGCGCGAACGTCTTCAACATCGAAACCCTCGCGGAACTCGACTGGAACATCGAAGCCATCGCCAAGGATCGCGCCATCGAAGGCGTCGTCATCATCAGCGCCAAGGAGCGCATCTTCCACGCCGGGGCCGATCTCAATGCGCTACAAAAATGGAACGACGCCGAGGTGCAGCGCTTCATCGAGCGCGGCCAGGAAGTCTTCAACCATCTCGCCGCGCTCAAGATGCCCAAGGTCGCCGCCATCCACGGCGCGTGCCTCGGGGGCGGCTTCGAAATGGCGCTCGCCTGCGACTGCCGCATCGCCACGGCGGACCGTGCCACCAAAATCGGCCTGCCCGAAACCAGGCTCGGCATCCTCCCCGCGTGGGGAGGCTCGACCCGCCTGCCGCGCCTCGTCGGCGTGGCCCGCGCGCTCGACGTGATTCTCGGCGGCAAAACCCCGGCGGCGAAACAGGCCCTCCGCCACGGCATGATCGACGCCATCGCCCCGCGCGAACTTTTGCTCTCCACCGCCCTGCGCGCTCTCAAGAACGGCCTCCCGCCGCGCCGCCGCGGCCTGCTCCGCCGCATCGTCCCCGATCCGCTTCTTTCCCTCCTCATCACACCCCGCGTCCGGACGAGAGTATGGCGCGAAACGCGCGGAAATTATCCCGCCGTGTCGGCCGCCGCCGAAGTCGTTCTCGCCTCGACCCGATGCTCCATCACGGAGTCCCTCGAACACGAACGCCGCGCCGTCCTCGGCCTTCTTCGCAGCGACGCCTGCAAAAACCTGCTCCGCCTCTTCTTTCTCGGAGAACGCGTCCGCAAACCCGAAGGCCCGAAACAAAAGCCCGTGGCGTGCGCCGCCGTCATCGGCGCGGGCGTCATGGGCTCGGGCATCGCCCAGTGGCTCGCTTCGCGCGGCGTCCGCGTGATCCTCCGTGACGTCAATCCCCAGGCCATCGCGGCGGGGCTCGAACGCATCCGCAAACTGTTCGGCGACCGGCGCGTCTTTTCGGACAAGGAGGCCCGCGACAGCCTCGACCGCATCGCCCCGGCCGCCGGGCCCGCGCCTTTCGATCATGTCGATTTCGTCATCGAAGCGGCGGTGGAAAAGATGGACGCCAAGAAAAAGATTTTCGCCCAACTCGACGCGCAGGCTTGCAACGGCGAAACCGTGCTGGCCACCAACACCTCGGCGCTTTCCCTCGGGGAAATCGCCCGGGCGACGAAAAATCCGGGCCGCGTCGTCGGCATCCACTTTTTCAATCCGGTCCATAAAATGCAGCTCGTCGAAATCGTCGCCGCGCCGCAAACGGCCCCGGAAACCGTGCAACGCGCGGCGCAGTTTGCCCGGCAGATCGGCAAGCTTCCCGTCGTCGTGAAGGACAGCCCCGGCTTTTTGGTGAACCGGATTCTCGTCCCCTATCTCCTCGAGGCCGGCATCCTGTTCGAGAACGGCGCGCGCGCCATCGACATCGACGAGGCGATGCTCGACTTCGGAATGCCCATGGGCCCGCTCCGCCTCATCGACGAGGTCGGGGTCGACATCGCGGCCGACGTGGCGGCCACGCTCGCCGCCCGCTTCAGCGACCGGCTCCGCGTCCCCGAACTCCTCGCCAAGATGGCTTCCCTGGACTGGCTGGGCAAAAAAAATGGCCGCGGGTTCTACATCCATTCCGGCGGAAAAAAAGCCGCGCCGAACCCCGGCCTCGATTCCCTTTGCTCCGGCCGCGAGGCCGCCGCTCTCAACCGGTCCGAGTTGCAGAAACGCCTCGCCCTGTTGATCGTCAACGAGGCGGCCCGCTGCGTCGAGGAGCGTATCTCCTCCGGGCCCGAAATGGTCGATTTCGCCATGGTCATGGGCACCGGGTTCGCGCCGTTCCGTGGCGGGCCGCTGCGCTACGCGGAATCGTTTGGACTGCGGCGGGCGGTCGATGAGCTCGATCGGCTCGCCGCAGTGGCGGGGCCGCGCTACACCCGCTGCGACCTGCTCAAACAACTGGCCTCCGAAGGGAGACGCTTCTATGAAGACTGAGATGAAGTCCGACGAAAACGCATCCGTCATCGACACGTCGAAGATGTCCGGCGCGCAGCGCGCGGCGCTCGAAATGACCGAGGCGGCCCGCGACACGCCCGGAGCCAAACGCGGGTTCTGCGGCGGACTCTTCCTCGGCCATTTCGACCCCGGCGCGCTCGTCCCCTACCCGCGGCAAAGCGCCGCGGACCGCGACCAGGGCGACGCCTTTCTCGGTCCGCTGGAGAAATTTCTGCGCGAGCGGGTCGACCCCGACGAGATCGACCGGACCGGTGAAATCCCCGGCGCGGTGCTGGCCGAACTGGCCGCGATGGGCGCGTTCGGCATCAAAATCGCGACGAAATACGGCGGGCTCGGGCTTTCGCAGACCAACTATTGCCGCGCGGGAATGCTGCTCGGAAGTTATTGCGGCAATCTCACGGCGCTGATTTCGGCGCACCAATCGATCGGCGTTCCGCAGCCGTTGATTCTCTTCGGCACCGAGGAGCAAAAGCAAAAGTATCTGCCCCGGTTCGCGAAGGGTGAAATTTCCGCGTTCGCGCTGACCGAACCGAACGTCGGCTCCGACCCGGCGAAAATCGAGACGCGAGCCGAGCCGGCGCCCGACGGCGGGGGCTTCATCCTGAACGGCGAAAAACTCTGGTGCACCAACGGCGTGAAAGCGGGCGTCATCGTCGTGATGGCGCGGACGGCGCCTAAAAACGGCAGAGGCCAGATCACCGCGTTCATCGTGGAAATGGATTCGCCCGGCGTCGAAGTGGCGCTGCGCTGCCGCTTCATGGGACTCAAGGCGCTCTACAACGCCGTGATCCGCTTCACCAACGTGCGGGTGCCGCGCGAGAACATCATCCTGGCCGAGGGCAAGGGCCTCCGCGTCGCGCTGACGACGCTCAACACCGGCCGGCTTACGCTGCCCGCCGCCTGCGTCGGCATGGCGAAACGGTGCCTCGCGGCCTCGCGGGCGTGGGCCGGCGAGCGGGTCCAGTGGGGCGCGGCCATCGGCAAACACGCGGCCATCGCCGACAAGATCGCGCGGATGGCGGCCGAAATCTTCGCGATGGAGGCGATGACCTTTTACACCGCGAGCCTCGTCGATCACGACAAGAAGGCCGACATCCGCCTCGAGGCGGCGATGTGCAAGATGTGGGCGACGGAACGGACGTGGGAGATCGTCAACGACACGATGCAGATTCGCGGCGGACGCGGCTACGAAACCGCCTCGTCGCTGGCCGCCCGTGGCGAAACGCCGGTGCCGGTCGAGCGCTGGCTGCGGGACTGCCGCATCAACACCATTTTCGAGGGATCGAGCGAAATCCTGCGGCTGTTCCTCGCCCGCGAAGCGCTCGATCCGCATCTCCAGATCGCCGGGCCGGTGCTGAACACGCAGGTGCCGCCCGGCGAACGCGTCCGCGTCGGAATCAAGGCCGCGCTTTTTTACGCGGGCTGGTATCCGCGGCAATGGTGGCCGTTTTCCCTCGCCGGGGCCGGTTTCCACCCCGTCCTTGCGCGGCACCTGCGCTACGCCGCGCGCGCCTCGCGACGTCTGGCGCGCACTCTATTCCACGCGATGGCGCGATTCGGGCCGAAGCTGGAACGGCAACAAATTTTGCTTGGGCGCTTCGTCGACATCGGCACGGAACTCTTCGCGATCACGGCAAGTTGCTCGCGCGCCCAAAGCCTCGACACGGAAGAGGCGCGCGTGCTGGCCGATTATTTCTGCCGGATTTCCCGGTTGAAAATCGAGGCGCTCTTCCGCGATGTTCACAACAACCGCGACGCCCAGGGCTATCGCGCGGCCCAGCAGGTCCTCGCCGGCGAATTCGGCTGGCTTGAAGATGGGATTGTCGGCGCAGTCCATCCCGATTAGAGCAAAATAAAGTATGATGCACAGAAAAAGGAGATAGGCCGGTGCTCGGTGCAGCAACCCTGAAAGGGTTGTGATCCTTCAGCCCAGGGTTGAATCGATACAATCGGGAGGGCGACCATGCTCCAACCCTTTCAGGGTAGTTTGCTTGGCCGCTTGCCCAGGGTAGTCCCGCCGTGGGGGGACTACCCTGGGCTGTATGATTACCATCCTTTCAGGATGGCCCGGCACGGATACCCCGGAGTTTGCACGATATTTTGAAATGCTATAGCCGCGAAAGGCGGCGACGGAACCGCCCAGTTTCCCAAACAAACGGAATTTTTTTGGAAAGAAAAAGACAACGGAACTGATCCTGCTATATCTATGCTACAAGCTCCGGATGACGGATTGTCCAAACCCAAATCTGTTGGAAGATATCCCATGAAAACCGATTACGACGTCATCATCATAGGCACCGGCGCGGGCGGCGGCACTCTCGCCCGGCACCTCGCGCCGTCGGGCAAAAGCATCCTGCTGCTGGAACGCGGCGGCTGGTTGAAACGCGAGCCCGAGAACTGGAGCGCCGAGGAAGTCTTCGTGAAGAACCGCTACGTGTCGCCCGACGTCTGGCGCGATCCCAAGGGCAAGAGCTATCAGCCAGGCACTTATCATTACGTGGGCGGGGCGACGAAGATGTACGGCGCGGCCCTCTTTCGCCTGCGCAAGGAGGACTTCACCGGCTACGCCCATTACGACGGACTTTCTCCCGCGTGGCCCATCAGCTACGACGACATGGAACCTTATTACACCCAGGCCGAATATCTCTACCACGTCCACGGCGAACGGGGTGAAGACCCGACGGAGCCGAAAGCCAGCGCGCCTTATCCCCACCCACCGGTGTCGCACGAACCGCGCATCCAGAAACTCTCCGACGATCTCGCCCGCGCGGGTTATCATCCGTTTCACTCGCCCTGCGGCATTCTGCTCGACGAGGCGAACATGCCGTTCAGCGCCTGCGTCCGCTGCATGGACTGCGACGGCTTCCCTTGCCTCGTCCACGCCAAGTCGGACGCGGAGGTCATCGCGGTGCGGCCGGCGCTGCAATATCCGAACGTCAACCTGCTCATCAACGCCTACGCCGTAAAGCTCAACACCAACGCAAACGGAACCGCCGTCACCGAAGTCGTCGTGAATCACGAGGGCCGGACCGAGACGTTCCGCGGCGGGATCGTCGTCGTCGCGTGCGGCGCGGCCCAGTCGGCGAAGCTGCTGCTCATGTCGGCCACCGACAAACATCCGCATGGACTGGCCAACGGATCGGACCAGGTGGGACGCAACTACATGTTCCACACCAGCCAGGCCGTGCTGGCGATTTCGAGGGAACCGAATCCGACCAAGTACCAAAAGACGCTCGGCCTGAACGATTTTTATTTCGGCATGGAGGGCTTCGACTATCCGGTCGGCAGCATCCAGATGGTGGGCAAATCGCAGGCGCCGATGTACCGGGGCGAAAAGCCGATCGAGACGATGCTGGCCCCGACGTGGGTGCTCGAAAAACTCGCGGCGCACGCGGTCGATTTCTGGCTGATGACGGAGGACCTGCCCCGGCCCGACAATCGCATCACGGTGGACAAGGACGGGACGATCACGCTCAGCTACACGGCGACGAACCAGGTCGCCAGCGGCAAATTATACGACAAATTGAAATCGATGCTGAGCCGCCTCGACATGCACGAGCACCTGGTCCCGCGCAATATCTACATGAAAAACGACATCGGCGTCGCGGGCGTGGCGCACCAATCGGGCACGTGCCGGTTCGGCGGCGATCCGAAAACCTCCGTGCTCGACGTGAACTGCAAGGCGCACGAACTCGACAATCTTTACGTCGTCGACACGAGTTTTTTCCCCAGCATCGGCGCGGTGAACCCGGCGTTGACGGTGATGGCGAACGCGCTTCGCGTCGGCGACCACCTGCTCCAGCGGCTCAAATAACGTTATGGCGCAACGCCAGGAAATCGCCGCGGTCTACTCGGCGGGCGTGATCCAGGGAATCGTGCTGGTCACGTTCCCGGCAGTCAGCGCCATTTTCATGAGCGCCGCGCATTACGGCCTTTCGACCACCGAATATGGCGGCATGTTCGCGCCCCAGGCCGCCACCGCGATCCTCTCGTCGCTGCTCGGCGCGGGACTGACCCGGCGGATCGGCGGCAAGTGTGTCTTTCTGATCGGGCTGGCGGCGGACCTGCTCTCGATGGCGCTCCTTTTCGTGAGCCAGTTCGCGACGGGCGTTCATCCGCTCGCCTACGGCCTCCTGCTCGCGGCCACAGCCTGTTTGGGCGTCGGATTCGGTTTTGTCGTTCCCTCGATCAACACGTTCACCGCCGCCTTCTTTCCGAAAAAAGTCGACCAGGCGATCCTCGCGCTCAATGCCCTTCTCGGCTTGGGAACGGCGCTGGCGCCGATTTTCGCGGCGATCTTTGTGGGGCTCGGTTTTTGGTGGGGCCTGCCGATTTTGATGAGCGGGCTGACTCTCGCGCTGATTCTTCCCGCCCTGCGCCTGCCCCTGGAAACTGGAGTACAAGGAGCCGAAGGAGGCCACGCAGTCCAACCGGCGGCGATAAAAATACCGGCGCGCTTCCGGCTCTACGCCGCGTTCGCGCTGCTCTACGGGATTTGCGAGACGATGAACGGGAATTGGGCGACGGTCTATATGTCGGCGGGGCTGGGCGCTTCGACGGCGGCCGCGTCGATGGCGCTGACGGTTTTTTGGGGCGCGGTGACGGGAGGCCGGGTTCTTTTCGCGGTGATCGGGAAGTGGTGCCCGCCGCGATGGACCTATCGGGCGCTGCCGCTGGTGGTGGCGCTGGCGTTCGTGGCGACGGCGTCGGCGCCGGCGGACGAGCCTTTTTCCGCGATTCTTGCGTTCGGCCTGGCCGGGCTGGGTTGCTCGGCGTTGCTGCCGCTGGTGATCAGCTTCGGGCAGGAGGAACTGACGACGATGACGGCTTCGGTCGCGGGGGGGATGATCGGGTTCTACCAGATAGGGTACGGGATGGCGGCGTTCGGGGTGGGGCCGCTCCAGGCGTGGGGAGGGCTGAGCCTGGCGGGCATTTACCGTGGAGCGGCGCTTTTCGCGCTGGCGCTGGCGGCGCTGGCTTTCGTGATTGTGGGGCGGGCCCGCAGAGGAGAAGGCCGGGGAATTTGACGGAATTACCACATTTTCCAAAGGAACGGAATTTTTTGGAGAGGAAAAGGGAACGTCCTTCTTTTTAGAGCGCCCCTTCAGGGCTCGATGCGGGTCGAAGTTTTCCCAGGGCGTTGCCCTGGGCTGGGGTTGGGTCGCCCCGTTGGAGATCTCTGCGAAAGCTTCTCTTTAAAATCCGTCATCCTGAGCGAGGACGAGCGGGAGATTGGTTTGGCCGAAGGATGCCGCCGAGTCCGAGTCGAAGGACCCGGCGACTTTTATCCCCCGATGACCAAGGGCGGACAAAACCCTCGTCACCAGTGGCTGCTTCGCCGCCTTGTCTTGGACGGGAACGCAACCTTGATGCCTGTCATCCTCCGAAAATTCGACCTGGGTCCTTCGACTCGGCTCGGCCAACCGCAACGGGAAAAGTAAATCCTCCGCTCGCCTTGCTCAGGATGACGGATTGCGGAAAGAACGATTTTTGCAGAGGTCTCCGTTGGGGCTAAAGTCAGCGGCAAAATCGGCAATGGAATTGCGCCGACAATCCCGTTCCCAAATGGAGTTTGGGAACGAGGGACGGATTTGATTCAACCCTTTCAGGGTGGTTCGCCTGACCGCTTTACCCAGGGTAGTCCCGCCGTGGCGGGACTACCCTGGGCTGAATGATGGCAACCCCGTTGGGGTTGCAAGACATCCATTACTGGAGGCGGTCTTCTTCGAGGTCGATGAGGTCGAAGTAGGTTTCGACTTTCTTTTTGGTGGGGACGCAGGCGGCACGGCGCTGCTCGAAGGCGGCGACTTTCTCGGGCGAATCGGGCTTGCGATTGACGATCTTGTGGTTGAAGTCGGTGATGGCGTGGTCGCTGGGCCAGGCGGGGCCGAGCCGTTCCTTGAGGGCGTTGAGGACACCTTCGTCGGTCGGATTTTTCGCGACGATCTGCTCGAAGACGGCGCCTTCGAGGCAGAGAAATTCGAGGAGGGTCTTGTCGTAGCCGAAGGTGAGGTAGTTGTAGCCGGGGAGCTTGCCGGCGGGGAAGAGGCGGGCCTTGTCGATCATGCGGGGCAGGTGGTAGAGGCCGCCGAGTTTTTCATGCGGGCTGCGCGGGGGGACTTCGGGCGCGGTGGAGACGGGCAGGCCCTGCTCGCGCCAGCCGCGGAAGCCGCCGTCGACGGAGACGATGTTGGAGTAGCCCATTTTCTGGAGGTTGTCGGCGACGAGGGCGGAGCGGTAGCCGCCGCCGCAGTAGCAGAGGATGCGCACGTGGGGGTCGGGGATGCGCTGCTCGATGTCGCGTTCGATGACGCCTTTGCCGAGATGGACGGCGCCGGGGGCGTGGCCGGCGTGCCACTCGCTTTCTTCGCGGACGTCGACGAGGTGGACGCCGGTTTTTTTTGCCTCGACGTAGGCGTCGTGGACGGAGATTTCTTTGACGCGACTTTTGGCGTCGTTGACGAGTTTGAGGAATTGGGGGCTGTGGAGCATGGAGCGTCTAATCTGGCGCAGATTCGGTCAGGATCAAGTATTCCCCTGCGCGGCGGGCGATTGTGGGAAAACAGAAACTCCATGGATTAAGAAGTTAATGTGGGACGAGTTGCTGCCGATAATACTTTTATCGGAATGGAGTTTCCGCGGTTTCGGTATGGAAACAGGGATCGAGAATTTGGGGCTTTGATTAGCTCTCAAAGTTTAAAGAAAATACCGATATGGAGACTGCATTCGAGAATGTTTTTTTATCACGGATTGAGCTTGCAATGGTTATCTAGATGTATTATCAACAAGACAGGTCTTTTTCAGTCAATCCCAAGCGGGAAGTGTTATGACTGTCCCCTTAAATCGATTGCGGGTATTCCAAGGGGTCGTTCTGCCGCTGAGTTTGCTCGTGGTGGTTCTCGGCGCATCCGTGTTGGCCGGTTGGGCGTTTGACGTCGCCGCGCTGAAGAGTGTTTTTCCCGGTCTGGCGACCATGAAGGCGAATACGGCGCTGGGGCTGGTGTTGTCCGGCGGCGCGCTGGCGCTTTTGTCACGCAAGGAGATCGCGCCGTCGGTGCGCCTTCTGGTCGCAGGAATGGCGATTGCGGTGATTGCCTTGGGCGCGCTGACCTTGAGCGAAGATATTTTCGGCTGGAATTTGGGCATCGATCAATGCCTGTTTCGCGACGAAGCCAGTCCGGTGCAAACTTCAAGTCCGGGCCGTCCATCACCCAGCACGGCCTTTTGCTTTGTGCTGACAGGCAGCGCGCTGCTGCTGGCATCCCGGCCCCTACGAAGACGATGGCGACTCCCCGTTCTCGCGGGGCTTGGCGTAACGGTGATGGCCATCGGGGGATTGGCCCTGATCGGGTACGTCTCGGATGCGCTCCTGTACCTTCACTTGTGGAATTATACCGGGATAGCCGTCCATACGGCGACGGCTTTTTTGTTGCTTGGGTATGGATTGCTGACCTTGGCGCGAAATGAGGGAGGGCTAACGTGGTCGCTGAACACGCCGAGCACGGTTGGATTCGTGATCGGCATTGTATCGCTGCTGGCGGCGACGGGACTTTCCTATGATTTTACCAATCACCTTTTTGAAGCATCCAAATGGGTCAGCCACACCCAGGAGGTTCTCAAGGAAATCGAGGAAGTCCGGGCCGGCATGGCGGACCTGGAGAGCAGCCAGCGGGGCTACCTCATCCTTGGCGATGAACGTTTGCTGGAACACCGAAATGAAATTAAGGATGCAATCCAAAAAGATATCGACGCTCTGCGCCAATTGACTGCTGACAATCCCCAGGAACAACATCGTCTTGATGAACTCGGGGCGTTCATTGTTTCGCGGACCGATTTTGGCGAGCAAACGATCGTCGTTCGCCGGCAACAGGGTTTTTCCGCAGCCCAGCAGATGCTTGCCGCCGGCACAGGCATTCGGCTTACGGAAAAGATCAACCGCGGGCTTCAGGAAATGCGCGATGATGCCTACGCTTTGCTCCTCCAACGGCAGAAAGAATCGAGCGCAGCTTCCACGACAACGTTTTTACTCCTGCCGCTGGGGGTTTATCTTAGCCTGACGATATTGTTCCTGGAATTTTTTTCCCTCAACGCGGGGATTGGTGAACAAAAGCGGGCCGAAGAAAACTTGAGGGCCTCGCTCAAGGAAGTCAGCGATCTTCGGGACGCACTCGACGAACACGCGATTGTGGCGATCACCGATCCGCAGGGAAAGATCACGTATGTGAACGACAAGTTTTGCTCGATCTCGAAGTATTCGCGTGGGGAATTGCTGGGCCAGGACCACCGGATCATCAATTCGGGGCACCATCCGAAGGAGTTCATCCGCAATTTGTGGACGACGATCACGCACGGCAGGGTGTGGCACGGGGAGATCAAGAACCGGGCGAAGGACGGAACCTTTTATTGGGTCGACACGACGATCGTTCCGTTTTTGAACGAAGAGGGGAAACCCCGGCAGTATGTGGCCATCCGGGCCGACACCACGGAGCGGAAAGTGGCGGAAGAGGGGGCCGCGAGGCTGGCGGCGATTGTGAACTCGTCGAACGACGCGATCATCGGGAAAGACCTGAACAGCATCGTGACGAGCTGGAACCACGGGGCGGAAAAGATTTTCGGATATTCGGCGCAGGAGATGATCGGCGAGCGGATCACGCGGCTGATTCCGGCGGACCGGCAGCAGGAGGAACTGGAAATCATCGGCCTGATCAAGCATGGCGGGACGGTGGAGCCTTTCGACACGCTGCGTGTGGCGAAGGACGGGCGCCTGATCGACGTTTCGGTGACGGTATCGCCAATCAAGGACAGGACGGGGAAGATCGTGGGGGCGTCGAAAGTGGCGCGGGACATCACGGAGCGGAAGCTGGCGGAGAAGGATATCCAGGAGCTGAACGTGCGGTTGGAGCAGCGGGTGGCGGAACGGACGGCGGAACTGGAGGCGGCGAACAAGGAGCTGGAGGCTTTTTCCTATTCGGTGTCGCACGATCTGCGGGCGCCGCTGCGGGCGGTGGACGGTTTTTCGCAGGCGGTGCTGGAGGATTACGGGCCGCAATTGCCGGAGGAGGGGCGGCATTACCTGGAGACGATCCGGGAGGGGGCGCAGCGGATGGGGATCCTGATCGACGATCTGCTGACGTTTTCGCGGCTGAGCCGGGCGGCGTTGAAGAGGCAGGAGGTGGACACGGGGAAGCTGGTGCGGCATGTCCTGGAAAATATGAATTTGCAGCGGGAGGGTCGGCAGGTTGAGATTCGGATCGGGGAACTGCCGGGTTGCCGGGGCGACCCGGCATTGCTGAACCAGGTGTGGATCAACCTGCTTTCGAACGCGCTTAAGTATACGCGGCGGCGGGAAGCTGCGGTGGTTGAGATCGGGTACGGGGTCGAGGAGGGGGAGAACGTCTATTTCGTGCGGGACAACGGGGCGGGTTTCGACATGCGGTATGCGCACAAGCTGTTCGGGGTGTTTCAACGGCTGCACCGGGCGGACGAATTCGAGGGGACGGGAGTGGGGCTGGCGATTGTGCAGCGGGTGATTCATCGGCACGGGGGGCGTATCCGGGCGGAAGGCGAGGTGGATCGAGGGGCGACGTTTTATTTTACACTCAACGAAAGGACCAATCAATGAACGGAGGGAATGTTGTCGAGATATTGATCGTGGAAGACAGCCAGCAGGACCTCGATCTGGCCCTGCGGGCGCTGCGAAAGGCGAAGCTGACGAACCGGATACAGGTGGCCCGCGACGGCGAGGAGGCGGTGCAATTCATTTTCTGCGAGGGGCCGCACTCGGAGCGGAAAATAGAGAACGGCCCGAAGGTGATTTTGCTCGACTTGAAACTTCCGAAGATTGACGGGCTGGAAGTTTTGCAGCGGATCAAAAGCGATCCGCGCACGAAAACAATCCCGGTGGTGGTGCTCACTTCCTCGAAGGAACAGAGTGACGTGATCGAGAGCTATCATCTCGGCGTCAACAGTTACATCGTGAAGCCGGTGAATTTCGAGCAGTTTTCGGAGGCGGTGCAGAAGTTGGGGCTCTACTGGCTGCTGCTCAACCATCCACCGCAACTGGAGGGATAAGATGCCGGAAAAAATTGAAATCCTGATCGTGGAGGACAACCCCACGGACGCCGAATTGCTGGTGCGGGAATTGTACCGCGCGGGGTTTGAATTTGAGTGGACGCGGGTCGACACGGAGGCGGCGTACCTGGCGAAGCTGAATCCGGGCCTTAATCTCATCCTCTCGGATTACGAGATGCCGCAGTTCAGCGGTCTCCGCGCGCTGGAGCTGCTGAACCAGCAACCGGCGCTCGACATTCCGTTCATCATCGTATCGGGGACGATCGGCGAGGAGATGGCCGTCATGGCGATGCAACAAGGGGCGGCGGATTATCTGCTGAAGGACCGGACGGCGCGGCTGGGACCGGCGGTGCGGCGCGCGCTGAAGGAAGTGGAGGAGCGCTCGGAACGGAAGCGGCTCGAGGCGCAGTTCATCGAGGCGCAAAAGATGGAGGTGGTGGGACAGCTGGCGGGGGGCGTGGCGCACGATTTCAACAATGTGCTGGCGGTGATCATGGGGTACGGAGATTTGATCGTGCAGGACCTCGGCGCGGAGCATCCGCTGCAAAAATACGTCGAGGAGATCCGGCTCGCGGCAAAACGGGCGGCGGGATTGACGCAGCAACTGCTGATTTTCAGCCGAAAACAGACGGTGCAGGCGGTGGCGCTCGACCTGAACGAGGTTGTCGAAGGAATGGACAAAATGCTGCGGCGGCTGATCGACGAGAATGTCGAAATGACGATGGTTTGCGGGGAGCGGATCGCGGAGATCAAAGCCGACTCGGGCTACGTGTGGCAGGTGTTGATGAACCTGGTGGTGAACGCGCGGGACGCGATGCCGAACGGCGGGAAGCTGACGATCGCAACGAGCGCGGTGACGCTGGATGAAACCTACGCGCGGGCGCACCCGGGGACGGCGCCCGGCGAGTACGCGATGCTGAGCGTGGCCGACACGGGCGTCGGGATGAGCGAGGAGGTGAAGGCGCGTTTGTTCGAGGCGTTTTTCACGACGAAGCCGAAGGGCAAGGGGACGGGGCTGGGGCTGGTGACGTGCCAGACGATCGTGCGGCAATCAGGGGGCTACATCGAATGCACCAGCGAGCCCGGGCAAGGGACGACCTTTAAAGTTTATTTTCCGCAAATCGGCCAGCCGGACCGTGCCGTGACAAAATCGCTTCCAAAAACGATGGAACCGCCGCGGCGGGGAACAGAAACGCTTCTGGTCGTCGAGGACGAGCCGTCTCTGCGGCATCTGGCCGAGGGGGTGCTGAAGGCGCAGGGTTACAACGTGCTGACGGCGCCAAACGGCCAGGACGCGCTGCGGGTGGCGCGCGAGCATCGGGGCCCGCCGATTGCGCTGGTCGTGACGGACGTCGTCATGCCGCGGATGGGCGGCAAAGTAATGGCGGAGTGGCTGAAAACGACGTATCCCGATCTCAAGATTCTCTTTAGCTCCGGTTACACGGAGGAAACCATGGCGCAGGAGAACGTGCTTGATCCGAGCGTGGCCTTCCTGCCCAAGCCTTATGAACCCGCCGCCCTCGCCCGGAAGGTGCGCGAGCTATTGGATGCGCCGCCGGCCTAGGTTTCGGGTATAAGCAAAATGAAATTACCGTCCATAGGCCAGCAGGTGATGCTCATCTTCGGGGCGATCTGCGCCATTCTCGCGGTTATCGGCGGATTGTTTTTTTTCGGCCTGCGATCCATTGCATATAATAATCAAGTGCACCAATCGCACGCGCTGAACAAACTGGCCTTGATTGACGACACGGCACAGGATATCGGACAGATGCAAGCGGGAGTTCTTCGGCAGATTCTGGCATCTGACCCGGCGGAGATAAAGAATCTTGGTCAAGCCGTCCTCGACACGGAGAAAATCAATTTCAAAGAACTCACCGACTATCAAAAGTTCGTTGATACGGAACGGGAAAAGCAGCTTTACGACAGGGTCATGCAGGCGCGTAAAGCGTATTGGGAGGTGACACAGCCGGTGTTGGCGTTCGGTCTTACGAATCGCGATGCTGAAGCAGCGATGCTCATCCGCTCGAAGCAAGGTGCGGCATACGATGAGCTCCTGAATGCAATCAATGCTTTGGTTAGTTGCACGGAAACGGAGGCGAATCAAACTGCCGGGGCAACGGCTGGTTTCATTTCCAAAACTAGAATGATTGGCGACATTCTCGTCGGTCTGGCGATAGTCATCACCCTCGGGACGGGGTTCGCGCTGGTCAGAATCACCGAGCGGCTTAAAAAGGACAACGTCGTTTTGCAAACCGAAGTCGCGGAGCGCAAATTGGCCGAGGAGCAAATCAAGCGGCTCCGCAATGAGCACAAAACCATTTTGAACTCGGTTTCCGAGGGCGTGCACTGGATCGACATCGAGGGACGAATCAAATTTGAAAATCCCGCGGCCGCAGAGATCCTGGGCTATGAGGCTGCCGAACTGATCGGCAAACCGGCGCATCTCACGATGCATCACTCCCACGCGGATGGTTCCGCGTACCCGGTGGGCGAATGCCCGATTTACGCCACCATGAGGGATGGGGTGGTTCGCCGTGCGAAAGACGAGGTCTTTTGGCGGAAGGATGGCACGAGCTTTCCAGTCGAGTACACCGCAACGCCGATCGGGGATGAAGAGGGCCGTCTCGCGGGCGCCGTGGTCGTGTTCATCGACGTTACGGATCGTAAACTCATCGAGGCCCGGATGCTCCAGTCCCAGAAAATGGAGACGGTGGGGAAGCTGGCGGGGGGCGTGGCCCACGAATTCAACAGCATCCTGACGGCGATCATCGGCCAGAGCGAATTGCTACTCGAGGATCTTCCGCCGGGAGATCCGCTGGGCAAAAGCGCGCGGGAAATCCGCCAGGCCGCCGACCGGGCCGCGACGCTGACGCACCAGCTTCTGGCTTACGGACGCAAACAAATCCTCCAGCCGGAAATCCTCGATTTGAACCGGGTCCTCACCGACATGGTGAGCACGTTGCAGCATTTAATGGGCCGGGAGGTGGATGTGCAGATTGCTCCCGCCGCCGGGCTGAAGACGGTGAAAATCGATCCCGGACAAATGGAGCAGGTCATCGTCAACCTGGCCATGAACGCCGCCGATGCCATGCCCAACGGCGGCAAACTCATCCTCGAAACCGCCAACGTCACGCTGGACGAGGATTATGTCCGCGCCTTTCCCGGATTAAAAGCGGGAGGCTATGTGATGCTGGCGATCACGGACACGGGAATCGGGATGAGCGAGGCGGTGAAAGCGCGGGCGTTCGAACCGTTCTTTTCGACAAAAGGGGTGGGGCAGGGAACAGGGCTCGGCCTGGCCACCTGCTACGGCATTCTCAAACAAAGCGAGGGCCACATCAACGTGTATAGCGAAGTCGCCCGGGGCACCACGTTCAAGATTTATCTGCCCCAGGTGGGAAAGCAGCCGACAGTTCCCCTTGCCCGCATAAAATCGTCCGATTTGCCGCGCGGAACGGAAACGATTCTGCTGGCCGAGGACGATCCCTCGCTGCTCGAGATGTCGACCACTTTGTTGAGACGGCTGGGCTACAACGTCCTGACGGCGGCGGACGGCGTCGAAGCCCTGAACCTGAAAAATCAGCGGGACATCGGGCACATCGATCTGTTGTTCACCGATGTCGTGATGCCGCACATGAGCGGGAAAGAGTTGTCTGACCGGATTCGAACGATCTATCCTCATACCAAGATTCTTTTCACCTCGGCCTACACCGAGAGCGCGATCGTCCATCAGGGGATATTGAACGAAGGTGTGATGCTTCTGCAAAAGCCGTTCACGCCCTCGGCGCTGGCGAACAAGGTGCGGGAAATCCTGGATCAACCCTCTCCAACCAGAAAATGAAAACGATTTTGCTCGTCGATGATGATCCGCAGGTGCGGACGATGTTCGGCCTGGCGCTGCGGAGAAACGGCTATCGGGTCATCGAGGCCGATTCGGGCAGCGCGGCGCTTGCACTGGCCCGGCAGCATCTGCCCGACCTGATTCTCAGCGACATCCATATGCCGGGCGGGGACGGCTCGACCCTGCTTCACGACATCCGGCACGACCCGGAACTCCGTTCGAAACAGGTGGTGCTGATGACCGGCCGGCCCGATCTGGTGACGCCGCGCAGAGGGATGGAGGAGGGCGCAGACGATTTCCTGGTGAAGCCGATCGACCTCAAGGCGCTGGTGAGCTGTGTCGAAGCGCGATTCGGCCGCGCGTCGATCAGCTGGCGTGTGGAGGACCAGATGGTGGCCCAGCTTCGCTCTTCAGTGCCGCCGAACCTGCCGCACGAATGTTTCACGCCACTGGCCGGGATCATCGGGTTGATGGAAATTCTGCGGTCCGATTCGGACAGCCTCACCCCGGAGGAAGTAAGCGATATTCACGATGATATTTACCGATCGGCGCTTCGACTTCATCGCACGCTGCGCAACTATCTCTTGATTCTTGACCTCCAGACCGCTCCATCCGAACCCGCGCCGCCGCTGGCTCCCCGTGACGTGGAAAAAAGCCTCCGGGCCGCGATCAACGAGGCGCTGCGGCTGAACAACCGGCGGGAAGACGTGACGGTCGAGGTGAAGTCGTGTTCGATTTCGGTGAAACCCGAAGACCTTGGCCGGATCGTCGAGGAACTGGTCGACAACGCCTGTAAATTTTCGCGCCAGGGAACCCCGGTGAAGGTGGAGTTGAGCGCCGACGGCCGATTGACCGTCACGGACCGGGGCCGCGGCATGACGGTGGATGAAATCAACCGCATCGGGGCATTTCAGCAATTCGACCGCAAAAAACAGGAACAGCAGGGGCTCGGGCTCGGCTTGGTGCTGGTGCAAAAACTAACCGCGCAGTGCAAAGGGGGATTTTCCATCAACAGCCGGCCGGGCGAAGGAACGGAGGCGCAGATTGCGTTTCCGGCGGCGGGTTGAGGGTTCCCATTTGCTTTCAGCGTGACCGGCGCCGGCTTTTCGGACAGCCTTGGGCGAAACCATGTCCAGCGCACGACTCATCGACGGGAAGGTCATTTCGGCTCAAATTCATTCGGAGACGCAGGCGCGCACGCTCGCCCTGCGGGAAAAGCACGGGGTGGCTCCCGGGATAACGTTCGTGCGGGTCGGCGAAGACCCGGCCTCGCGGGCCTACGTGCGCATGAAGGGGGCGAAGGCCGAGGAACTGGGGATACGCTCGGAGACGATTGTGTTGGACGAGAAAACGGCGCAGGCGGAACTGATCGAGCTCATCGGAAAGCTGAACGGCGACCCGAAGGTCCACGGCATCCTCGTCCAGGCACCGTTGCCGCGCCACATCCGGGAGGAGGAGATTTTCAGCGCCATCGATTTCCGCAAGGACGTGGACGGGTTTCATCCGGTCAATGTCGGGAAGCTTCTGCTCGGGCAGAATCCGCTTTTCAAGCCGTGCACGCCGGCGGGCGTTCATGAATTGCTCATCCGGAGCGGGGTGCCGCTGAGCGGCGCGGAGGTCGTGATCTTGGGACGCGGCAACATCGTGGGCAAACCGATGGCGGCGATCCTGCTGCAAAAGGACAGTCACGCCGACGCGACGGTGACGGTGCTCCATTCGCGGAGCAGGAATATCGCCGAGCATTGCCGCCGGGCCGACATCGTGATCGCCGCGATGGGGCAGGCGCATTTCGTGAAGGCGGAGATGGTGAAGCCGGGCGCGGTGGTGATCGACGTCGGGGTGAACCGGGTGAACGATCCCGCGGCGAAGAACGGCTACCGCCTCGTCGGGGACGTTGATTTCGAGGCGGTGCGGGAGGTGGCGGGAGCGATCACGCCGAATCCGGGCGGCGTGGGGCCGATGACGATCGCGATGCTGCTGAGCAACACGGTGCGGGCGGCGGAGATGGCCGTCGGGAATTAAGGGTTTGGCTTAAAAGGCTTCCGCACCCTATTTTTTTAGTCGATCGAGCACACCGTCTTCAGGACGCGTTCGCCGAGGTTGAGGCGGCGGAGAATGCTGAGAGCGACGAGAGGGGGGCTTTACCGGTCCGCGCGCGCGGTTTCGAGGCACGCTTTTAGTTTTTCTTTGGCGCGGGTTGTGACGGGAGCGCCGTGGGCGAAGGTGAGGGTGTGGAAGTCGAAGTCGAGGAGGTTGCGGAGAGAGGCGCGGTTCTGTTCGGGATTCGCGCAATATTTATCGGGGAGCAATTCAAGGCCGGCTTCCGGGCTGGTGTTGATGACGGCGTCGCCGAGGACCATGACGCCGGTGTTGGAATAAAAGGCGGTTTCGCCGGGGGTGGCGCCGGGGATGGCAATGGCGGTGATGCCGTAGAGGAGTTCGCCGGGGAGGAGGGTGACGTCGGGCCTGAGTTCGGCGATGTCGCGGCGGGTGTCGGCGGCGGTGACGACGGGGACGCTGTGTTGCGCGCGAAGCGTTGCGGTGTCGCGGACGTGGTTGCCGTTGGTGAGCAGGATGGCGCGGAGGGGCGCGAGGGCGAGGAGGTTTTTCCACGCCGTTTCGGCGAGCGGGACGGGGTCGATGACGACCCAGCCGCTGGGGAGCTTGAGGGCGACGCAGCCGATCTCGCACTTGAGGGAGGGGTCGTAGAGGGACCAGTGGAAGAGGGTGTCGCTGAGGGAATGGAATTCGTCGGCGCGGGTGGTCATGGGGTAGTCCACAATTTTTTAACAGGAAAACATGGAATCATGAAGACATGAAGGAGGAGGAAGGGGAGGCAGGACCAAATTACTGAATTTTTTGAGGAGGGGAAAAGGCAGGGGAATTTTGACAGGAGGTACATGAAGGCTGATGAAGGGAAGCAGGACCAAATTACTAATTTTTTGGGAGGGAAAAGGCAGGGGAATTTTGACAGGAGGTACATGAAGGCTGATGAAGGGAGGCAGGACCAAATTACTGAATTTTCCAAATTACTAATTTTTTTGGGAGGGAAAAGGCAGGGGGAAGGTTTCGCACAGCAGGCACGCCTGGCGGGCTGAAGAGGGGGAGGCAGGGAGAAGGCAACGAAGTTGCGGGGACAAGTACGTTCCCAAGTACAACTTGGGAACGAGGGGAATTTCCGTCGTCGGCGCGGGTGGTCATAAATTGAATGACAATACCTTTCCGTAGCGGCGGTCTATGACCGCCGAAGATGATCGCTTCCTGTTCGCGCGGAATGGCTGCGCCCACCCGAGCGGAACTGATCCGTCGACAAGCTCAGGATGACGGAAGGGGAAAGACCGGCTTTCATTGTGAAGCAGCCTGGTAAGCCTCGATCGGCGGGCAGGAGCAGACGAGGTTGCGGTCGCCGTAGACGTTGTCGATGCGGCCGACGGAGGGCCAGAATTTGTGTTCGCGGAGCCAGGGCACGGGGTAGGCGGCGAGTTCGCGGGAGTAGGGGCGGTCCCACGCGTCGGCGGAGACGGCGGCGGCGGTGTGGGGCGCGAGCTTGAGCGGGTTGTTGTCGCGGGGCCATTCGCCGGAGGCGACGCGGCGCATCTCGCCGTGGATGGCGATGAGGGCGACGCAGAAGCGGTCGAGTTCCTCCTTCGATTCGCTTTCGGTCGGCTCGATCATCATGGTGCCGGGGACGGGAAAGGAGATGGTGGGCGCGTGAAAGCCGTAATCGATGAGGCGCTTGGCGATGTCCTCGACTTCGATGCCGGCGGTTTGTTTCCAGGAACGGACGTCGAGGATGAATTCGTGCGCGACGAGGTCGGAATGGCCGCGATAGAGCACTTCCATTTGGGGCTCGAGGATGGCGGCCATGTAGTTGGCGTTGAGGATGGCGGTCTGCGTCGCCTGCTTGAGGCCCTCGGCTCCGAGCATGGCGATGTACATCCAGGAGATGACGAGGATGCCGGCGCTGCCCCACGGCGCGGCGCTGACGGCGCCTTCCGCGCGGCGCGATTCGCCGGGCGGGATGACGGCGTGGCCGGGAAGGTAGTCGGCGAGGTGCGGCGCGACGGCGATGGGGCCGACGCCGGGACCGCCGCCGCCGTGCGGGATGCAGAAGGTCTTGTGGAGGTTGAGGTGGCAGACGTCCATGCCGAAATCGCCGGGACGGCAGAGGCCGAGCTGGGCGGTGAGGTTCGCGCCGTCCATGTAGACCTGGCCGCCGTGGGAGTGGATGATTTCGGCGGCCTCGACGATGGTGTCCTCGAACGCGCCGTGGGTGGAGGGATAGGTGATCATGGCGCAGGCGAGGTCGTCGACGTGCTGATCGGCCTTGGCGCGGAGGTCGGCGATGTCGATGTTGCCGGCGGCGTCGCAGGCGACGGGGACGACCTTCATGCCGGCCATGACGGCGCTGGCGGGGTTGGTGCCGTGGGCGGAGACGGGAATGAGGCAGACGCGGCGGGCTTCGTCCCCGCGCGATTGATGGTAGGCGCGAATGGCGAGAAGCCCGGCGTATTCGCCCTGGGAGCCGGCGTTGGGCTGAAGGGAGACGGCGGCCATGCCGGTGATTTCGGCGAGCCACGATTCGAGCTGGCGGAAGAGGGTCTGGTAGCCGCGCGCCTGGTCGATGGGGGCGAAGGGATGGAGCCGGGCGACGGTGGGCCAGGAGACGGGGAACATCTCGGCGGCGGCGTTGAGCTTCATGGTGCAGGAGCCGAGGGGGATCATTGAGTTGCAGAGGGAAAGGTCGCGCGATTCGAGCCTGCGGATGTAGCGGAGCATTTCGGTCTCGGTGTGATGCGTGTTGAAGACGGGGTGGGTGAGGCAGGGGCCGGTGCGGCGGAAGTGGGCGGGCCATGGCGCGGGCGTCCCGGCGAGCAACCGCTCGGTCCGGATGGTCTCCTCGCCCTTGCCGAAGATTTTGAGGAGGGAATCGAGATCGGCGGCGGTGGCGGTCTCGTCGAGCGAAACAGTGACGGTGTCGGCGTCGATGAGGCGGAGGTTGACGCCCTGCGCGACGGCTTCCTGGAGCAATTCATGGGCGCTCCACTTCGCGGAGGTGGTGATGCGGAGGGTGTCGAAAAAGGGTTCCGGGGCGATCTTGTAACCGAGCGCGACGAGGGCGGCGCCGAGATGGGCGGTCATCCGGTGGACGCGCCCGGCGATTTCGCGCAGGCCCTCCGGCCCGTGGTAAACGGCGTACATGGAGGCCATGACGGCGAGGAGGACCTGGGCGGTGCAGATGTTGCTGGTCGCCTTGTCGCGGCGGATGTGCTGCTCGCGGGTCTGAAGCGCGAGACGCATCGCGGGTCTGCCCTGCGGGTCGTGGGAGACGCCGATGAGCCGGCCCGGGAGGTGGCGCTTGAGTTCGTCCTTCGTGGCGAAAAAGGCGGCGTGGGGTCCGCCGTAGCCGAGGGGGACGCCGAAGCGTTGCGCGGAACCGACGGCGACGTCGACGCCGAATTCGCCGGGCGGCTTGAGGAGGGTCAAGGCGAGCAGGTCGGTGGCCATGGCGACTTTGCCGCCGACCTGGTGGACGAGCTGGATGAATTTGGTGTAGTCGAGGATGGCGCCGTGGGTGTCGGGATATTGGAGGAGCGCGCCGAAGTAGGAGGAGTCGGGGTTGAACCCGGCCGCGTCGTCGATGACGACTTCGACGCCCTGCGGCGCGGCGCGGGTGCGCAGGACGTCGAGGGTCTGCGGATGGCAGGCGTTGGAGACGAAGAAGCGATGGGCGGCCGGGTTGACCCGGACGGCGTGGAGCATGGTCATCGCCTCGGCGGCGGCGGTCGCCTCGTCGAGGAGGGAGGCGTTGGCGATGTCGAGGCCGGTGAGGTCGGCGACCATGGTCTGGAAGTTGAGGAGCGCCTCGAGGCGGCCCTGGGCGATTTCGGCCTGGTAGGGGGTGTAGGCGGTGTACCAGCCGGGATTTTCGAGGATGTTGCGCTGGATGACGGGGGGGGTGATGGTGTCGTAATAGCCCTGGCCGATGAAGGAGCGGAAGACCTTGTTCTGGTCCATGATGGCGCGCAGAGCTTCGAGGGCCTCGCGCTCGCCTTTGGGGGCGGGGAGATCGAGCGGGTGGCGCAGGTGGATGGCCGGGGGCACGACGGCCTCGGCGAGGTCGTCCAGGGAGGCGTGGCCGAGGAGTTTGAGCATCGCGGCGATCTCCTCCGGTTGAGGGCCGATGTGACGGCGCGCAAAGGTGTCGAGCGGCGCGAAGGGATGTCCTGGGGAGGTTTTCAGGGGCGGAGCGGAGGGTGTTTCCGGCGGGGGGGGCGTGGGGAAAGTCGCGGCAATGGGCGCTGTCTGGGCTTCGAGCATTAGTCATGCTAAAAGTGGCCGCCGACAAATCAAGCGGGATTGCTAAATGACCGTCATGAAAGCGCAATGAGAAGTGACTGGAACAAGGATATTTTTTATAGTATGTTGGTTGTATGCCACAATCTACAGTCACAGAGAAATTCCAAACCACAATCCCCTTAAAAGTTCGGCTCGCCTTGAAACTCTCTCCACGCCAGAAAGTTGCCTATGAAGTGCGCCCGGACGGTTCTGCCGTCATGCGCCCCATTCCCCGGCTCGATGACTTGTTCGGCAGCCTGCCACTTCACAAGCCAGTTGCGTCTTCCCGAGAGGAAAAGCAGTCTGCCCGCGCCGCCATGGCGCGCGAAGCGACTGGTGAGGGACTTAAGTGAACAGTCCCAAGCGTTATCTGGTCGACACCAATGTCCTCCTGCGTTTTCTTTCCGGCGAACCTGCCGGACAGGCTGCCGCCACCCGGAAACTCTTTCACCGCGCCCAAGCCGCGGAAGTGATTCTCGATGTCTCTCCGGTTATTGTCGCCGAAACCTTCTACACTCTGTTGTCGTTTTATGGCATCGAACGTAAAATAGCGGCGGAGAAGCTTTCGCTTTTGCTTCAGCAACGCGGCGTAAAGCTGCGCGACGCAAGCCAGGTTCTCGCGGCACTCGCGCGCCTGCAAACCACCCATGTCGGATTTGCCGACGCTTACCTTGCCGCAGGCGCTGCGGAGGAAAAACTTGCGGTCGCCTCATTCGACCGCGATTTCGACAAGTTCAAGGATATCGCGAGGCATGAACCCGGCGCTTAAGCCACTCTTGCTTTCACAAAATCCGTCTCGGACAAATCAAGCGGGGATTATCCTTTTTAGCGCGGGAGCAAGGTCAATTCGGTTTCGCGGGAGGTTTCACGTGCATGACATGCATGGGCGGCTCCAATTCCAACCAGGAGACGAGCTGGATAAATCCGAAGCCCAGGATGACCACGATGAGAAAGACGATCACGGCTTTCATTGATCCCAAGTTAGTCCGCTTCGGTCGGGCGCTCCAGTGCATTTTTTTTGCCGGGCGGCGCAAGTCATGCTTCAATCGACGGCACCTTATGGCATACAAAGACATTACTCCCCCGGCTGGCGGCAAAATTTCGATCAAGGACGGCGTTCTCACGGTGCCGGATCATCCGGTCGTTCCCTTCATTCGCGGGGACGGCACGGGCCGCGACATCTGGGCGGCGAGCGAGCGGGTGTTCGACGCGGCGGTGAAAAAGGCCTACGGCGGCAAAAAGAAGATCGCCTGGTTCGAGGTTTTCGCGGGGGAGGCCTCCAAAAGCAAGTTCGACACCTGGCTGCCGGACGACACGGTCGAGGCGTTCAAGGAATTTGTGGTCGGCATCAAAGGTCCGCTGACCACGCCGGTGGGCGGCGGGATCCGTTCGCTGAACGTGGCGCTGCGCCAGATGCTCGATCTCTATGTGTGCCTGCGCCCCGTGCAATATTTTGCGGGTGTGCCGTCGCCGGTGAAGAACCCGGAGAAGGTCGACATGGTGATCTTCCGCGAGAACACGGAGGACATCTACGCGGGGATCGATTTCGAGGCCGACAGCGAACCGGCGCTCAAGATTCTCGAATTTCTGAAGACGAATTATCCGAAGGAGTTCAAGAAGATCCGCTTCGGCGCGGAGCAGCCCGGCTCGGTCGGCATCGGCATCAAGCCGGTGTCGCGGCCCGGCACGGAACGGCTCGTGCGCGCGGCGATCAAGTATGCGATCGACCAGAAAAAGAAGTCGGTGACGATCGTCCACAAGGGCAACATCATGAAGTACACCGAAGGCGCGTTTCGCGATTGGGCGTATGATCTGGCCAAGAAGGAGTTCGGCGCGGTGGAGATCGACGGAGGGCCCTGGTGCAAGCTGGCCAACGGCATCATCATCAAGGACGCCATCGCCGACATCACGCTCCAGCAGGTGCTGACGCGCCCGGAGGATTTCGATGTCATCGCGACGCTGAACCTCAACGGCGATTACCTTTCGGACGCCCTGGCGGCGCAGGTCGGCGGCATCGGCATTGCGCCGGGCGGCAATTGCAATTACATCAGCGGCCACGCGATCTTCGAGGCGACCCACGGCACCGCGCCGAAATACGCGGACAAGGACATGGTCAATCCCGGCTCGGTCGTCCTTTCGGGCGAGATGATGTTCCGTTATCTCGGTTGGAACGAAGCGGCGGACCTGATTCTGAAAGGACTCAACGGGGCGATTGCGAGCAAGAAAGTGACCTACGATTTCGCGCGTCAGATGGAAGGGGCGACGAAGATTGGGTGCTCGGCATTCGGCGACAACGTCATCGCGCACATGTGAGCGTTGCCGAGGGCGGTAAAACTTCGCCGGAATATGCGATCCGGGCGGGATATCTCCCTCCGTACGAGGGAAAAATCTTGCCTCTTCGATCCAAACCGCGCATTTTTAAAAACCGTCGATTTGCCGCCGTTTTGCGGGATGATGGGAGGGAATGCTTCGACAAGCGCGGTTAGCTCAGTGGTAGAGCACTACACTGACACTGTAGGGGTCACAGGTTCAAACCCTGTACCGCGCACCCTTTCGCGTTTTGGCTCAAGTTGTGTCGGGTTGATTCTCAGTGTTTAAGGCGGCTTCCCTAATAGGCTCCAGGACTCATTGCAAAATGATTTCAGCCAATCAACTATCACTCCTCTTGGGATTGCTTAGAATGTCACCATCAGGTCGGCCTGGAGTAGGTTGTACTGTCGGATATCACCCAGCGTCAGGTCCTGGTTGATATTTGGGGTGGCCATCTTACCGTTGACTGGGTTGGCATGGGCATAAGTCAAGGTCGAGGTGAGCCCATCGGTCCAGTTATGGGCCACGGAGGCCACAATGCCTTCGAGGTTGGTCGCGCCGTTGAAGGTCTCCGCCGCCAAGTTGGGATCGAGCGCATAGTAGCCCGTGCTCTGCCAGTAGAGCTTGCCGTCCCAGTCACCCTTTGCCTTGAGTTGGCCTGCCTCGACGCCGATTTGGTAGGCGGTTTGGTCGAGCAAGCCCTTGCCCGATTCGAGGACGCCCTGGAAGGTTGGTGAATTGAGCATTTGGGCGTTGGCCTGTTTGTTCGCGGCTACTTGCGCGGGGGTAAGGGCACCCCCGGACGGGACCGGGGTGGTCGTAGTCGCGTTGGTAACCCCGGTGCTGTTGACACCGAGGCCGGTAGCGGGGTTGATGGAGGTGCTGAATGCATTGACGGCATCGCGCGCCTGATCAGCGCGGGAATCAGCCTCAACGTTGTAGGCGAAGTCGCCGAAAACGCGCATCGGCACATTCCAAGCCTTGAAGTCGAACTCCATCGGGATTTCCAATACGGCGAGGTCGTTGATGCCCGAGACATTGGTCGTCGGCGCGGAAGCGGCCCCCACAAACGGGCCATTATAGAAACTCGGGTTCTGGTTTGGAGCGGCGAGATTCAAGGGACTCGTGCTATAGAGCCCCGCCACGGTGCCACCCGTTGGCGAATTGCCGACGGTTCCGCTATAGGTATAGAACGTGGCCGCCGCCTTGAAGAACTCGTCCTTATCGAAGTTGTATTTGAAGCCGGCTTGTTCGGCATACATGAAGGTATTGCTAAAACTTGTGTTGCTGCCAAGACCGTTGGTGAAACCGTTACCGGCGGCAGCTTGATAGGCAAACTGGCCGGCCGTCGCGAAGGCCTCGATATCTTGATCAAACACGTGGTCCCAGTGTTCGGCCGCGCCGGCAGGGTTGATATTATCGTCCCAGACCATGTTGGTGGTATAAAGGGGATTGGGCATCTGGCCGCCGGTCAAGGTGATGTCGTCCGTCGGATGCCACCCCAGATAGACCATGTCCAATGCGAGCAGGCTCTGGCCCTTGCCAAACGGGCCCGCCGCGTCGCTATGCCCGAAAGTGACGTTACCCGAACGATTGTTCGTTGGATTGGTAGAGACGCGGAATCCGAAAAAGAAGTTATCGTACAAATTTCCCTTCGCCCCGAAGCGAAGACGATAACGCCAGCGATTGTCGTCCTCGCTGTCCCCATTATTAGCAAGCGCGCCACCCGCACCAGTGGCACCTGCATTCGTGGTACCGTCGCGCAATTCATAACGCAGGCGCAGGTCGCCGTAGAAAGTAATATTTTTGATGGACGAGGCGAGGGTGATTTTGCCGGCCGCCGTGCTGTTGTACTCTTTTTGGTCCTGAGCCTGGATGTCTTCGGCTTCCTTGTCGGAAAGGACACCCTTTTTGACGAGTGCGTCCAACAAGGCGCTGTCTTGCTGCTGGGCGTGAGCCGGCGTAATCGAAACGAAAGCCACCGCGAATAGGGAGATGAGCCCGAATATAATAATTTTAAGTTTCATTCTTAAGACCTTCCTTCAATCCAAGTTAGCTGGAATGTGTATTTGGCAGTGGTAGCAGCATAAAACAGTTTGTCAATAGATTTTATCGTGATTAATGCCGAATGGTTTCCCTTGAGAGGCAAAAAATTGTTGCGCTGGCAGAGCCGCACGCCAATGTGCGGCTCTTAGGATCTGTTAAGGTAAAAAAACTCGGCCAATGGAAACAGATTATCGATTATCACTGGGCAAGATCGCCGCATAGATCTTCCCATGATGACGATGGATATCCAGTTCCAAGCCTCGCTTGAGAACGACTTCAGAACCAAAAAGGCCGTGCTGCAAGGTGCCAATTGTGGTGCCATGAGCCGTTAACTTGTTCGTGCTGGAATCGAGACGCACGGAAGGAAACGAGAGGGCATAGTCGCTTTCCTGGGTAGGATTGACGCTGTCCGCATAATCCCTTGTGCTATATTTCACGTCGGCAAAAAGCATTTGCTTGGAGGCATCCCAACGAATTGCCTGATGAATGTTAGTCGCGCCGACGACCCAAGTGCTGGGATGATCGGGGCTTTGGGCACAGGCCAATGGATCTGACTGAGCCCGAACCGGACATTCCGTTATAAATGCCACGAGCATTAATGCCACGAAGAATGAGGTTATTGTTTTCATAATTAAAAATACACCCACCTCTTTTTGCCGGTACTTTTTTAATCACATCTTAATCCCAATTTCATGGGCATCCGCTGGGGATCGGGCAAAGATGAAGGATTTTTAATCTGGCATACACGCAACCTTCATTTTGCTAGGTTAAGGTTTACGAGGTTATGCGCATCCTTCTGGTAGAAGACGAAGAAAAGGTGGCACGCTTTATCGAGCGAGGGCTCAAGGCTGAGCTCTATGTGGTCGATGTGGTTGCCGACGGCAAAACAGCGCTTCGTCAGCTGGAGCATTTTTCTTACGAGGTCGTCATTTTGGATCTTAATCTTCCCGACATATCGGGCCATGAAGTTCTCCGCTCCATTCGGAAAAGCAATCGTTCGCTTCCCGTCCTGATTCTGACCGCGCGCGATAGTATTGTCGACAAAGTGGAGAACTTCGGCCTGGGAGCGGACGATTACCTGACCAAACCTTTTTCCTTCACGGAACTGGTGCTGCGAGTCAAGGCTCTTTTGCGTCGCGGACAGTCGCCTCATCGTACAGACGTGCTTCAAGTTGCCGATTTGGTGCTGGACCGATCGGGGCATCAAGTCAAACGCAACGGTCAAGCCATCGAGCTCACTTCCAAGGAGTTTGCGCTGCTGGAATATTTTATGGTCAATGCGGGACGGGTCCTCTCGCGCACCATGATCGTCGAGAACGTATGGGACCAGAGCTTTGAAGGCCTTACCAACATTGTCGACGTTTACGTGCGCCAGCTCCGCAAAAAGATCGATGAGGGGCATCAACTGAAGCTGCTTCGCACGGTGCGGGGCGTCGGTTATAGTATCAGCGAGGAGGGAGCATGAGGGCCAACCGATCCATCCGCATCAAGCTCATCACGCTTTACGTTGCGATCCTGTCGCTGGTGTTCGTTTGTTTTGGCATCTACACCTATGCGGGGTTTAAGACCTACCTGATCCGCTCGCTTCAACAGACATTGACATGGCGCGCCCGGCAGATTGCCTCCACTTTTTTGCAGGAGATACCCATTAAGGGCGAAGTCTTCGTCAGCAACGAAATCCAAACTCGCTACGCACCGGAACTCAACGAACGGGTGATTCGCATCGTTGCCGCCGATGGCCACCAGGTCTACGGCTCAAAAAATTCGGATGTTCTAACTCCGATCCAGCCTGGGCCCGTTCCTGGCAATCAATCGGAGAGCGTTCCCGTTTTGTCCCAGGCGATGCTTCCGAACGGGGAATGGCTGGAAGTGATCGCCGTGAGCCACCGGATTGCCGATGGATCGGTTTACACCGTCGAGGTCGGCGCACCGGAAACCGATATTTCCATCGCGTTGGCCGGTTTGAGCTGGACGCTGATTCTCGGTTTTCCGTTCCTGATCGGGCTGGCCATTGGCGGCGGATATATTCTATTGGGCCGGGCGCTGAAGCCGGTCGATCAAATCGTGAGCGCGGCGGAGGCGATCACTTTGGAAAATCTGCGGCAGCGCCTGCCGGTTTCAAAAACGGGGGATGAGTTCGAGCGCCTTTCCTCCGCGCTCAATCGCATGATTGAACGGCTTGATGAGTCGTTTCAACTGACGACCCGCTTTGCCGCGGATGCGTCGCATGAGTTGCGCACGCCTTTGACGGTCATGCGCGGGGAGTTGGAATCGTTAATAAAAGAACCCACGCTGAACGAAGATTTGGCGGAGCGCATCGGCAATGTTCTGGAAGAGGCGGTGCGGCTCACTCGCATCATCGAAGGATTGCTGCTGGTTTCGCGCCTGGAAACAGGCGAAGCGCAAATGCGCAAAGACAAGATCGATCTTGGCGAGATGATGAATGGGATTGCCGATCAAATGGCCCCATTGGCTGACGACAAGCTGCTGAATCTGCGCCGCAAGATCACGCCCGGAGTGCTGGTTGAAGGCGATGAGATTCGGCTTAAGCAGGTTGGGGTCAACCTGCTCGACAATGCGTTTAAATACACGCCTGAGGGCGGCCAGATAAGCCTGCAAGTCCTGGCCGAATCCAATCTCGCCATTTTCACCGTATCCGATACAGGCATGGGAATTTCTGAACGGGCGTTGCCGCATATTTTTGATCGTTTTTTCCGGGCTGAACAGGCGCGGACCAGTCGCACCAGCGGCACGGGACTGGGCCTCTCAATTGTTCAGTCCATCGTCGAGGCCCATGGCGGGAGGGTTCGGGTTGAGAGTCAGGAGGGACACGGCGCCCGGTTCCGCGTTGAACTGCCCCTGATGAAACTACAACCTGCGGCGACGATGGAAAAAACCGGAGTTGCCGTATGAAATGCCATTTTCACAACGCATGTTTGCGGGGCGTTCGAGCTACGGCGGTCATGGTGTGTGCATTGACGATGTTTTCCTGTCATCAAGGGCCTGTTAATGATCAGGGACATTCCGACGAGAGAACGGCCCCTGCTCAAACCGTGGAGGTCACAAAGGTGACGCGCCAGGATTTGTCGCGTGGCGTGACGTTGACGGCGGAATTCAAACCTTATCAGGAAGTCGAGATTCATGCGGAGGTCACGGGCTACGTGAAAGAGATCGATGTCGACGTGGGCGATCACGCAAAAACCGGGGATATCATCGCGACGCTGGAGATTCCGGAGATCGAGGACCAGCTCAAACAGGCCGACGCGGCGGTTCTCACGGCCCAGGAAGAAGTAAAAAGCATGCAGGCCGCCTATGATGAATCGAGCCTTATCGCCCAACGCCTCAACGCCGCCGCGCAGGAGGCAAAGGGACTTATCGCCCAACAGGACATCGATACCGCCAACGCGAAGAATCGCGCCGATGAAGCAAACCTCGCGGCGGCAAAACAAAAAGTGGTGGAAGCGCGGGCGAACGCCGATCATCTTCGGGACCTGGTGGCCTACTCGAAAATCACCGCTCCATTCGATGGCGTCGTGACCAGACGCTATGCCGACACAGGCGCTCTTGTTCAGGCTGGAACGGTTCAGGCGGAAACATCGGGCAACTCCAATTCGATGCCGCTGGTGAGTTTTGCCGAACTGGATCGCCTGCGTCTCGAATTTCCGGTGCCCGAATCGGCGGTGGCTTACGTCCACAACGGGAGCCCTGTCGAGGTCACCGTGGTCTCGTCGGGAAAGACCTTTCCGGGCACCGTCTCCCGCTTCGCGCAAAAAGTGGACACGGATACGCGCACCATGCTGACCGAGGTCGACGTGGACAATTCCGATTATCTTTATACGCCCGGGATGTATGCCACGGTGCGGCTTATTCTTTCCGAAAAGAAAGATGCGCTGGCCGTTCCCATCCAATGCGTATCGACGGGCGACACGTCGACCGTTCTCGTTCTCGATAAGGATCACAAAGTCGAGGAGCGCAAGGTCACCTTGGGCCTGGAAACTGCCACCATGGCGGAAATTTTGAGCGGCCTGGATGAAGGCGACCTCGTGGTCGTTGGCAGCCGCAGTTCAGTTCAAATCGGCCAGGTCACCATGGGCAAGGAAGTGACTGGAGACAACCTATGAATACACGCTCAACCGATAACCCCAGCTTTCAACGTGTGTTGAATGACGACGAGTTTCGCAACCTGAAGGTGCTCGGCTCGTGCGCCGTCGCCAATGCGATCGAGCGCTTTCATGTTCAGTTGCGCAATGAAGGCTATACGGAGGAGGGAGTGACTTGCCGCTTTCCCGAGATGCCGCCTGTTCTGGGTTATGCGATGACGCTCAAGGTGCGTTCGGGAGCGCCGCCCACTAAAGGGAAAGTATTTTTTGAAAATACGGACTGGTGGAATGTTCTTTTGGCGGTTCCCTCACCGAGAATCCTGGTCATTCAAGATATGGACCGGACTCCCGGCGTGGGAGCGCTGGTGGGGGGGGTGCACGCCGCCATATTGAAATCGCTTGGATGCATCGGCGTTGTGACCAATGGAGCTGTCCGCGACCTCTCCCGTATTCAGCCGCTTGGGTTCCAGATGTTTTCCGGCACGCTGAGCGTCTCTCACGCCTACAGCCATTTGATCCGGATGGGCGGCCCTGTTCAGATCGGCGGCCTGGAAATTTCTCCCGGCGATCTGCTGCATGGCGATCTCCACGGAATTGTTCGCGTGCCCAAAGAATTGGCGGGCCGGATTCCAGCCACGGCTGCCGCATTGCGTCAGAAGGAGGAAGGGATCATCGCTTATTGCCAATCATCGGACTTCACCGTCGAAGGTCTGCGTGGTCTTTTGTCCGGAGAATAACCTTTCCGCCGTATGCCGAAATTCGCCATCCGCTTTCCGTACTTCATCATCGTGCTCTGCCTGATGGTTTGCATCCTGGGCATTACCAGCATCGCGCGGATGCCGGTCGATCTTTTCCCCGCCATCAAGATTCCGGTCGTGATGATCGCCACGTTCTTCAGCGGCATGCCTCCCGAACAGATTGAGAACGACATTACCGGGCGCTTCGAACGGTTCTTCACCCTGGGAACGGGCATTGAGCACATGGAATCACGGTCTTTGCCGGGGACCAGCATCATCAAAGTTTACTTCCAGCCCGGAACGGATCCCGACGCCGCCGTGACCAGCATCTCCAATCTGGCCATGGCCAATCTTCGCCACTTGCCTCCGGGCACCTTGCCTCCGGTCGTCCTCAAGATGGATGCGTCGGGACTTCCGGTTTGTTTGGTCACCTTAAAAGGCAAAGGATTGAGCGAATCGGAATTACGCGATGCCGGCCAGTTCGCCGTGCGAAATCAGATATCGAGCGTTCCCGGCGCTTCGGTGCCTCCACCGTTTGGAGGGCGTTACCGGCAAATCATGGTTTATGTCGATCCGACGAAACTGGAGGCGAATCAATTGAGCGTCATGGATGTGGTGCGGACCATCAACGAGTCGAATTTGATCCTGCCGGCGGGTGACGTGAAGATCGGCCCGTTCGATTACAATATCTATACCAACAGCCAACTGAATGACGTGGAAGACATCAATGACGTGCCCTTGAAAATGGTCAACAACTCTCCCGTCCTGGTCCGGGACGTCGGCTATGCCCAGGACGGCTCGGCGATTCAATACAATATCGTTCGTGTGGACGGCCAGCCTTCGGTTTGTCTGCCGGTGTTCAAGCAGGGCGGCGATTCAAACACCATTTCAATCGTCGACGGGATCAAGAAGGACACCCAGGACCTGCTCGATGTCCCGAAATCGTTGGTCACGAATGTCGTCTTCGATCAATCCGTTTTTGTCAAAACGGCCATCGAGACGCTCCTGCACGAAGGCGCGATTGGACTCGTCCTGACCGGCCTGATGATCCTGATCTTTCTCGGAAATTTTCGCGCGACGCTCGCGGTTTTTCTTTCCATTCCCCTTTCGGCGCTGGCGGCCTTCATCGCGCTGGCGTTGGGCGGGAGTTCGATCAATGCGATGATTTTGGGCGGTTTTGCGCTCGCCTTTTCGCGTTTGATCGATAATTCGGTCGTCGTGCTGGAAAATATTTTTCGGCACATGGAATTGGGAGAATCTCCCCATGTGGCCTCCGAGCGGGGCGGAACGGAAGTCTCCCTGCCCGTGCTGGCCGCAACCTTCACCACCGCGATTGTCTTTTTCCCGGTGACCTTTCTCTACGGCGTGAGCCAATTTCTCTTCACCTCCCTGGCTCTGGCCGTGGTGCTCTCGCTTTTCGCCTCGTATATCGTCGCGATGACGGTCGTTCCGCTTTTTTGCGCTAATCTGATCAAGGCCCACTCTGTTCAACATGAAGATGTGTCCGCGGATGGGAAGGATCATCCTGGTAAAAGTAAACGCGTCGGTTGGGGCCGGCGTTTTAATGCCTGGTTCAATGCCCGCTTCACCAACTTTCTCGACGGTTACGAACGAATTCTCGGCGTGGCGTTGCTGCGCCCCTTGCTGACGGTCATCGTCCTACTCGGTCTTTTCGTGGCCAGCCTTGCGCTCTGTCCCTGGGTGGGGCTCGCCTATTTTCCCCGCACCGATCCGGGACAATTTGTCATCAATATCAAGACGGTCACCGGCACGCGCCTTGAAGACACCGAAGCTGAAGTCGCTAAGCTGGAAAATCTGGTCCGGCGCGAAGTTGCTCGGCACGATTTGCGGTTGATCGTTTCCAATATCGGTACGACGCCTGGTTTTTCGGCGATGTATACCAGCAACTCCGCCTCCCACACCGCGTTTGTGCAGGTCAGTCTTACGGACGATCACAAAGTCGGAAGCTATGAGTATATGGATCGCGTTCGCGACGCCGTGCACCGGGAAATGCCGGAGATCAGCAGCTACTTTCAATCGGGCGGTCTTGTTGACGCGGTACTCAATCTCGGTTTGCCTGCGCCCATCGACGTCCAGGTCAGCGGAAGCAATCTTGACGACGACTACGCGGTGGCCCAACAGATCGCACAAAAGGCGCGGAATCTTCCCGGTGTGAGTGACGTTTTGATTCCGCAGGACATCGACGCGCCCTCGTTTCAACTCAACATCAATCGTATCCGAGCCAGCGAACTTGGTCTTTCCCAAAGGGAGGTCGTAAGCAACATCATCACGGCTCTTACCTCCAATGTCATGATCGCGCCGAGTTACTGGGTCGACCCGAAGACGGGCAACGACTACTTTCTGTCCGTTCAATATCCCGAAGGAACGGTCAAGAGCGTCGGCGATCTCAGCAGCATTCCGTTACGTGGCGACAACCGGACCGATTCCACGCGTTTGGACATGGTGGCCGATGTTTCCAAGGTTCTCGCGCCGACCGAGGTGGATCATTACCAGTTGCGGCGCGTGATCGACGCCTTTGTCGCGACCAAGACCGAAAATCTGGCCACCGTGGCCCCGGCCATACAAAAGATTGCCGACGAAGTGGCAAAACCGGAGGGAGTGCGGGTCAAGTTGATGGGAACGGTCAATGCGATGTATGCGTCGTTCCACAGCTTCGGCTATGGATTGCTTCTCTCCGTCCTGCTGGTTTATCTCGTCCTGGTGGCTCAATTCCGGTCGTTTGTTGACCCCTTTCTTATTTTGCTCGCTGTTCCACCGGGATTGATGGGCGTTATTGTGACGCTGGTGGCGACCGGAACGACGCTGAATGTCATGTCGCTCATGGGCGTGGTGATGATGGTCGGGATCGTCGTCTCCAACAGCATTCTCATCGTGGAATTTACCCATCGCTTGATTGATGATGAAAGCATGGCCATTCGTGACGCCGTGGCCCATGCCTGCCGCATTCGTCTTCGCCCCATTTTGATGACATCGCTGGCCACGATCTTCGGGCTCATTCCGATGGCCCTGAAAATGGGGACCGGTTCGGAGGCTTACGCTCCTCTGGCGAAGGCCATTATCGGCGGATTGAGCGTGTCGGTCGTGCTGACGGTTTTCCTCGTTCCTGCCGCATTTCTCATCGTGTACCGTCGCCGCGAGAAAAAGGAGCGAGATCGTGACATGCCCCATGCACCGCAAGCTCGGCGAATCACTGAACCGGAGCATGTCGCATGAAGATTCTTCCGGTTTGCTCCGCCATCATTCTCGCAGTCATTCCGGGGTCTGTTTGCCATGGCGAGAGTGCAATTCCAAACAAGCCGCCGCTTGGCCTCCGATTTACTCTCGCTGAAGCAGAGGCCTATGCGCTGCAAAACCATCCGCAGATTGCTTCGGCGCAATTGACCGCTGATGCCGTTCGTCAGGAAATCCGACAGGCCCGTTCCGCCTTTTTCCCGCAGATTTACGGTGAATCGACTTCCGTCTATGCTCCCTACGACACGGAGTCGAGTTCCGCGACGCGACTGGCCGCGCTGGGCGGGCTGAACAACCCCACTGTTTACTCGCGGCAGTCGGATGGCGTGGTGCTGAATCAACTGATCACGGATTTCGGCCATACCTACGACCTGACCGAAAGCGCCAGGTTTCGCGCCAATGCGGCGAGTGACCGGGTCAACGTCGCGCGTGCAATCATCATTCTGGAAGTGGATCGTACTTACTTCGACGTTTTGCGCGCGCAAGCCGTTCTGCAAGTCGCCCAGGAAACGGTCAAGACGCGACAAGTGGCCGTCGATCAGGTATCGGTTCTGGTCAAAAACCAACTCAAGTCGACCCTTGATGAAAGCTTTGACCAAGTCGCCCTGAGTCAGGCCAAACTTCTCCTCATTCAGGCGCAAAGCGGCGTCCAAGAGGCCGAGGCGGCCCTCTCAACCGCCCTGGGATTCCAGGATGCGCAACATTTCACGCTTGCCGAGGTGCCGCTGAATTTGGAATTGCCCAAATCCGTCGATGATCTGGTCCAGCTTGGGTTGAACAAGCGCCCCGAACTTGCCGCCCTGCGCCATGAGGTGGAAGCGGCCCAGCGTTTTGCGCAAGCCCAGCAAGCGGCGGAATATCCCAAGGTCACGGCCTTGGCGGCGGCGGGCTTGAGTCCGGTGGCTGACGACAAACTGCTTAATCATAATTACTATGCGGCTGGGGTGAATGTGGAAATACCTCTCGCCACGGGGGGGAATCTGGATGCAAAGACCGAGGAGGCGCGACTGGTGAAACGGGCGGCCGATAACGACGTGATTGATGCGCAGAACACGATTTCCCGCGATGTTCGGGTGGCCTGGCTGAATCTTGGCACGGATAAGGAGCGCATCGGAGTCACCGACGAATTGATCAAAAACGCAGCTGAATCGCAACGTCTGGCTGCCGCCCGCTATCGACTGGGCACGAGTTCCATCGTTGAGTTCACTCAAGCCGAACTGAACTACACGGAAGCCGAGTTGGAAGCCGCCAACGCCAAATACGACTATCAAAGCGCCCGCGCGTTGCTCAACTTTACCACGGGCGGGTCGTTTTAATGCGGGTGGGGACGCGAGTCGCATCGCGTCCTAAAATAAATGGGACGGCAGAGAGTGCCATCCCTGCCAAAAAAAGGCGCGGGCCCCATCGAAGGGAACCCGCGCCGGCTTTTTTCAGATAGCTTCCGAATTCTTTAGAACTTCCACATCAGGTCGGCCTGGAACAGGTTGTATTCCCTGATGTTGCCTTCCTGCAAGTCCTGATTGACGCTCGGCGTCGCCAACTGGCCGTTGACGGGCATCGCGTAGGCGTACCTCAGCGTGGAGGAAACACCATCGGTCCAATTGTGGCTGACGGCGACCACGACACCCTGCAAGTTGGTGGCGGCATTGAAGATATCGGCGTCGATCAAGTTGGGGTCGACCGCATAGTAGCCGGTGCTCTGCCAAAAGAGCTTGCCGTCCCAGTCGCCCTTCTTCTTGAGCTGGCCCGCCTCGACACCAACCTGGTAGGCGGCCTGGTCGAGGAAACCTTTGCCCGAGTGAAGGACGCCCTGGAAGGTATTCGAGCCGACAATCGTCGCATTCGTGCCGGTGACGCCGGCTGTGGCGGCGGTGCTGACGCCCGTGTTGCTGGTGCCCGTTGCCAACATGCTGTTGATCGCCTCGCGGGCTTGATCGGCGCGCTCGCTTGCCTCGAAGTTATACGCGAAGTCGCCGAAAATCCGCATGGGAACGGACCATCCGGTCGTTTCCGTCGTTATCGCCTTCATGTCCTTCGGATCCGTCGAGGTCGACGTGTGCACCCCCGGCCCGATCTTGAAATCGAACTCGAAGGGAGTTTCCAACACGGCGAGATCATTGATGCCGGAGACATTCGTCAACGGCGCGGAGGCGGCTCCCACAAACGGGCCGTTGAAGAAGCTCGGGCTCGCATTGGGGGCGCTGAAAACGAGCGGATTCGCGCTATACAGGCCCGCCACGGTTCCGCCCGTGTTCGAGTTGCCAACCGTTCCGCTGTACGTGTACATGGTCGCCGCACCCTTGAAGAAGGTGTCCTTGTCAAAGTTGTATTTGAACCCGACTTGTTCGCCATACATGAAGGTATTGTCGAAACTCGTGCCACTGCCCAGGCCGTTCGTAAAACCATTGCCCGCCGCAGCCTGATAGACGAATTGGCCGGCCGTCGCGAAGAGATCGAAACCGCCGAAGTCGTGGTTGTACTGCTCCGCCGCACCCGCCGGGTTGATATTGTCATCCCAAACAAGGTTGGTGGTGTAGAACGGATTGGGCATCTGGCCTCCCGTCAAGGTGATGTCGTCCGTGGCGTGCCAGCCGAGGTAAACCTGATCAAGTGCGAGCAGGCTCTGGCCCTTGCCAAACGGCCCGGCGCCGTCGCTATGCCCGAAAGTGACGTTACCCGAACGGTCGTAGGTCGGATTGGTCGCGGCGCGGATGCCGAAGAAGAAATTATCGTAGAGCGTCCCCTTCAAACCGAAGCGGAGCCGATAGCGCCAGCGATTGTCATCCTCGCTGTCGCCGGCGGTAAGGAGCTTGCCGCCCGAACCGGTGTACCCGGCAGATGTGACGCCGTCGCGCATTTCATAACGCAGACGAAGGTCGCCGTAGAAAGTAATGCTTTTGATGGACGAGGCGAGGGTGATTTTGCTGGCCGCCGTGCTGTTGTACTCCTTTTGGTCCTGAGCCTCAATGTCTTCGGCTTCCTTATCGGAAAGCACGCCTTTTTTGACGAGGGCGTCCAACAGAGCGCTATCCTGCTGCGCGTGGACCTGGGTGATTGGCATAAAGGCTGCGGCGCACAAGGCGACGAGCCCGAATATAAAGTTTCGTAGTTTCACTTTCTCTCCCTTGGGTTGGTGGCAAATTCTCCTCGGCAGGGAAACTTCCTTGTCTCCCGCACCTCAGCCTGCTGCCTCAGGCCGACAAAAAGTTGCAATTGAATTGTGACAAACGCATGAAGCATTTGTTACGATTGGGTGACTTTTCCGGAGGGTGTAGCGTTCCATTTCGTTGAGGGGTTCACTCTAAACCCAAAAAACACCCCGGCGCAACGACCAAAATTGATTATCCTGGCGTGAGAGGCATAATGGGGTCTTCCAACCTTTACAGAGCGGGACAACGGAGCGAGCCCGCGAACAAGAAGCCGCCTGTCGTCTCGCCTATCTTCATGCCGTGTGGTAAACAAGCTCATGGAAACTCGCCGCAAACTCCGTCCCTCTCGGGAGATCGCCTCGCGGCTGACCACGACGCTGGCGATCATCGCCGCGCTCGGCGTGCCGCTGCCGGCCGCGAAGGGTCAGACGAACGTTCCATCCCTGGCGACAAATGCGCCCCCAACCGCCGCCCAGCGTGCAGCGGCTACCACTGCCACTTCCGACACCAACGCCCCGACCACCCCGGCGCCGCCCGTCCTCCCCGATGTCCGGCCGATCCCCCTCGCCGTCAAGGCGAGCCATCCCGAACTCGCCACCGTTTCGCCGATTGCGGCCAACGCCCGCGATCCGCGCGCCCTCGATTTGCAAACCTGCTTCCAACTCACGGCGGTCCGCGACGACTCGCTCAAAATCAGCATGGAGGACGTCGAGGTCGCCCGCGCCCAGATGAGCCAGTCGATCGCCGCCCTGTGGCCCACGTTCACGGTGAGCAACCAGCAGCAGTTTCTCCACTATCGCAATTCTGCCATCGGCGGATTCAGCATCCTGGGCAATTCGACGATCAGTGGAAATCGTAATTACGCGTCGCAATCCAACGTGAACATGAGTTACACCCTCTTCAACGGGGGACAAAACTGGAATGCCGTCGGCGCCTCTTCCGCCGCGATCGCGGCGAAGCGGCAGACGCTCGCCCGCGATTACCAGACCATTTACCAGGACGTCGCGCAGGCCTTCTACAACGTCCTCCAGTTCGAGGGGGACATGGCCGTCCAGGCCGATCTGATCGACGCCCTCCAGGCCCGCGTCGATGACCTCAAAGACCGCGTCAACCTCGGCCGCTCGCGGCCCTCGGAATTATTGCAGTCGCAAACCGACCTTGCCAACGCGAGGTTCACCAATGAGCAGCAGCGCGGCTCCCTCAACGCCGCGAAGGAAACGCTCGCCTTCTACATCGGGATTTCCTCCGCCGATTTCAAATTGAGGGAGACCCAGGCATTCCCCTCCGCCGCGCAGCTCGAATCGTACGTTCAGCGGAGCGGAACGCGCCCCGACGTCCTCTCGCAACTCGAAAGCCTCCGCCAGGCCGAGCGGAACCTCTCCGTCGCGCAGGGCCAGCTCTGGCCGACCATCACGGCCAGCGGCGATTTCCTCGCCTCGCAGGACCCGGCCACCAACCAGATCGACGCCAGCATGACGCTCGAAGCCACCATGCCCATTTTCGACGGCGGACTCATCATCGGCCAAATTCACCAGAACAAGGAACTCGTCCGCCAAAGCCGTCTCAACGTCGAGCAACTGCAACGCACGGCCGACCAGGACACCCGCACCGCCTTCGTGAACTTCAACGCCAGCGTCGCGCAGGTCGTCGTGCTGCGGGAGGCGGCGCTGCTGGCCGCCAAGAATTTCGAGGCCCAGGTCGACGACTACCGCCGCGGCGTCGTCAGCAATCTCGACGTCCTTACGGCGCTCCAGGATTACCAGACCGCCCGGATCCAGTTGCACGACGCCAACATGCAGGCCCGGCTCAACCTGATCAACCTCCACGTCGCCGCCGGAATCGCCGCGACCGGCCCCGGCGCCGACAACCAGGCGTTGCCGAAATCGAGCGGAACCGCGCCGTAGCCTGCCACCACTATTCTTATGGACAGATCGCCCGCACTCGGAAAAGCCATCCTGAAAGAGACCTCTGCGAAAGTCTCTCTTTTAGGATTCTGTCATCCTGAGCTTGTCGAAGGATCAGTTCGGTTTGCCTTTTTCAGAGGCGGGGAATTGATCCCTCGACAAGCTCGGGATGATGGATCGCTTAGAGAATGGGTTTTGCAGAGGTCTCTGAAAGGGTTGAATCAGTCCATCACCACCGGGGCGGCTTCAACCCTTTCAGGGTTGTACGTTTCTGAACCCACCCAGGGTAGGCGCTGCTGCGCCAACCCTGGGCTGAACGATTGCAACCCCGTTGGGGTTGCCGCGGACAACTGACAATAGCGGAACCGCGCCTTAGTATGCCCTACCATCTAAAAGTACGTATTCCCTCGGGGAAACTTTCCGCATGAACCCCTCCCCCTCGCCTAAACCCCTCGCGGGGCGCAATATTGCCGTCCGCAAGACTTCCGCGTTCGCGTCGCTGGCCGATCTCTCGATCCGGCGGCCCGTTTTCGCGTGGATGGTGATGGCCGCGCTGATTATTTTCGGCGCGATCGGACTCTCCCGCCTCGGCGTCAGCGAACAGCCCGACGTCGATTTTCCCGTCCTCACGATCAACGCCACCTGGGGCGGCGCCGCGCCCGAAGTGATGGAGACCGAGATCGTCGACAGGATCGAGGAGCAGGTCGTCTCGACGCAGGGCGTGCGCAACGTCACCTCCCAAATCGAGCAGGGGCAGGCGTCGATCACCCTGGAATTCGAGATCGGCCGCAACATCGACGCCGCGTTGACCGAAGTCCAGTCGAAGCTCAGCGACGTCGAACTCCCCGTCGGCGCCGACGCGCCGACCATCGTCAAGACCAATCCCGAGGACCAGCCCATCCTCCTGCTCGCCGCCTCCTCGACCTCGCGCGACATCCACGCGCTCACCGAGTACCTCGAACTCAACATTGTCGACCAGCTCAAGATTCTCCCCGGCGTCGGCGAGGTCACGCTCGCCGGCTACCAGCAGCGCAACCTCCGCGTCTGGGTCGACAACGACAAGCTCAAGCCGCTCGAGCTCACCATCCTCGACGTGAAGACGGCGCTGGAAAATGAGCAGGTGGAGGAGGCCGCCGGTTATCTCGAAAATTCCGAGAGCGAATTCAACGTCCGCACCATGGGCGAAGGCATCACGCCGGGAGCGGTCGGCGACATCCGGATCAAAAAGCGTGGCGGCGAGGACATCTACAATTCCAACATCCGCATCCACGACGTCGCGCGGGTCGAGGACGGCCTCGACGACGTGCGGCATGTCGCCGTCGTCAACGGCGGGCCCGGCATCGGCATCGGAATCAAGAAGCAGCACGGCTCGAACTCGGTCGCCGTCGCCCGGGCCGTCAAGGCGCGGCTCGAGGAACTCCGCAAGACGCTCCCGCCCGACATCAAGATCGACGTGAATTTCGACAGCAGCGTTTTCATCAGCGACGCCATCCACGAAACCGAATTCACCCTCGTCCTTTCGGCCCTCATCACCGGCCTCGTCTGCTTTCTTTTCCTCGGCTCGCTCAGTTCCACCTTCAACGTCCTCCTTTCGATTCCCACCTCGGTCATGGGCACGTTTGCCGTTCTCTATTTCATGGGCTTCACGCTCAATTTCTTCACCCTTCTCGGCCTGTCGCTCGCCATCGGCATCGTCGTCGACGACGCGATCATGGTCCTCGAAAACATCATGCGCCATCGCGAGATGGGCAAGAGCCGGGTGCTTGCTTCGCGGGACGGCGCGCGCGAAATCACCTTCGCCGCGCTGGCCGCCACGGTCGCCGTCGTCGCGATCTTTCTCCCCGTCGCCTTCATGAGCGGCATCATCGGCCGGTTCTTCTTCCAGTTCGGCATCACGATTTCGGCCGCCGTCCTCCTCTCGCTCCTCGAAGCGGTCACGGTCACGCCCATGCGCTGCTCGCAATTCATGGGCGACACCCGGCGCGGTTACGCCCATTGGGCCGCGGGCGAGTTCGACAAAATCAGCAGCGTCTACCGGCGCGTCCTCGGCGTCTGCCTCGATCACCGCCGGCCCGTCATCCTCGCCTCGGCCGCGATCTTTCTCCTCTCCCTCGGACTCGCCTGCTTTTTGCCGAGGGAATTCCTCCCCCGGCAGGACCAGAGCGCCTTCCTGATCCGCATCCAGACGCCCGTCCGCTCCTCCATCGCGTTCACCGAAAGCAAGCTTGTCGAGGCCGAAAAAATCCTCGACCGGCATGCCGATATCGACCACTTCTTCTCCGCCATCGGCGGATTCACCACTGACACCGGCGCGGCCGACGGCGCCGTCACGGACGGCCAGGTCAACAGCGCCCTGATCTACGTCACGCTCAAGCCCGGGTCGCAACGCGCCCTCGGCCAGTTCGCGCTCATGGACCAATTGCGCGCCGAACTCAACGCCATCCCCGATGTCACCGCCGTGCCGCAGGACCTCGCCTCGCACGACTTCATCGCCGGGCGCGGCTTCCCCATCGAGCTCAACCTGCGCGGGCCCGACTACGCCGTGCTGGAGCAAAAATCGCGCGAGATCATCGACGCCATGAACCGCACCGGCGACTTCCGCGACATCGACACCGATTTCCGCACCGGCATGCCCGAAGTCCGCATCTATCCCGACCGCGAACTCGCCACGATGTCCGGCGTCACCGTCGACGCCATCGCCTCGACCGTCCAGGCCGCCATCGGCGGGACCGTCCAGGGAAGATTCACCAACAAGGACCGCCGCTACGACGTGCGCCTGCGGCTCGAGGGCGGCCAGCGTCTCGACCCGGACGACATCCTCAAGCTCGACGTCCGCACCGATTACAACGAGCTCATCCCCATTTCGAGCGTCATTAAAACCGAGACCGTTGACACCTACCAGACCATCGCGCGCACCCTCCGCGAGCGCTCCATCTCCATCTACGCCAACATCGCCCCCGGCAAATCGCAGGCCGACGCCCTCGACCGCGCCGAGGCCATCGCCAAAAACGCCCTCCCTCCCGGCTACCGGGTCTTTCTCGGCGGCGGCGCGCAGACCTTCCGCGAAACTTTCGCCAGCCTCTTCTTCGCGCTCTGGCTCGGCGTCGTCGTCTCCTACATGGTGCTCGCCTCGCAATTCAACAGCTTCATCCATCCCTTCGCCGTTCTGCTTTCGCTCCCGTTCTGTATCAGCGGCGCGTTCTTCGCCCTCTTGCTGACCGGCCAGTCGATCAATCTCTACAGCCTCATCGGCCTCGTCCTGCTGATGGGCATCGTCAAGAAAAACTCGATCCTGCTCGTTGAGTTCACCAACGCGAAACGGTTCGTCGACGGCTTTTCCGTCCGCGACGCCATCCTCTTCGCCGGGCCGGTCCGCCTCCGCCCGATCCTCATGACCTCGCTCGCGACCCTCGCCGCGGCGGTCCCTCCCGCGCTCGCGCTCGGGCCGGGGGCCGAAAGCCGCATCCCGATGGCGATCACCGTCATCGGCGGCGTCATTGTCTCGACCTTCTTCACACTCCTTGTCATCCCCTGCGCCTACAGCCTCATGGCCGGACTCGAAAGCAAATCCCATCCCGAAGCCGAGCTTTACGGCGAAGCCGCCAAGCCCGCGATGCGGCCCGGACATGAAACGGATTCCACTTCAAACGGCGCCCCCTCTCAAACCCTGAGCCAAGTGAAATGAAGCCGCTCTGAATTGTGACCGATTTTTTGACAGGATTAACTGGATTTACGGGATTGAAGGCAGGGGAATTTTCGACAGGAGGAACATGAAGGACATGAGGTTTACTATTTGAGATTTTCCCCTCATGTTCTTCATGTAACTCATGTCTCAACTGCCTTTTTAGAATCCTGTCAACGCTCTCCCCCATGACCCTGTCCGACCTCTCCATCCGACGTCCGGTCTTCGCGTGGATGCTCATGTCGGCGCTCATGTTCTTCGGCGTCATCTGCTTCTTCCAGCTCGGCGTCAGCCAGCTCCCCGAGGCGACCCAGCCCGTCCTGACCATCACCGCGAACTGGACCGGCGCCGCCCCCGAAGTGATGGAAACCGAGATCGTCAACCCCATCGAGCAAGCCGTCATTTCCGTCGAGGGCGTCCAGGACATCGAGTCGAACATGCGCCAGAGCACCGCCACCATCAAGCTCACCTTCCACACCGACAAGGACATCGACGCCGCCCTCCAGGAAACCAATTCCAAGCTCCGCTCCGTCAAGCTCCCGAGCGACGTCCTGCCGCCGACCATCTCGAAGATCAACACCGACGACAACCCGATCATGTGGCTTGCCGTCACCTCGACCAAGCGCTCCTTCAAGGACATCGTCACCTACGTCGATCTTAATTTGCACGACCGCCTCCGCGTCATCCCCGGCGTTGGCGACATCGTTTTCGGCGGCTGGAGGGACCGCAATCTGCGCGTCTGGGTCGACAACAACAAGCTGCTCGCCAACCAGCTCACCATCCTCGACATCCGCAACACGCTCCGGATGGAAAACAACGAAACGACCTCCGGCTATCTCGAAAACGGCGTGAACGACGCGAACGTGCGCACCATGGGCGAGGCCCTCACCGCGCAACAGCTGGGCGACCTCCTCATCACCCAGCGCGGCGGCCAGCGCATCTATCATTCCAACATCCATCTGCGCGACGTCGCCATGATCGAGGACGATCTCGCCGACATGCGGAGCATAGCCCGCAGCGACGGAAAGGTCACCCTCGGCGTCGGCATCCAGAAGCAGCACGGAGAAAACGACGTCAAGGTCGGCGCCGCCGTGCGGGCCTTCGTCGACGAGGTCAACAGGGAACTCGCCGTCACCGATCCCGACATGCGCATGGTCGTCAACTTCGACGGCACCCGTTTCACTTCGCAAGCCATCGACGAAACCGAGCTCACCGTCCTCCTTTCGGTCGTTGTCACCGGCCTTGTCTGCTGGGCTTTTCTCGGCTCGTGGACCTCCACCTTCAACGTCCTGCTCTCGATTCCCACCTCGGCGCTGGGGACGTTCATCGTGATGCGGATGCTCGGCTTCACGATCAACTTCTTCACCCTGCTCGGCATGTCGCTCGCCATCGGCATCGTCGTCGACGACGCCATCATGGTCCTCGAAAACATCGTGCGCCACTTTCACATGGGCAAGACGGCGCGGCAGGCCGCCCTCGACGGCGCGCGCGAAATCACCTTCGCCGCGACCGCCGCCACCATCTCCGTCATCGCCGTCTTCATCCCCGTCCTTCTCGTGGGCGGATTCATCGGCGTCTTTCTCTTCCAGTTCGGCATGACCATCTCCACCGCCGTCGGACTCTCCCTCCTTGAGGCGATCACCCTCACCCCGGTCCGCTGCTCGCAATTCATGACCGCGAAGGAGGACGAGTACCGCTTCGCCGTTTTCGTCAACCGCGTCTTCGCCGCCTTCGCCCGCGGCTACGGCCGCGCGCTCGCCTTCAGTCTCGAGCACCGCTGGAAAATCGTCTCCGGCGCGCTCGGATTATTCGCGCTCTCCATGCTTTCCGTCATGTGGATCACCAAGGAATTCATGCCGGTGCAGGACATCGGCGTCTTCATCATCCGGTTCCAGACCCCGATCGGCTCCTCGCTCACCTTCACCAACAACAAGGCGGCACAGATGGAAAAAATCCTCAAGGCCAATCCCTCGATCGCCCACTACTTCGTCAACGTCGGCGGCTTCGACGGCGGCGAAACCAACAAGGGCATCGCGTTCATTTCGCTCAAGGACCGCGGCGAGCGCGCCGAATCGCAACAGCAGATCATGGATGCCGTCCGCGACGGCATCAAAAAGGAGATCCCCGCCGGCTTCGACGCCTTCATGATCAATCCCTCCGGCAATTTCGGAGGCGCCAAACGGGGGACCAGCATCGAGCTCAGCGTCCGCGGCAGCGATTACGGCGTCCTCAAGGAAAAAGTCGGCGAGATGACCAAGCGCTTCGCCGCCAGCGGACTCATGACCGACATCGACACCGACTTCCGCGACGGCGTCACCGAGGTCCAGGTCGCTCCCGATCCCGAAAAGGCCGCCGCCAGCGGGGTGAACGTCCAGGACATCGCCGACACCATCAACACCGCGATCGGCGGCGTGCGCCAGGGCTACTTCACCAACGGCATCCGCCGCTACGACGTCCGGATACGCCTCCTCCCCGAACAATGGCGCACCACCTCCGACATCGACAGGCTCCTCGTCCGCACAAGCTACGGCGAGCTCATCCCCCTCTCCTCGGTCACCACCGTCACCGAGCAGAAAAAGCTCCTCACCATCACCCGCGAGATGCGCCAGCGGGCGATCAACATCTACGCCAACGCCGCCACGGGGCAGTCGCTCGACAACGTCATGGAGTTCGCGCGCAAGACCGCGAAGGACGTCCTCCCCGACGGCTACACCCTCGCCGAAATCGGCGCGTCGAAAGACGTCATCGACGCCTTCATCAGCTTCATCTTCACCCTCGTCATGGGCCTCCTCATTTCCTACATGGTCCTCGCCATCCAGTTCAACAGCTTCATCCATCCGGTCCCCGTGATGATCGCCCTCCCCTTCTCGCTCACCGGCGCGTTTCTCTCGCTCCTCCTCACCCACAATTCGCTCAACCTTTACAGCTTCATCGGCATCGTCGTTCTCATGGGCATCACCCTCAAAAACTCGATTCTCCTCGTCGAATTCTTCAACAAGCAGCGCCGCGAGCACGGACGCCCCCTGCGCGAGGCGATCCTTATCGGCGGCCCGATCCGCCTGCGCCCGATCATCATGACCTCCGCCGCGACCGTCGCCGCCTCGATCATCCCCGCGCTCGGCATCGGCCCGGGCGCCGAAGTCCGCGTCTCCATGGCTGTGGTCATCATCGGCGGCGTCTGCGTTTCCACCCTCTTCTCGCTCCTCGTCGTCCCATGCCTCTACGACATCATGGCCCCCATCGAAGATACCTCCCATTACGTCCGCCGCGAACTCGACGCCGCCGACGCCGAAGAGGAAAAGCGCGAACCCGAACTCGTCGGGCATTAAAGCCACCCTGGAGAGTCGCCGACAGACGCGTCTGCCGGCCCGACCCTGACTCCGCCTCGTGCCCCGGCCCAAATCATGCTATATCCACAATCCGTCATGGATCGTGACTCGTCCCAACCGCAAAAAATACCTTCCGAATCGATGCCGGAAAAACAGCCCGACCACCACTGCCCCGTCTGCGGCGCGACCCTCCTCCAGGAAAAATGCAAGGTCGTCTGCCGCAGCCCGCAATGCGTTTACCGGATCATTTTCAACTGCGCCGAGTTTTAGAATTCCCCGGACAAACGCCGCTTGCCCGGCGTGCTTTCTTCTGCATAAAACGAATTGCGATCTTCTCTGACGAGGGCGGCTGCGAAAATTTAACGGTCTGTCGGCCCCTCCGGCGGCGGCGGCAACTGCCCCGTCTCGATGCCCCGGCTCGCCAGCTTCCGCGCCATATCGAGCGCCTGCGCCCGCGTCTGCACCGATCCTTCGAGTTGCGCGATCCGCACCGCCTCCAGAATCCTCCCCACCATCTTCCCCGGCGTCACACCCATCGCCAGCAGGTCCCGCCCCGAAATCAGCCGCGGCGGATCGATCTCCTCCGGCGGCATCGTTTCCCGCAGGTGCTTCAGAAAATCGTAATGCCTCAGGTCGCCGTGCGAACTCGCGCAATCGATCCGGTGCAATTCCAGCTCGAGCGGGAATGTCGGCCGCGCCATCATCCGCTTCAGCGTGCTCTCGCGCATGTGCGGCACGTCCTTGAACTGCATGTGATGCTGCACCATCTCCTTCACCGTCTCGATGCTCTTATTGTCGTACCGCAACCCCGTCATGATCTGCTCTGCCATATCCGCGCCGACGCTTTCGTGCTCGTTGAAACGGATCCGCCCGTTCTCGTCCACCTTCGCCGTCGGCTTCTTCCCCACATCGTGAAAAAGCACGCCGAGCACCAGGTCGAGATTCGGCGCCTCGATCTTCGACAGCATCAGCCGCACATGCTCGTAGACGTCCCCCTCCGGATGAAATTGCGCCGGTTGCTCGACCCCGTGCAGCGCGGCGATGTCGGGCAGGACTTCCGCCAGCAGCCCGCTCTTGTCGAGCAGATCCAGACCCCGCTCCGGCTTCATCGCCGTGAAGATTTTGTTCAGCTCGTCCCGGACCCGCTCCGCGCTCACGGTCCGGATCATCGACGCCTCCGTCCGGACCGCCTCCCACGTCCTCGGCTCGATCTCAAATCCGAGCCGGGTCGCGAAACGGATCGCCCGCAGCAGCCGCAGATGATCCTCCGCGAAACGATCCGCCGGATTCCCGATCGCCCGGACAATCCCGGCCCGCAGGTCCGCCTCGCCCCCGACGTAATCGATCAGCCGCTTCGCCACCGGGTCGAAGAAAAGCCCGTTGATCGTGAAGTCGCGCCGCTGCGCGTCCTCCTCGGCCGTGGCGAACCGCACCCCCTCCGGATGCCGCCCGTCCCGGTAGGGCCCGTCCTCGCGAAACGTCGCCACCTCGAAAAATTCCCCCTCCACCATCACGCGCAACACGCCGAAAGACTTGCCGGTGAGATCGGTCACGCGCGGAAAAAGCCGTTGCACCTCCTCGGGCCGCGCGCTCGTCGCGACGTCGTAGTCCTTCGCCTCCGAGCCGAGCAGATGGTCCCGCACACAGCCCCCCGCGAGATACGCCGTGTGCCCCGCGCGCTGCAATTGCGCCACAATCTCGCATGCGCGCGCGTTCATTGCTCGGAAAAAATCGGTTCCACCTCGTCCGGATTCGGCGGCGGCGTGTGTGTCTCGTGCCGGTAAAGAAAATAAAACGGCCCGCCCGCCACGCACCAGAGCACGTTCATCGCGAAGTAGGTCAGCGCGAACGCACCCGCCTTGTCGCCGGGAATGCCCAAAAGCGAGAGAAACATCGGGAAGAGAAGCGGGTAGCCGACTCCCGAAATCGTCACCGGCAAGGCGCTCAGCAGGTTCACGATGGCCACCACCGCGCAGAACCCCAGGAAATCGGGCTCCGGCTGAAGGTTCATCGCCCGCATCACGCAATACGCCAGCGTCGTGATCGCCATGTGCGACGGAACCGACGCGAACACCGCGAAAATGTTGGTCCCCAAAGCCCGCGCGCTGCACTCGTACGCCGCGTAAAGCTTCTTCCCCCGATGCGCCATCGGCAGCTTCTCTCCGATCTTCCTGAAAAACGGCTTGTTCAAAAAATAAGGCCCCAGGCTCGCCCCAACCGCCCCCGCCAGCCCCGCCACCGCGACAAAGTAAAACGTCCCGGTGAATATCCTCGTGTTCGATTGCGAAAGAAGAAGCGGCAGCTTCGTGAACGACAGCGCCACCCCGAAGAGAAGCAGCGCCAGCATCCCGATCACCCGGTCGACGATCACCGTGAACGCCACCGCCGTCCGCCGGTCGGGCACCGCCCGCGCCACGTAGAAAATCTTGAACACATCGCCCCCCGTCGCCCCGATCCCCACCGTGCTGAAAAATTGCCCGATCATCGTCAGCTCGAACACCCGCCAGAACCGCATCCGCACGTCGTGAATCCCCAGCAGCATCCGCCAGCGCCAGGAGACGATCAGCAGCGTCGGCACATAGCACACCGCCGCCACAAACAGCCACCGCACCTCCATCGTCCGCGCGTTGCCCCACACCTTGCTCCAATCGTACGTGTGGATCACGTAACCGATCGCCAGCACAGAAATCACCGCGCGAAATATCAGCCCGAGGCGGCGACGTAGGAATTCCATAAATGGCGACTGGCGATCACCTGCTCCTCCGGCGTGCCGGGCGCAAGCTCAAGTACACCGATAGCGTTTTCCGGCATCAGGGGCAAGAGCGAGTTGAATGCGATCTCCCCGTGGCCCAGCGGCAAATGGTCCTCCTGCGGACGCCGGCAATCGTGAATGTGCGCCCCGAACAACCGCGGCGCCCGCAGCCTCAAAGTCTCCACGTGATCGTGCCACCCAAAAAATTCCTTCGACTGCGAATGCCCGAAATCGTGCCAGTACCCCACCACCTCGGCCGGAAACGCCTCCAGCACCTCCGGAAATTCCTCCTCGTGCGGAAACTCCTCGAACTGCTGCCGGATCTCGAACCCGAGCCGCACCTTCAGCTCTCCCGCCAGCTCCACGACCGGCTCCAGGCACGCCTTCACCCGCGGCCACACCGTCTTGAATTTCGCCTTCCGCTCCACCACCGCCTCCACCTTCACGTCCGTGTAGCGCCGCGTCAAAAAACCGCCCTTCTCGTAAATCGCCTCCAGCTTCCGCGTCACCCCCGCCGGCCCCGCCCTTCCCAAATGAAGAATCACGGCCCGCGCCCCCATCTTCGCCGCGTGCCGGATCGTCTCCTGCGTCGCCTTCACCGCCGCCGCCCGCATCGACGTCCGCGCGTCCGAAAACTCGTAGCAGTTCGGGTCGGGCCGGAACACGCTCGTCGGCACCGGGCAGAAATTATGAAGCGTCCCGATCTTGATCAGGTCCTCCTCCCACGCCTTCACAATCCCCGGCCAGAGCGAAAACCGGATTGCGTGCCCCAGTTCCACCACCGGAAAACCGAGTTGCCGTATCTCCCTCAGCATCGCGTAGCCGTCCTCGTGTCGGTACGAATTCCAGCAAGTCGATAAGGCCAGCGGCTGCATCAGCAACCCAACCTAGCACGAGTCGGCCCCTTTCGTCATTCCGATCTTGAAACCAATCCACGCCTCCCTCCGGCACCCAATACCGCTTCTTCTCAAGAAAGGAGATGGCTCTTGCGTAAGGAGATAGCCCCATGGTATGCTAATTGGCATGAGTGGCACTGTATCCACAATAACCTCCAAATGGCAGGTGACCCTCCCGGAAGATGTCCGCAAGGAAATACCTCTCAAAATCGGCCAGCGGATCGTTTGGCAGGTCGAGGGCGGCAAGCTTGTGGGGCGGCGCGTCCGTTCCATCAGCGAATTGTCAGGCTGCCTCAAATCGGACACCGCTCCTCACAGGGGCAAGGATTCGCCCGGCGCTTTCGCCAAAGCCGCCATCGTCCGTCACGACCGCATTTCCAAACAGAAATCATGAAGGAATTTCTGCTCGATGCGAATGTCCTCGTCCGGTTTCTCGTTCAGGATGATCCCAAACAAAGCGCGGCGGCCACGGCCCTCTTCCAAAAGGCCGAACGTCGCGAAGCGGCGCTTCACCTCGACGCCCTTGCCGTCGCCGAAACCGTCTACGTGCTGACCGGACGTTATGGCCGGAGCCGGACCGAGGTCGCCAATGCCATCCTCGCCATCATCCAAAACGCCGGCATCGAAACGATCGAAGCCGAAGTCGTGGTCGATGCCCTGCGGCGCTTTGCCGCGTTTAACGTCGATTTTTCCGACGCATGGCTTGCGGCGCGCGCGGCGCAACTTCGCCACCCCGTCGCATCCTTTGACCGCGATCTCGACAAATTCAAGGACATCAAACGATTTGAACCGGCGACATAAGCCAATCCCCCCATCCTACCGAATTCGCACGCTCATCAGCTCATACGGACTCACCCTCAGCTCCCGCACCGCCCTCGCGTCCCTCGTCTCCTCCGAAAGATCCGTCCTGTACGCCTTCAGCCCCTTCGCCAGGCGAAGCCCGATCTTCCCCCGCCGTCCCATCGTTTCGTGAAGCCGCAAAATCCAGCCCCGGCCGTCCTCCGCCGGTTTCGCCCAGCAGGGAACCACGCTCGCCAATCCCTCGACGCCGAGCAACCCCGCGCTCACCGCCCGCCCTTGATAAGAAACCGGAGCCGTGAAAAGCGTATCGGCCAGCGCCGGCGCCAGATTCTCCCGCGCCGTTTGCGACGAATGAAAACAAAGCGCCAGCCGGATCACATGCCGCCCCTGGTCCGACCACGCCGGACGCGCCCCGCCCCGGCGCAGCGCCGCCGGAAACAGCCGCGCGTAACCGGGATCCTCCCCCGTCACATGCGGCGACCGCAGCAGGGAAACGCCAAACTCCCCGTCCCGGCACGAAAACCCATACTTCGCTTCCGTCACCACCCCGAGCCCCTCGCCCTCGCCATCGTCCCCCACGATCGCCCAACGGCTCGCCGCCGCTTCGAACATCGCCTCATCGCGCGGAGGGCCGGCCTGCTGCCCGCGCTGCACGCTCCCGAAAGGCGCCCCGAAACGCGCCGCGCGCCCCGCGTAGGCCGTCGGGAAAACCGCCTTCAGCAGCGACATCTCCTCGCGCCAGTCGATCTCATACTCGACATGCAGCACCGGTTGAAACGCGTCAAGCACGTAACGAATCGCCGCCGTGCTTTTCTTTCCGACACGGCGCCGGAATTCGACCGCGCCCCGAAGCCCGCCCTTCCGCAGCACCGCCGCCTCGGCCGGCGACTCGACCGCGCGCCCCAGGTTCAGCGTCTGCCGGTCGATGTCCCACGCCTCGAAGCCGTGCGGAAAATCGGGAAACAGCACCAGCCCGCCCAGCGGCCCGCGCAGCGCGATTTTGTTTTCCCCGAACGACAGCGCCGCAATCCGCCCCTTCGCGTCGAACACCGCCTTCACCAGACCGCTTTCGATTTTCTTCGCCGTCGCTTCGACATCCTTCGCCGGTTCGAGCGCCGCCAGATCCGCCACGGGCCCTCCGCTGAGCGGCCCAAGCCGCACCGCCTTCGAGCCGTCCTCGAACACATGCACCCGCTCCACCGGCAGCGGATTGAAAAGCGCCGCCCGCCCGCTTCTCCCCAAATCCACCGCCGCGCGGCCCAGCGCGTTCTCGCCGATCGCCGCCAGCTCCGGAAGACCCTCCTCGTAAACTTCCCAGATCGAACTGCCCGGGATGTAATCGTGAAACTGCGCGAAGACCAGCCGCCGCCACGCCCCCTCGTCGATCTCCCCGCCTCCCGTCGCGCATCGCGCCGCCTCCCAAACCTGCAACGCGCGCTCGCACGCGCGGAACCGCGCCTTTAGCTCGCCATGCGTCGTCAGCACGCCCCGGTGATATTCGAGGTAAAGCTCCCCCTGCCAGACCGGCAGCTTCGCCCGCGCCTTGTTGAGCCTCTCGAAAAATTCGTCCACCCGCCCCCAGCCCACCTCGGGCATCCCCGCCAGCGACTTCACCCGCCGCGCCCGCTCGCACATCTCCTCCGTCACCCCGCCCCCGCCGTCGCCGTAGCCCGTCGGCGAAAGAAACTCGTCGTGCACGTCCGACTGCCGGTACGCCCGCGCCCCGCGCCGGATCTCCTCCGGAGAAACCGTCAGGTCGTATCCGTTTTCCTGCGTCACGTGGACCAGCACCTCCGACCCGTCGATCCCCCGCCACACGAAGCTGCTGTACGGGAAAAGATGAATGTTCGACCACGTCAGCTTCGTCGTGAAAAAATAATCGACCCCCGTCTGCCTCATGATCTGCGGCAGGGATCCGCAATACCCGAACACGTCGGGAATCCAAAGCACCCGCGACGGCTTCCCCTGCAAGCGCCGGAAGCCTTTTTGCCCCAGCAGAAAACTCCGCGCCAGCGCCTCCCCGCACGCCATCAGCGTGTCCGATTCGACCTCCGTCGCGCCGAGCGCCTCCCACTTGCCGCTCGCGATCCGCCGCTTCACCCGCTCCATCAAGCGCGGACTGATCCGCTTCACCGCGTCGTAACTCGCCGGCTGGCTGTAGCCGAAAATCATCTCCGGATAAATGTCCATCAACCGGTTCATCGTCGAAAACGTGTGCGTCGCCTTGTACTCGCCCGTCCGCTCCGGCCATAGCCACACCAGGTCGAGATGCGCGTGACCCGTCAGCACCGCCCGGATCCGCGCCGCCTGCCCGTCGAGTTTCTTGTACGCCTCCTTCAGGCTCCGCCGCATTCCCGCAAGCCCCCCCGCATCGAGCGCATTCACCGCGTCGTCCATCGCCCGAAGCAGCCGCCGGTAGAGCGGCGACACGATCTCCACCGGCTCCTGGTGGCCCGGACCCCGCACCTTCAGCGGCGCCTCCGAATGGTCCGCCCGCGCCTCCTCCAGCGCGATCTCGTAGAGCATCCTCAAATCGTGCCACACCTCCCACGCCAGATCGTTCCGCGTGAACAGCGCCGCCTTGCTCAGCCGGCTCCCCTGCGCGTCGAGACCCGTCGCCCCGCGATGCCAGATCGCGCTTTGCAGGCACAAACCCTCCATGTAAACCGTCCCCGCCTTCTCCGGCACCGCGCAATAACGGTGCGCGATGTCGAACCCGTAAAACGGCGTTCCCTCCACGTAGAGCGTCCCCTCGCCCTGATCGTGCCAGTGAAGATATAACGGCCCCTTCGCCTTCACGCGCGGCAGATCGAGCCTGAACCAGCCCTGGTCGAAAAGACGCCCCCACCGGAACGGCAGCCGCACCGGCTTGAAAGCGAGCCGTCGCGCCGACTCCCACCGCACCGGCGCCGCCCGCGACCCCGCGAACGAACACGGCACCGCCGCGACCTCCGTCCAGATAAGCGATTGAATGCGCGACAACGCCCGGTTCGCGCGAGGAAGCGTCAACTGCAGGAAAGGATTTTCAGGAAGCATAGGTCAGGTCGAACAAGATGCTGCCTCCCGCCTCCCCGCGAAAGAACAAATTGCATCGCCCGTCAGCGGCCGCACGTCCTCCTGTGGCGGCGGTCTATGACCGTCGCACCTTAAAACACCACGCCACGGCATACGTCGTCAGCGTCCCGAACATCACGCGCCAGGGGAATTCGATTTGCACCAGCCAGACCGGCGGCGAGCAACTTCGGCCGCTCACCGCCGTCATCAAATCCCACGGCAGGCCGCTCCAGATCGACACGGCGACAAAACCGGCCGCCATCGCGATGAGATTGCCCGGCTCCGTTCCCCGGTCCTTCGTCGTCAGGCCAAGCAGGAAAATGCCGAGCAGCGAACCGTACGTGTAGCCGAAAATCCCGAGCACGACCGGAATGATCCGCGCGTGGGGCGAATAGACCACCACCGCCGCCGTGATCGTTCCGACCGCCGCGAGCAGCAGCGCGAAGACGACCGTGCTCCACCGCACCGCGCGGACCACGCGATGCTCGTCGGCTCCCCTCCCCCACCACGGCACCCAGAAATCCTGCGTAAAACTCGTCGCGAGCGCATTGAGCGCCGTGCTGAGCGATCCCATCGCCGTGGCCAGCACGCCCGCGATCAGCAGTCCACGCGCGCCGGACGGAAGCTGGTGCAGGATGTAGTAGGAGAAAATCTCCGGGTTCTTCACCGGCAGATTCGGATCGGGATGAAGCTGATAAAAGACGTAGATCAGAATGCCGATAAAGAGAAAGCCCATCGCGACCGGAATATCGACCAGCCCCGAAAGCACCAGCGCCAGCCGCGCCTTGTGATGGTCCTTCGCCGTCAGCATCCGCTGCACCATGTCCTGGTCCGTTCCGTGCGTCGCCATCGTCGTGAAAACCGAGCCGAGAAGCGCCGCCCAGATCGTGTATTCATTGCCGAGAATGCCGCTGATCGCGCCCAAAATCGGATGCCCGTGAGCGACATCAAGCGTGCCGGAAGGTGTCGTCGAGGCGAGATCGAAACCGCTCGAAAAAATCTGGAGATCGCCCGGCTGGTTCAAAACGCCATGCACGCCCGCCCAGCCGCCCACGCCGAACCAGAGCGAAACGAGCGCGTAAATCACCGCGCCGCCCATCACCGTCGCCTGGATGACGTCGGTCCAAACCACCGCGCGGATGCCGCCCGCAGCCGTGTAGACCGTCGTCAGCGCGGTCACCAGCAGGACCGCCCCGCCATAAATCCAGACCGCCTGTTCGTTCGTCGCCGCGACGCCGTGGATCATCTCGTAGCCGACCACGACGATCACCGCCGCGACGTAGAGCCGCGTGCCGCTCGCCAGGAGCCGCGTGATCAGGAACACGGCGCTGGCCGCGTTGCGCGTCGCCACTCCGAACCGGATCTGGAGAAATTCGTAAATCGAAACGACGTTGTTGTCGTAAAAGGGCCGGATGAAAAGATACGCGACGATGACCCGCGCGATCACCGTCCCGATCGCCAGTTGCGCGTAGAGGAAGTTCCGCCCGTGATACCCTTCCGCCGGCGTGCCGAGAAAAGTCGCCGCGCTCAACTCCGCCGCGACAATCGAGGCGAGCACCGCCCACCAGGGCAACTGGCGGCTGCCCACGCTGAACTCGCGCATGTTGTCGCCCCGATGCCGGGACGAGGCGAGCCCCACGCCGATGACGAGGACAAAATAGGCGACAATGGCAAAGGCATCCCAGAAATAGGACATCTCCAAGGTTAATAAACGGTAATCCGCCGCGCGCAAAAGGAATTCCAGTTTTTTTCGCGCAGTCTAGTATAGTGCGCCAATGGCCGTCACCATGCGCAACCCCTACGGGGAGCCCGAATCCTCGACCACCACCCGATGGGTGGTCATCTTCATTCTGCTCTCGCTTCTTGCGCACGCCGTCATCATCGCGGCGATCATGCTCATCACCGTTTTCATGCCCGCCCCGAAAATCATCCTCCCCGAGCCGCCCGCCACCAATGTCACCCTCTCGCTCCTGCCCCCGCCCGTTCCGGCGACGCGCCCAAAACCGGTCTTCATTCCCACGCATCCCCAGGCAAATGTCCCGCATAAAGTGCAGCCGATCATCTCGGCCAACGACACTCAACTGACGAGCAAGAGCAAAACCCCGCGCGCGCCCGAATCGATCATGCCCGATGTCACCGGCAGGCCACATGGGGCCGATCTCAACAATTCGCCCAACGTCCAGGCTCCGCAAAAGCCGCAGGTCTCCTCGACTCCGCCCACGCCCAGGCGGGAACCGCCGGAAAAGCCCGCGCCGCCCCAACCGCCTCAACCCGCGCCGAAGCCGCTTCCTCCGACGCCGCCTCAAAAAGCGCCTCCGCAACTTACCGATAACGGCCTCCCCGTTCTGCCGCCGATTAACGCTCCGACCCTCGCTCCGCAAAATTCGGCCCCGCAACCGCTCGCCCCCGCTCCTTCGCAACAGCAACAGGCGGCCGATGTCCATGGCTCGCTGGGCCGAAACAGCGACAACTCGCCCGCCGCCATGGCGAGCGTATTGGGCAAGTACAAGCAAAGAATCTACGAGACGGTTGGTTCATACTGGTACCCGAAGGTCGACAAGTCGTTCCAGGTTCTTGGTGTCGGCACAGTCCGCATTCAATTCACCATCCACTCCGACGGCACGGTCGAAACCAAGGTGCTCGATCCGGGAGACAGCACGATGCAAACGCTCCTCTCCATCAGCGTCAATTCGATTCGACAGGCGGCTCCCTTCGAGCCTTTTGACAAGTATCCCGGCTTGCGCCAGGAGATCATCAAGGAACAGGGCGGCGACGGCAGCAGCTACACGGACGATTTCACGTTCAGCGTTTACGGCCGTTGATTGGGTGGCCCGGGCTGCTTGTTGCCCGGGTCCCGCCGTGGCGGGACAGGAAGCGATTCCCATGGCGCACGAATCGCCCCGGCGGGGCCGTGGAGAACGACGCGAACTCGAGAATAATGGCGGGTTGTTCTCGAATTTCCCGTTCGATCGATATAAAATGGGCCATGAATCGCTCTTCTCTCCGCGTCGTCCTGGGAATTCTGGTCGCCTTGTTAATTCTCACGGGTGCCGGGGGCGCTTTTATCTGGTGGAAGATCGCGGGGCTGAAGGAACTGCTCGTGAGCGATCTCGAAAAAGCGCTCGGAGCCCAGGTGCAGGTCACCTCGATCGACCTCGACGTCTGGAAGGGGGAGCTTCACGCCGCCGGAATTTCCCTCGTCAACCAGCGCGCCTCCGCGCCCTGGGACAAAGCCGACATCGCCCAGGCCACCGTCCGGTTTCACCTCGGCGACATCTTCGCCTCGAGCCTGCCGGTGAGCGTCGACGTCTCCTCCTGGAACATCATCCTCCATCCCCTCTCCGGGACGGTGGAAACGCCTTCCGCGACCGCTTCTCCGGAATTGGAATCGGCTCCCCCGCCTTCGCCGAGCCGCATTCAAGTGAGCCAGATTTCGGCGCAGGACGGCTCGGTGGAAATCGATTCTTCCGACAACAAAAAGGTCATCGTTCATGGCGTCTCCTTCGAGTCGGCCAACAACGGCGCGGGCGTATGGACGACCCGGCTCCAGGCGACCTCCATCGTGGCGGGATCGCTGCAGGCGGGCGCGAGTTCCGTCCAGATTCTCGGGGATCGGGACAAGGTCTCCTTTTCCGATCTGCGGATGCAATGCGATCCGGGAATCGTCACCGGGGACGGGCAAGTGGCGCTCGACGGAGAGCATGCGACGCAAGTCAACCTCAAGGCCGTCGATGTGCCCGTCGTCATGCTCGTCTCCGCGGCATGGCAGATGTCCCTTTCCGGGCTGGCGAGCGGGGACCTCCATTACGAAGGCGACGACCACGGCGGCGACGCCAAGGGCAAGCTCGCCGTGAACCACGGAAAATTCAACGTCCTGCCCTGGCTCGGCAAAGTGACCGCCATGGTCGGCCTCGGCGACATCTCCGATGTGGAGGTCGACAAGGCGACGACCGATTTTGAATGGAAGGACGGGGCGCTCCATTTGAGCAACCTCGACGTTCGCAAAAACGATGTCACCCGGATCGGCGGGCAGGTCGACATCGACGCGAACAGCCAGGTCGACGGCAGGCTCAAGCTCGGCCTCCCCTCCGCCGTCACCGCCAAGTGGCCGCAGTTGCAGGACAAGGTCTTCCCCGTCCAGATCGACGATTACAACTGGGCGGACGTGCACCTGACGGGAACGCCCGACCATCTCGACGAAGACCTCACCCCGCGCCTGCTCGCCGTCGGGCTGGGACAGGGCACCGATCTCCTGAAGCAGGCCACGCAAAAGGCGACGGACCTCCTCAACAACATCCTGGGCAAGTGAGGCCGAAGTTCGTCGACGCAGGCGGCGGGCCGATTTTTGGGATTGGCTTAATTGGCCTGGGAAGCCTCTTTTTTTTAGCACATCCTGCCCATGGAGGGGATTTAGCGGGTGGCGGGAGGGGAAATTTATTCGCGGAAGGCGCAGGGGAGAACGTGGTCACCAGTGCAAGATTTGCAAGCCGGTGACGTGATTGAAGTGGGCATCGCAGGTGGCCAGCGGCAAACCGGATTGCAGCGCGATGGCCGCGATCCAAATATCGTTTTGCGGGATGGGAACGCCCGCCTGGGCCAGTTGCGCGGAGATGCGTCCGTAAAGCTCCGGCGTCGATTCATCGGGGAGCAGCACGTCCACGGCCTCAAGGAAGAGCTCGATTTGTTGCAGGTTTTTCTCGGGACGGGCGGAACGGAACACGCCCGCGTAGAGTTCGGCCAGGGCGGGTTGCGGCAGGTAAAGTTCCTCGAAGGCAGCCAGGTGCGAAGCCAGGGCGTTGCCATCGCGGAAGTGGCGAATGACCACGCTGGTGTCCAGCAAGACGCTTTTACCAGGAGTCACCATCGATCCGATCCGCTTCCGCCCTGACGGCGCGCTCAAAGTCCTCGCCCTCTTCGCCCGCCATGCATCCCGCGGTGGCCAGCAAGGCGGCGCGACGGCGTTCCTGGCTCTTGGGATTGAGGCCGTGGACGTAGCGGGCGACTTCCACGAGCTTGGGCGTGGGGAGGTCTTGCAGGTCTTTGAGGATGGATTCGATCACGCTCATGCTTTTTCAAGCTAGCATGGCACGAGGCGCAGGCGAGCCTATTTGCGGGGAAAAGGAGGGTGTTATTCGCGGAAGGTGCAGGAGAGGGCGGAGGCGAGTTTTTTGCGGAGGAGGTCGTGGGCGTCGTTGACTTCGCGTTCGGTGAGGGTGCGGTCGGGGGCGCGGTAGGTGAGGGCGTAGGCGAGGGATTTGTGGTCGGGGGGGATTTTTTCGCCTTTGGGGTCGAGGAAGAGGTCGAAGAGGCGGACGCTTTCGAGGTTGGGGGCGGCCGTTGCGCGGATGGCGGCCTCGACCCGGGCTTGGGGTACCGACTTGGGGACGACGACGGCGAGGTCGCGGCGGACGGGGGGGAAGGCGGGAACGGGTTGGTAGCGTTCGGGTTGGGGGTTGCGGGCAAGGAAGGGGTCGAGGGCGATTTCGGCGTAGTAGAGAGGGATTTTGATGGAGTGAATTTTGAGGTTGGATGAGGTTATTTGGCCTGATTCGACGATGTCTTTAACGTTAATGCCTGTATTTTTTAGAAGAAAATCGATTGTTCCGCTGAGGTCGAAGTAATCGGCGGAGCGTTCGCCCCGGTACCATGCGGTGTCGTGGGCGAGGCCGGCGGCGAGGAGCGCGAGGCGGAGGGGTTCGTGGGTCGATTGATCGCGTTTTTGGTAGACGCGGCCGATTTCGAAGAGGCGGAGTTGGGCGACGCCGCGGGCGAGGTTTTTGGCGGCGACCTGGAGGAGGGAGGTTTTGAGGGCGGGGCGGAGGTGGGTCTGAAGTTCGCTGAGGGGGTTGGCGATTTCGACGGAGTCGGCGGCGGCGGCGAAGCGGCGTTCGATGAGGGCGTCGGTGACGCATTCGTCCCAGCCGCGGAGGGCGAGGGCGCGGCGGAGGCGGAGGAGGCGGTCGTGGGCGCGGTCGGCGTCGGTTTCGGGATGGAGTCCGGTGACGAGGCGGGGGGGGACGGCGTCGAGGCCGTGGAGGCGGGTGAGTTCCTCGATGAGGTCGATTTCGCGCGAGAGGTCGGCGCGGAAGGAGGGGGGCTGCCAGATCATTTCGCCGTCGATGAGGGCGGAGCGTTTTTCGCAGCCGAGCTTCATCAAATTTTCCTCGACGATGTCGAAGGGGATCTGGACGCCGAGGAGGCCGTCGATTTTCTTCGAGCGAAGTTTGATCGCGCCGGGGCCGGGCGGCGGCGCCCCGGCGACGGCGGAGGCGGAGGAGACGGAGGCGCCGGTGAGTTCGAGGAGGAGGGCGAGGGCGCCGTCGCGGGCGTGGAGGAGGGCGCCGGGGTCGACGCGGCGTTCGTAGCGGTAGGAGGAGTCGGAGACGAGGCCGAGGCGGCGGCTGGTGCGGCGGACGGCGGCGGGGAGGAACCAGGCGGCTTCGAGGACGATTTCGGTGGTGGAGTTGGTGACGCCGGTCGGTTTGCCGCCCATGACGCCGGCGATGGCGATGGGGCCGGTGGGGTCGGCGATGACGAGGTCGTCGGGGAGGAGTTGGTAGGTTTTGTCGTCGAGGGCCTCGAGTTTTTCGCCCGCGCTGGCGCGGCGGACCTGGATGACGCGTCCGGTGAGTTTTGCGGCGTCGAAGGCGTGGAGGGGCTGGCCGGTTTCGAAGAGGACGTAGTTGGTGATGTCGACGACGTTGTTGATGGGGCGATGGCCGGTGGAGGCGATGGCTTCCTGGAGCCACGCGGGGCTGGGGCCGACTTTGACGTTGGTGAGGTGGGTGGCGCTGTAATAAGGGCCGAGGTCGGGGGCGCCGAGTTGGGCGGTCCAGACGGGGTCTGTTTTTGGAAAGGATATTGCCGCCGTCCGCAGGACTTTGAGCGCGCCGGCGCCGATGGCGGCGATTTCGCGGGCGAGGCCGCGGTAGGAGAGGAGGTCGGGGCGGTTGGAGGTGATTTCGAGGTCGAAGAGGGTGTCGCCGGGCTGGTAGTCGGCGAAGATTTTGCCGACGGGGGCGTCGGAGGGGAGGATGAGGAGGCCTTCGGCATCGGCGGCGAGGGCGAGTTCCTTCGCGGAGCAGAGCATGCCCTGGGAGAGTTCGCCGCGGAGTTTGGATTCCTTGATGAGGAGACCGCCGGGGAGTTTGGCGCCGGGGAGAGCGAGGGGGACTTTGTCGCCGACTTTGTAGTTTTTGGCGCCGCAGACGATCTGGCGGGTGGCGGCGCCGTCGTTGACCTGGCAGATGCTGAGGCGGTCGGCGTTGGGGTGGGGCGAGGAGGAGAGTATCTGGGCGACGACGACGAGGGGGCTGTCGACGCCGGTGGAGGCGACGTGCTCGACTTCGGCGCCGGAGAGGGTGAGGCGGTCGAGCATTTGGGGGACGGGGACGGCGAGGTCGATGTAGCGGCTGAGCCAGCGGAGGGAGAATTTCATGGGCGCAAAAGAGGGTGCAGTATGCGCAGGCGGGCGTGGGATGGCAAGGTTGCGGGGTTGGCGGGAGCAGGTGAGTTACCGGCTAGCATTTAACTTATCGCGCACATGATCGGAATTTGTGCGCCGAGGAAATCGCTTCCTGTCGTCCCGCTTGGGCGGGACGACCCGGGCAACACAGGCACGCCTGTCGTTGCCGGGCCACCCGACGCAGTGTGTGCACGATATTCAAATTTGCGCCAGGCCGAGGGGCGAGGCGGAGGAACTTTTGCTTGGCGTGTTTTGGCGCGATCGGGTAGGTTGGGTGTTCGCGGTGAAACGGCGGGGTAGCCAAGTGGTAAGGCGCGGCTCTGCAAAAGCTGTATGCGCCGGTTCGATTCCGGCCCTCGCCTCTCTTACCGATGCAACTTGTCTCATCGCGTGAGCTTCTGGCGCTTCACGCACAAGGGACTCAAGGGGACTCGCGGAGCTGTCAACCTTTCGGCGTCCCCCGGCAGAGGCGGGGATTTCCATTTTAATCGCTTGGGTTGAATTCCCCGAAGCTTGCTTCGGCTTGGCTCTCTCGGGTGGTCCGGCAACGACAGGCGTGCCTGTCGTTGCCGGGATTCGCGTGGAGACATTCCACGCGAACAGGAGGTGGCAGGCGATGCCCCGATTCCGGTGACCTCCTGTGCGCATCGCGATGCCGCGCTCGCGCACCCGGGCAACAAGTAGTCCGGGCCACCCCAAAATGCCCCGGAGCTTGCTCCGGGGTTATTTACGGATCGGACGGCAAGGGACCGCCGTCCCTACCATTATTATCGGACGGCTTAATCGACGATTTTGACGGAGGTGATTTTGTCGCCCTGGACGATGGCGTTGACGACGGGCATGTCGGTGGTGCGTCCGAAGACGGTGTGGACGCCGTCGAGGTGGGGGGTGGCGACGTGGGTGATGAAGAACTGGCTGCCGCCGGTGTCCTTGCCGGCGTGGGCCATGGAGAGGGTGCCGGGGGTGTGTTTCTGGGGGTTGATTTCGCACTTGATGTTGTAGCCGGGGCCGCCGGTGCCGGTGCCCTGGGGGCATCCGCCCTGGATCATGAAGTTTTTGATGACGCGGTGGAATTTGAGTCCGTCGTAGAAGCCTTTTTTGGCGAGGGTGACGAAGTTTTTGACGGTGTTGGGGGCATCCTTGTCGAAGAGTTCGAGGTGGATGACGCCTTTGCTGGTTTCCATGATGGCTTGGGGCATAGATGTCCTTTCGGGGATGGGTTTGGTCTTCAAGGATTAGCGCGAATATCGGGTCCGCGCCAAGGCATTTCATTGCACTTGCGAGCCTATTAACTTTAAGATGCGCGGAGATATGGATGCGCGAGCGAACCGATTTCTGGAGGCGTTTTCGCCCGGCGGGCGGGAACGGCTGGTGGCGCATTTGATTTACCGGGACCTTGTGGCGGGAGAGTATCTTTTCCACGAGGGGGACCCGGCGGAGGGGGTTTGCCTGGTGCTGGAGGGGGAGATGGAGGTGATGAGGACGTCGGGGGCGGGCCGGGAGCAGGTGCTGACGCGGATCGGGGGGGGCGATTTCCTGGGAGAGGTGGCGGTTCTTGACGGGCATGGACGGAGCACGGACGCGCGGGCGCGGGAGGCGACTTCGATCGCGTGGATTCCGACGGCGGACCTGCTGCAGGCGCTGCTGACGGAGCCGGTGACGGTGACGCTGCATCTTTTCCAGAACGTGCTGGCGCTGCTGCGGAGGACGGACGATTTGTATGTGGACGAGGTGGTGAGGAAGGAGAAGCTGTCGCTGATCGGGGAGATGGCGGGTTCGCTGATGCATGATTTGCGGAGTCCGGTGCAGGTGATTCTTTCGTCGATCGACCTGCTGCGGATGACGCACGCGGACGCGGAGACGGCGGATTGCTGCGCGAAGATGGAGGTGCAATGCGACCGGCTGATCGCGATGGCGGGGGAGTTGCTGGAGTTTTCGCGAGGGGAGACGAAGCTGAATCTGGAGCACACGGACACGACGACGCTGATGCGGCAGTTCGTGGCGTTCAACGAGGATGTGTTTCGTCCGGTGGGGGCGACGTTCAGCGTGGAGGACGAGCCGGCGGAGATCGAGGTCGATTCGATGCGGTTGCAGCGGGTGCTGCAGAACCTGGTGTCGAACGCGGTGCAGGCGCTGAATTCGAAGCCGGGGGGGCGGATCGACGTGCGGGCGTGGGTGCGGGACTCGATTTTGTACCTGTCGGTGAGGGACAACGGGCCGGGGATCCCGGCGGAGATCCGGGACCGGATTTTCGATCCGTTTGTGACGCACGGGAAAAAGGGCGGGACGGGGCTCGGGCTGGCGATCGTGAATAACGTGGTGGCGGCGCATCGGGGGAAGATCACGTTTGAAACGCAGGCGGGGCAGGGGACGGAATTTCTGATCCGGCTTCCGCAGGACGCGGGGAGCCGGGCGGTGGAGTAGGTGGAAAGCTCCGTGCCGCTTGACAAAGCGGACGCTTTTACGCACGCTTTTGGGATGACTTCGCTTCCGGTCACTCAAGCCCGATCCCGGCTCTATCAACTTCTCGACGAGGCTGCGGCTTCTCACGAGCCGATCCAGATTACGGGCAAGCGCGCCAATGCCGTTCTGGTGACTGAGGATGATTGGCGCAGCATTCAGGAGACGCTTTACCTGATCTCGATTCCCGGTATGCGCGACTCGATCCGCAAAGGCATGGCCGAACCGCTCGGCAAATCCTCCACCAAACCGGGCTGGTGAGTTGGTCTGTCGTTTACACCAGGCAAGCCCAGAAGGACGCCAGGAAGATCGCGTCCTCGAATCTCAAATCGCAAGCCCAACGTCTTCTCGATCTCATCGCCAGGAATCCCTTTCAGAATCCGCCTCCCTACGAAAAACTGGTGGGAGATTTGGCGGGGGCTTATTCGCGTCGGATCAACATCCAGCATCGTCTCGTGTATCAGGTCTATGCCGCCGAGCGGACGGTCAAAGTTCTTCGGATGTGGACTCACTACGAATGAGCCGAATGCCTGGAGTGTTTTTCCCTGTAAGGGTTGAATCGCTACAACCGGGAGGGCAACCATGCTCCAACCCTTTCAGGGTAGTTCGCTTGGCCGCTTACCCAGGGTAGGCCCCGCCGTGGCGGGACCAACCCTGGGCTGTATGATTGCCATCCTTTCAGGATGGCCCGGAACGAATACCCCGATGTGTGTACGATATTTTGAAATGCCGTGGCCGCTGTGGGGCGGTGGTAGGGCCTACGGCGCGACTCCGGGATTTTCGGGGGGTTGGGCGGCGATTTGGGCAAAGCCCCAGTTGAAGAGGATTTGGGCATCGACCCATTTGTCGGGGCTGTCGAGAAGGATGAGGAGAAGGGTGTGGCCGTTTTGGGTGACGGCGCAGGCGTAGGTGTGGCGGGAAGCCTCGGTCCAGCCGGTCTTGGCGGGGCCCATGCCGGGATAGCGTCCGAGGAGGAGGTTGTGATTGTGGAGGAAGTGGGTTCCCGATTCGGTGCGGATAACGTATTCCTTGGTGCTGAGAATCTGGGCGAGTTCGGGATATTTGATGACGGCGCGAAAGATCTGCATGAGGTCGGCGCAACTGGTGAAGTGGGTGCCTCGGGGGGCGGGGAGACCGTTGGGATTTTCGAAATGGGTGTTGAAGAGGCCCATGGCGAGGGCGCGTTCATTCATCATTCGCACGAAGGCCTCGTTGCTGCCGGCGACGTAGCGGCCGAGGACGCGGGCCGAATCGTTGGCCGATTCGATGAGGAGGGCGTGGAAGAGGGTGTTGACGGAGATGGTTTCGCCGGGAACGACGGGGATGTTGCTCGGCTCGGCGCGGTCGCTTTCGTCGATGGTGACGCTGCCGCCGAGGTTTCTGTTGTTTTTTTCGTAGACGATGAGGGCGGTCATGAGCTTGGTCGTGCTGGCCGGGAGGAGACGCATGTCGGGATTGCGGGCGTAGAGGACTTCGCCCGTGTCGGCGCGCATGAGGAGGGCTCCTTCGGCCTTGATGGCGTCGGGAGGGGTGTGTCGGGGATGGGGACCGTAGTCCCTGAAAATAAATTGGGCGGAGACGGGTTCCATTCCGCAGCAGAGCCCCAGCCAGACGGTGAGGAGCAGCAGGAGGCGGCGGGGCTTGGAATCAGGGGTTGGGCGCGGAGCGTAGGTGGGCATTTTTCGCTTGCGCCTGGGCGGCGTCTATCCGGTTGGCAAGATCGCCGTTGCGGGGGTCTTTTTCGAGGGCACGGCTCCACGCGGCGATCGCTTCGCGCGTGAGGCCGAGTTTCGAGCAGGCATCTCCAACGTGTTGTAAAACCACGGGGTCATTGTTGGTCATAAGGGCGGCCCGTTGCAAGTACGGTAATGCATCTTTTGGGCGGCCCATCTGGAAATAGACCCAGCCGCAGGTGTCGATGATGGGGCCGTTGGCGGGATCGAGGGCGGCGGCGCGGCGGCTCAAGGCGAGGGCTTCGGGGAGGTTGCGGCCCTGATCGGCCCAGAAATAGGCGAGTTCGTTCATCCATTCGGGGCTGTCGGGATAGCGGTCGAGGGCTTCGCGGAGGAGGGCTTCGAGGGCGGTTTTTTGTCCGGTGATGTTGAGGATGGCGGCGGTTTGGCGATAATAATCGAGGTTGATGGCATCGGCTTGGGAGGGTGTGGCGAGGGCGAGGGCCTGGGCGAGGGAGGCAAGGGCGGCGTCATCGTTTTTCTCGCAGCGGTGCTGGACGGCCTGGTAGAAGCGAATCTGGGCCGACTGGGGGAAACGGGTCTGGGCGGAGGCGAGGGTTTGGCCGGCCGGCTTGACTTCGTTCTGTTCGAGCTGGGAAAGGGCGAGCTTGAGGTAGAGGCTTGCGAGTATCCCGGGCAGATTGGGGAGGTCGGGGCTGAGCGCGGAGACTTTTTCGTCGTCCCTGATGGCATCGGCGATGTGGCCGAGATCGGACTCGAGGCTGGCGCAGGAGAGGAGGCTGTCGATGTCGTCGGGGTTGAGGGCGACGGCGCGGCGGAATGTTTTGAGGGCGTCGGCTTTGCGGTCGAGATCGCGGTAGGTGACGGCGAGGAGGGTGAGGGCTTCGGGGTCGGGCGGGGACTTGGCGGCGGCCTGTTGCAGGATCGGGAGGCGGGTTTTGAGGATGACATCGTTGGGAGGGGGGGCTTTGTCGGCGTCGGCGATTTCGATGTAGAGGCGGGCGAGGTCGAGCCAGGAGGAGGCGGGGACGTGGGAGCCGCCGGCCTGGAGGATGTCTTCGACGTGAAGGACGCCGCCGGCGAGGTCGTCCTGGTCGTCGGCGATCTCGAGGAGGACGCGGATGGCGAGGGACAGGGTCGGATCGCGGGTCAGGGCGCGGGTGCATAAACGGCGCGCTTCGTCGTTTTGGCCGCGGAGGCGCAGGGCGTAGCCGAGGTCGACTTCGATGGGGAGCGAATCGGGGTGGGCGGCGGCGGCGGTTTGGAGTTGGGCCAGGGCGAGGTCGAATTGACCGGATTGGAGGAGAAGGTCGGCGAGCTTGACGCGGGCGTCGGCAAAGGAGGGATCGAGGGCGATGATGCGGCGAAAGAGATCCATGGCCTGGTCGCGGTCGGCGGCGGGTCCGTCGGGCAAAAGCAGCGCCTCGGCATAGAGGGCGTTGGCCTGGCTGCGGGCGTCGGCGGCGGGGTTGAGACGGCCGGTGCCGAGGCGGTCCTGGGCATCGGTGAGGTGGGCGGGCGGGCGGGTTTCGGGCTGGGGGGCGGAGGCGGCGGTTGCCGCAGTGTCGGCGGCGGGGGCTGCGGCGAGGGAGCAGGCTGCGAGGCAGACGGTGACGAGCCGGAACAGGCGCGGGCGCGGCCGCGGCGAGTAATTCAGGGAGATTCGAGGCACGTCCTGAAATCTAGGGCGTGTCTTCAAAATAGGGCAAGGCTGCGTTGCGAGTCGATTTTGGCTTGTGGCGAGGCGCAAGGAGGGAGGTGCTGCGCACGGCAGTATTTCTTTGGCGAAGCTTTACTGCCGTCCGCAGGACCAACGCAGCCAGACGCTTTGAGGCAAGCAACCCTTTTTCCTCTTCGGCCGGGGTTCTTTTGCCTTCCGGCTTCGTCGCTCGCTCGTCACGTAGCTTCGGCTATGCTCCTCACGCGTCTCCTCGCCAGAAGGCAAAAGCTCTCCCGGCGCGGCCATGACCTATTTTGAAGATACGCCCTAAACCTAGGCTTTGTAACGCAACCGCTTCTTGTGCCGGTTCGCCTTCATGCGTTTGCGGCGCTTATGTTTGGCGATTTTGGCTTTGCGGCGTTTTTTGATTGAACCCATAGAAAGTGGAGTCGGTGGTTGTAAAGGGGTTGGGCTTAATAGACAACCTTATTCAGCGGATATTCGATAATTCCCTCGGCGCCGAGTTCCTTCAAGCGGGGGATGAGGTCGCGGACGACGGCCTCGTCGATGATGATTTCGACGGCGGTCCAGGCGGGGTCGGCCAGAGGAGCAATGGTGGGGTTGCGCAGGGCGGGGAGCGAGGCGGAGAGTTTTTCGAGGACGCTTTTTGGGACGTTCATTTTGAGGCCGACTTTTTCGCGGGCATTCAGGGCGCCGATGAGGAGGAGTTTGAGGTTTTCGAGCTTTTTGCGCTTGGCGGGGTCGGCGTAGACGGCCTCGTTGACGATGAGCTGGGGATAGCTTTCGACGACGGTTTCGACGATGCGGAGTTTGTTGGCGCGGAGGGAGGAGCCGGTTTCGGTGAGGTCGACAATGGCGTCGACGAGTTCGGGGACTTTGACTTCGGTGGCGCCCCAGGAGAACTCGATTTCGGCGGTGACGTTGCGCCCGGCAAGGTAGCGCCGGGTGGTCTCGACGAGTTCGGTGGCGATGCGTTTGCCCTGGAGGTCCTTGACGCCGCGGATGGGGGAATCTTCGGGGACGGCGATGACCCAGCGGGCGGGGAGCGCGGTGGCTTTGCTGTAGGCGAGGTCGCACATGACTTCGACCTTGTGGCCGCTTTCCTCGATCCAGTCCTTGCCGGTGATGCCGAAGTCGAGGAAGCCCTGGGCGACGTAGCGGCCGATTTCCTGGGGACGGACGAGGCGGGCGTCGAGTTCGTGGTCGTTGACGTAGGGTTTGTAGCCGCGGCTGGAGGATTGGACCTTGAAGCCGGCGCGGGCGAGCAGTTCGGTGGTCGATTGCTCGAGGCTGCCTTTGGGCAGGCCGAATCGAAGTGGAGTTTTCAACGACATGAGGGAAGCGGGAGATTTTGTGCGATTTGCCCTGGATGTAAAGGCAATAGGTGGCTCGGTTTGTAGCGGCGGTCTATGACCGTGGCAAGAGTACCGGAATGGTCCAGACCCCACACCGCCGCGGCGCCGCAGGCACGGTGGCGCTTTTGCAGGAGCCAACTTTCATTCCTTTTCGATTCGTTTAACCGAGAATGTCCAAGTTTGGAACAGATCGCCGCTTACACCGGCCTTTTTTACATAGTAGGCTCGCCTACTGTTTTGGATTTCGAGCCGTATCGTAAAAAAACTCAACTTCTCGCCCAAACTGTTGTTTTTTGGGATTGGTGGTCGATGGCCCTTGGGGAAAGGGGCCGTCAAATTATTGGATCAGCGCTGAAGACGCCCGCCGCCGCCACCCGCGTTGTTGCCGGAAGCGGGGCGATTAGCGGATGCGGGTTGGTTGCCGGTGGCAGGACGCGACTTGGTTCCTTCACGCGAGGGGCTGGGAGTTTGTGTCGGGCTGGGGCGGGTGGAGGGTTGCGCGGGCCGTGTCGTTGGACGTTGCTGGCCTCCCTGGCCTGGATTGGCCTGGGGCTTGGCTGGCAGAGTGGAAGGCTTTTGTTGCGAGCCATTGCCCGTTGGTCGGTTATTGCCATTGGCAGGGAGTTGGGTCGGTTTGCCGGGTGAGGTTCCGTTGCCTGGCCGCCCGTTGCCATTGTTCGGCCCATTTCCGTTATTTCCATTGCCGGGCCGGTTTCCGTTATTGCCATAAGCAGGCAGTTGTTCCGGCTTCGGGCGGGTTTGCGGTTTCCAGACCGAGCCGTTGTTCCCGTTGCCGTTACCGGGCCGATTTCCATTCCCGTTGCCGTTACCGATGTTGATGTTGTTATTATTGTTAATGGTCGTGTTGCCGCCGCCGTAATAGTTGCCGCCGCCATGGTAGTGGCTGTTCCACCCATAATTGTGGTAGTAGATGTTGCGGTTGTACCAATTCAATTCGTTGTGGATCCAGAATCCCAGGGCGAAGCCGGCTCCAAAGGTGATGATCGGCGCGACGACGGTGGGCGGTTGCTGAACATAGACGACCTGGGGCTGGTATTGGGGCACGTAGATGATCTGCGGATCGGCGGGCATGATCTTGATGATTTCCTTTTCGATCACGATCACCTGCTGCGGAGTGTCCTTCAGGTTACCCACGGACTGAGCTTTGGCCCGGAGCCGCTGGATCGAGTTGAAAACATCATCCGGCTGGGCGATGAAGGCCTGGCCGAGTTCTGTGGTCCAATCGAGCTTTTCGTCCATCATCTGGAGGACCTCCGGATAGCGCGCGAGCGCTTTGACACTTTCCTCCCATGGCTGCGCATCGATTTTATCCGGGTCCTTTTTTGCCGCCACATAACGCGCGGCCATGACAACATCGCCCGGCGAGGTGGATGCGGGCAGAATCTGCGCCAGCAATGGATCGGGATAAAGCGCGATGGGTGCGAGCAGCGTATCGAGTTGCCCGTCGGAAAGGTTGGAGTCTGCGGACTGCGCCACAAGGGGGATTGGGCCGCAGACGATGCCGAGGATGGCGATCGAAGCGAAGGAACTTTGAAGGTGTTTGAGCATCATATTTCTCCCGCCGTGGACAGGATTGGTTTTGCGGATCGACTATTCGGACATCTTGGGAGTCAGCCTCTGCTCCTTTGAAATCCAGCCCTGCTTGTACATATAGTCGGACAGCGTGGCGGTGATCGCACGCGAGGTGCGCTCGGTGTCATCCGTGACACCCTTGGCTGCGCCACCGACCGCACCGACCGCCGCACCTACTGGACCCGCGGAAATCATGCCGGGCGACGCGCCGCTTCCTCCGGTGGTTTGAAAGGTGAGGAACGGCGCGGTTGCGTTATCGGCCAGGTTGTAGACGAACACCTGGGTTTCCATTTTTGTGCCGCCCGCGCCGAACCCAACCGTGCTGCGCAACAGCCGGCTTCCCTGGTTGACCCGGATGAATCTTCCGCAAACAACCCAGGCGTTGCTTTGGCCGGGTAGGGAGTTAACTGCCTGGGCCGGGACGAGGTGCTCGGGAATTTCCGCAGTCAGCGCGGCGGACAACATTTGCTGGAGGTTCTGCTTGAAATCGGCCAGGTCGGCGCCCTGGCGGTCGACGTTGAACTCGCCGTAGCTCGTGTCAAAGGGCAGCACGTAGATCACCGCGGGCTTCATGGCGGGAGGGAAAGACGTGCCTCCGGCGTCGAGACTTTTGACGCTGACGGACGCACAACCGACGAGAGCCACGCCCAGACCCATGACAAGGAAGAGAGGAAATAACTTTGAAAAGGTGCGCATAAGATTAAAAAATGTTCACACAAATAATGATTATTGCAAATGAAACCTTGGGCGATTTTTTTTTGAGAACGATCCCCATCTCAAACAAGCGTCTCGCGTTTGCAAGTTGGTTGGATTACCATAATTTTTGAGCACGCTTCAGCGGTCCTTAATCATCATTTTGGTTTTAATTTTAATCCAACCTCATCCGGCCCTCCAGGAACATGGAGGAGGCGAAACCCAAGCGCCGAAATCAACTTCAACCCATGAAAACGATGCACTGGTTGAAGGGGGAGGCCAAAGCGCTTGTCGTGTTGTTTTTCTATTTTTTATTTTATTTCAGTATTTTTATCATTCTGAAGAAGCTGATCCTCGCTCATTACCATATCGGTTTCTATAGCTCCGGAGCCGCCATCGTCGGCGCTCTTATCGCGGCCAAGGCGGTTCTTGTCATCGAGAGCAGTCCTCTATCCAGACCCTTTCGTTCGGCCGCGCCGTTGCTGAAAGTTATTTATGATGCCTTTGTCTACACGACCCTCGCACTCGTTTTTCTCTATTTGGAGAAGGTCCTTGAATTGGTCCACAAGGAAGGAACATTCCGGCCGGCTTTTCTTACCGCTGGTCATGAGAGGGATGGGTATGAGTTCTGCGCGAAAGTGGGCTGCGCTGGTGTTGCATTTCTCGGGTACGCGGTTTTCGCCGCGATCAGCCGGCATTTGGGGCCGGGCGAATTGTTGAAGCTGTTTTTCACGTCACCCCGGGTAAAGGTTGAATGTGCGCCTGCACCAGGAGCAGACTCCTCATCAAAGAAATCTTAACGGCCAACCGAGACATCCGGAAGCCCGCTCGTTGACGAACGGCTCACGGGAACTTACAGATGAATACCATCCTGCTTCGTTATCGTCGGGAAGCCTTGGTTTTTGGCATAGGTGCGTTGTATATCCTCGGCACCGCCATCGACCAGCATTTTACTGCCAATATTGCGCTCATTCGGGTTTTGGATAACGCACGCTGGACCACCGACTGCTTCCTCGCCTCGCTGCTCACTCTCCTCGGTCGTCGCGAGGCCGCCAGGGAAGACCGCCGGGCCCGCCATTGGTTTTTTCTGGGGTGGTTCATCTACACTATCGGCCAGATTTCCTGGGACATTCAGATGGCGATCGGGTGGAATCCTTTCCCCGCCCCGAGCGACCTGTTTTACCTGAGCCTGTCCCTCTGTCTCACCATCGGCCTCCTCTCCGTTTTGCTGAAAGGGTTGACGAAGGGCGAGACCCGAGCCGTCCTTCTCGACCTCGTCGGCATCGTCGTGATGGCGCTGACCCTGACCTTGGCGCTTTATCTTCCGCTCTGGGGGAACGCCTCCGTCCTGGCGAATGTGGCCGCCGTCCTCTACCCGGTTCTCTATCTCACCACGCTGGGAGTCTGCATTCTGACCATCCTGACGCGGAGGATAAGCCTTGGTTTTGGCAGCGTGCTGACCCTTGTCGGTTTGGCGGGCTGGGCCTTCTGCTGGCTCAATTGGAATCTGCGCACCCTGTTGGGGCAAGACATGGACGCGATACCAATCGGTTATTGGTTCTCGGTTTACGCGCTGATGTTGGGGGCGGGCCTCGGCAAATGGCGGACCCTCTATTCCGCCAACCCAGCCTACTCGCAATGGTCCCTCCGCGTGCAGAGGTTGCTCCCGCTGCTCCTGGTCCTTGGCGCCTGCGTCGCGCTTGTCTTTGGAAACTATCACTTCAAGCACGCCGTCCGTGTGGTTATCGACATCGGAGCGGTAACCATGATGGTCCTCGCGGCGGCGCGGCAAAGCCTGGTGCTTTACGAGCAGGACCAGATCCTGGAGGCGGAACGAAAGCTGCGCCAAAGCGAACACCATTTGCAACAGATCGTGAGCAACAGCAGTGATCTCATCTACGGGGTCTCCGTTGAGCCGGACGGTTCCTTCCGCTATAACTCGCTGAATGCCGTCGGGGAGGCCCTGGGACTCAAGCTGGAACATTTTGTTGGCAAGGAGCCGAACGACTGCTTCCCGAAGGAAATCGCCGACCGTTGCCTGAGCAATTACCGCCAGTGCGCGGAGTCGAACGCCCCGGTTGCCTTCGATCTGTTGATGCCGACGCCTTCGGGTATGGCCTGGTTCGAAACCGCGCTTGTTCCCGTCAAAGATGAGAAGGGCCGCGTGACGCAGATCAACGCCATCGCCCGCAACATCACGGCGCGGAAGGCCGACATGGAGGCGATGGCTTCTCTCAATACGGAACTTGAGGAGCGCGTCGCCCTCCGCACGGAGGAACTTGGGCGTGAAAAAGAGAAGACGGAACAATTGCTCCTTAATGTCCTGCCTTTGGACATTGCCGATGAATTAAAAAAGCACGGCAAAGTCGAAGCCCGCGCTTTCAATTCCGTTACCGTAGCCTTTACGGACTTCGTAGACTTTACCAAGATCGCCGAATCGCTCTCTCCCTCTGAACTCGTACATGAACTCGACTCCTGTTTTTGCGGCTTCGACGACATCATCGCCCGGCACGGAATCGAGAAGCTAAAGACCATCGGCGATAGTTACATGTTTGCCGCAGGCATTCCCGTAGCTTCCCCCACCCATGCGGTGGATTGCATTCTTGTGGCGTTGGAAATGCAGGCCTATATCGAAGCGGAGAAAAAGTTGCGTGGACGCGAGGGGCGGCATTTTTGGGCGATGCGCATGGGCATCCATACCGGTTCCATCATGGGTGGGGTCATCGGAAATAAAAAATTCGCTTACGACATCTGGGGCGATACCGTCAATACCGCGTCTCGGATGGAGTCCTCCGGCTTGCCAGGCCAGGTGAACGTTTCCCAAGCCACCCATGAAATTGCGCGGGACTTTTTTGAATTCGAACCCCGGGGTAAAATTGCAACCAAGCGCAAAGGCGAGCTTGAGATGTTTATCGTGCTTCGGATTCGTCCCGAGCTTTCGGATGAGACGGGCAAGCCCAATGAGGATTTCAGGAATCTTTACCAAGAGCTTCGGCACCAGTCCTGACCAGGCTTGTATTTCTCGGCTACGCGGTTTTCGCCGCGATCAGCCGGGATTTGGGGCTGGGCGAACTCTTGAGGCCGTTTTTTATCGCCTCACGTAAAGGTTGAATATGCGCCCGCACCAGGAGCAGACTCCTCATCAAAGGAACCTTAACGGCCAACCGGAACATCCGAAAGCCCGCTCGTGGACGAACAAGTCAATGCGCTGCGCCTGCGTTACGCTGATCTTTCCCTTTTCATCTCTACGTTGTAGTGTCGACTTTCACTCATCTATGAAACGCTCTCACATAAAATCTTTTGCCGGAATTTTGATTTCCGCGCTGATCCTGGTGGGTTGTGGCAAAAAAGAGGAGCCGGCTGCGCCGACTCCCCCCGTCGTTCTGGTGACCACGGCCGAAAAGGCCGACATTCCGATCTTCAGTGAAGCGATCGCGACGCTGGAGGGTTCAACCAATTCGCAGATTCACGCGCAAATCTCCGGCTATCTGTTGAAGAAGAATTACAACGAAGGCTCGCAGGTCAAGGAAGGCGATTTGCTCTTCGAGATCGATCCGAAGCCGTTCCAGGCCAATCTCGACAAGGCCAACGCGACGCTTCAGAACAGCCAGTCCCAGCTCACGCGCACCCAGCAGGACCTGGCCCGTTACGCCAGCCTGGTCAAAAGCGGAGCGGTCAGCCAACAGGAATACCAGAACGAGGTCCAGACCGTCCAATCGGCCCAGGCGGATGTGGATGCCGCCCAAGCCTCGGTGACCTCCGCGCAGATCGAACTGGGCTACACCAATATCACCGCTCCGATCACCGGGATCGCGGGCAAAGCGATGGCCCAGGTGGGCGATCTGATCAGCCCGAGCGTGCAGTTGACGACGATCTCCGCGCTCGATCCCATCGAGGCGGTCTTCACGGTGACGGAGCAATTTTATCTCGATAACACCGAACAGATCGCGAAAGCCATGCTCATACCGCAGAATGAACGTCCGGAGCGCATGGAACTCCTGTTCGCCGACGGTACGGCCTATCCGAAAAAGGGGCGCTTTGAGTACGTCAACCGGCAGGTCCAGACCTCGACAGGCGCGATCAGTGTTTACGCCTTGTTTCCGAATCCCGACAACATCCTGCGTCCCGGCATGTATGCGAAGGTGCGTGCCGTGACCCAGAATATATCCAATGCCGTGCTCATCCCTCAACGGTGCGTCAATGAATTGCAGGGCATCAACCAGGTGGTGGTCATCAAGCCCGGTAATATCGTCGAAATCCGCAACGTCACGCTCGGCCAGCAGGTAGGCTCCTCCTGGATCGTCACCAGCGGCCTTGAATCGGGCGAACACGTTGTGGTCGAAGGCATCCAGAAATGTCAGCCGGGCGAGCCCGTCACGCCCGAGCCCTACGCGCCCGACACGGCGGCTCCGTCCACGAACTCCGCTCCCGTCACGCCAGCCACACCGTAAGCTCGCATGGCCTCGTTTTTCATCAACCGGCCGATAGTCGCCATCGTCATCGCCATCGTCACGGTGATCCTCGGCCTGGTGGCGATGCTGGAGTTGCCCATCGCGCAGTTTCCGAACATCGTTCCGCCGGAAGTCCAGGTAAAGTCGACCTACACCGGCGCCGATGCGCTGACGGTGGAGCAATCGGTGGCCACACCCATCGAGCAGCAGATGAGCGGCGTCGACAACATGAATTACATGTATTCGGTCAACGCCAACAGCGGCCAGTCGTGCCTGACGGTGAATTTCGACATCAAGACCGACCCGAACATCGACCAGATCCTGGCGCAAATGCGTTCCTCGCAGGCCGCGTCGCAGCTGCCTTCGCAGGTGAACAACTATGGCGTCACGGTGCAAAAATCGACCTCGGCGCCGATGATGCTCTTCGCCCTCTACTCGCCCGGCGGCACCTACGACAACATCTTTCTGGCGAACTACGCCTATATCAACCTGAACGACGCGCTGACCCGCGTTCCCGGAATTGCGAGCGTGACCATCTTCGGCGCGGGGCAATACGCGATGCGCCTCTGGGTCAATCCCGACGTGCTGGCCCGGCGCAACATCACGGTTCCCGAAATCATCTCGGCCGTCCAGAAGCAGAACACCGTCAACCCGGCCGGCCAGATCGGCGCGGAGCCGGTCCCGCCGGGACAGGAATTCACCTACGCGGTGCGCGCGCAGGGCAGGCTCTCCACGGAGGCCGACTTTGGCAATATCATCGTTCGCGCCAATTCGGATGGCTCGGTCGTCCGGGTCAGTGACGTGGCCCGGGTCGAACTCGGCGCCCAGACCTACAACATGATCGGCCGTTTCAAGGGCAAACCGGCGGCGATTCTGGCCCTTTACCAGCTACCCGGCACGAACGCGCTGGACGCGGCCAACGGGGCCAAGAAACTCATGAATGATTTGAGGAAGCGGTTCCCGCCGGATATGGAATGCGACATCGCGCTCGATACCACGCTGGCTGTGAGCGCAGGCATGAAAGACATTGAGCATACGCTTTTCGAAGCCCTGATCCTGGTCGTCCTGGTCGTCTATATCTTTCTCCAGGGGTGGCGGGCGACGCTCATCCCGCTCCTCGCGGTACCCGTCTCGCTTATCGGCACGTTCGCCTTTTTCCCGATGTTCGGGTTTTCGATCAACACGCTTTCGCTCTTCGGCCTCGTGTTGGCGATCGGCCTCGTGGTCGATGACGCCATTGTCGTGGTCGAGGCGGTCGAGCACCATATCGAGAAGGGACTTTCCCCGAAGGACGCGGCGCTCAAGGCCATGCACGAAGTTTCCGGCCCTGTTGTCGCGATTGCCTTGATCCTCTCTGCGGTCTTCGTCCCGACCATCTTCATTCCCGGCATCACGGGCCGCCTCTACCAGCAGTTCGCTGTGACGATTGCGATCTCGGTGTTGATCTCGGCCTTCAACGCCCTGACGCTCAGCCCCGCCCTCTGCGCGATGCTGCTGCGTCCGCGCACCGAAAGCCGGGGCCCGCTTGGGATGTTCTTCCGTTGGTTCAATCGCGTTTTTGGCGCGGCGACGACTGCTTATGTCAGCGTCTGTTCCCTGCTCATCCGCCGGATGTCGATCGCGGCGTTCATTGTGATCGTGGCGGTTGTCGGCATCTGGTGGAGCAACAAGCATCTGGCGCCCGGCTTCGTCAACCAGGAAGACCAGGGCTACGCCTATGCCGTCATCATGCTGCCGCCCGCCGCCTCGCTCCAGCGCACGGATGAAGTTTGTAAAAAGGTCGAGGACATGGTCGACAAAGTCCCCGGCGTCGCGAGTTGCACCACGATCGTCGGCTACAATTTGATCAGCGCGGTGCAAAACACCTACAGCGGATTTTTCTTCATCACGCTCAAGCCGTGGGACGAGCGTTACACCCTGGATAATCTCAAGACTGAAAATGCGATTGCCGTTTTCACTCATCTCAATGAACGGATTCGGTCGCTCCCGGAATGCACCGGCTTTGCTTTTCCGCCGCCGCCCATTCCCGGCATCGGCACCGCCGGCGGCGTGACCATGGTTCTGCAGGACCGTGCGGGCAAGGACGTCCAGTTCCTCGAAGACAACATGGAAAAGTTCATCGCCGCAGCCAAGAAACGGCCCGAAATCGCCATGGTGCAAAGCCCCTTCAACGCTGACATTCCCCAGCGGTACGTGAACGTGGACAAGGACCGTGTGCTCAAGCAGGGGGTGGAACTCTCCAGCGTTTACCAGACCATCCAGACCTTCATGGGCGGCGCTTTCATCAACTATTTCAATCGCTTCGGACGTCAGTGGCAGGTCTATGTCCAGGCGGAGGGCGCATTCCGCACCCAGGGCAAGGATCTCGCCCAATTTTACGTGCGCAATAATTCCGGCGAGGCGGTGTCACTCGGTGCGCTTACCAGCATTCGGGATACTTCCGGCCCCGAATTCACACAACGCTTCAACCTCTACCGCTCGGCCCAGATCAATGCCTTCGCCAAGGGTGGTTATAGCGACGCCCAAGTCATGAAGGCTTTGGAGGAGGTCTTCCACGAAACGATGCCGCCCGAAATGGGATTCTCCTACATGGGCATGTCCTTCCAGGAACAGCAGGCTGCCCAAGGCGTTCCCCCAGCGGCCATTTTCGCGTTGTCGCTCCTCTTTGTTTTTCTCATTCTCGCGGCACTCTATGAAAGCTGGTCGCTGCCGTTCAGTGTTTTGCTCAGCCTGCCCGTTGCCGTCCTCGGCGCGTTTCTGGCCCTGTGGGCGCGCGCACTCGAAAATAACGCCTATGCGCAAATCGGCCTCATCATGCTGATCGGTCTGGCGGCCAAGAACGCGATTCTGATCGTTGAGTTCTCACGCGCCGAACACATGAAGGGCAAACCCTTGCTGGAAGCCTCGCTGGAAGGAGCGCGCCTTCGCCTGCGCCCGATTTTGATGACCTCGTTTGCGTTTATTCTCGGTTGCGTGCCGCTCCTGATCGCACTCGGTGCGGGCATGGTGTCGCGGCATATTCTCGGCACGACTGTGGTCGGGGGCATGGTGTTCTCCTCCTTTATTGCGATCTTCCTCGTCCCGGTCAGCTTTTATGCCATGGAAAAGCTCACGGGAAACAAGCCCGCCGAGCCTGCCGCGCCCGGCGAGCCCGCCGAATCGGCCGAAGCTACAGAACAGCCTTCCCCATCCGAGTAAAAATTATAGGTTGAATGCCTTCACAGTCGCCTGAGAGAATTTCCACTCTTCTTCGGGGCGACCGTCCTTTGAATTCTGATCGTATTGGATAAACCGATCTAAAATCTTGCGGTGACGGAATATCTTTTTCAGTCATGATCGTGTTGGTTCAATTCAAGCATCCGTAGGTTTTAAGAACACCGAGGCATGAACTCCATATTCTCCGACGCCGCTTTTTGGCACCGGCTCCAGTTTGCCTTTACGATCACCTACCACTATTTGTTCCCGCAACTGACGATGGGGCTGGCCTGGTTCATCGTCTGGTGGAAGTGGCGGGCGCTCCGGACGGGCGAGGAAAAATACAATCAGGCCGCCCGTTTTTGGGCGAAGATTTTCGGCCTTAATTTTGGCGTCGGTGTTGTCACCGGCATACCCATGGAGTTTCAGTTTGGAACCAATTGGGCCGACTTCACCCGGTATTCGGGTGGAGTGATTGGGCAGACGCTGGGGATGGAAGGCATGTTCGCCTTTTTCCTGGAAAGCGCGTTCGTTGGCGCTTTGATTTGGGGCGAGAAACGCTTGGGGCCGCGCAATCACTTTCTGGCCGCGATAGCCGTAGCCACCGGCAGTTGGCTCTCGAGCTACTTCATCTTGGTAACAAACGCCTTCATGCAGTATCCCACCGGTTATTCGGTAGCCCCGGACGGCTCGCTTGGCATCGCCAGCCTCAGCGCCTATCTTCTGAATCCGTGGGCCTTGGTCCAATTCGCTCATAACCAGACAGCCGCCGTGGTGACCGGCTCTTTCGTCGTTGCCGCCTTGGGAGCCTTCTACAGCTTGCGCGGCCTGCACCTAGCCCAAACCCGGCTCTATCTGCGCGGAGGAACCCTTGTTGGATTGATTGCCTCCCTGATCGTCGCTTTTCCGACCGGAGACCAGCAGGCGAAAATGGTGGGCGACCACCAGCCCGTGACTCTTGCCGCCATGGAGGGGAAATTTGTCGGCGGTGATATGGCGGGAGTAAGTGTCATCGGCCAGCCGAACGTCAAGGAACGGCGTCTCGATAATCCCATCGAGGTGCCAGGCGCGCTTAGCTTCCTCGCCTACGGCACTTTTCAGAGCTATGTGCACGGCTTGAATGAATACCCCGAGGACGAATGGCCCGATAACATCGAGCTTCTCTACTACGCATTCCATCTGATGATCACACTCGGCACGATCTTCATTTTGATCATGGGCTACGCGACGTTCGAGAATTGGCGCGGCACCCTCGAATCCAACCCGTGGTTGCTCTGGGTGCTCATGCTTGCCTTTCCCTTTCCCTATATCGCGAACACGCTGGGCTGGATGACGACCGAACTCGGCCGCCAACCGTGGCTTATCTACGGCCTCTTCCACACCAGGGATGGCTACAGCAAAGTGGTCAGTAACGGCGATACCATCTTTACCCTCATCGGTTTTACCGGCCTCTATTTCATTCTCGGCCTCCTTTTTCTTTATCTCGTCGGACGGGAGATCGGGCATGGCCCGGATGATGGCTGTGCGCCCGGCATTGGAGAGGAACCCGCACTATGATCACGACCTGGTACGGCATCGTCAGTTTCATGCTCATCACCTATGTGGTTTTGGATGGGCGTAATTTCGGCGCAGGCATGCTCCATTGGCTCGTCGCCAGGACTCCTGAGGAACGCCGCCAGGTCGTCGCGGCCATCGGCCCCCTCTGGTCGTGGCACGAAGTGTGGCTGGTCGCTTTTGGCGGCACCGTGATGGCGGTTTTTCCGAGACTGTTGGCCTCCTCCTTTGCCGGATATTATCTGGCGCTTTTTTTGATTTTGTGGTGCCTGATCTTACGCGGAATGGCCCTGGAAGTCGGCGGCCATATTAACGACCGACTCTGGCAGGGCTTCTGGGATTTTGTGTTCGTCGTCTCCAGTTTTTTGCTGGCGATTCTTTTCGGCGCCGCCGGGGGCAACCTCGCCCGGGGCGTACCACTCGATGCGCACGGCAATTTCTCCATGCCCTTTTTCACCGACTTCAAGGTTCGCGGAAATGTCGGCCTCCTCGACTGGTACACGGTTTCCATCGCGATCTTTGCCACCATCATGCTGGCCGCCCACGGCGCAACCTACCTCACGCTGAAAACCGAGGGCCCCGTCCGTGACCGTAGCGCCTCCTATGCAAAATGGCTCTGGGCCTTGGTCGCTCCGCTCCTGATCATCATCTCTCTCGAAACATGGATCGTTCGACCCGATCTTTCCGGCAATGAAATCAGAAATCCGGTCTGCTGGCTTGGAATCGTCGTCATCATCGTTTCCTCCTGCGTCCTTGCCTCGGGGCTTCGAAATCAACACGAAATGCGCGCCTTCATCGGCTCGAACTTGCTGATCGTGGGAATGCTGGCCACCGGAGCCGCGACCATCTTTCCCGTCATGCTCTACTCGACCCTGGCTCCCGAGAACTCCCTGACCGCCTATACCGTCGCCGCCAGTCCTGACAGCCTGCTCCTTGCCGCCGTCTGGTGGCCCGTCGCTTTCATCATGTCCGTCAGTTACTTCATTTTCGTCTCGCGCCATTACCACGGGAAAATAAACGTTAAACGCAACAACCAGAGTTTCTACTAGATCGTACGGCGGCATGTCTCAATGGCTTCGTCAGGAATTGATAACCATGAAATTCAACACCCTCGTCAGCACTATTCTACTACCCCTGAGCATCCTCGCATGGCTCTCGACTTCTCTCCACGCAGCCACGGCTTACGAGCTGGATCGGGACGCGCGGCGAGCCTTGCATGAACTCTACGCCAAAAATCCGAAGGCGGTTGAAATTGCCAATCAATCCAGCGCCATGCTCGTATTTCCCACCATCGTCAAGGCGGGTTTCATATTTGGCGCACAGGGTGGGGATGGTGTTCTCATGAGCAATGGTGTGACGATTAGTTATTACCAAACTTCCGCCGTCTCCTATGGGTTGCAGGCCGGCGTCCAGAAATTCGGCTACGTCCTGTTCTTCATGAACCACAAGGCGCTTGCATATCTGCATAAAAGCGGCGGGTGGGAAATAGGCGTCGGCCCGAGCATCGTGGTGGTTGACGCCGGAACAGCAAAAAGCATGTCTAGTACGACGCTCAAAAAAGACATCTACGCCTTCATTTTCAGCCAGAAGGGGTTGATGGCCGGCCTTGGCTTGCAGGGCACGAAGATCACCCCCTACACACCGAGCAAATGAAAATACCGCGCTGGCCTCTCATCCTGGGTTTGTTGTTTTTTGCCGCGCCGATCTTTCTGCTGGGGCACACAGTTGGCGTTGAAACCAACAAGGCAAGCGGCCCGCTGAAACCGGGCGAGTATTATTGGAAGCCGGAAGTCTCTCCTCGCGGCCCGGTGGTGATCGTGGTCAGCCTGCCACGTCAGGTCATGGTCGTTTATCGGAATGGAATTCAGATTGCCCGTTCCACGGTCAGCACGGGTGCCGGAGGCAAGGCGACTCCCACCGGTGTTTTCGAAATCCTTCAAAAAAAGGAGGAGCACTACTCCAACATCTACAACAACGCCCCCATGCCCTACATGCAGCGGCTGACGTGGACCGGGATCGCCCTGCATGCCGGCACCCTTCCTGGTTACCCGGCCAGCAAAGGTTGCATCCGTCTGCCTTTCGATTTTTCCAAACGTCTTTTCACGGTCACCAAGATGGGGGGAACGGTCATCATCGCGGACGAAAAATCGCCTCGCGCTGACTTCACTGCCAGCCCTGGATTGGCGCTCGCGCCCAAGGACCTCTCCGCAACCACGCTGCCGCCACTGGCCAAGAATCAATTTCAATGGATGCCCGAACGTAGCAGCACGGGACCGGTGACCCTCCTCATCAGCACAGCGGACCAAAAACTTTACGCTTACCGCAACGGCATCCTGATTGGACGCGGAGCCATCGAAATTCGCGGCTCACGTTCGCAGGGTGAACATGTTTTCACCTTGCTTGAGGGCACGACAAACAGGCCCGGTCTCTGGGTGCCCGGACGCAACGCCCTTCGGTGGCTGGAGGTCACGATGGGTTCACAGAGTTCGAGCCTGACCGCCGAAGAACTCAGCAGGCGTTTGCGGATTGCTCCCGGTTTTGCCGAAAAGCTTTACGACCTTGTCTCACCAGGCACCACCGTCGTGGTCACGGACGATCCGGCGCTACGCGACGCCGATCCCAACCTGACCATCATCGCCAATGATTGATCAGCGGCGTACCGTGATATAAGCCCCATCTGCTCAGGCTCGATTCCAAATCCAATGGCTCCGAATTGGAATGAGGCGACGGTCCGTTACAGAAGAGGGTACGACGGCTGACTATGCTTACGTGCGCGCGGCCTGTTTGAGGTTTTCGCGGGCGACTTCCTGCAAGAGCTGGACGAGCTGGGGGCCGAACCGGCGGGGGATGTCGAGTTCGCCGTTGGTGATCTGCTCGTCGATGACGGGGGCGTAGATGACGTAGCCGTCGATGAGGACGACGAGGATGCGACCCTGGTTCTGGGCGGTGACGGCGCTCAAGTCGACCTGGCCGGTGTGGTTGAATTGGAGGCGGACGGAGCCCGAGGCGTCCTGCTGGACGCCGATGATTTCCTGTTCGGTGAGTTCGGGCAGGGTGCGGACCTGGATTTGTTCGCCGTTGGGCGGGATGGTGATGGTGGTGGCTTCCTGGGCCGACTGGCCGGGATCCGTCGTCTGGACATGGACGCGCAGGAGGATTTTTGGAGGGGAATGACCAGCCCTGGCCGGGAGGAAGGCGAGGAAGAGGAGGGCGATCAGGAGGCACGTCGGGCGCATGGGAAGAGGATGCGCGTAACTGCGCGTTAGGGCAAGGCCCTAACTCGCCGAGACGAGGAAGACGCCGACGCAGGTGAGGCCGACGCCGGCCCAGCCGCGCCAGTTGAGGCGCTCGCGAAGGAATGCGGCGGCGCCGAGGACGATGAGGAGGGGGCTGATCCCTTCCAGCGGCATTTGTTTGCTCAGTTCGAGATGAGGCATGACGCCGAGCCAGAGGAGGAACCAGACGGTCATGGTGGCGACGCCGATGAGGAGCATGGCGACCCAGCCGCGGGCCTTTTCGCCCCCGTGCTCGCGGCGGGACATGGCGCGTTTGAGGAATATCTGGCCGGCGACGAGGGCGAGTTGCGAGACGATGATGAGGAGCCAGGCGAGGAGGCTCATACTTTTTCCTCCGCTTTCGCCACTGACAACTTGAGATCTCTGCAAAAGTTCTCCTTCCAACTCGCAAGCCGGAGGCTTGCCACAATCCTAGCCGGTGGTTGAGCCCGCCGCGGGCGATACCACCGGATGGATATTTGAATAAAACTTACCCCGGCAGGGGTAACACCGTGTGCGACCCCTGCCGGGGTCGTACGCAAAGAAAATCGATTACCGGTGGTGTCGCGCCACGCGAGCGTGTCGCTCAACCACCGGCTAGGATTGTACAATCCCTTCGGGATTACGGAGGAGGCGGCCAGGCTCATACTTTTTCCTCCGCTTTGGCGACTGATTGGGCGAGGAGGAGGATGCCGGCGATGATGACGAGGATGCCGCCGGCGCGAAGGAGGCCGATGTGTTCGCCGAGGAAGAGCCAGGCGCCGAGCGGGACGAAGATGTGGACGCCGTTGGTGAGGGCGAAGGCGAGGCCGAGGGGAAGAAAGCGGAGGGCGTAGAGCCAGCCGCCGAAGCTCGCGACGAAGGCGACGATGCCGAGCCACGTCCAGGCCGAGGCGAGTTCGGCGACGCCGAGCCAGCTCCAGAGGGAGTTGTTGGCGGCGCCGGCGTCGGCGCCGACCTTGAGGAGGATTTGCGCGGCGGCGGTCAGGAGGACGGTGAGGAAAATCTGGAGGTAGGGGTTCCAGAAGAGACCGGGCGCCGGTTTGGGCGGGGCGGGCATTTGGTCGTGCATAATGAAAGGATTGTCATCCTGGGCCTGTCGAAGGACGACAGCCTTTTAGAATAGACCCATGTCCCGGCTCACAACAATTCGTTCGCGTTGGGGAACCGCTGGATGATCGGATCGTAGCGGGTGGGCTCCATGAGGGGCAGGACGCGATGGAAAAGAGGATTGAGCCAGGCGCGGGTGGTCCGGACGTAGAGGTCGAGCGGGGAGAGCTTCTGGCGAAGATGGAGCTTGGGATCGTAGTTGAGCGGGGCGCTGTAGTAGGTGTGATAGCCGTTTTCGATGGCCCAGGAAAAGATGTCCCGGCGGCTGACGAAATAGAGGTGGTACTCGAGGGCCATGGTGTAGTCGAAGCCGACGTAATTGTCGCGGAGGACGCCCTGGTGTCCGATGCAGGAATTGAAGGCGACCATCCGGCCCTCCCGCCGCCAGACGAGGAAGAAGGCCTTGTCGGCCATTTTTTGCCCGAGGGCGGTGAAGTAGGGCTTGGTGAGGACCTCGAACTTGAGCTTCGATTTTCGGACGACCTGCTCGTAGAGGGGGAAGGCCTCGTCGATGAAGGGCGTGATGTCGCGGACGACTTCCATGGTGATGGGAAGGCCGGTGGCGGCCTTGCGAAATTTCCTGCGCAAATCTTTTCGCATCTTGGCGCTGAGGACGGTTTCGAAATAGTGGTCGAAGTTTTTGTAATTTAATTCGAGCAGCGTGGCGGGCATGCTCGAGATTCGCCTGAAACTGAATCCGTTGAGATGATCGAGCCTGGGGCGATTGGCCTTTGGGAAATCCTTGAAGACGATAAGCTCGGTCTTGAGTTTTTGCGCCACGTGGGGAAGCGCTTCGCCGAGGGCGCGAACGACCCAGAGATCGTCGGCCCCGCCGCCCGGCGCCAACTGCCCCTCCCCTGCGGAACAGCCGACCATCAGGATGCGGAATTTCAGGAAGGAAGGGAACCTTACCCGGATCTTTTGGATGATTCGCGTGATGAAGCCGGGCATGCCCAAAACAATATCCTGGTTGACGGTGAAAAAGGGCTGGATCGCGCGCGTGACGCCGGCGGAATCCTTGAGGAGCAGATAGTAGTGGGAAAATTGATCCTGCAACGCCTCATGGGTGAGTTCGTAATAACGGTGGTCGTTGGCCTGATGGCGCAGGCCCGCCGCCCACGTTTCGGCGTCGGCTTCCGGGACGCGATGGGCGACGACGGCGCGGCCAAAGGAGGTCGCGACGGAAATAATCCCGGAGGCCGGTTCGCTCGTCCGCCGTTCGAGGGAACCGAGTTGAAGTCCGATCCCGGCGTAGTCGGCGGAGGATGAGGAGGAGAGGCAGGCTTCCTTGTGCATGGGGGAAGAAACCGGAGTGGGTCGGATGAAAAGGTTGTTCGAGCGGCGAAAATTACCGGCAACATCGTGAACGGGATGTGGCTTACCGGGCAGACTACCCGTCGCCTCTTGCAATGCAAGTCTCTGGTTGGCGATGCCGCGCAAGAAGATGGGGCTTATGGGACTACCGAAGAGCCCGGTTCAATTCGTCGCGGACGGCGCCGGGCAGGGCGCGGGGACCGGAACCGCCAAGGCGTGCGTCGAGGGCTTCGAGCCGCCGGATGAGGTCGAGCACTTCGGCGCGGGAGTAGGGGCCGCCCGCCGCCGCGCAGAAATGGGTGCGGCAGCCGAACGGACGGTCGTGGTAGATGATGCAGGCGCCGTTTTCGCGGAGCATCGGACAGGCGCCGTCGTCGCGTTCGGGCATCGTTTTCCGGCCCGAAGCGCGCAAGGCGCGGGCGGCGAGGAGCGCCTCGCCCCGGGTGAGTTGGGGCGTGCGCCCGGTGAGTTTGAAGTGGCAGCATTCGGTGCGGCGGACGCACGCGCGCTCGACGGGGCGGGTCTCCAGTTCGCGGTAGACGGCGCGGACTTCTTCCAGCGATTCGCGGAGCGGCGGCCCGGTTTGATTGGGCGTGCGGGAAAGCTTTTTTGGTTTCATCCTGGGTTATATTGCCTGACCGCAAGCGTGACCGGAAGCCCAGGCCCACTGGAAATTATAGCCGCCGAGCCAGCCCGTGACGTCGAGCGCCTCGCCGATGAAATGGAGTCCCGGCACTTTTCTCGCCTCCATGGTCTTCGAGTGCAAATCGCGCGTGTCGATTCCGCCGACAGTGACCTCCGCGGTAGCGTAACCCTCCGTCCCGGCAGGACGCAGCTTCCAGTTCTCGATCCGGTGCGCGATCCCGTCCAATTCCCGGGAAGAATAGCTCCGGACCGGCCGCAGCGGCGCGAGCGACGCGGCCCATGCGGTCGCGAAGCGTTCGGGCAAACGCCGGGCCAGGAGCGTGTCGAGCCTCATTGCCGAAGCGCGATTTTCCTCCAGCCACGCGCGGGCGCCATTTCCGGGGAAAAGATTTATGCGAAGTTCCGCCGGGGCCTGCCAGTAGGAGGAAACCTGGAGGATGGCGGGGCCGCTCAGGCCGCGATGGGTGAATAAAAAATGCTCGGTGAACTCGACGCTCCGCTCTTTTTCTTTTTCGATCCGCGCCGTGCAAGGCACCGAGACGCCGCTGAGCGTGCGGCAGAATTCGAGGTCCCCGCCGCCGAATGTGAAGGGGACGAGTCCCGCGCGAACCGGAAGCACCGCCAATCCGAACTGCCGGGCGATGCGGTAGGCAAAGTCGGTCGCGCCGAGTTTCGGCAACGAAAGGCCGCCCGTGGCAATGACGAGCCGCTTCGCGAAAAAGGTTTCGCGCAGCGTGACCACCTCGAAGTTGCCGTCCGGTTCGACGCGCCGAATCGCGGTCACGTCGGCGCCCGTTTTGATTTCGACTCCGGCGCCGGCGCATTCCTTGCGCAACATCTCGACGATCTCGCGCGAGCTGCCATCGCAAAACAACTGGCCCAGCTTTTTCTCGTGCCAGGCGACACCGTGGCGTTCGACCAGCGCGAGGAAATCGTGCGGCATGTAACGGGCCAGCGCCGATTTACAGAAGTCGGGATTGGCCGAGAGATAGTTCTCGGGCCGGGCGTGGAGGTTGGTGAAGTTGCACCGGCCGCCGCCCGAGATGAGGATTTTCGCGCCGATCCGTTCGCCGCGTTCGAGCACGACGACGGACTTTCCCCGCCGCCCCGCGACGATGGCGCACATCAGGCCCGCCGCGCCGGCGCCGATCACCACCACGTCAGTCATGAGGTTTCAATCTACGGCAGTCTATGACCGCCGGTCCGTGAAACGCGTGGAACGTCTGGAATGATCAACTCTGTGCTGCCTCAAAAAATCGAGTGTGTTCCGAATTAGAAACCAACAAGCGCAAAAGCAGGAAAAATAGAGCAAACCATCTCCTACGCGAATTTCTACTGATCGCGAAGAATCAAGCACAGCATGGGCATCGAGCCCCAGCAACATCACGATGAGGAGATATAACCCTGTTGAAAATCCACCAACTAGACCGTAAAAAAAGAGGTCTTTGCGCATCTGTGAACCTTAAACTAAACTGATCCTTCGACAAGCTTAGGATGAGGGATTCTTTATTTTTGCGCTCTTTGCGTTCTTTTGCGGCTAAATAATCTGATAGGCCGGTTCGGGCGCGGCGAGATGCCGGTCGCAGATGGCGAAGAGGTCGCGCAGGGTGAGCGCCGGTTTCAACTCGTTCCAGAACGCGTCGCGATTGTGGCTGGCGCCGATGCCGGGCGCGATGTAGCCGAGATATTTCTTCATCTTGCCGACGTGCCCCGCGTCGCGAATCGCGGGCCGGCGCGTCTCCTGATAAAGCCGCTCGATGTATTCCCGCAGATCGACGAGCGTGGGGCGCGTTTGCACCCCGGCGTGGGGCCACGCTTCGCCGGTCGTCCATGCCTCGCGGATTTGCGCGAAGAGCCACGGATTGCGGATCGCGCCGCGTCCGATCATCAGGCCGCGCGCGCCCGTGGTTTCGACGATCCGCCGGGCCGATTCGACGCAGCGCACATCGCCGTTGGCGAAGACCGGGCACGGCATCAGCCGCGCGGCGCGCTCGATGGCGTCGTAGTGGACGACCGGCTTGTACATCTCGCGCACGGTGCGGCCGTGGACGGTCAGGGCGTCGATGGGATGCCGGCGAAAAAGATCGAGGAGCGCGGGGAATTCGTCGGGCGAGTCGAAGCCGATTCGCGTTTTCACGGTGAAGCGAAGATGGACGGCGGCGCGCACTTCGCCCAAAATGGCGTCGATCTTTTCGGGATGCCGGAGCAGGCCGCCGCCCGCCTCCTTTTTGCAGACGATGGGCGCGGGACAGCCGAGGTTGATGTCGATGCCGGCGATTTTGCGCCTCTGCAAGTCGAGCGCGGTGCGCCGGAGCGCGTCAATATCCTGGCCTATCATTTGCGCGATGACCGGCTTGCCGTCGGGATTTTCCTCGATGGAGCGGAGGATGTACTTTTCGGGGCGCGAATCGCGATGGACGCGAAAATATTCGGTGTAGTAGACATCGGGGCCGCCGTAAGACGACATGACGCGCCAGAACGGCAGGTCGGTGATGTCCTGCATCGGGGCAAGAATCAGAAGCGGCCTGTTTTTGGGAAGAAGATCGCGCATTGGAGGCGGGTTACTCTATCTGATTTGGCGGCAGCCGTCGACCCGCGCGAGAACTGGGTAGTGGGTCAGTTTGAATTTTAACCGAGAGTCGCTAAGTTCTGGGCATGCACTTACGCGAATACGCCGATCATCATATCGCGGGAGTACTGGTTGGATTATTTTGTATTTGGTTAAGCCTTTGTCTTATCATTCGTCTCTGGCTTGTGCACAAAAAGGATTCCCTGCTGAAAAAACTAATGTGGTCGCTCGTCCTGACTGTTCCATTTTTCGGATGGCTTTTGTACGGCGCATTTTATACCCCTCTGAGTGAGAATGATGCTAGAGTCGGCCTTCGTTGGCATTAGTCGCTCCCTTTTCAATCCAGCAGCGCAACCACTTCGTCCAAGCTCCAAACAGGATCGGCGGTTTTGAGTGGCCCGGACAATTTATTGTCCGGGTCGCCGAAGGCGACAGGAGATCGTCCGTTGATTTGCAAATATGCGGTGACCTCCTGTGCGCTCGCGATGCCGCGCTCGCGCACCCGGGCAACAAGTAGCCCGGGCCACCCAAATCGGTTTTTTTCTGTGAAGGCGGCGCGCTCCGTGCGAAATTGTGGCTTCGATGTCCGACATTCATCCGATTTACGACCACATGCTGAGCCGCACGGAGCGGGAGAAGAAGCTGCGGCAGCGCGCGAAGGTGGTGTGGCTTTACGGGCTTTCGGGTTCGGGGAAAAGCACGCTGGCGACGGCGCTGGAAGGCCGGCTTTTCGCGGAGGGGTTCGTGACGACGCATCTCGACGGCGACAATGTGCGGGACGGTCTCAATCGCGGGCTGGGGTTCAGCGACGCGGACCGGGAGGAAAACATCCGGCGCGTGGCGGAGGTGTCGAAGCTGTTCGTGCAATCGGGGGTGATCTGCGTGAACTCGTTCATCACGCCGAGGGAATCGCTGCGGCAACTCGCGCGGGGAATCGTTGGGGAGACGGACCTGCTCGAAATTTACGTGGAGTGCTCGTTCGAGACGTGCCGGAAGCGGGACGTGAAGGGGCTTTATAAGCGGGTCGATGCGGGGCTGGTGCCGAACTTTACGGGGAAGGAATCGGCTTTCGAACCGCCGGCGCGGCCGGACCTGGTTTTGAACACGGAAACGGCGAAGGCGGAGGATTCTCTAGAATCTCTATATTCTTTTGTGCTTGGACAGATTCGCATCGCCGCCTAGCGTTCTTGGTTCCACGCCATGAGTTCCTATAACCTGTCCCATCTCAAGCAACTTGAGCATGAGGCGATCTATGTCCTGCGGGAGGTCGCCGCGCAGTTCGAGCGGCCCGTTTTGCTCTTTTCGGGCGGGAAGGATTCGATCGTGATGGTGCGGCTGGCGCAACGGGCATTTTATCCGGCGGCGATCCCCTTCCCGCTGCTGCATATCGACACGGGGCACAACTTTCCCGAGACGCTCGAATTCCGCGACTGGCTGGTGAATAAAACGGGGGCGCGGCTGCTGGTTCGGACGGTGCAGGATTCGATCGACAAGGGGCGGTGCGCGGAGGAAAAGGGGGTGAACCCGAGCCGGAACGGGCTGCAGACAGTGACGCTGCTCGACGCGATCGAGGAACTGCGGGCCGACGCGGCGATCGGCGGGGCGCGACGGGACGAGGAAAAGGCGCGGGCGAAGGAGCGGTTCTTTTCGCATCGGGACGAGTTCGGGCAGTGGGACCCGAAGAATCAGCGGCCCGAGCTTTGGAACATTTTCAACGGGCGGCTTCATCAGCACGAGCATTTCCGGGTGTTCCCGCTGAGCAACTGGACGGAGATGGACGTGTGGCAGTACATCGCGACGGAGAAGATCGAGATTCCGTCGCTCTATTTCAGCCATGAGCGGGAGATCGTGGAGCGGCGGGGGATTCTGCTGGCGAAATCGGACTTCAACACGCTGCTGCCGGGCGAGAGCTACGGGACGCGGACGATCCGTTTTCGGACGGTGGGCGACGCGACGTGCACGGGCGCGGTCGAGTCGACGGCGAGCACGCTGGAGGAGATCATCCAGGAAGTGGCGGCGGCGCGGATCACCGAGCGGGGCGCGCGCGCGGACGACAGGCGGAGCGAGAACGCGATGGAGGACCGGAAGAAGGCAGGGTATTTCTAACCGAATTTAGACAGGAGGAACATGAAGAACATGAATGAACATTCAGGCGAGCCGCTAGCCGAGAACGATCAACTGACAGAAAAGGTGATTGGTTGCGCGATTAAGATTCATAAAGTCTTGGGCCCCGGCTTTCTCGAATGTATCTATCATCAAGCGCTGGCCCATGAGCTGAATAAAGCCCACATTGAATACATCAGCGAAGCTCGTCTGAAAGTAATGTATGATGGAATTGTCTTGGGAGACTATGTCGCGGATTTCCTGATCGATAAACGCGTGGTGGTCGAGTTAAAGGCAGTGGAAGTCCTCACGAAGAGCCACGAGATTCAACTCGTCAATTATCTGGCCGCAATTTGCTTTGACGTGGGGTTACTCATCAATTTTGGCGGTCAAAAAATCCAGGTAAAGAGGAAGTTCCGGGAATTCAACCAAACAAATCCCAACCCGGTTTAGTCTCATGTCTTTCATGTCCCTCCTGTCTAATTGTTTTTTGAATTTCTGATATGGACCTACTTCGTTTCACGACTGCCGGATCGGTTGACGACGGGAAAAGCACGCTCATCGGGCGGTTGCTTTACGACTCGAAGTCGATCTTTGAAGATCAACTGGAGGCGCTGGAGCGGCTGAGCGAAAGCCGCGGGCAGTCGGGGGCGGACCTCGCGCTGCTGACCGACGGCCTGCGGGCCGAGCGGGAACAGGGGATCACGATCGACGTGGCGTACCGTTACTTCGCGACGCCGAAGCGGAAATTCATCGTGGCCGACACGCCGGGGCACATCCAGTACACGCGGAACATGGTGACGGGGGCGTCGACGGCGAACCTGGCGATCATCCTGATCGACGCGCGGAAGGGGATTCTCGAACAAACGCACCGGCATTCGTTCATCGCGTCGCTGCTCCACATCAAGCACCTGATCGTGTGCGTCAATAAAATGGACCTGGTCGGATTCAGCGAGGAGGTCTTCACGAAGATCGTCGAGGACTACAAGGATTTCGCGTCGCGGCTCGACGTGCCGGACATCCGGTTCATCCCGGTGAGCGCGTTGCTGGGCGACAACGTCGTCGACAAATCGGCGAACATGCCGTGGTACGACGGCGCGCCGCTTCTCTCGACGCTGGAGACGGCCTATATCGGCAGCGACGTGAACCATGTCGACCCGCGCTTTCCGGTGCAGTACGTGATCCGGCCGCAGACGACGGAGTGGCACGATTACCGGGGCTTCGCGGGACGGGTGGCAAGCGGCGTCTTCAAGCCGGGCGACGAGATCGTGGCGATGCCGTCGGGATTCACGAGCCGGATCAAGTCGATCCATACGGTGATGGACGACGTGAAGGAGGCGTTCAGCCCGATGTCGGTGGCGATCACGCTGGAGGACGAGATCGACATCAGCCGTGGGGACATGATCGCGAAGCCGAACAACATGCCGACGGCGACGCAGGACCTCGATGTGATGCTTTGCTGGTTCCATGAGAAGCCGCTCCAGCCCCATGGCCGTTATTTCCTGCGGCACACGACGCGCGACTGCAAGGCGCTGATCAAGGAAGTGCGGTACAAGATCGACATCAACACGCTGCATAAAAACGAGCGGGACCTGCGGCTGGGGATGAATGAAATCGGGCGCGTCCGGCTGCGGACGACGTTGCCGCTCTTCGCCGATCCCTACGCAACGAACCGGAACACGGGCGGGCTGATCCTCATCGACGAGGAGACGAACAATACGGTGGCGGCGGGGATGATTTTGTAATGTGGCGGGAAATCAAAGCGGAAGGAAGCGGAGTTCGCCCTCGGCGGTGCGATAGGCGGCGCGGCGGGCCGTGCCATTCGAGCCGACCGCGAAGATGTTTCCACTGGTGATGAATTCCCAGCGGCCCTGGCTTGCGCCGTTCTGACGGCAATCGCGCCAGCTTGGGTGGGAGGTGTCGCCCGGATGATCGCGGCGGGACGGTTTTTTCATAAAGTTAAGTCGGTAAACGGCCCGTCCCGCGCAAGACCCGGCATGGCGGAGCGGCGTAAAAGGGGAGGAAGCAACTTGCCGGCCAACTCTTATTATTTTTTGTCGCGGTTGATAACGGCTACTCTTGTTGCATTATTATGAAAGCATGGACTTAAACAAATTTACCGAACAGGCGACGGCCGCCCTCGGATCGGCGCAGGAAGAGGCGACGCGCCTCGGCAACCAGGCGGTCGAGGTCGAGCATCTTTTTTACGCGCTGCTGACGCAGGAAAACGGGCTGATCCCGCGCCTGTTCGAGCGGTTGAAGGCGTCGCCCGACCTTCTGCTCAGCAAAACGCAATCGGCGCTCGAGCGCATTCCGAAGGTGAGCGGTTCCGGCGCGACGGGGCAGGCCGGCATCACCCACCGGCTGAACCAGCTTCTCGTGCGCGCGCAGGACGAGGCGAAGAAACTGAAGGACGACTACGTTTCGGTCGAGCACCTGGCGCTGTCGATGTTCCACGAGAAGAGGGAGACCGACATCGCGCATCTTTTCCGCGACCTGAACCTCACGAGGGACGCCTTCCTGAAGGCGATGCAGGAGGTGCGCGGCAACCAGCGCGTGACGAGCCAGAACCCGGAGGCGACCTACGAGGCGCTGCAGAAATATGGGCGCGACCTGACGGCCCTGGCGCGGCAGAACAAGCTCGACCCGGTGATCGGCCGCGACCAGGAAATCCGCCGGGCGATCCAGGTCCTCTCGCGGCGGACGAAGAACAATCCGGTGCTGATCGGCGAGCCGGGCGTCGGGAAAACGGCGATCGTGGAGGGGCTGGCGCAGCGGATCGTGGCGGGGGACGTGCCGGAAAGCCTGCGGGACAAGAAGATCGTCGCGCTCGATCTCGCGGCGCTGATCGCCGGGGCGAAGTTCCGGGGCGAATTCGAGGAGCGGCTCAAGGCGGTGCTCCAGGAGGTCGTGAAGGCGGCGGGGCAGATCGTTCTTTTCATCGATGAAATTCACACGATGGTCGGCGCGGGCAAGGCCGAGGGGGCGATGGACGCGGGCAACATGCTCAAGCCGATGCTGGCGCGGGGGGAACTGCACTGCATCGGCGCGACCACGCTCGACGAGTACCGCAAGTATATCGAGAAGGACGCCGCGCTTGAGCGCCGGTTCCAGCCGGTGCAGGTCAACGAGCCGAGCGTCGAGGACACGATTTCGATTTTGCGCGGACTGAGCGAGAAGTACCAGGTGCACCACGGCGTGCGCATCCAGGACTCGGCGCTGGTGGCCGCCGCGGTGCTTTCGCACCGGTACATCACGGACCGCTTCCTGCCCGACAAGGCGATCGATTTGATGGACGAGGCGGCGGCGAAACTGCGGACGGAAAACGAGTCGATGCCGGAGGAACTCGAAAATCTGGAGCGGCGCGTGACGCAACTGGCGATCGAGCGGGAGGCGCTGAGGAAGGAGAAAGACGCGGCGTCGAAGGAACGGCTGGCCGAATTGGAAAAAGAAATGGCGAACGTCCAGGCCGAGCGGGACAAGCTCAAGGCGCAGTGGCAAAATGAGAAGGCGGCGATCGAGGCGACCGGGAAGCTGCGGGAGGAACTGGAGCAGGTCCGCAACCAGATCGAGCAGGCGCAACGGGCGAACGACCTCAACCGCGCCGCCGAGCTCCAGTACGGCGTGCTGCCGCAAAAAGAAAAGGCGCTGAGGGAGGCGGAGGAAAAAATCGCGAAGTCGGTGAAGGAGGGCAAGGGCGGGCCGCGGCTGGTGCAGGAGGAAGTGACGGCGGACGAGATCGCGGAGATCGTGGCGCGCTGGACGGGGATTCCGGTCGCGCGGCTGCTGGAGGGCGAGCAGGAAAAACTGCTGCGGCTCGATTCGATTCTGCACGAGCGGGTGATCGGCCAGGACGAGGCGGTGCAGGCCGTCGCGGACGCGGTGATCCGGGCGCGGGCGGGGCTGAAGGACCCGAAGCGGCCCATCGGCTCGTTTATTTTTCTCGGGCCGACGGGCGTGGGCAAAACGGAGCTGGCGCGCGCGCTGGCCGAGTCGATGTTCGACAGCGAGGAGAACATGGTGCGGCTCGACATGAGCGAGTATATGGAGAAGCATGCGGTGTCGCGGCTGATCGGCGCGCCTCCCGGCTACATCGGGTACGACGAGGGGGGGCAGCTTACCGAGGCGGTGCGGCGCAAGCCCTACAGCGTGGTGCTCTTCGACGAGATCGAGAAGGCGCACGTCGACGTCTTCAACACGCTGCTGCAAATCCTCGACGACGGACGGCTGACCGACAGCCAGGGCCGGACGGTCGATTTCAAGAACACGATCATCATCATGACGTCGAACATCGGCTCGCGGCACCTGATTGAAAACGCATCGGAGAAATCGGGCGAGATCGCGGAAAAGACCCGCGACGCGGTGATGGCCGAGATGCGCGCGCATTTCCGGCCCGAGTTCCTTAATCGCGTGGACGAGATCGTCCTCTTCAAGCCGCTGACACTGGCGGAAATCGAGCGGATCGTCGACCTGCAGCTTGATCTGCTTCGCGCGCGGCTCGCGGAGCGCCACATCGAGCTTGAGCTTGGCGACACGGCGAAGGAACTCCTCGCCCGGCGCGGCTACGATCCCGTCTACGGTGCGCGTCCGCTGAAGCGGATCATCCAGCGCGAACTGGAAACAAAACTTTCCCGCGCGCTGCTCAAGGGCGACATCACCGACAACTCGCGCGTGGAGGTCGTCGCTCATAAGGGCGAGCTGGAGTTCAAGTCTAGGAGCATGTTGAAAAAGTAGGTGTGGGTCCGAAATCGAAGTCTTCCTGATGGAAATCGGACTTGCGCTTGCGTCGATAATGGCTGGTATGGAGTTCCATGCCCGGCATCCCGCATTTGACGTTCCGCACCGTTGTCCTGTTCTGCCTCGTTTGGGCCTCGATCATGCCGGGCAGCGGCAAGGTCTTCACCTATTCGGATCTCGACTGCAGCTGCCAAGTCCCGGACACCTGGATTTTTCAGGATAAAACGGGCGACCTTATTTTTGCGGTCGACAGGGACCGGACGAAGGACTTTCTTCTTCGCGTGGTCCGGGTCAATACGGGGATCACTCTCTCCAACAAAACCTTCATCAATTCCTATGAGCAGGGACTTTTCACCCGGGGTTTTACCATCACGGCGCGGGAGATGGTTCCCCTTCATGGGGTCACGTTTTACAAGGTCGATATGACGAGGGACATGGGCAACAAATCGGCCTACGCCTGCGCCTATCTGACGCTGGCCAACGGCTACGGCTACCTGATGGAATGCTCGACGTATCAGCCGAACCCGGAAGACGACGACGAATTGAAAGCGGTGATCGATTCCTTTGATTTCATCAATCCGCCGAAAATCCACACCAATTCGTGGGAGAGTATTTTCACTCCCCGTGACGGACTCCAGCATGACGAGGCCTACATGGTCGGTTATCGAATCGGGATGATTCTGGCGCTCCTGGCCATGCTGGCGTGTCCTTTCCTGACGCTCGGCGCCATCGGGCTGGCCGTTTACCTGATCGTTCGGAAAAAACCGGGCCCTCCGCCGTCGCAGTATCCGCCCCCGCCGGGGAATTTTCCTCATTCGTAACTAGATCGCCCGCAAGGCGTGACGGATGGCTTGACCAGTCTCCGCCAGATCGTCTCCAGTGTGGGCGGCGCTGATGAAGCCGGTCTCGAACTGCGACGGCGCGATGTAAATTCCCCGCGCGAGCATAGCGTGAAAGAACCGTGCAAAACGGTCGAGATCGGACGTTTTGGCGTCATCCAAATTTCGGACGGGACGTCCGGTGAAGAAGAGGCAGAACATCGAGCCGATGCGATAAAAGACATCATCGAGGCCGGCCGATTTAAGCGCCGCGCGCGTTTCCGTTTCGAGTTGCGCGCCGAGTTTTTCCAGCTTCTCGAAAATGTCCTGCTCCTCCAAAATTTTGAGCTGGACCAGCCCCGCCGCCATGGCGAGCGGATTGCCGGAAAGCGTCCCCGCCTGGTAGACCGGCCCCAGCGGCGCGAGAAAATCCATGACGTCGGCGCGGCCGCCGAAAGCGCCGACGGGCAGGCCGCCGCCGATCACCTTGCCGAAGCAGGAGAGATCGGGCCGGACACCGAGAAGCTCCTGCGCGCCGCCGCGAGCGAGGCGGAAGCCGGTCATCACCTCGTCGAAAATCAGGAGCGTCCCGTGCGCCGTGCAGAGTTCGCGCATCGTCTCGAGATAACCGGGCGCGGGAAGGATGAGTCCCGCGTTGGCCGGGATGGGCTCGACGATCACCGCCGCGATTTCGCCCTTGTTCCCCTCAAAGGCAAGCCGCAGCGCGTCCGCGTTGTTGAAGGGCAGCGCGAGGGTGAGCGCGGCCAGCGCGGCGGGAATTCCGGCGCTGTCGGGCCGGCCGAGGGTGAGCGCGCCCGAACCGGCCTTGACCAGGAGCGAATCGACGTGGCCGTGGTAGCAACCCTCGAATTTGACGATTTTGTCGCGGCGCGTGAATCCGCGGGCAAGACGAATCGCGCTCATCGTCGCCTCGGTGCCGCTGTTGGTCATCCGCACTTTTTGGACCGACGGCACCCATTCGCAAATTTTGCGGGCGAGTTCGACCTCGAGCGGATTCGGGATGCCGAAGCTCGTGCCGCGATCCGCCGCCGCTTTGACCGCCGCGATGACGTCGGGATGGGCGTGGCCGAGAATCGACGGGCCCCAGGTGCAGACGTAATCGATGTAGCTGTTGCCGTCGATGTCTTCGACGCGCGAACCCCGGGCCTTTTGCGCGAAGAAGGGCGTGCCTCCCACGGCGCGGAACGCGCGCACCGGCGAGTTGACGCCGCCGGGGATATAGCGGAGCGCCTCGGCAAAAAGTTCCTGCGAACGGGTCTGTGACATCAGCTTCAAACGATACCGGAAGCCCTTCTAAAATGCACCCATGCACATGCCCGTTACAAATCGAGGGTGTTCCCCCTGGCGCCGACGGACGGAGACTGGCGCTTCCAAAAATAGCGGACGGAGGGAGTGGCCCTGGAGGGAAGCTTGCTGACAAAGGCGGCGGTGATGATTTCCCTGGCGCCCAATTTGAGGCGGCCTTTGCGCAATTTGGTCTGGAAGAGGACGGCCAATCCCGATCGTTGCGGACGGTCGAAGAGATCGATCACCTTGGAGGAAACGACGGTCAGGCCGATTTCCTCTTTCAGTTCGCGGCGCAGGGCCTGCATGAGGGCCTCGGCGGAGCGGACTTTGCCGCCGGGGAGCGACCAGAGCTGTTTGCCCGCCTTTTGCTTGATCAGGAGGACGTTTCCGTAAGCGTCCTGAATCCATGCCATGACGGAGACTTCCTTGGCGGAAACAGAGCGGACATTATTGGCCCCTCGCTTTCGATTTGGCATGAGAGTCATATAAGGCAACGGATTTGCGTTGTCACTTATTTGTAACAGAAGATTTTACGCCGGAAAGCGGGCGGCGCTCCCGAACGAGAGCCTATTTGACGCCGAAGGCGTAGACCGTCGAGGTTTTGTACGTATCTCCCGGGTTGAGAACCGTCGAGGGAAAATTGTCGTGATTGGGTGAATCGGGGAAGTGCTGGGTCTCCAGGCAAAAGGCGTCGTATTGGTAGTAAACGTTGCCGTCCGCGCCGGTGATCGAGCCGTCCAAAAAGTTGCCGGAATAGAATTGGATGCCGGGCTGGTCGGTCGAGACTTTCAACGTCCGTCCGCTCTTCGGATCGTACACTTCCGCAGCCAGGGACCAGTCGGAAAAGAGGCCTTTATTCAGGATGAAATTGTGGTCGTAGCCAACCGGATTGCCGCCGGTCTCCTTCAAGTGCAGGCCGATCGGCGTCGGGGTGCGGAGGTCCCATGGCGTGCCCTCGACATTCTTGATCTCGCCGGTGGGGATGAGCGTGGCGTCGACGGGGGTGAAGGCGTCGGCGTGAATCGTCAGGATATCGCCGCGAACCGTCCCTCCACCCGAGAGGTTGAAGTAGCTGTGGTTGGTCAGGTTGATGATGGTCGGCTTGTCCGTGGTGGCTTCGTAGGAGATGCGCAGTTCGTTGTTGTCGTTGAGGGAAAAGGTGACGCTGGCAAAGAGGTTTCCGGGGTAGCCCTCTTCGCCGTCGGGGCTGAGGCGGCTGAAACGGAGCGCCGGAACATCCGATTCGACCGGTTCGACCTTCCATATCCGCTTGTCGAACCCGCGCAAGCCGCCGTGGAGGGCATTGGGGCCGTTATTGATCGGCAGTTGGTACACCGTCTTGCCCAGTTGAAACCGGCCCTTGGCAATGCGATTGGCGTAACGGCCGACGGTCGCGCCAAAGTAGGGGGAGAGTTTGGGGTAGGGGGAGAACTTGTCGAAGCCGAGGACGATGTCACCGAGCTTGCCGTGGCGGTCCGGGGTGAGAATTTTCACGATCGTGGCGCCGTAGTTCATGATGCTGACGCTGACGCCGTTTTTATTGGTGAGCGTGTAAAGTGTGACCAGTTGACCCTCGGGAGTCCTGCCGAAAGGTTTGGACGTGATCGAGCCGCTGGCCGGCATTGAGGGGGTATCGGCCCATGCCGCCGGGACGGTCCAGGCCAGGAATAGAAACATGATGCAATTGGCGCGAAGGAAGGAGGAATGCATAGATTTTAGGGTAATCGTCAATGTTTGAGGTTTTCTTTCAACGATCGAAACGAACGAATGCCAGGAAGCTGTTAAAGCAATATTAGGCGCTGAAGCTTTCGCCGCAAGAACAATGGGCGGAAGCGGTGGGATTGGTGACCTTGAAGCCGCCCTTTTGGAGATCGTCGCTGTAGTCGAGAAGGGAGCCGGAGACAAAACGGGCGCTCTTGGGATCCATCACCACGTTGACGTTGCGGGTGCGGATGAGAATGTCGCGATTGGCGGGGCCGTCGACGAGATCCATCTTGTATTGCAGGCCCGAGCAGCCGCCGCCAATGACGGCCAGTCGCAAGGCGCCGTCCGGACGGCCCTGGCGCGTGAGGAGCGAGATCAGCTTGTCCGAGGCCTTCTCGGTGATCTGGCAAAGCTTCTCATTCCCAAGGGTGATCTTGGGGGCGGGTTTCGGGGCTTCTGTCACTTCCATGCCTACACTATGCCGCCGATCTCCCGCGGACGCAAGACTACGGCGCAACCGAAGCGGGTGGTGCAGCCGGCGTGGGCGAGGAGACGGGCGCAGGCGGCGTCGCCGGTGCGACCGGCTTCGCAGTCGGCGCGTGAAGCGCGTCGACCATCTCCTGTGAGGTAAAGATGAGCATGTACTTTTGCTTGTCGTACAAAACCGTGGCCTTGTCGCCCCGGGTCCATTTCAAGCAGGAGGGATCGTCGCCGGGCGTGGGAGTCCACGGGAATTTCGCCGAATCGGCGCTCATGATGTTTTTCATCTCGGCATCGGTGAAAGCGCTCTTGTCCGTCTTGGAGACCCGGGCGCCCGCCTCTTTGTTATGGACCAGGAAAACGATCAGCGTGTAGCCGGCGGCGGAGAAGACGAGCGTGCCAAAGGGAGACTTGGGGCCCGCTTCCGAGAAGCCGACGGGCCTGCCGTAACGCGCGACGCATTGCTCGACCGTCTCGCCCATGTTGGCCCGCAGGGGGATCGTCAAAAGAGAAAAGAAAAGGATCGCGGCTCGGAGCATAAAAAATGGCTGTTCGTTTGGAATGATCCCCTAAATCGGCCCGACAGTCACGCCGCGAACGTGTCAGGGCATCGGCGATTTCCCGGGATCGGAGAGAATGACGCCGAATCCCCTGACTTGATCGACCCCGATCACGGTGACGGTTCCCTTGCGGTTCAAGTCCTTCCACTGGCCGGGAGTTAGTTTGTCGCCGTTGAAAACCAGCGGCTTTTGCCTGAGCCACGGGTCGTTGCGAATCAAGTCCCAACTATACCAAAAATCGGAGGTCTTGATGATGACGAAGTCGGAGGGCTGTTTCGATATATAATCCCACGTCAGGGCGAGCGGCCGCACCATGGTTCGTATCTCATGGATGCGCCAGGGAATTTGAACCAGCAGACTGAAGACCGCGCCGGCCAGGAGCGCTTTCGACACCTGAGAGTTCCAGCCCTCGCGGCAAAGAGTCACCGCGCCACCCGCGGCCGCAAGCGCAAGCAGGCCGTAAACCGAATGGAGATACCGGAACCCCCAGCCGTGGCCCTGCGGATGCGGAAAGAAAAGATAGAAAAGGAAGGTCAGGCAAACGGCAAGAAATCCGTCCCGGACCAGGGGAGGCTGCTTCTTCCAGGTGAAGAGGAACATGCCGAGAAAAGGAATCAAAGCGGGAGTGGCCCACGCGAAAAGCGTGATCGCATGAAACGTGGCGAAAATCAGGGAGAGCAGGACCGGTATCATCGAAAAAGCCGACGCCGGCAGGAAATTATTCAAGTCGCCGCCCGTGGCAAAAGCCGTGGGCCGTAGAAGGGCGAACACCTGATACCAGGCCCATGCCCCGATCAGATACCAGAAGACGAACCAGGCGAAATCCTTCCAGCGCCGGTCGTACATCAATCTGAGAACAAACGGAGCCGCCACCAGCGGATGAACATGCGGCTGATGAAGGCCGATCAGGAGCGCGCCCAGGATTGGCGTGAGCAGGAACAAAACCCGGTTGGGATGACTGAACAGCCACACCCATAAAAGCGAGCCGCACAGATGCGCGGTCCACGCAAACTGCGTCATCGCCATCGCCAAAAACTGGGGGCTCAAAGCCAGAAGCAAAACGGCGGGATTGGCCCCCAACATGGGATGATCCGGAAAGGTTCGCCGAGCCACACTTGCCAGCAGGAGAATGCTCAGGGCCGCCAAGGTTGGACTCAGGGCCCAAGCGAGATCGAACTTGCCAAAAAGATAATCGAGGCCTGCAAAACCCGGCAGAAAGCCGGAGGCCCAATAACCCTTTTCCGCATTGTAATTCTCATAGGGGACTTTCATGGCATTTTGATAGTCCCGCCATTCAGCCGGCACCGCCGCCACAAGATGATGCTGATCGAGGATCCTGACTTCAAACCCGTTGAGATATTCGTCGATGCATAGATCGAAATTTTGATGGACCGCAAAACGGCCGATGCAAGTGGCCGCAAGCACTCCAAGCGCGACGATAAGAGGAAGGTTTTTTACATTAAGAAACCCGGACAGCCTCGATGAAGGGGAGCTTTGGATGGACAAGACAAACCAAAGACCAAGAAAAAACGCGGCGCTGGCACAAAGAGCGAAGGGCTCGAATCGGACAAACGTATACTGATAAAAATCGGAGTTCTGCGGGATCGTGGGATCGTCCGCCATTTTGAAAACGGCCGCCCCCCACGCTATCCACACGCCAAGAAGGGCGAGCAGCGCGGAAAATCCGCAACAAGCGATGAAGGGCCGGAAGCCATTGGAGGACGCGCTCGTCATGGCATCGGGATTTTGCGCCCGGTCGCGCGCGCGCGTTCGGAAAGTTCCTCGAAAGCGGAAAAAACCTCGGCGACTTCGATGCGTTGAAGGCTCGGTTGCAAGGGATCGTGACAATATTGATCCGAGGGAGGCAGGACGCCTCCGGTGTCCCGGACGATGCGAACATGCTCCCCTTCCGGAAGCCAGAATTCACCGGACGATCCGCAAAGGGCGACGAGGGGCAGCTTCATGGCGTGCGCGAGATGCAGCGCCGAGGTGTTCAGCGTCACGAGGCAGTCGAGTTCCCGCAAGCCGGCCACGAGGGCCTCAACCGATGCCGCGGGCCGGGCTGCAAATCGCCGCTCCATCTCTTCCGGAAGCTGGGAGCGCAACGCCCGTTCGAACCTGGCAAAGCCGTCGTCCTTTCCCAAAAGCGCGATTTCACAATCGGGATTCTTGAGAATCCGTTTCGCCAGATCGAGCCAGCGCGAATCGGGCCACTGGAATTCCGGGAGCCGGCCGCGCCCGCTCCACGGGAAAAAGCCGATCCGCCGTTTCGACCCGCCCCCGCCCGCCGCCGGGCACGCGACCGCCAGCGGCATCGCGGTCTCCTCCAGCCATTCGGGATGCTTGAAAAGCTCGGCGGCCTGGGCCAGATGACGGTCGAATATATAACGTCGCCTCGGCGGAGTGAGAACGTCCGCGTTGATGAGATTGAAATCGACGATCCAGGTCAGCGCACCCAGTTTTTTCAAAATCCAAAAGAAGAAAAAAGCCTGAAGCGATCCCGGCGCCATCGGGATGCCGAAAATAAGGCGCCCCTCTTGCTTTTGCCGCCGCAACCTCGCCGCCAGATCGAGAAATCCGCCCATGCCGGCGACATTAAAAAAACGGTCCTTTGAATTTCCGTCGAAGGAGGAGACGTAGGGGGAATCCCGGTGGGCCGCCAGGCTCTCGAACTCGACTTTCAGAAGATCGAATTTTTTCAACAACCCGCCAATGACGACAAAATCGCCCAGGTGATTATGCATCGTATAGACCACCGTCACCCTCTTCCCATCCAGCCTCCCCCGGGAAGATAAAGCCCCGGCTTCGGCGTCCGGGGGTTGTTTCGAGTTTTCGTCGATCATTCAATGCCCGCCAGAATAGCCGTGCGCAAGAGCGAGGCGAGCCGAAACCGGCCCGTGGGCGGGACCGGCGTCCCTCCTTTTCCGGATTGAATTTCAGTGACAAATCCGGTCAGGGGCTTATTCTTGGCCTCCCTGCACTCGTGGCGAAATGGCAGACGCGCACGCTTGAGGTGCGTGTGGGGTAACCCATGGGAGTTCGAGTCTCCCCGAGTGCACTTCTTATTGTGAAACCCAATCACACTCCCATTCGCATTTTCAGCGCGAGTGTTTTCATTCTTCTTTTCGGAATTCTGCCAACCGCTCATGCCGACGATGCGAAACAAAAGCCCTTGATGAAGGATTTCATCGGGCTCAACGTCCATGTCGCCTTCAAGCCCGAACTTTATAAACCCGTTGTCAGCCGCGTGCGCGATTATCATCCGTTGCCGTGGGACCTCAGCAACAAGGATACCTCCGTCCCGCCGCCCTTTCCGCACGGCAACCCAATCGACTGGGATCAACTGCTGGGTTCCTGGAAAAATGCGGGTTACACCATCGATGAATCCATTCAGGTGGAGATGATCCCCGCCTCTCAATGGAAGGACATTGACCGGGACGGCTTCGCCTATGGTCAGGCTTACGCAAAAAATTTCGGGCCCTCGGGTTCCAATCTCGTCTCCTCGGTGGAAATCGGCAACGAACCCCAGGAAAAAAGCTGGTCGAACACGGACTATCCCAAAATTTTCAAAAGCATGGCCAGGGGATTTCGTGATGGAGATCCGAAACTGAAAATCGTTACCTGCGCGATCAATGCGGGCAACCCGGATGCTTATTCCAAACCCACCTCCTGCCTGGAAGGTTTGCAGGACCTCTACGACGTCCTGAATATCCACACTTACTCCATGATTACGGGCTGGCCGACCTGGCGCCGGGTCAATCCGGAACGTCCCGGCATTGCTTACCTCAAGTCGGTCAATGATTTGATTTCCTGGCGCAATGTACATGCACCCGACAAAGAAATCTGGATCACCGAATTCGGCTACGACGCCAAAAGCGCCAACCAGCCCAAGCCGACAGGCGATTTTGCCGGATGGATAAGCTCGACGGAAACGGAGCAGGCCCAATGGCTGGTCCGCTCCTTCCTTGTCTTCTCCAGCATGGATGTTGATGCCGCCTATCTTTATTATTTCGACGACAGGGACTCCCCCATTTTTCATGGTTCGTCGGGTATTACTCGCAACTTCAAACCCAAACCCTCCTTCTACGCCCTGGCCCACCTGCGAAAGACTCTCGGAGACTACCGCTTTTCCAAGGTCATCACCCGGAAGGAGGAATCGCAGGAAGATGCGGCCCGAGATGATGCAGCGTTTAAGAAAGACTTGACCGGGGGCGATGCTGCCTCAAGCGTTCAGCCTGCGACCGATATCCCGACAGACAATGCCCCTCTCTACGTTTACGAATATATAAATCCCGACAAACCAACGGAACCGATCTGGGTAGCCTGGTTGCCCACCAGTTCGCAACACACGTCCGTCCAGAAAATCGCCGTCACCGGTCAAGTGATCAAAGCCGAGCGGATGCCGCTTAAGGATGGGGATGCGGAAGCGGTTGATTTCAAAACGGAGAGCGATGGAATAGAACTCACCGTGACCGAATCGCCCACCTATATCTACCTCCGGCAGTAGTCTGACATTCTCTCGAAAAATCAAGCCTGAGATGCCCGCCTCCATTCCGTTAATCCCTTCCGGAAGCCATCTCAAAAATGATCTCATGAAAATCAGCGCCGTCTGCTTCGACCTCGGCAAGGTCCTCCTCCATTTCGACTGGCGGCTCATGCTCGACCGCGTCGCGGAAAAATCCCCGCTCCCACCCGGGGAAATCTCGCGCCTGCTCAAGGAAGATCGCCAGGTTCTCGTCTATGAAGTTGGCGGCGTCACCTCCGCCAAATTTTTTTCCCACCTGAAGAAACTTCTCCGCTACAGGGGCCCCGCCAGGGAACTACGCGCCGCCTTCTGCGACATCTTCACCCCGCTGCCCGATCACATCGCCCTCGCCGCGATGCTTGCGCCCCACTATCCGCTGGCCATCATCTCCAACACCAACGAAGCCCACATCCTCCACGCCGAGGCGACCTACTCCTTCTTCTCCCTCTTTCAGGCGCGCATCTATTCGCACCGGGTCGGGGCGATGAAACCCGATCGCGCGATTTACCAGGCCGCCCTCGCCACGCTTGGCGGCGTCGATCCCCTCGAAACCCTCTTCATCGACGACATCGAAGCCAACGTCCTCGGCGCGGTCAAACTCGGCTGGCAGACCATCCATCTCCGACCCGAGGTCGACCTGCGCGAGGCCCTCGCCAGTTACGAGCTCAAGGGATTGGACTGATGTAGCGGCGGTCTATGACCGTCGCTACATTATTCCCCCGTCATCAGCGCGATCTCCCGCTCCTCGAGCTGCTGACGCCACCGCGCCAGGTACGAATATTTCCGATAGACCGCCTCCAGCGCGTTGAGTTCCTTGTCTCCCGCCCGCCAGCGCGCATCGAGCGCCGCCAGCTCCGCGTCCACCGTCGCGCCGAACGGCTCCAGCTTCATCCGCAGCGCCGTCAGCGCATCCTGCAGGGCCAGTTCCTCGCTCATCAACCCGGCCCGCTCGACCCGGCCCGTCGCCGCTCCTTTCCGCTCCAGGAATCGGTCGAGCTCCCGGCACATCTCGCCCACTTCCTTGAACAAATCCATCGTGCCCGGCGGAATCCGCTGGATGTCGGCGGGCTTCGCGCCCTTCGTCAGTTCGTAGAGCGCCAGCAACCGCGCGCGCGGATCGACCAGCGTCTGATAGGCCTGATTCAGCGCGGCGTAGCGCGACTCGGCGGCGACCCGCTCCCCCTCCGGCGCCTGCGCGAACTTGTCCGGATGCGACTCCGACGTCGCGCGCGCAAAACGTTCTTTCAAAGCGGCGGCATCCAGGGCGGGCCCCGGCTCCAATTCAAAAAAGGCAAAGGGGTTGGAGGTCATGGAGAGTTCTCAGCAAGAGACTAGTCGTCCGCTGCTTTTTGTACAACTCGTCGCGCGGCGCGCGACGACTACCCACTTGACCATTGACTTCCCATCCCCACCGGGTGGCGGTTTCCTCGCTCCCAAGTACAACTTGGGAACGAGGATAAGGAGCAGCGTTTACGGTTGGGTTTGCGAAGACGCTGTCAACTTCGCTTTGAGTTCTCTGATGTGGCGATGGAGTTCTTCTTGAATCGCCAGTCGTCGAAAGAAGAAAATGCAGTTAAGGCACGTCCCCAGAATGGCCATGAGCGCCGTGATCTTCCAGTTGCCGGAAAACCATGACTGGACTCCCATGACCAGCACTCCGATGAAAATCAGGACGGAGGCGGGAATAGTCATGTCAGGCGCCATCATAGATACTCCCTCGGATCGGTGATGCGCCCCGTCAGCGCCGACGCCGCCACCGTGTAGGGCGACGCCAGAAACACCTTCGATTCCTTGTGGCCCATCCGGCCCGGAAAATTCCGGTTCGTCGCCGAGATGCAATTCATCGGCTTGTTCATCCGGCCAAACGTGTCGACCGGCCCGCCGAGACACGCCGCGCACGACGCGTTCTCCGTCATCTGCACCCCCGCCGATTCGAGCAGACTCCACACCGTGGTGTCGCCCATCTTCATCGTCTGCAACTCGAACACCACGTCGGGCGTCGCGGGCACGCCGAACGTGTCGATCTTCACGCTGCGACCCTTCAGCACCTCCGCGAACGCGAGAAAATCGGACGTCTTGCCGCCCGTGCACGAGCCGATGTAAGCCCGGTCGAGCTCGATCTTCCCCAAATCCTTCGCCAGCGCGCGATGCCCCGGGTCGGGATGCTGCGCCACCGTCGGCTCCAGCTTCGAGAGATCGACCACGTCGTCGTAGACGAAGCTCTGCTCCCTGTCGACCTCCACCGGCGTGTAGTCCGACTTCGTGCCGTTCCGCTTCGTCCGCTCGTCCACATAGGCGAACGTCTTTTCGTCCGCCGGGAAAACCCCGTTCTTGCCGCCCGCCTCGATCGCCATGTTTGCGATCGTCATCCGGTCGTCCATCGTCAGCGCATGCGCGCCCGGCCCCTCGTACTGCATCGCGCGATACGTCGCGCCGTCGGAACCGATCTCCCCGATCACGTGCAGCACCACGTCCTTCGCCATCACGCCCCTCGGCAGTTCGCCTTCGAGATAAAACCGCATCGTCGGCGGCACCTTGATCAGCAGCTTGCCCGTCCCCATGATGAACCCCGCGTCGGTGTTCCCGATCCCCGTCGCGAACATGTTGAACGCCCCCGCCATGCAGGTGTGGCTGTCGGTGCCGAAAAGAATTTCACCCGGTCGCGTGTGGCCCTTCGCCGGGAGCGCCGTGTGGCACACGCCCGCGTATCGCTCCCCGAACTGCCGCTTCAACTGCCCGCGCGAGCTGTCGAAAATCCAATGCCCGTTCGGGTCGTCGATCACGTCGTAGAAATAGGGCAGGCCCTGCTCCTGCACGAAGGCGCGCAGGATGTCGACGTTCCGGTTCGAAAGCGAATCGGCCGTGAAGATGTAGTGGTCGGGAATGATCACGATCTTGTTCTTGTCCCAGACCTTCGCGTTCTTGCCGAACTCGCGCTTGAACACTCCGATCGTTCCCGGCCCGCACACGTCGTGGGTCAGGAGAACGTCCGTGTTCACCCAGACATTTTCGCCCGGCGCCACATGGGCCTTGCCGCTGGCCCGGGCGAGCAGCTTTTCAGTCAACGTCATAAGGAGTCAGCCTACAACCAATGCTTCCCATGCACAACCAGGAAACGTACCTTGCCAACATCCCCAAAGGATCGGCGGTGTAAAAGCCCAATGAATCCAAATCCGTTCATTCCGTCAAAAATTCAGCGACGGTTCCTTCGACAAGCTCAGGACAGGCTCCGACCGCCGCCACATTAAATTTTTCATGCTCCGCCTCTTCCTCACCCACAGTCTCCGCTACTTCGCGCGGCACCCGGCGCTCACCGCCCTCAACATCGCGGGCATCGCCCTCGGCGTCACCGTCTTCCTCGCCGTCCGGATCATCAACCACAGCGCCCTCGAATCGTTCCGCGCCTCGGTCGACATCGTCGCCGGCAAGGCCGACCTCGAAGTCGTCGGCGACGGCCTCCGCTTCGACGAGCAGGCCTATCCCATCGTCGTCAACGATCCCGATGTCGCCGCCGCCACGCCCACCGTCGAGGACGTCGCCAGCCTCGCCGATCATCCCGGCGACTATCTGCAAATCCTGGGCATCGACATCTTCTCCGACGGCCCCCTCCGCACCTTCGAGCTGCGCGACGCCCAAAACCAAAAGCCCGACATCGTCCAATTCCTCCGCGACCCGAAAGTCATCGCCCTCACCCGCAAATTCAGCGAACGCCTCGACCTCAAGATCGGCGACCCGCTCCGCGTCGAAACCCAGACCGGCACCGAGACCTTCCGCATCGGCTACATCCTCGATTTCGGCGGGGACGCCCCCGGCGCCGACGAGCATCTCTCCGTCATGGACATCGCCAACGTCCAGGAAAACTTCCGCCACGCCGGCAAGCTCAGCCGCATCTCCGCGCTGCTCCGCCCCGGCGCCGATTTCAACGCCGTCTGCGCCCGCCTCCGCGCCGAACTGCCCCCGAACGTCATCGTCCAGGCCCCCGACCGCCGCAACCGCCAGATCGCCCGGATGCTCGGCGCCTTCCAGCTCAACCTCACCGCCCTCTCCCTCATCTCGCTCCTGGTCGGCATGTTTCTCATCTATAACACCGTCGCCACGGCGGTCGTGCGGCGTCGCCACGAAATCGGCGTCCTGCGCGCCCTCGGCCTGAGCGGACCCGCCGTCCAGGGCCTCTTCATCGCCGAGGCGCTCGTCCTCGGCGTCGCCGGTTCGCTCCTCGGCCTCGTTCTCGGCGTCGTCATGGCGGAACAACTCGTCGGCGCCGTCTCCCAAACCATCACGTCGCTCTACATCCTCGCCAGCATCCAGAACCTCTTCATCTCGCCCTGGGCCGTCGCCGCCGCGCTCGTCATTTGCCTCGGCGCGGTCCTGCTCGCCGCCTGGTTTCCCGCGCGCGAAGCCGCCTTGCTGCCGCCCGTCGAGGCGCTCAGCATCGGTCATCTCGAAGAAAACAGCGCGCGAAGCACCCGCCGCTGGCTCGCCGTCGGCGCGGGCCTTCTCGTCCTCGCCGCCCTCGTCGCCCACCTCAGCCTCACCTCCGGCCCGGCATGGCTCAGCTTCGGCGCGGCCCTTTTCACCCTCCTCGGCTTCGCCTTTTTCGTCCCGACTCTCAGCGTCCTTTTTTCCACATGGATCAAACCCCGCTCCATCGTGGCGAAACTCGCCTTCGGCCTTTTCGCCCAGTCGCTTCACCGCACCTCGATGGCCATCGCGTCCCTCGTCGTCGCGCTCGCGATGGTCGTCGGCATCTCCACCATGATCTTCAGTTTCCGCACCACCGTGGAGGAATGGCTCGACCGTTCCGTCCAATCCGATCTCGCCATCGGCCCCGCCGCGAACCTCCTCATCGGCAATCGCGAAATGATCCGCCCCGAAGTCGAACGGATCGTCGCCGCGACGCCCCATGTCACCTACGATTCCTATCGCGAACTCCGCGTCCAGATCAACGGCCTCTCCGTCAAGCTCATCTCCACCCGCCTCGCCGTCACGCGCGACATCGAGCCCTTCGATTTTATCCAGGGCGACTCGCAACACGCCCTCGACAACGCCATCCACCGCGACGCCATCCTCGTCAGCCAGCCCTTCTTCCGCCGGTTCCATCTCGGCCTCGGAGACACCCTCAACCTCGCCACGCCGACGGGCCGCCGCGACTTCAAAATCGCCGGCGTCTACGTCGACTACACCTCCGACGGCGGCTCCATCCTCGTCGACTGGCGGACCTTCCAAAAATTCTGGCGCGACGACGCCATCAACGGCATTGGCGTCTACATCGACAAAAATTCGGGCCTGACCGCCGCGCAACTCCAGGCCGAACTCCGCCCGAAAATCGCCCCCTATGGCGATTACCTCATCAAATCGAACCGGGAACTCCGCGAGCAGGTCTTCCGCATTTTCGACCAGACCTTCTCCGTCACCTACATCCTCCAGACCATCGGCATCATCGTCTCCGCGCTCGGGATTTTTCTCAGCCTCACCATCCTCGTCACCGAACGCCGCCGCGAAATCAGCATCCTGCGCGCCGTCGGCGCATCGCGCGGCCAGATCGAGGCGCTCGTCCTCTGGGAAGCCGGCATCATCGGCCTCCTCGGCTCCCTCCTCGGCATCGTCGCCGGACTCGCCCTCGCCTGGATTCTCAGCTTCGTCATCAACGTCTCCTTCTTCGGCTGGACCATTTCATGGGCGACCCCCTGGCGGTTTCTCCTCGGCCTGCCCCTCGCCGTCATCGCCGCCTCCCTCGCCGCCGGTTACTGGCCCGCGCGACGCGCCGCCCGTCTCGACATCGCCGACGGCGTGAAGATGGAGTAAACGACCACCGTCCTCCTGAGCGAAACCAAAATATCTCTGGAGGCCGGCCCTCCCGATTATACCGGCTTCGCGGACGACGAAGGCCCTATCAGCGCCAGCGAAGCCGTGTAACCGTGCGCGAAGCTCCGGTCGCCCACGGGCCCGAGTTGGACATTCGCGAAAAGCCCCGCCAGCGGCAGGCCGGGATAAAATTCGTTCACCAGGCCCGCGTCGTGATTCGGCCCGCCGAACAACCCGCGCCCGCGGCCGTGGCACGTGCAGAGCAACCCGGCAAACGGCGGCGGCTCCATCCGCGCGATCTGTTCGTTCAGGAGACGCTTCAGTTCGTCGCTCGCCACGCGCGAATCGCACAACTGATACTGCAGCGTCTGCCCCACGCGCGGCTGCGCGTTGATCTGGACCGCGCCGCTTTTCGGATCGGCCCCGATGATGTTGCGCACCAGAAAATCGCCCCGCTTGTATTCCTCGATATATTCGCTCACCGCGATTCCGGCAAAGAGACGGCCCTTCGCCTGCTCGCGTTCGCTGTCGCTCAATTCCTTGTAGACGTCGCTCAGGACCTCGTAGGCCGGACGCGAACCGAGCGTGAGCAGGATGTTCTTCTCCGCCTGGGTCACCGTCAACGGCTCGCCGATCGGCTTGCACCCCTGCGAAACGACCGAGCGCACGGCGACGTCGCCCTGAAGCGCGAGCGCCACGCCCCCCGGCACGACCCGATCATCGCAAAAAACCCACGCTTCCGGATCGCCCGGCGCGCCACCCGCCATGCCGCCGAAAACCGGCACGTGCGGATAAGCCTGGTTCCATTGCTTCAGCCATATCTCGACCGGAAGCGAAAAGGGATTCAGAAAAACCAGCCACGCTTTCACGTCCGCCGGCTTCAGGCCCGTCCGCTCATGCCAGTAGCCCGGGCCGCTCGCCCCCTCCACGACCGATTGGGGAAATGAAAACGAACTCGCCTTGCCGCCAGGCAGCGAAACGAACAGCAGCGAAAAGCCGGGGCCTTCCTCCTGCTCCTGCGACCGCCCAACCAGCCCCGTGCCGCTGCAACCGATCAGCGTCGGGACGTGGCCATAGACGCGCACGATTTCGAGCAGGTCCGCCGCCCTCTCCGCATAATCGGGCGTGACAAAAACCAGCCCGAACGTCGGCTTGCCGCTGAGCTGCTGGCGCAACTGCACCGCGGTATCGCGTATCACAGCCTCGTCGTACGGACCGGTCACCAGCCGCGAAGCTGCGAAGTTGGGCATATCTCAATCATCCGGCCCTCTCGGCAAATGTCAATGCAACGGTAGCCGTCGACCTCCGGGCGACGGGTCGGTTTTCCCTCGTTCCCAAGTTGTACTTGCGAACGCCCCCTGATCCTCGCGAAATTTCATTTCGCGCTAAATGGAATTCCATCCTATTAGGAATCGGCAATGGAATTGCCTCAGCAAGTGCGTTCCGATTAAGCAACGTACGCCTCCGCCTCATTTGACTTTTTTCGTGAATCAAGTAGGATTCACCAATGAAGACAGCCTCGGTTCGACAACTCCGCACGGCCTTTCCCAAAATCGAAAGCTGGCTGGCCAGCGGCGAAACGGTTTCCATTACGAAACGGCGCAAAATCGTGGCGGAACTCAGCCCCCCGCGGCCCAAAGCAAAGCCCGATTTCGCCAAGCGGTTTGCTCTTCCAAAAAATTATAAGCCGCGTCCCGGCAAAAGCCTCGTAGATCTTCTGATCGAAGAGCGCGATGAGCGTTGGCCGTGATTTATGGCGACACGAGTTTCTTGTTCGCGCTTTATAACCCGCGCGACAGATTCCATTCTCAGGCGACCAGTCTGACGGCGACCCTTCGACAGCCCATCGCACTGACATTGTTGGGAGAATTGGAATTGCTTAACGGCCTGTACCGGGGCCTCGCCGCCAAGATCATCGACCGGCGCGAACACGACGCCATCTTTCGGCAAATTTTGGACGACGAAGCCGGCGGCATTCTCGTGCAACGGGCCATCGATCAGATCGAGCTTTTCGCCGCCGCTCGCGATCTGTCAAAAAAATTCACTCCGGAGATTTCCGCGCGCAGTCTCGACATCCTGCATGTTGCGGCGGCGCAATTATTGCGCGCCTCTCCGTTCGTTTCATTCGACTTGAAGCAGCGCATGCTGGCTCAAAAAGCGGGCTTGAATCTGCTTCCTCGCGCAGTCGGCAGATCCTAACTCACACCCCCTCCATCGCCTCGTCCTTCAACTCCGACTCCGGCGCGGTGAACGAAGGGCCGCCGGCGAAATCGGCGGTCCAGATTTCCTGCGCCATCCGGAAGCTCTCCGGCATCAGCGTGTAGCCGACGTGGCCCTGCGGAAAGCAGGCGAAATGCGCGTTGTCCCACGAGCGCGCCAACGCCTCAATTTCCTCCGGCGGCGCGATCTGGTCGTACTCGCCCGCGAGCATCAGCATCTGCCTGCCGGGAAGAAGCGCCTTCAGCCTGCCCGGACAAACCAGGCGCATGCTTCCCGCCGTGTCGTCGGGGCCGAGCCCGACTTTGCGCAACCCGGCCCGCAGCGCCACGGAACTCGGCGCCCTCCAGATCGCGCTGTCGATATTCAGGATCGGCTCGACCAGGATCAGCCGCTGGAGCAGCGGCTCGAAACAACCGAGCAGCGCCATGATCCAGCCGCCGTAGCTCGTCCCCCACCCGCCAAAAAGTTCGCCCCCTTTCCGGCGCAACTGCTGGAGCACGACGCGGCACTCGACCACCGATTGCCGCAGCCCCGCCGCGGTCCGCAGCAACTCGCCGCCCACGCAAAGCTCGCCGTGAAAATGCCACGGCACCCGCCGCGAATAATGGTAGGGAAGATGGACGAAGACCGCGTTCCATCCCCGTGCGTTGAGCCGCCGCGCCCAGATGCGATAGCCGAAATCGCTCACCGACATCAGCCCGTGCCCGAGAAGCATCGTCGGCGCGCTCCAGCCCTGCTTGCAGGGGAAGAAATCGAACGCGGCGCGGTTGTTGGCCTCGTGCTCGCCGGGAAACGGACTCGAAAACAAAAGCCGCCCGCGGTCGGGCAATTCGGGCGGCGCAAAATCGTCGGGGATGCGGTAAAACTCCTCGACGGGACGCCCGGCCCATTCGGCGGTGAACCGGTCCCATCGCGCGCGAAAATCGGCCGGCAGCGGATGCCGGGCCTGGAGGAGATTGACGAAGCCGAAGCTGACCCAATCGACCGCCATGGCCCGGGCCCGATCAACCCGGGAAAGGAACGTGCGCCGGTTCATACGTGCCGTAGGCATCCATGGCAATCTAGAGGCTGTCCGAAAAATAGGCGTGGGTCACGCCGAAAGAATTTTTTTTCCTGGGGCAAGGAGCCGAGCGAGGAGCATAGCCACTGCGCTACGTGACGAGCGAGCGACACTGCCCCAGGAAAAAAGGACTTCGGCCCGAAGGGTGACGGCGAATTTGGACCGAACTCTTCGTTGCTCACTCCTCACGTAGCGCTGCGGCTATGCGCGTCGTTCGCGCCTCGATTCGGTCCAAATTCGACTCGTCACGTGACCTACGCCTATTTTTTGGACAGCCTCCAGGGCATGGCGTGAAAATAGAGCAAGACCGCTCGGCGTCCAAAACCGGGGATGCCGCCAAAAAATAGCGCCATGGGACTCTCGTTCCCGCCCTTCTCATTCCTCGACAAGGCCACCCGCTCGGTGCTTTGATTATTGTCCCGAATGAACGCCATCATACGCCATGTCGGCGGCCACCGCTGGAACGGCGTCCCGGTCCTCAACTACAAGGAGGAGGGCAGCCACTTCAAGGCCATCTCGCGCCAGGTCCTCTTCGAGGGCGGCCCGAAGCTCGGCGCCGAGTTGCGCTATTTCGAGATCGAGCCGGGCGGCCACTCGACCCTCGAACGCCACGACCACATCCATTCGGTCATGATCATCCGCGGCCGCGGCCATTGCCTCGTCGGCGACGCCATCTACGAAATCACCGGCAACGACCTCGTCTACGTCCCCTCGATGACCTGGCACCAGTTCCGCGCGACCACCAGCGAACCGCTCGGCTTCCTCTGCATGGTCAACGTCGACCGCGACAAGCCGCAGCGGCCCGATCCGGCGACCGCCGCCGCGTTGAAGGCCCTCCCCAAGGTCGGCGAGTTTATCCGGCTGTAGATTTGGTAGGGACGGCAGTCCCTGCCGTCCGACTCTATTATTAATGGGACGCGAAGGGACTCGCGTCCCTACCTGCCCTAAACTTCTCCACCAGCGCCTTCGCATTCGGAAATAGCGCCGGGCAGCACCCGATCGTCGTGCAGAACGCCTTGCTGAAATGGCTCAGCGACGAATACCCCACCTCCATCGCCGCTTCGGTCACATTGTGCCGCCCGCCCAGCAACAGATCCGCCGCCCGTTCCATCCGGATTTGCCGCACATACTGCGGAATCGTCATCCCCATCTCCTTCGAAAAAAGCCGGCTCAGATAAAACGAACTGCACCCCACCTGCGCGCCCAGCGCCTCGATGTCGGGCGGATCGGCCAGGTGACTCCGCAGGATCGCCGCCGTCCGCTCCACCCGCTCCCGCGCGACCCGTTTCTGCCGCTGACAGAAAAATTCCTCCTGCGGCGTCGGCTGAAAAAGCACCTGCGAAAGAAGCTCCAGCGTCTTCGCCTGGTACCAGAGCCTTTGCGCCGCGACCGGCACCGGCGGCTGCCGCAACGCCTGGAACGTCACCTCCTGCCCCGGCGACATCGCGCCCACCGCCGCCGCCGACCCGCCCCGGTTGATCAGCCAGCGCCGCAGCGCCGGATGCAGGTCGTCTTCCATCGAGTGCACCTGCGTCTCCACGTATTGCCGCGAAAGCTCGACCGTGATAAACGAATGCGTCTCGCCCGGATTCCGCCGCGCCTCGAGATCGGCGTTCGCGTTGCAGTAAAAACCGACCGTATGCGGCTGGTAACGCGCCTCGGTCCGCCCGTCGTGGACCGTCCCCGTGCCGCGCAGGTTCAGGCAAAGCTCCACGCTGTCGCGGTGAAAACTCCGGCCCCAGTTCACCGGCGCGACCGCCTCGAACTCGTGGTTCTCGACGCTCACCCCCTCGCGCGCAAACGAACCGTAGAGCTGCCGCCAGCCCTCCTTCACCTGCGCCCAGGCGCTATTTTCATACGCAATAGCCATAAATTGTTCATCATCAGCGTATGGGAAAGGGAGGGGATGTCAATTTGAGACCTCTGTGAAAGCTTCTCTTCAAAATTCCGTCATCCTGAGAGTGTCGAATAAAAGTGCGACGCCCCTCACCCGCCGCTACACTCCACCCATGCGCATCCTCGCCATCGACTACGGCGCCAAACGAATCGGCCTCGCCCTCAGCGACCCCACCGCCACACTCGCCCGCCCCCTCCCCTTCCTCCCCGCCAGGCCCGACGCCCCGCTCGCCCGCGAAATCGCCCTCCTCGCCAAAAAAGAAGACGCCCGCCTCATCCTCCTCGGCCTCCCCCGCCACATGAACGGCTCCCTCGGCGAAGCCGCCGTCCGCGTCCAGGCCTTCGCCCTCCTCCTCGGCCAGGCCACGTCCGTCCCCGTCCGCCTCATCGACGAACGACTCTCCACCGTCCAGGCCGGCCGCCAACTCCACGAAGCGGGCCGCAACGCCCGCCAACAACGCGCAAAAATCGACAGCGAAGCCGCCGCCGTCCTCCTCCAGGGCTACCTCGACAGCCAACCCTCCTCTCTTCCCTTGCCTCCCGACGCATGACCCCGCCTCCCACCCCGCTCGAATCGCGCAAGCGCCGCCCCCATCGTTTCGACCCCGCCTTGCAGGGCCACAAACTCACCATCGCCTATCGCGGCACCGCCTTCTCCGGCTGGCAACGCCAGGCCGCCAAACGCACCGTCCAGGAATCGATCGAAGCCGCCCTCGAAAAAATCTGGGGCGCCAAAATCAGCCTCCAGGGCTCCGGCCGCACCGACACCGGCGTCCACGCCCTCGGCCAGGTCGCCTCCTTCAACGCCCCCCGCCTCCACGCCGCCCCCGTCCTCCAGCGCGCCCTCAACGCCAATCTCCCCCGCGACGTCCGCATCGTCCGGTGCCGCCTCGTCTCACCCGCCTTTCACGCCCGCTTCGACGCGACCGGAAAAACCTACCGTTACCTCATCTGGAACCACCCCGTCCAGGACCCCTTCACCCTCGACACCCACTGGCACGTCCCCCGTCCCCTCGACCTCCCCGCCATGCGCCGCGCCGCCCGCCTCCTCTTGGGCAAGCACGACTTCGCCTCCTTCACCAGCAACCCCGGCTATGAACGCGAATCGACCGTCCGCACCATGAAACGAGCCTCCGTCGCCCGCGACCGCGCCCTCATCGCCTTCCACTTCACCGCCGACGGTTTCCTCTACCGCATGGTCCGCAACCTCGTCGGCGCCCTCGCCAAAGTCGGCCAGGGCAAAATCACCGTCGACGACTTCGCCAAAATCCTCCGCGCCCGTTCCCGTTCCGAAGCCCCCGCCACCGCCCCCGCCTGCGGCCTCTGCCTCATGAACGTCACCCATCCGCCGAATAGGACACATGCTCCCTTCGCCGCTGGTTGAACCCTTCCCATTCTCCCATGAGTCCCATCCCCCGCCTCCACATCGTCCTGATCGAACCCGAAATCCCCCCCAATACAGGCGCCATCGCCCGCTTCTGCGCCGCCACCAACACCGTCCTCCACCTCGTCGAACCGCTCGGGTTCAAAATGGACGACCGCGCCCTCAAGCGCGCCGGAATGGATTACTGGCAACACGTCACCTGGCATGCCTGGCCCAACTGGCAGACCCTCCGCGCCGCCCATCCCCGCGCCCGCTTCCATTTCCTCACCACCAAAGTCCCCCGCCCCTACACCGAGGCCCGCTTCCAGCCCGATGATTTCCTCGTCTTTGGCCGCGAGACCCGCGGCCTGCCCGAATCGCTCCTCCGCGAAAACGCCGAAGCCTGCCTCACCATCCCCATGTCCAACCCCCGCGTCCGCAGCCTCAACCTCGCCACCGCCGCCGCCATCGTCCTCTTCGAGGCCCTCCGCCAGCTTCGCGCGCTATAGCATCGCGGCAACCTCCGTAACAAGGCAGCCCGCGCAGGCCCTTGCGCGGGTGCCTCCCGTGTGGTGGCGATCGCAATTAAAGGGGCAGGGCAGGCACAGACTTGAGCCTATCCAGTGACCGCAAGGCGAAGCCAGCAGGATTATTAGGCGAGCGCGGTTTGGCGACTACTACTGCGACATTCCGCCCAATTGCCCCGCCGTTTCCCATGATTCGGGCTTGTTCCAAGGCACGGCCGAAACGGGCTGTCCATTGGCATCCACATTGTTGGACGCGGGCGTCGTTGCCGAATCCGAGCAGCCTGCCAGAACCAGCGGCATAAGAAGAAAAATCAAATGAAAACGAGTCATCCGCCTAATTTAGCACTTTATCGCCCACTTGAATATCTCCTTTTACATCAGGCAAAATTTCCGCCACGGCATCATTCGCTTCCACCTTCGTCACCTTCACCTTCCCCAAAAAGGTATTGTTGCGATAGACGATCAATTCTCCATTAGGCACAACCCCAACCGTGTAACCCACATTGAGAATCACAAAATTCCAGGGGTGATCCACAAAAGTGATCTTCCCGCTGATGCCCGGCGGCATCTTCCCGACGTTCGACCGCTTCAAGGCGTCCTGCAGAAAAACGACCAGGGCTTGAGACGACTGCAATTGATCCTCCAAAATCTTCTGTTCCGACTGCGAAGCCTGCAGGTCCGACGTCAGCTTCGTTTTGTCGGCCATCACATCCTCGGGGCTCTCGCCCAGGAGGGTCTTGCTGATCGAGTCCAGCTTGTCCTGATCGCTCTTAATGGTGTCGTTCGCCGTTGTCAGCGCGGTCGTCGCATCCGACTCTTGCTTGATGGCGTCATTCAGCTTGGCCTGCATCGAATCGACACTCGCCAGCGCATCCTTCAACTTACCGTCCACATCGGCTTTCTCTGCGGTCAGCGCATCGTATTTATTCTTGTCGTCGCGGACCGTCAGGTCATCCCGCTCCTTGGCCAATTCCGTCGTGTGAAGAAGCTGCTTCGTATCGTTGAACTTAAGAACCAAGGCGACTCCCGAGCCGATTGCGCCAAGTGCACCGACAAGAGCTACCCACAGTAATATTTTTCCAAGTTGTGACATGTGATAAGTTGGCTAGGTCGTTGGTTTAAAACGGTTCATAGAAGTCTCATAAATCGCCGCCATCTGTCAATTCATTCTTACGCACTAATAATGGAAATGACAGTTTTTCCTTGCCAAAGCAACAACTTCCGTCAATCCCTCCTCATTTTTTCCATCGCGCCGAGCGATGCACCCGTTCCAGTTCCTCCCCAAAAACAGCCCCCTCCCTTTCCAACTCCTTCCGCAACCACCCTGGCGAAGCCGTTGCCGCCCCCAGCGATTCCACCGTCAGCCTCTCCGCCTCGTCCGCCGTGATCACCAGGATATCCTTCGCCACCCCCGACGCCGCCACCAGCCGCTCGATCACGCTGTCCGCCGTCTGGTCCGCCGTCGCGTAACTCACCACCATCTCCGTCGCCTTCCGCGCCTCCCGGGAAACCGCCGTCCCCAGCCTCCCGTCCAGCACCACCGTCACACGCCACCCCGTCGTATCGTGCAAATGCCGCAAGCGGTCTGTCAGCGCCCTCCGCGCCGCCGCCCGGTTCAGGTCATGGAGCTTCCGCAGATCGGGCCACGCGAAAATCACGCTGTGGCCGTCCACGACCAGATAGCGCGCGCTCATGGCGGAATGTGCCGACCCCTTACGCTTCGGCCGGAACCGGCGTCTTCTCCGCCGGCTTTTTGGCCGGTGCCCCCGTTGCTTTCGAGGCGGCCGCGACCTTCACTGCCACCTTCTTCCTCTTTTGATAATTAAGCCGCCGCCGGCGTTTCTGAACTTTATTCGACTGTTGTCCCATAAGAGCAGAGACTTGTCGCGGGAAACCGATGCTTAGTCAAGCTTCCTCCTGCCCACGGCGGTTTTTTTTGACAGGATTAACAAGATTTACAAGATTGGGGAATGCAACGGATTCTAGACAGGAGGAACATGAAATACATGAAGAAGGCGGTTTAAATTATGTCCTTCATCAACTTCATGTTTCCCCCTCAAAATCCCCCTCTCCTTAAAATTCCCCAATTCCGTCGGTTTTCCCCTCATGTCCCTCATGTTCCTCCTGTCTAAAATCCGTTTCCCCCAATCCCGTTAATCCCGTCCAAAAAATTCCGTTGATTCCGTCAAAATTCCCCTGCCTTCTTCATGTCTTCATGATTTCATGTTTTCCTGTTAAAAAAATTCCGTTAATTCCGTCAGAAACTCCTCCGCAGAGCGATGCCTTCCCGATCAAGACGCTTTTATGACCACCCCGCCAAATTACTCCATCGGCGTCATCGCCGACACCCACGACCGATGGGTCCCCCGCGTCGCCGAACTCTTCCGCCACGTCGACGAAATCTGGCACCTCGGCGACGTCTGCCGCGAATCGATCCTCGATGAACTCCGCGCCGTCAACCCCAGGCTCACCGTCGTCCTGGGCAACAACGACTTCGACCTCGACTCCCCCGTCAGCCTCGACCTCGAACGCGCCGGCGAGCGTTTTCACCTCATCCACATCCTGCCCCGCCACATGCCGCCCCCCGGCGGCTGGCTCCTCTTCGGCCACACCCACCGGCCCGCCGACGAAATCCATCAGGGCGTCCATCTCTTCAACCCCGGCTCCGCGGGCCGCGCCGACAAAGGCGCGCCCCTCAGCGTCGGCTTCCTCACCCGCGAAAAAGGAGGCAAGTTCCGCGCCGCCGTCACCCCGCTATGATCATGGAGAACAACGTTCCCACGGAGCACACCGAATCCACGCAGCCAAGGCCATAAAAACCTCCGTCGACTCCGTGGACTCCGCCAAAGTCATTTCCCCCCAATCTGGCCAACCCCGCTCAGCTCCCTCGTCTCACCCCCTCCCTGCCTCAGCGGCAGCCTCAGCACAACCGTCGTCCCTTTCCCCACCTCGCTCTCGGCGTGGACCGTCCCCCCGTGCGACTGCACGATGTGCTTCACGATGGCCAGCCCGAGCCCCGTGCCGCCCGAATTCCGGCTGCGGCCCTTGTCGACCCGGTAAAAGCGCTCGAAAATATGGGGCAGGTCGCCCGGCGGAATGCCGATCCCGTTGTCGATCACCCGTATCTCCATCCGGCTGTCGTGCCGCGCGGCGGAAAGGACGACGCGCCGGGGCGGATTCGAATAGGCGACCGCGTTTTCCAGGAGATTGAAGATCACCTGCTCCAGCCGCAGCGCGTCGACGTCCAGCGGCGGGAGATCGCCCGCCATTTCGATCTGGATGTCGACCGCCGCCGAGTTCGTCCGGTTGCCCCAGTCCCGCACCAGTTGCCGGAAAAAGGCGTCGACCCGGATCGTGCTGAACTCGGTCTCCACCTGCCGCACTTCCAGGCGCGTGAGGATGAGCAGGTCCTCCACGAGGGCGTTGAGCCGGTCCGAGTGGCGCTTCATCGTATCGAGGATACGCTGCGATTCCTCGGGAGGCATGTCCGGGTTGTCCGCGAGCGTCTCCAGGTAGCCGCGAAAAATCGCCAGCGGCGTGCGAAGTTCATGCGAAACGTTCGCCACAAACTCCTGCCGCACCACCTCCAATTGCTTGATCCGCGTGATGTCGTGGAAGACGGCCACCGCCCCGCGCACCTCGCCTTTGGCGGCGCGGATCGGCACCACGCTGATGTCGAAGTGACGCGGGGAAAGCCCCAGCGCGCTGCTTTCCAGCACCACCTCCTGCTGGCCCCGTTCGCCCCGCGCGATCGTCTCGCGGATGATGGTCTCCACCCGCGCCTCGCGCAGCGATTCGAGCACCGTCCGGCCCAGCGGGCTTTGCTTCAGCTCGAAGAGATTGAGCAGCTCGTCGTTCACCAGCCGCACCACATGCCGCTGATCGACCACCATCACGCCCTCGACCATGTTCGCCAGAAGGACGTTCAGGTTGAAGTCCTCCTCCTGCTGCTGCCGTTGGAACTCTTCGAGCCGCGCGCCCACGCTCTCCAGGTGGCGCGACACCTGTTCGATCAGCGGCGGCCCGTCGATATAGTACGACTTGGGCCGCTGCCCCGTCGCAAGCTGCCCGGTCAACCGGCTCAACTGCCGCAACCAGCGCCGCGAGCGATACCGGACAAAAATCACGAATCCGGCGATCTGGACCAGCTCCAGAATCACCAACACCGCGATCAACGTGTCGCCTTTGAGTTCCATGCCGTGGCGAATTTACGCGAAACCGCGTGGATAAACATGACAAAAACGTACTCATGGCGGTGTTTGCTATTGGCGGGCCTCCATGTTACGGTTTAACGAATATGCCAACCCCGCCAGTCAAGTTCCCCAAGCCCAGCCGCAATTCCGGCAAGCCGCCCGTTCGTAAAAACGACGGCAACGGCCCAACCCCCGGACCCGGCAACGACCAAAACTGGCGTGCGCTTATCCTTCTCTCCCTGGCCCTGGTCTCGATTCTCCTCTTCTGCTACACGTGGAAATATCCCGGCGCCGCCCAACAGGAAATAACGCAGGCCAAAATGTTCGACCTGATCAAGGAAACCCGGGTCACGAACCTGGTCGACGAGTTCGATCCTTCCACCAACACCCACACGCTCACCGGCACCTACAAACCGTCGGCAAGCGCTCCCGATACGGACACGGTCTCTTTCCGGGTCCCTGTCAATCTTGACTTTGACAGATACCTTTATAGTGAGATCAAGCAGACGGGCTACACCAAGATCATCGAGACCCAGACCAATTCCAACTATTTCTGGCCGTTGATCATTCAGTTTTTGCCCGTCCTGTTTGTTTTCGGCATCATCTATTTCTTCTTCCGCCAGCAAATCCGCCATGCCGGCAAAAGCGCCTTCAGCTTCGGCAAGAGCAAGGCGCGAATGATGACCCGCGACCGCAACAAGGTCACCTTCAAGGACGTCGCCGGCATTGACGAGGCCAAGGAGGAACTCAGCGAAATCGTCGAGTTCCTCAAGGACCCGCGCCGCTTCCAGCGCCTCGGCGGACGCATCCCCAAGGGCGTCCTCATGATCGGCCCGCCCGGCACCGGCAAGACCCTCCTCGCCAAGGCCATCGCGGGCGAGGCCGACGTCCCCTTCTTCAGCATCAGCGGCTCCGATTTCGTTGAAATGTTCGTCGGCGTCGGCGCGTCCCGCGTCCGCGACATGTTCGAGCAGGGCAAGAAAAACGCGCCCTGCCTGATTTTTATCGACGAAATCGACGCCGTCGGACGCAGCCGCGGCACCGGCATGGGCGGCGGCCACGACGAACGCGAGCAGACGCTCAACGCGCTCCTCGTCGAGATGGACGGCATCGAGACGCAGGAAGGCGTCATCATCATCGCCGCCACCAACCGCAAGGACGTCCTCGATCCCGCGCTGCTTCGTCCCGGCCGCTTCGACCGCGAAGTGCGCGTCAACCTGCCCGATGTTCGCGGACGCGAACAAATCCTCCATGTCCACACCCGCAACGTGAAGCTCTCCAAGTCGGCCGACCTCGGCCTCATCGCCCGGGGCACGCCCGGTTACTCCGGCGCGGAACTGGCCAATGTCGTCAACGAAGCCGCCCTCCTCGCCGCCAAGCGCAACAAGGACGAAGTCACCCAGCCCGAACTTGAGGAGGCCCGCGACAAAGTCCGCTGGGGCCGTGAACGCCGCAGCATGGCCATGACCGAGGAGGAAAAGAAGGCGACCGCCTATCACGAGGCCGGCCACGCCATCCTCAACGTCCTGCTTCCGCACACCGACGCGCTCCACAAGGTCTCCATCATCCCGCGCGGCCCCGCGCTCGGCGTCACGATGTACCTGCCCGAGAAGGACCGCATCACCCACTGGAAAAAGGAAGTGCTCGATTACCTCGTCGTCGTCATGGGCGGACGCGTGGCCGAGGAGATTTTTCTCGGCGACGTCAGCAGCGGCGCCTCCGCCGACATCCAACAGGCCACCCGCTGCGCCCGCGCCATGGTCTGCGACTGGGGCATGAGCGACAAGCTCGGCATGATCCAGTACGGCGACGATTCCTCCATGAATTTCTTCGGACGCGACGTCGGCGGCGCCCGCGGTTACAGCGAAAAAACGGCCGAAGCCATCGACGCGGAAGTCCTGAGCCTCGTCAACACCGCGTATGAAAAGGCGAAGGAATTGATCGGCTCGCACCGCGAAGCGATGGAAAAGATCACCGCCGCACTCCTCGAGTACGAGACTCTCGACGGCAAGCACATCAGGGACATCATCGAGCACGGGCGCATGCTCACCCCGCCGCCCGCGCCGCTCGCGCCGCCATCCAACCCAACCCCCAAGGAACCGCTTCCCGTCAATCCGCCCGTCAAGGCCAAGGAAGACGACGACGGCCTCCTGCCCGGCCTCCCCGCGCCCGCCGGGGCGTGAGCCACAGCCTTCTTTTGAAGGCACCTCGGCCAACAAGTTGTTGCTGGGCCAACTCAATTCTCCTCGTTCCCAACTTTCATTTGGAACGAGGGAAAGATGAATTCAAGTCCCGGAGCGACGCCTGAAAGCAGCCCGGTGATTCATCGCCAGATTTGTCACCCTGCGGGCCGAAATCTTTTTTTCGGCGTGACCCGCGCCGATTTTTCGGACAGGCTTAACGATTACCCCTCTTATGCCCGCAAAAATTTACTCCGACAAAGACGCCGATCTCAACGCCCTCAAAAACAAAACCGCCGCCGTCATCGGCTTCGGATCCCAGGGCCATGCCCACGCCCTCAACCTCAAGGAGAGCGGCGTCAATGTCATCGTCGGCCTCTACCCCGGAAGCAAATCGATCCCCGCCGCGAAGAAATTCGGCTTCAAGGTCTACAACGCCGCCGAGGCCGTCAAGAAAGCCGACATCATCTTCGTCGCCGTCCCCGACATCACCATCGCCTCCGTCTACGACAAGGACATCAAGCCCAACCTCGCCAAAGGCAAGACCCTCCTCTTCTCCCACGGCTTCGCCATTCACTTCAAGACCGTGAAGCCGCCGAAGGACATCGACGTCATCATGGTCGCGCCGAAAGGGCCCGGCCACCTCGTCCGCCGCCAATACAAGGAAGGCCGCGGCGTTCCCGCCCTCATCGCCATTTTCCAGAACCCGAGCCGGAAGGCCAAAAAAGTCGCCCTCGCCTGGGCTAAAGGCATCGGCGCCACCCGCGCGGGCGTCATCGAAACCAGCTTCAAGGAAGAAACCGAGACCGATCTCTTCGGCGAACAGGCCGTCCTCTGCGGCGGCGCCAGCGCCCTCGTCACCGCCGGGTACGACACACTTGTCGCCGCCGGCTACCAGCCCGAAATGGCCTACTTCGAGTGCCTCCACGAACTCAAGCTCATCGTCGACCTCATGTACGAGGCCGGCATTTCCGGCATGCGCTTCTCCATCTCCGACACCGCCAAGTTCGGCGACGTCGTCACCGGCCCCCGCATCATCAACAAGGCCGTCCGCGCCGAAATGAAGCAGGTCCTCAAGGAAATCCAGAACGGCAAATTCGCCCGCGGCTGGATTCGCGAAGCCAAGACCGGCAAGAAAAAATACCATAAGCTCCTCGCTGCCGGCGCCAAACATCCGATCGAAAAAACCGGCGCCCGCCTGCGCGGACTCATGCCGTGGATCGGCAAGCGCAACCTCGGCGGCGCCCAGGCCTCCTACTGACGCAAAAGGTAAAGGGGAAAAGTTAAAAGAAAGAAAAGCATGAAGGAGAGGCTCTTTCCGCTTTTCCTACCCGTCCTCGCCCTCGGTTCCGGGCCGGCCCCCGCGCAAACCAATCCTCCGCCAACGCCGCCACCCCACGTCATCGACGTCCCGCAACCCGTCCAACCGTCGGCGGCGGCATCCGACGGCAACCTCGACCCCGCCAAAATCGCCGAATATCAAAAACGCTTCCAGCAAGGCTACGCCCTCGAACAGCAGGGCAAACTCGCCGAGGCCCGCGCCAATTACGACGCCATTCTCGCCGAGCAACCCCAGGCCAAACGTTCCCTTCTCGAAGCCGGAAAAATCAGTTTCAAGCTCGGCGAATTCGAAAAGGCCGACAATTACCTCGAACGACTCAACGAAATCGTCCCCGACTTTCCCGAGGCCATCGAACTCCTCATCCAGATCAACCAGGCCCTCAAACGCGACGTCAAAGTCGAACTTCTCATCAGGGACTTCGCCCAATTGCGCGCCGGCGGCAAAATCCCCGAATTGTCCCAATCGCTCTGGTTCACGCGGGAATTGATCCATTCCGCCAGCCAGGACATTGTCATCAACCAGGCCTTCGATTACACCCGGGACCCCAACACCGTCTGGATGGCCGAAGTCTTCGACCCCACCGGCATCCTCAAGCGCCGCATTCTCCTCAATTACGACCCTGAGGCCACCCGCGCCCTCCGCGCCAAGGAACCGAATAATCCCGGCGTCCAAGTCTTCACCTGGGTCGAACACGTCCTCAAGGACGGTCAGCCCAAGGAAATCGACGTCTACATGCAAATCTTCGCCCTTCCCGATTACCAGAAATTCCGAAGCGCCCTCTTCGTCATCCTCGCCACCCCCCCAAAACCCATTTACTCCGCGCCCGTCGATCCGTCCCAGCATTAGAACTCATTGCAAAAGTAGACATGAGTTCTAAGGAAGCTGCGTCACGCGCAACCTCATGTAGCGCTTTGGCGTTGTCGTGGGAAAGGCGTCCTCGACCGTAATCGTGTTGCCTCCTGAGCCGGCTACTTTCGAGAGGACGTTGGTGTAGCCCGCGCCGGAATTCCATGTGAGCATGTCCGTGGAGACCTCGACGATATAGTTGATGTCGGTGATCGATGCGGGCTGGAGGTAGGTTATGGCAAGGTGACCGTCGTTGTTATTGACCGGGGTCGGCACGTCGCTGGGGCTGGCGGTCGCGGGATTCACCTGCAGGGCGTAAGCGAGGAGATTCGGCACGCCCGAGCCGTAGGGATTGGCCGTCGGGCCGCTAATGGCCGAATTGGCCAGTTGCGCCGCGGTAAAATACTTCGTCTGCCACGACGCGAAGCCGGAGGACGTCGGGGATGTTGGGGATGTCGGGGATGAGGAACCGGTCGGGGTGGTTACCGACAAGGTATTGGAGTAGACCGATGAGCCAAAGCTGTTGACCGCCTGGATCCTATATTCATAGGTCGTCCCGGCGCTCAAGCCGTCCGTATCGGTGAAGGTTGCAGCCGTCCCCGAAGCGGTGCCGATGGTGACAAAATTTCCGCTTGTCCCCGCCGCCCTCTGGATATTGTAAGAGGCGGGGGTGCCCCGATCATAGGGTCTTTCGACGATCTGGAAGCCCGCGATGTTTCCACCCTGCAGTTTGAAGGACGAGGAGGTGAGACCCTGGATGACGACGGTATTGGTGTTGCTCACGGAAGCGTTCGATCCAAAAGCGACGGTCGCGACGTTGTAGGTCGTTGGGAGGGTCGTGAAACTTTGCTGAACGGCGCTTGAATTCACGCCGTCACTCACGGTTACGGAAGCCGTCTGCGTGCCGCTGCCGATACCGCCGGCAAGACTGTAGACGACGAGATCGTACAATGCATACGGTATGTTGCCGATCGAAATGGCCGTGCTCGTATTGTAGACTGTCGTCACCTCGGAGCCGAACAGTTGCTTCGCCGTGCCGGCCAGGGATTGCCCCGAACCGCCGGCGCCGGCGACCTGGTAACCCAATCCGATATTCGGGACCGTTGCGCCCGAGTTATTCAGGTAGTTGACGACGGTGTTGGGCACGCTGGTTTGCCCAAGGAGATTGAAGTTGGCGGTGGCGTAGGAGGGCGCGCCGGCCACGGTTGACGGCGGCAGGGCATTGCCGTCGGTGGTCGTGTCGCATTGGAAACTGACGATTTGCCCGATGGTCGAACTCGTCGTCGCGATGGCCGGTTCCGTCCATGTCAGCGAAACGCTTTGGGATGTCTGGGCGCTGCTTGAGAGGGAGATGGGCGAGGGCGGCGGCGCGCTCGATCCATCAGCCCCGATGGTGATGGTCACGGCGGCCGATGTCCCGGTCAAGCCATTGCTGTCGGTGGCCTGCGCCGTGATGACGTGGGTTCCGGCGCTCAACCCCGAGTAGTTGAGAGTAAAGGGCGCGGCGGTGACCGTTCCCAGGCTTGTCGTCCCGCTAAAGAACTGCACGGACGTTATGCTTGCGCCTGAACTTGCCGCCTGCGCGCTCAGGGTGAGGTTTCCACCCTCCAGATAGGCGGCGCCCTGCGTGGGGGAAGTGATCGTCACGGTCGGGCCGGACGTGCTGGGGGAGAGGCTGGCGGTGCCGCCGATGGCGCCGGAGGCTCCGAGTTGAGTGATTCCAGCCCAGCCGTTGATACGCCACCGCACGGTGCCGCCGTGGTTGGATTCGTCGTTATGGTAGAGATAGACATTTCCGTCCGGGGCGTTGACTAGCGTCGGCGCAAAGGCGTTGCCGGCGAAGCCGTTCGTCGCGCTGTCGACGCTCGAGTTTGAGACTGTTCCGAATCGCCCGACCATCAGGCCGTTGTCGAAAAAGTTCAGCCACTGGCTCGCCTGCCCCCCTTTCCAGAGTTCGCCGTGGTAGCCGCAAACAACATTTTGCCCGAGCGCCATGTGGTAATCGCCCGCGTAGTTGACGCCGTTTCCTATGTCAAAACGCCCGTCCTGGGGGAACCATCCGGTGTAGGAACTGGTTGTACTCGGGGCGGAGCGCCACTGCCAGGCGCTCCCTCCGGATGGAATGCCGCCGATGTGAAAGCCGGTATCGGACTGATCCCCATCGTAATTCACGACCATGCCCCCGGCGGTAATTTCGGTGCGCTCGGGATAGGCGTTCCATTGCGCCGGATCGGAGGGGGCGAGGGCCGTCTTGGCGATCAAGGCGGGCGAGCCCCATACGGGATTATTCTTGGCATCAAAGCCGGTCACCGGCTGTGAATAGAAGCTAAGGGACGAACCGGTGTCGACGTTGAAACGGAGCGTGCCGTCCGCATAAATCCGGGGATTGTTGCCGTACGAGTATCCGGTATTCCGCGCCGGCCCGCTCGCCGGCAACTCGAACAAGTCCTGGTTGCCGGTGATCATATTATATAAGAAACCGTAGGTGCGTCCGTTGGACAGGGTGACGACGTTTTTAAATCCGTTGGCGTAACCGAAATAGAGGTGGGCGCTGTCGTTGGGCAATCCATAGGCCCAATTCTTCACCATCGTCCAGGAGCCGTTTGTCCCTCCGGCGGGCAGCGAGTAATTGACGGAATACTCCATGAACTCGTTGAAAACCCGGGTCGCATTGGTGAGATCGACGGTCGACTGATAGGAAGTGTCGTTGTAGGCGATCTGCTCGATATAGGTGAGGATGCTGCCATTGATGCTGAAATGGAGGATGCGTCCGTTGCCCCCGTCATCGATCCAAAATGTGTTATCCGGCTGGAAGGCTATGAAGGCCTCATTGGCAAAGGAATTGGAACTGGCCAGTTGAGCGCTAAATTGAAAGGTGTTGGACGTGACGTTGGGACCATTGACGGCCATGCCTCCGGCCGTTCCGTAAGTCCATGCGGAAGCCCCCGTCGAATTGTTAAAGGCCTTGATCTGCTGGTTGGTTCCGCCATCGGCCACAAGAAGCAGGGTGTCGTCGGCGGAAACTCCAAGGCCGACAGGATTGCTCAAACCGGTGATGGTCTCCTTCAATGTCGCGCTGCCGTTTGCGAAGGTGTAACGCAGCACGGAAGAATTGGAAGGCGTTGAAGCGTTGGAAATGACCCAGACGTCACCGTCCGCCGTCGTCGCCATGCGCCCGGGATTCGTCACCGCAAAACTGCCGAGCAGGGTTCCCTGCACCTTGTCAAAAACGCGAACGAGATTGAGACTTCCATGACTGACAAAGAGATCATTGCCCGACTTCTGGACGGCCAGTCCGCTGGCGGGATTGACCTGGTTGGCCGTGGCGTCGAAATCGATGCAACTGGTGTACCACGACGATTGATTCGAACCGGTCGGCACGGTTCCCTGCGGGAAATTATAGATCGCGTTGGTGCTGTTCGTGATGGCGACAACATAGGTGTTGAAGCCGTTCATGCCGCCGTAGGTTTTCGCCCAGTAGCTGCGGGTCGCGTCGGAGGTCACGTAATAGATGCAGGAGGCGACATCATTAAAGCCGGTCTGGATCATTTCGCTCGGCACCTGGGGAGTTCCCACCGTAAAACTATGATACGGATTTTCCGCCTCGTTGTAGCCCACCGAGTAGAAGGCGGTGTTTCCCGCAACGGCCATGTCGTGGATCTTGCCGAAAGCGCGATAGACCTGGGTGCCGGACTGGTTGGTCGACGTGTTGCCAATGGTGCCGGCCCACACGTATTGCACGTTGTGATAAATCAATTTGATCTGATAATTGCTTCCTGTCGCCACGGGATTGCCGCTGTCGTCGTTTCCGTCCCAAACCCCGTAATTCATGCCCTGTTGATATTGAACATTATTCCACAACGTCCGGATCAACGCCCCCGTCGAGGGATTATAGACACCCGCGCTGGTGATGGATGCCTGGGGCAGGTTGAAGGAAAATTGGAGCCGGCCCGCAACATTGGATATCCCATTGGCGATGGTCAGCGCCAGGGTGGGATGATAGGTGCGGGTCGGGTTGCGGGCGGAGGCAAATTGGTAGTTGTTGTATCCATCTTGAGTGGCGTCCGGACTGAGCCGGAAAAAGATGTAGCGGGTGGCGCTGAGATCGAGGCCCGAAAATGCGGCGTTCGTATATTGTTTTTGGACGAAACTGACCAGGTTGCTTCCCGAATAGGCGACGGACTGAGCGACCGCGGTCGTCGGCGTCACGAAGGTGGGCGCCAGGAGCGTGTTGGCCGTGTCGTCACTTCCCGTGTACCAGTCCGATTCCAGAGGCATGGAGCTGGTCGCGCTTACCCGGTTCAGCCCGTATAGCTGGATGTTGTAGGCCGGCGTGGAGTTCTTCTGTTCCAAGTAAAAGGAGATGCTCGCACCGGTGACCTGCTGGCCCGGAGCCAGGTAGGGGAGCGGGAACGCTTCAACCATGGCGCCGCTCTGCACGCCGTAAAGCGCCCCGACGCAAAGGTCGAAGGTGGTATAATACGAGCTGTCGTTGACGGCCGTCTGGTCAACCATGGCGTCCAATGTATCGCCCTCGATGATTTCTCCGGCCCTTGCGGCGCCACCCAGGGCAACTCCAAGAGCTGCCAGTACAAATAGAAAACGAAAGGGTGATTGCATCATAAGCGTTTTTTGATAGGGGACCGGGAAGCGGGGAAATTCATGATCGTAATCGCAGGCGCTTGCAGTGAACTTTGCCACGCGGAGTTCGGCGCAGACGATTTGGAGTCGGGTTCTTGGCATTCCATGATGCCCTTCCTTAGCGTCCGCCATGCCAGCGGAATCCAATATGAATGTAACCCATTCTTGAAAAACGTCTTGCGATTACTTCTAGTTTTCGCGCAACTCGACTGTTGTATAGAATGCGACGTCGAGATCACGACAAGTGATGGGAATGTAACTTCCTTCCTTTAATCCAAAATCGAATCAAAGTTGCCTGATCTTACGTCAATAATAGGTAGTTTTTGCCCTATTTTCAAAGCAAGATAGGCAATAAATCCTCAATTTGATGCTTTAAACGGTGATCGCATTCTCTTATCAGCGCCTTCAATCGCCGAAGAGCAAAACTCGAATTGTCCCATTTTTACCTCTGAAAAAAGCCCCGAAAACCGTCCCGACTCGCACCGATTCCCTCCCCGTCGGAGAAATTATTTTTCGTGCTGGCACCAACATTGCGAAAGAGGAGTCATGCAAAACGAAATCAACCAAATCTTCAGTAGCCTGTCGCCTCAAACCCTCGGAATGACCGATCCCCTGTCGATCATGGGGCTCTACCTTATCGCGCCCGGCGCGATCATGTTTGTCATTTTGTTCTTTGGCCGCGAATTGCTGCGGCCCCGCTGGCGCGGTTATTGGGACGCGGTGTAATCCGGCGGAACCCAACCCGGCCTCGGTCGGCGGAACGGATCCGTTGGCAGGCGACGCTTGGGAATCGGTTTTGCGGTTCTGGTGGTTTCGTTGCATTTTTCATCAAGTTCAGGCAAGCCCGCAGTTGACGGGCGAAGCAAGTACGGCGATAGTGGCAAAAGCAAAACTCATCCCATGAAAACCCTCCTCTGCCTCGCACTCGTATTCACCTCGATGGTCATTGTCCGCGCCGACTGGACCACCGACTACAAAGCGGCCCTGGTTCTGGCCAAGGCCCAAAACAAATTGGTGCTCCTCGATTTCACCGGTTCGGACTGGTGCGGTTATTGCAAGTTGCTCGATAACGAGGTTTTCACCCAACAGTCCTTCAAGGATTTCGCGAACAAGAACTATATCCTGGTCACGGTCGATTTTCCGCATGAGAAGCAATTGCCGGACGACGTGAAACAACAAAACGACGCCTTGAACCAGCGGTTCCATATTGAAGGTTTTCCCACCTTGATCGTGCTCGATGCCACTGGGAAGGAACTCGGACGGCAAGTCGGTTACGGCCCCGGCAGCGGCCCGGACTCCGTGATCTCGAAGTTGAAGAGTTTCAACAAGAGTTAAAGCTCCCGCGCCGGGGTGCTGCGGACGGCAGCTCCTGCGGAGGGCAATGTTT
>DASZIP010000036.1:0-3181 GCA_035948935.1 Methylacidiphilales bacterium | reverse complement strand
CAGCAAGCCAGATTTCCGCGATCAGTCTCATCGAATTTGGCAGCGGAACGGGTCGGCAGTGGAACCGCCGGGTGAGGGCCGGCAGCAATGCCGGAATGCCCTTTCGCAAACCGGTCCCCCTCGGCCGCTCCTAGCTGTTTTCGCTGTTTTTTGCAGCGAAATATCAGCCAAACTAATAATCGGCAAATTGGAAATACGAGGATACTACCGCTCCCTGATCCCTATGCTCCGAATCCTCGCAAACGCCGGGCCGCTCCTTCCAAAACCAAAGTTGTTACCTGTTCCACCTGTTTTATCAGGTCCAGATCAGGCTCGATTCTCCGTTTCCTACGCTTCGCGGCGCCCGGAAAGATTGAAGCATCGTGGGCGGAACGCGACGGCACCGCTAACACCGCGATAATTGGCCATGCTCACGACGATAACTCCCGACTCATTGGCAATCTCCCACCGTAGCGGGTTTTTGCTAAATTGTCAACAAATCTCGATGTGAGTAAGGCAACACAAACGAGATAAGGCCTGGAGTTTGTCTGCGCCCGCGTGATCGACTTAATCGTGGCGACCTGCCTCTTGCTGAACAGTGAATGCTCGAAGGAAGTCACTTACGGGGCGTTATGCCGAAAACCAGTTCCGTCTCTACTCCCGTCGCTGTCATCGTCGCCAACTCCCTCACACGGGCGTGAGCGCCGGCTTCGAGCGCTCGCCTTCCCGTATCAGCATGAGCCCGCCTAGAATCTGACCCAAAAGCCTACATCGCCTCCTCATCAACATCGGCGGGCCACGATCCGCTTTCGACCCCACAACGGCCGCTCAGCCTTCGCGGCGGGAACCGCTCTTCATGCCCCTAAGCTGCCGTTGGCGACCGGTGCTGCGAAAGGCCGAGATGGGTGGAGAGCGGCCGTTCCCGATCAGTGTGTGCGTTAAGCGCTCTGCGCTACGCGTCGCCATTCGACGATGCCCTTGTGAACCAGGTTTTACGCGTATCTTCAACTCACCCCTTGTTTGCTCGGCACCCGTCCAGGAACCAGGCGACGGCGCTCCGGACGAACGCTTCGATCTGTTCCGGTCCCGGCGCCTCGCGCAGACCCAGCACGCATTGCAGCTGGAAGTAGCCCAGCACCATACCCCAGAACTGGTCCGCGGCCTGCTCCGGGTCTTGCAGGCGCAAGGTTCCGCGGCGGGTCTGCTGCTCGAAATATCCGGCGAGCAGCGCGCGCGTATGGGCTGGCCCGATCTCCCAGTACCGCTCCGCCAGCTCCCTCATGACGACGCCCTCGGCCACAATGACCCGGTGAACCCCCAGGGCGTCCGGCGTCGTCAGCGTCTCCAGATAGCGGATGCCCACCTCTACCAGCACCTCGTCCGGCGGCCGATCGAGCAGGCCCTCGGCGTGGAACGGCGCGAAAATCTCGGCCACGAGTTCGGCAATGAGTGCCTCTAACAAGCCCTGCTTGCCGCCGAACAGAGAATAGAGCGTCTGCCTGGACCCGCCTGATCGGGCGATGATGTCGTCCAGCGTGGCGTTGGCATAGCCCTTTTTCAGGAAAACGGCCGTTGCCGCCTCCAGGAATGCGCGTCGCCTCGCCACCAGGCGCGGGCGCGGCCGCGTCACTGCGTCTGCTTCTTCGCTCATTACCCCTCTCGTGTCCAGTCTTTCCCTCTTGAAATGTACTGTACGATACATTGCGTCAATCCTGCATCGAGAGCGCACCCTCTGTTTCTGCAAGGCGCCAGAGTGCCAGGAGGTTCCCCATGGACCAGTACGTCTCGACCGTAGACGAAGAGCCAGACCGTCTTTTCAGGCGCGCCGCTGGCCCGCCGACAGCCGGATCAATTCATTTAACGCTGGAAGACATGTTTTCTGGCTGGAAAAGCATTGCTGTCTTTCTCGATGACACCCCTAAAGGCGAGAAGATCGGCAAATGCGCCGCCGCGCTCGCCCACCGTTGTCGGGCGCATTTGATCGGGATCCATGGCATGTCCTGCAATCCCGCAGAGCATCCGTCCGATTCCTTTGCGCGTGGCAAGGAGGCTATCGACCGCGTCTTCGCCCGACTTCGTGAAGCCGAGGAACAAAAAGCCCTCGCCGTTGACCGCCTCTTTACGGCGCTTTCTCTGAAGCAGGGTGTCAGTGCGGAATTCCGGATGATCCGGAGCTACCGAGCCGATGACGACATGGTACTGAATTCTCTCCATTGCGATCTCGTCGTCATCGGTCACCCTGACCCGCCTGGACTGCCCAAAGGCTGGTCGCCCGAACGGCTTCTGATGGCGAGCGGCGTTCCGGTGCTCATCATCCCGGACGGATGGAAATCCGAGACGATCGGCGACAACATCCTCGTTGGCTGGAACGCCAGCCGCGAAGCCCGTCGCGCAATGGCCGATGCCATGCCCTTCCTCCGTGCGGCGCAATCGGTGACGGTGCTGGTGGTCGATCCCGCCAAGAGAGCTGACAAGCACGGTCAGGAGCCCGGCGCCGACATCGGGCTCTACCTCGCCCGCCACGGCGTGCACGTCGACGTCGAACAAGCGACATCGAATGGATCGCCGATCGGCGAAGTCATTCTCTCCCGCGCCGTAGACCGCGGCATGGATTTGGTCATCATCGGCGCCTACAGCCATCCGCGGTGGGCCGAGATCATCTTCGGCGGCGTCACTCGAACCCTGCTGACGGAAATGCCGGTTCCGGTGCTGATGTCGCGATAAAATCGGCTCTAGGCCCCGAGATGCGATGGTCCACCGAACCGCGCCATCGCGTCGTCATGTTTCACAAGGCCGCTCCGCGTCGTCCTCATTGTCACGATTCTCCCGGTCGCGTTGCTCAGAAAGTGCGCCGCTTCCGGTGGCGGGGCGCATTAGCTTCGCTTGAGTGCCAACATGTGACGTGAATGTGTCACGTTTTCCCCCGTCAGCTTGACCATTCGCGCGTCAGCGAAGACCGCGCTTTGGCGCGGTTCCTTATTGTCCCTGCGTCCACGCTTTCGCGGTGGTAGCCGACCCCGACCATCCGCCCGCGCGGTCGTGAAGGGCAGCTTTGGGTCGTAGAACGAACTCGCTCGCGCGGGAGGGGAGCGCAGCTCACGGTCGGTACATTTTATCGAGGTGACACGCGGTAGCGCGTGACGGTCGGGGCACCGGTCCCGAGCATCGAAGGTCCAACAACCTTCAGCTCGGGAGAAGAGTT
>DASZIP010000035.1:0-63737 GCA_035948935.1 Methylacidiphilales bacterium | reverse complement strand
GGAATTGCCCGTCCCGTAGGGACGGATGAACGAGCACCCGCGCAAAATGCGTTCAAGCGTCCCGATGGGACGCCCGGCCCTCCCGCGATAGACCCGGCGATAAATCGCCGGGCTACTATCAAAAGTCCCTACCGGGACTTGTTCGGGCCGCGGACCGGTTAGCGTTAGTGTGAACAGGCCCTAGAGAATTGATTGCGCTACGGATGCTTGCCTTCCGGGGCCGCAAAGGCTAATTCTGTTTCGGGCGATGCGGCGCGACCAGGCTGCGTCCCCGGGTAAATCAATGGGATCAACCACGCGTCTATGAGGACTCTTCAATACTGGATTTTGGTTTTCGGCAGCTTCTTCGTCAGCGTTCTTCTCATCAGGGAGATTTTTTTGATTCGTGATCTCAGGCAGGCGCATGCTCAACTCGTCGAATGCCAGGAAAAGATTTCACAAGCGGGCGGTTATGAGAGGAGCTGGAAAGCCATCATTTCCGACTTCTATCGGGTCGCTCCCAACGACCAGGCTCTCGCTGAATTGCTGAAAAAGAATAGGCTTGGCCTCCGCCCGCACCCATCCGCGAATGCCGGTTCAGCTCCCGCGTCGACACCTTCCGCCGCGCCGGATTCCTCCAAACCGCCGGTTGCTCCGGTCCCTCCAACGACTCCCTAAAGCCCGCCCGGACCCACCTTTCACATATCAAACCCCATGTCCGCCGCCTCGACCCCTCCTCCTCCCCGCCCAAGCTCCTCCCCTCGCGGGCATGCGTTATTTTTGCCGATGCTGATTCTCCTGATTGGAACAGGGTCGCTCGCCCTTTATCAGGTCAAAACCACGCAGGATGATTTGGATGAAACAACCGGCTCCGTCGATCGGATGGATGGGGAAGTCAGGCTGGCGCAGCATGAACAAGCCTTGTTCTACACGATTGCCAGCGATGTGCTGCGTCTGGCGCCGAAGGACCCGAATGCCGATCAAGTCGCCGTTCATTTCAACCTTCGACGATTGCAAGCCGCGCAACCCGAACTCCTGTCCCCGAACGCGTTTCCCGACATGGATGCGACGAATGCCCCGACGGAAGAATCGGGCCCCGCCACGAACGCCGCGCCGGTGCAGCCGGGGCAAGCGACGAATGCCGCGCCTGCGAATCTCCCCGGCCCCGCGGGTAAATAAAAGCCGATCCGCAAACAAGGCCGATAAGCTCCAGGCAGCCTGTTGAGGATGAGAGTACGCGCCCGATTTTGCGTTTGATCCCATCGGCAAGTTCCCTAACCTGCGCGAATTGCCCCGCCCTCGCTTATGGACGCTTATCACCCTCAACGGCTCGCGCTGACCGGCGCGACCGGCGCTCTCGGCTTCGCTTTTTTGCGGCGCCATTTCGAGCGCAATCCGAAGCTGCACGCGAGCCTGCTCGTTCGCAAAACTTCCTCCGCCTTCCAATCCGGGACCTTTCAGGACTGGCTGCGCCGGAACGAAAGCCGCGTGACGCTGATCGAGGGCGACGTGCGCCGGACCGGGCCGGAACAACTCGACGCCCTGCTATCCTGCGACGGCGGATTGTGGCACTTCGCGGCGGTGACCTCGCTGACGGCCGAGAACGAGGAAATCACCCGCCAGATTCATGAGGTCAACGTCGAGGGCGCCGAACGGCTTGCCGAGGCCTGGATGAAGGGTCGAGCCGCCGGCCCCTTTTACCACATCAGCACGGCCTACGTCGTCGGCGGGCGCCACGGCACGGCCCATGAATCGGAAAGCGAAATGGGCCAGGCCTTCCGCAATCCCTACGAGGCCTCGAAGCTGGCCGCCGAAACGCGCATCCTCCGGGCCTTCTCAGCCGGATTGCCGGGGACGATTTTTCGTCCGAGCGTCGTCGTCGACGACATGGGCGGCACGGGCGGCTTCAAGATGGTCGACGCCTGCGCCTATGCGGTCGCCCTGGCGGTGAAGCGGGGCGAGCCGTTCATTTTTCGCCTGCGCCCGACCGCGAACCTGAACCTGGTCCACAGCGACTGGGTCATCGCCGCGATGTCGGACCTGGCCCGGATGCCCTCGGGCACGGGGCGCACCTACCATCTCACCGCGCCGCGCGACACCTGCCTGCGCGACATCGCCGCCATCCTGGAAACGCTCGTGCCCGAATTGAAGATCAATTTCGAGCCCGGCTTGAAGCGCGCCGACCTGCCCACGGCCTCGAAGATTTTTGACAAGGCGATCACCGACCTGCGCGCCTACTTCGACGCGGAAATCCATTTCGACCGGACGAATACCGACCGCGACCTGTCGCCCGACGTGAAGGAATCGCCGCTCGATCTCGCCCCCTTCGTCGAGAGCCGGCTGCAATCCGAACTGGGCCGCATCGCGCGGCGGAAGTAAGCCTGTAGCGGCGGCTGCCGGGAGCCTTATTTTTTATCGGGAGCGGGGGTCGGGTTGGATGCGGGGGCGGGGGGCTGCGTAAAACTCGCGGTCGAAGCGGCCGATTGAACGCGGCCCAGGACGGGCGGCAGTTCGATGCCGGCGGCTTTGGCGAGGTCGGTGACGGGCGGCAGGCCGGTGATGAGATCCTTGAGCAGATTCGAGATGCCGCCTTTGCCGCCCTGTTCGCCACCGCCCCAGACGATGACCTTGTCGATCTTGAGATTGGAGATGCCCTTCATCTGCGAATCGATCATGGCGGGGAGTTGGTCGGCCACGAGGACGACGACGGCCTCGTTCGAGTTGCCGCCCGCCGCCGCGACGAGTTGGCGGAAGCCCTCGGCGCGGCCTTCGAGCACGGCCTTGATGCCGAGGCCCTCGGCCTGCTTGACGGTGAGAACGCGCTTGCCTTCGGCGTCCGCCGCGATGGTGACGCGCTGGGCTTCGGCCTGGGCGTTGACGATCATGGCCTCCTTCGCGATTTCGGCTGGCACGACCCGTTCCGCGTACTGCTGCTTGCGCTGCATCTCGGCGCGCGATTCCTGGGCCTTCGCTTCGGCGTCGAAGGTCTGGCGCTCGACGTCGGCCTTGGCGACATTTTCGGCGACCTGCGCGGTCCGGGCGGCTTCGGCCTGCTTGATGCGCAGGTCGGCGTTGGATTGGGCGATCTGCTGCTGGGCGGTGTTTTTACCCTGGGTGGCGTCGGCCTGGGCGCTGGCGACGCTGATCGTCATTTCCTTGTCGGCGACGGCCTTGCCGATTTCGGCGTCGCGTTCGGCCTGGGCGACCTTGATCTTGGCGTCGGCGATGGCCTTGGCGGAGGCCTCCTTGCCGAGGGCCTCGATGTAGCCCGACTCGTCGGTGACGTCCTGGATATTGACGTTGATGAGGCGCAGCCCGACTTTTTCGAGCTCGGTGCTGATGTTTTTCGTGATGGCCTCGATCAACTGGTCGCGGTCGGCGTTGATTTCCTCGATCCGCATCGCGGCGACGACCTGACGCATCTGGCCGAAGATGATTTCCTTGGCAAGCTGCATGATCTGCCCGCTGTTGAGCCCGAGCAGGCGTTCGGCGGCGTTGCCCATTTTGTCAGGGTCGGTCGTGACGCCGATGGTGAAGGTGGACGGGACGCTGACACGGATGTTCTGCTTCGAGAGAGCGTTGTTGAGCTGAATGTCGATCGACATCGGGCGCAAATCGAGAAACTGGTAGTCCTGGACGATGGGCAGGACAAATGCCGCGCCGCCGTGCATGCAGCGCGCGCTGCGGCCCTCGCCGACACGGCCGTAGATGACGAGCACGCGGTCCGACGGGCACCGCTTGTAGCGCGTCAGAAAGCCGATGAACGCGGTGAAAAACAGCAGCACCGAGCCGCCGATCAGGGCAACGAAAGTAAGGTTGATATCCGGCATTTTATTCTCCTGTGATTAATTCGATTACTACGAAAGTTTCTCGACCAGCAGCCCCTGGTCGCCGTGCAGCGCCACGACGCGGACGGTCGCGCCGGTGGGGAGCTCCATCCCGCGCGTGTAGGCCCGGATATTTTGCATGCGGCCCCCGAAGGCGACCTGGATTTCCCCCGCGCCGGCGAGGCCGCTCGGGATGCGCATGTAGACCGTGCCGCTGCGGTTGATCGCCTCCGACAAAACGGAGGTCCCGTCGGAGCGGAGCCGGTAGAGCGAATGCATCAGGGCAAAGTAGGCGCCGCCGATCAACACGCCGGCGCCAATGCCGCCCAGCGCGGAAATGCCGGCCGAAAAGCCGTTTTGTTCGAGGATCGCGCCGCCGAATCCAAAGCCGAGGAGCATGGCCGATACGGTCTTGATCGAAACGATGTTGGCGCCGCCGCCATGACCGCCGTGCAAGTCAACGCTGCCGCTGTCGCCGGTGGTGGTGCCTCCGTCGTGGCCGATGAGGACGCCGAAAACCGCCTGGAGAATGATGAGGAAAAGGCCGAGGAGCCCGATGCCCCAGAAGAGTTTCGAGGCGAACGAATCGTCGTTCCACGAACCAAGGATGGAAGCGAGGAAGGTCACGGCAATAGCCAAACTAGAGAGGCGGAAGGGACAAGGCAAAAGGATTCGGCGGGGCCGCTTTCCGGCCCTAATCAAGCGTCTGGCGATAGCGCTTCACGCCGATGGTCAGCGCGACGGCGGCAAAAAGCGCGATGGGCCAGATGTCGGGGGCGATCTCGGCGATGCCGTTGCCTTTGAGCAGAATGCCGCGGGCGATCCGCAAAAAGTGGGTCAGAGGCAGTACCTCCCCGATGGCCTGGGCCCAGCCGGGCATGCCCCGGAAGGGGAACAGATAGCCGGAGAGGAGGATCGACGGCAGGAAAACGAAGAAGGCCATTTGCATCGCCTGGAGCTGGTTTTGCGCGATGGTGGAAAACATGATTCCCATGGCCAGGTTGGCCAGAATGAAGACGAACGCGACGGCCAGCAAAAGCGTGACGCTGCCGAGAACGGGGACGCCGAACATGAAGTGGGCCATGACGAGGATCAATCCGAGCTGGATGTAACCGACGAGAATATAGGGCGTGATTTTCCCGACGAGGACTTCGAGCGGGCGCGTCGGCATGGAGAGAAGATTTTCCATCGTGCCCCGTTCCCGTTCGCGGGTGATCGCCAGCCCGGTGATCATGATCATCGTCATGGTGAGAATCACGCCCATGAGGCCCGGCACGATGTTGAATTGCGTGTTGATCTCGGGATTGTAAAGCGAATGGACCTCCAGATTGTAGGCGCCGTTCGTGCCGTTGAGAAAAGCGAGAGGTCCCTTGAGATCATTTTGCAGCGCGCTATTGAGAATCCCGCCGATGGAACCGACGGCATAGCCGGTCGCGACGGGGTCGGTCGCGTCAGCCTCGACCAGGATCGTGGGCCGGTCGCCGCGCAGGAGATCGCGGGAGAAGTTTTGCGGAATGTTGATGACGAAGAGAGCATCGCCGCGGGCCAGCGCCTCCTTCCCCTCGTTTTCGGTTTTCAACAGCCGGACGAAATCGAAATAAGAGGTGTTTTTGAACGCGTAGAGAATCGAGCGGCCGAACGGGCCGTTGTCGGCCAGCAGCACCTCGGTGGGAAGATGGCGCGGGTTCACGTTGATCGCGAAGCCGAAGAGGATGAGCTGGAGCAGCGGAACGCCGAGCATCATCGCGAAGGTGAGACGGTCGCGGCGCATCTGGATGAATTCCTTCACGACGATGCCCTTGAAGCGATCTGTGGAAAATTGGGGCCACGGGTTCATGACGCGAAATTGTCCTTCGATTTTTCCATGAGATGGATGAAGACGTCTTCCAGCACAGAGGGAATTTTCCCCCATTGATAGGAACCGGTGCGAAACGGAGAGATCGCCGCTTCGAGCGCGGCGGCGTCATTCCCGCTCACATGCAGCGTGGCGCCGAAGATGACCGCCTGTTCCACCCCGGGTTTTTGACGAAGTTTTTCGGCGAGTTGGATGAGGTCGGGGCCATGGACCGACCACGTGGTCAGGCCGACATGATTGACGACTTCCTCCACGGTGCCGTTGATCAGCAGATTGCCGTAGGAGATGTAGGCGAGCCGGTTGCACCGCTCGGCTTCGTCCATGTAATGAGTCGTGATGAGAAACGTCAGGCCCCGGGCCGCCAACAGTTGAATTTGCTCCCAAAAATCGCGACGCGCCTTCGGGTCGACGCCGGCGGTCGGTTCGTCGAGCAGGAGCAACTTCGGCGAGTGGATCAGGCACGCGGCCAGGGCCATCCGCTGCTTCCAGCCGCCGGAGAGCTCCGCCGCCAGTTGTTTTTCGCGACCGGAAAGCCCCAGTTGCTCGATGCTTTTTTGCACGGCTTCCTTCCGATTCTTCATGCCGTACATGCGGGCGACAAAATCGAGATTCTCGGCGATGCTCAAATCCTCGTAGAAGCTGAACCGCTGCGTCATGTAGCCTACCTGTTTTTTGATCGATTCGCTGTCGCGGATGACATCGTGGCCCAGGCAGGTGCCGCTTCCCGCATCGGCATGAAGCAGGCCGCAAAGCATCCGGATGAAGGTCGTCTTGCCGCTGCCGTTGGGACCGAGAAAGCCGTAAATTTCGCCGGAGCGGACCTGAAGGTCGATGCTGTTGACGACCGTCCGCCCGCCGAACCGCTTCGTCATGCCCTTGACGTCGATGGCGAAGTCCTCAGCCATAACTTAATGGTCGAATTCGACGTCGACCGGCTGGCCGGGATTGAGCTTCACGGCGGTTTCGGGATCGAAATCGATTTCGATCATGAAGACGAGCTTCTCGCGGCTCTCCTCGCTGTAGATGACAGGCGGCGTGTATTCCGATTGCGGAAAAATGAAGCGCAGCTTCCCGATGAACGGGGCGTCGACGCCATCGACGAAAACCTTCGCCTGATTGCCGGCATGAAGCGCGCCGATCTCCCGTTCGGGGACAAAGGCGCGCACCTCGATGTTTCGCGGCGGCAGCAACTGGACGACCGGGTGGCCGGCGTCGACCCATTCTCCCTGGCGGTAAAGCGTGTCGAAGACGCGTCCGGTCTGCGGAGCGGCCTGCACCTTTTCGTCGTAATCCCACTGTGCCTGGGCCAGGCGCTGCCTGTCCTCGTCCCGGACCGAACGGGCGAGCTGAAGGTCGCGCACGGCGGACGAGCCGGGAATGAGGGAAAGCTGCTCCTGCCGCTCGAAATCCTTTTCCGAAAACGTGAGCGAAGCCTTCGCCTGGTCAAGCGCCGCCTTTTCGACCGTGCGATCGATCTCGAAAAGGGGATCGCCCGCCTTCACCTCGTCGCCGCGATAGACCTTCAGGTCCTGCAGCGGCCCGGCGAGCGGAGAGGAGACATATACGAACTCGGCCTCGACATAACCCTGGACGCGGACGCGCGACGAATTGCCGCAGGCGGTGACGAGGGCCGCGAGGGTGAAGATCGCCGCAAGACGGCAAAGGAGAAGGCGGGCGCGGTGAGTTGAGATCGGAGAGGGCATCGTGGGGCCGGGGAGCTTGGGGCGTCTCCTCAAAGTAGGGCAACGCTCTGTTCGCGTCTATTTGGAACTCGCGCCGCGACGGCGAGTAGCTCGACTTTTCCTTGTCCCGCGCGCATCGCCCGCGCATAATCGTCTTTACCCCGCCGGTGTGGCGAAATGGCAGACGCGATAGACTCAAAATCTATTTTACGCAAGTAAGTGGGGGTTCAAGTCCCTCCACCGGCACTCTTTTTTACCTCTGAGTGGTGTGTTGGTTCCACACAAACCACACAAAATCTCGGCCGGAGGGCCGTTGAACCCACTAAAATCAGAGAGATGGCACGTCGCTTCAATTCAGAGATTCCCGTTGTCCAATACCGCGGGGTTACCATTCGGCTTTACCGGCGCCAAGACGGCTGGAAATCAACCTTCCAGCTTCACGGTCATAAGCGCCGGGAATGCTACCGTTCAACCGAGGCTGCTGCTCAGCAAGCCGCCCAAAACGCCATTGGCGATGAACTCGAACCCAATGCTGTTGCTGCCAACAAGGATGAAGTCACTGCCCGTGCTCTTCTTGCTCCCCATGGCGTATCGTTGATCGAATCGGCCCGATACTGGCTTTCCGAGCACGAGAAGCCGCTCATTGACGCCACTGCCGCACAGGTTCGGAACATTTTTCCTCGGTACGGCAGAAAAACGCGGGCTACCACCACGCCAAGGCTCTTCGTGCACGCACCCTCCATTTCGAAAACGCCTTCAAAGACAGGAATTTTTCCTCGATTATTCTTCACCCGAGATTGCTGCCGAAAGGGTGAGTGCTCAAACCACTGGACATGCCGTTTGGGATGCGTTTAAGGGTTGGACTCCAAGATATTTAGGAGATTAGCACGACTTTGGGAGATAGAATATCGATTCTAGGGTTCCGCGCTGGACTTGCCGATAATGCTAGGTTAGCCAGACGTCACTGTCGTCTCGGATCCGTCCATCTTTTTCAAGCGTTGTTCCGCTTGATTATCCTGTGTCTATTCAAAACGTGACTCGGAACCCGCCGGTGATGCTTTGGGCGAAGTAGTCGCTTTGTCCGGCTTGGGCGAAGTAGCTGACGAAGAGCAACGAGCCATTCTGGAAAATGTCACTGATGCCGACACCCAGGAGCGCCGAATCCCGGTCTGGGTTCGGCGTGGCAGTGGTGAAGGAGGCCGAACCGGGCACATCGAAGGCCGCACCGAGCAGCTTGCTGTCATCGAGGCATTCATGCTGCCAGCTTGCGCTGATTTCGGGACGGAAAGTTGAGTTGTTCCAAGAGCAATGATAGTCATAGTTCAGCTTCCCGCCGAGACTGGTGATGAAGGAATCGGCATCTTCGTGTCCGACGTTCAGGTCGGCCGCACCTGCCCCGGTTTCCGTGTAGCTGTTAACATCGAGATGAGTGTATTGAACTCCAGCAATCGGACCATAGGTGAGTCGACCGCTATGAAATTCGTAGCCGCCGTCGAAACCCGTCCCGTATTGGTCCCCGTCGGGGTTGCTATGAGCGCCCGTTCCCAGGAAGGGAATATTGCGATTGATCGATTGTTGATTGAAGCCGAACTCGGCATGTCCATTGACATACCAGTTTCCCCGGTCGTAGCTGGCATAAGGGCCGAAGCGATAAGTGTTGATATTGGTTTTACTGCCGAGATTGTCGAGATCAGCCGAGGTGTTACCATAACCAAAGAGAAAGCCGACGGTCCAGTTTCGATCCACCCGATAATCGACTCCGGCAGTGACATCAACGGTGGTGGAATCCTGATGCGGAAAGTTTCCGATGGCATCCTGATCGGCCATGACGGCGTTGCCGCTGAGAAAACCGCCCCAGCGTTCAAATTGTTGGGCGGAGGTTAGCTGCTGAGTGGGCGTATCGCTGATCGTGCGCTGGGCTAGAGTTGTCGGGTTGTAGGCCAAGAGCGAGCCGAACAGCGGCTCGTCGGCACTGGCAATAGAAAGTCCGCTCCAGTCGATTCCACCACCGCCGAGCCCCTCATGAATGTTTTCCAAATGGCTGTCCAGCTTGGCGTTTTCGAAAATGGCATTCTGGAAGGTGGAAGTTGCCAGTTGCTGAAAAGTTTTGGTTGGACTCAGTTCGGATAAAACCTGGGGCAGTGATCCACCGGGAACGGCAGCCAAGGCGTTGATAAGGGTTTGGACCTGTCCATTGGTGTGATTGAGGCTGTCCAGCGCGTTCCCCATGCTGCCAAAACCAGGGACGGTGGAGAAGGAGAGGAAGTTCGAGGTAACGCCGGTGAAGTTCAAATAGGTGTAAGTCACACCATTAATGACGATGCTGCCGCCGTTCGGATTGGCGGCAAGATAGACGCTGGCGGCATTGGCCTCAGCGGGAGAAATTCCGGCCAGATCGAGATGGAGAATTGAACCGGTCGGCGTCACGGAATTGATGTTGCCATTGATGGAGCCTTGAATCGCAGCGGCACCGGTGAGGGTGATGGAGATCGGAGTGCTCGCCGAGCCTCCGGCGGCAATAGCAGTGCCTCCTGCGGCGTTGATCGCGCCGCTGTCGGTAATTGCGATTGAGCCGGTGGTGGTGGTCGCCAGGATGCCATCGGCACCTCCGTTGCCATTGCCAACATTGATCGTGCCGCCGTTGGTAATGCCAATCGTGCCGCTGACCGTGGTGGCGTCGATGCCACTGCTGATGCCGGCGTCGCCCTGGACGGCGATTGTTCCGCCTTCAGTGACGGTGACGCCACCCGTGCCGGTATTCGCTGCGATAATGCCTTCAGCGGACGTGCCATTGGCACCACTTACGGTGAGAGTGCCACTATCGCCCACGGTGACTTCGCCCGTGCCGCTTTCCGAGACATTAATGCCCTCGGCGCTGGTGCCGCCCCCAGCCGTAACGGTAATGCCGCCTGTCTCACCAATCGTGACACCGCCGGTGCCGATGTTTTCCGCGGAAATTCCCGTCGTCGTGGTGACATCAGTGCTGGTCACAGTGAGAGTGCCGTTGCCGGTAACGGAAACCGCGCTCGTGCTATCGCTCATGGCGGTGATTCCACCCACGCTGGTACCAGCGCCAGCCGTAACGCCAATGGTACCCATATTGTCGAGCGTGATTCCACCCGTGCTGGTATTCTCGGCAATAATTCCCTCGGTGGTGGTTCCGCCGGTTGAAGTCACGGTGACTTCGCCCGAATTGGTCAGAGTAATCCCGGCTGTGCCGCTGCTTGTCGTAGTAATGCCTTCGGTATTCGTGACGTTGGTGCCCTGAACGGAGGTGGCACCGTTATTGGTGATGGTCACTCCGGCAGTACTGTCACCCGTGGCGGTAATCCCTTCCACATTCGTGCCGGTGGTGGCCGTTACGGTGACTTGACCGGAATTGGTCAGGCTGACTTCACCCGTACCGGTGCTTCCCGCGCCAATGCCCTCGGTTGTGGTAGCGCCGTTCCCGGTAACGGTGACGTTGCCGCCGTTACCTACGCTGACCGTCGCCGTGCTATCGCCCGAAGCCATGATGCCACCAGTCGTGGTGCCGCCTGTGCCATTCACGTCGACGGTCGCCGCGCCACCAACGGTGACGGTTGTTTCGCCCGTGCCGGTATTCTCCGCCGTGATGCCCGTGGTGGTAGTGCCACTACCGTTCACATTGATGGTCGCCGTACTGCCCAAGGTGACGCTGGTCTCACCCGAACCGGCATTTTGCGCGTTGATGCCTTCGGTCGTCGTGACCCCGGCTCCCGTAACGCTAACAGCACCGTCATTGGTCACAGCGACTGAGGCCGTGGTGTCACCGGAGGAAACGATGCCTTCCGCATTGGTGCCGCTGTTAGCCGTGATCGTGACGGTGCCCGTATCGTTGAGCGTGGCCGTGACGCCTCCGCTCCCGCTGCTCACCGCGATGACGCCTTCCGTAATACCCGTGCTTCCCGTGCTCTGAATCGAGACCGTTCCGCCATCGGCGACAGCCACCGATCCTGTGTTGGTTTCCATGGCATTGATGCCTTCCACGTTGACGCCTCCGCTGGCCATGACATTGATTGTGCCCGTATTGCCAAGGGTCGTCGTGACGTCGCCGGTTCCTGTGTTTTCCGCGCTAATACCTTCTGTTGCGGTGACATTGGTGCCTGCCACGGTAACCGTGCCATTTTCTGTAGCTGATACCGTGCTCGTCGTATCCCCCAAGGTATTCACGCCTTCGGTCGTGGTGCCTCCAGTACCGGTGACATCGATGGTAGCTGCACTGCCGACGGTGATCATGGTCTCACCTGTGCCGGTATTTTCTGCACTGATGCCTTCAGTGATGGTGCCCCCGGTACCGGTCACGTCGATAGTAGCGGGACCACCCACGGTGACCATGGTCTCACCTGTGCCCGTATTTTCCGCAACGACGCCTTCGATCGTAGCGACGTTATTCGCCATGACGGTAATCGCGCCGTCATTCGTCACATTGACCGGGGCCGCGCTGTCACCCAGCGCCGTAATGCCTTCGGCGGAGGTGCCACTGCCAGCCGTGACAGTGATTGCACCCGAACCGTTGAGAGTGGCCGTGACACCGCCTGTCCCGGTACTTTCAGCATTGATGCCTTCCGTAACGCCGGTGCCTGCCGTGCTTTGAACCGTAATTGTCCCACTGTCGGCAACAGCCACCGATCCCGTACCACTTTCCAAGGCATTGACGCCCTCGGTGGAGGTGCCTGTGCTGGCGGTGACATCGATTGCTCCGGTACCGTTAACCGTGACGGCGACACCCCCGGCACCGATGTTGTCGGCACTGATGCCTCCAGTAGTACCGGTATCAGCGGTAGTTTGAACCGTAATCGAATTACTATCAGTGACGCTTACCATGCTCGTGCTGGCGCCCATGGCAGTGATGCCCTCGGCGCTGGTACCTCCGCTGGCGGTAATGGTAACGGCACCCGCATCGCTTACGGTGGCACCGCCGGTTCCTGTGTTGTCGGCGACGATCCCCTCGGTGTTGGTGACGCTGGTGTCATGGATCGCGATCGTGTTGCTATCCGTAACGGCGACCGTACTCGTACTGTCACCCACAGCATTGATAGCCTCGATAGAGGTGCCCGTGCTGGCGGTGACGTTGATCGCACCGGTATCGTTAACCGTAACACCGCCATTTCCGTTGTTATCCGCAGCAATGCCCTCCGTACTGGTAACGGCGGTGTCCTGGATAGTGATCGTATTGTTATCCGTAACGCCAACCGCGCTCGTGCTGTCGCCCACGGCGCTAATTCCTTCGGCGCTCGTGCCACCGCTGGCAATGACAGTAACGGCGCCCGTATCGTTGACGGCGACACCGCCCGTGCCTGTGTTGTCCGCGACAATCCCCTCCGTGTTGGTGACAGTGTTCCCGGTAATAGTAATAGTGCCGCCATCGGCAACGCTGACCATGCTCGTGCTGTTACCCAAGGCGTTGATGCCTTCGGTAGTGGTACCGCCGGTACCGGTTACGTTGATGGTAGCTGCACCAGCCACGGTAACACTGTCCCCGCCAGAACCATTGGTCTGCGCGTTAATACCCTCGACACTCGTCCCACTGGCGCCGGTGACGGTGATGACGCCGGTATCGCTCACAGCAACGCCATCCATACCGGTATTTGCTGCATTAATGCCCTCTACCATGCTGCCTCCAGTGCCTTGGACGGTGATCGTCCCGCCATTGGCGACAGTTATGGGGCCGGTAGTTGATCCGTCGGTATTGGAGACGTCGATGCCCTCGGCGCCCCCACTATTGCCCGTCACCGTAATCGTAGCGCCAGTCTGATTGGTGACTACGATTGGCGCGGTAGTCGAAGCCGGGTTGCTGATTACGTCCTCGACGCCAGCACTAAGGCCGCTGCCAGTGGCTGTGGTCGTAATGGTGCCGGAGTTGGAAACGACAGCGCCGCCGCCAAGGCTGATGCCAACGGCCCCCGAGCCGCTGTTGCCGACCGTGACCGAACTGGCTGAATCGAGGGTAACCGTGGTGGTGGTATCGGCAGCCCCCGAACCCGGATTAGAAATGCCGGTACCATCGACTATAACAGCACCTGACGTCGCGCCAACGCTGCTGTCGGGGGTTAGAGTAATGGTGAGCGTTCCGCCATCGCCTTGCACCGCTATGATATCGGTGCCGGTGCCGGTTGTCGTGGTGTCCCCCACGATGACAACCGCAGTGCCCGTACCGGTGGTGTCCGTCCATCCGACCTGTGCGCTGGCGTTGCTGGTAAAAAAGAACATCGCCACACCGGCCAGCAGGACCACCACTGCGGTTTTTCCTAAACCACCGAAATCGGGAGTTGGCAAATGAGCAAAATCACCAACATCGTTATCCACCCAGGTTCTGATTTTCCTGGCCTCGATTCGCTTTTTGATGCCGCGAAGCCGTGTCCAAGGATTAGTGATGTTCCAATCGCCTTTGGTTTCGAGTGTGGTCATGGCAGTTCCCTTTCATTCACCGTCAATTTAGCGGCAAAAATGTTCTCGTGTTTGGAATCGTGGCGGAAGGTTACGGCCTTTTACAATGGGGTAAAACCCTACCATGGATTATGGGGGACATCGCCCACTACAAATGGCTCCAACCGTGAGATCTATTTATGTTATCATCGACACAAATGCTGAGAACTTAATCCTCAAAGAGATTAAATCCGCCGATTGGCAAGTGATGTTACGCATTTCCCACTGATATCATCGTGATCCCTGCGCCCATACCAGAGAATGAAAACTCCCGTTTGGCCGAATTACGTCGACTGGCCCTGCCCGATTCGGAACGTGAGAAATGTTTTGACCGCCTCACTCAAATTGCCGCCCGAGTTTTCAACGTGCCGATTGCGTGGATCAGCTTGGTCGACGAAAACCGGCAATGGATAAAATCATGCGTCGGCACGGATAAGTACATGGCGTCGATTGAACACGGGGATCTGACTGTACCCGCCAACATTGATTCCCCGCAGAGAGGCGATGAAGGATGTCATCCATTCATTTCCATTTCAGCGGGTGCCGTTTTTATTTCTTTTGGGCCTGAATATCGTAAGCCTGCTGATCAAGAGCGTAACCGCCTTTACCAACCAGTTGCCCATCTTTGATGCCAAGCCAGAAATGGACCCCGATTTGGGTGTAAAAGCGCCAGGAGCGCATCTGATCCCGGCGTGAGGCCTTGTCCCGGTCATTGACGAGTTCAATCGGGTAAGCCAGGTGAAACTGTTTGGTGGGGTCTGAATCAGGCGTGGCAGTGTCAACTGCGGGATCGATATTGATCTTTCCCTGAAGAGGCACCCAATCCATGTTGTCGTTGGGATTGGAAAGGAGCGCTGTCACGATCTTGCCGTCCGGGGAAACATCCTTGAAGATGATCCGTATTTTCTGAGTATTTTGAGGATCACCGAATTTTTGCTCGTAAACGGCCTGGCCCTCAAAAACGGCTCCTGCCGGAATGGAGGGAAGGATGGTGTCGAGAAAATGCTGTCTCTTTTCGGTGATTTCCTTCTGGTGTTGAATCAGCTTGTCAAACGCGGCATTCGCTTCCGCCGAATCGACGACAAGATAGTCGGCATCATAGGCTGACCGGGGCTTGCCCTGGATATTCGGCTCAGAATCAAAACCCGTAAAACCGATCTCCCACTTATCGACCGTGTATTCTGCCATGCATTTTCCATAGACCTCGAATTTTTGATTGGCTGGAGCAGCCAGACTCAGGAGCTTGAGAGACGGCGTGGTATCGGGATTGAGCGAAGGAAGACCAAAGGGAGTCAGAGTTTGGCTCGGTATATCCAATTCCCGTTTTTGATACTCCTTCGCCACGTCCGCCAGAACAAACAGGTCCTCTTTGGGTGAAATTGTTCCCTTGAAACTGATTTGATAGACCTTGTCGCTAACTTCGCTCGAATCGGTTTTATCGATTGAGAAATCCAAATAAGCAGGCAGCACGGCCTTTACGGCTGCTTCGATTTGGGTTTGATCGGGACCACCTCGAAAAAACGAGCAGCCGACCAGGGTGGAGGCAATTGCGAGGAAAACAACTTGGCGGGGGATGTACGACATATTGGAACAAGTGAATTTCCCAATGTCTACGCCGTCCCGGGCGGATTCGTCAACAATCGGATGGATTCGAAAGGCTACGACACTTATGGTCGGTGGTACGGGCAGTAGTTCTGCACCAAACTGATCATGCCAATCTCGAAATTTTTTCGGCGTAAACAAATCACAGCTGGCCACACAAGCCACCCAAATTTTGGCATGATTCCGGATTGGTCAAATCTCGACATTTTTTCATTTCAGAGATAAACTTTCTCAAAAATCAACCTGGCTTCACTGGAATCAACACCCTGGAGGATTCAAGTCCCTCCACCGGCACTCCTCCAGAGGGGAGTTTACGCGAGAATCTCCTCCGTCTTCGACTCGATTTCGTTCGCCTCCTGCGGGCGCGACAGGTTGCGGGCGGCGGCGACGATCTGCCCGAGCGCGATCCCGCCGTCGTTGGTCGGCACGCGCTGATGCCAGTAGGGGCGGAATCCTTCCTCCAAGAGCCGTTGCACGCTCCGTTCGGTCAGGTAACGATTTTGGAAACAATCCCCGGTGAGGACGACGCGCGTTTGGCCGACGTGCCGGGCGACCGCGATGATGATTTCGACCAGCGCGTTGTGGAATTTCGTCGAGATGACGCCCGCCCCCGATCCGCGCCGCACGTCCTCCACGATCTCCCCGATCATCGGCCGCCAGTCGACCACGCTCGGCGAGGTGCTTTTGATCTCGAAGGAATAGGACTCGCCGATGCACGGCTGGATCGCGAATTCGAGTTCCATCGCAGCCTGGCCTTCAAAAGTGCTCTGTTGCCGCAGGCCCGCGATCGAAGCGACGGCATCGAACAGCCGGCCCACGCTCGAAGTGACCGGCGCCTGAGATCCCTTCACGAGCGCCTTCCGGATCCGGGCAAATTCATCTTCCGGAAAGTCGCGCACCGGCGCGAGATCGGTTTGGTCGAGCGCCTTCGCTCCCCCGGCCTCGTGGAGAACGCCGAGCGCGGAGCGGCGCGGCTGCTTGATCGCGGCCTCGCCGCCCGGAAGCCGGAAGTGATGAAAATGGGCCGCGCGCTCGAACGATCTTTCCCCCGCCAGCAGAAATTCGCCGCCCCAGATCGTGCCGTCGGGACCGTACCCCGCCCCGTCCCACGCCACGCCCAGCGCGGGAAACTCGACCTCGTTTTCCGCCATGCAGGAGAGGACATGCGCCCAATGATGCTGGACCGGATGCAGCGGGACTTCCATCTGCCTGGCCCGGTGCGCGGCGTACCGGCTCGAGGGATCATCGGGATGGAGATCGCACGCGACGGCTTCGGGCGGCGCCTCGTAGAGCCGGGGCAGGTCCGCCGCGACGGCGCGAAAAGCGGCGTGCGCCTCGCCCGTTTCGAGGTCCCCGATGTGCTGGCCGATGAAGACCTCGCGCCCGACGCTCAACGCGATGGTGTTTTTCAAATGCGCGCCCACGGCGAGCACGCGCGGCAGCGGCGTTTTCAGATGCACCGGCAACGGCGCATAACCGCGCGCCCGGCGCAGCACCATTTCCCGCCCGCGCACGACGCGCACAACCGAATCGTCCATCGGCCGGACAATCGGACGGTCATGCACCAGGAAACTGTCGGCGATGCCGTCGAGCCGTTTCAGCGCCTCGTACTCGTCGGTGCAGATCGGTTCCTCGCCCAGATTGCCGCTCGTGGCGACGACCGGAAAGCCGAGTCCCCGCAGGAAGAGATGATGCAGCGGCGTCGAGGGAAGCATGACGCCGAGATTGGGGTTGCCCGGCGCGATCGAGGGCGCCAGCGGAGGGGACCAGCGTTGCAGGAGCACGATCGGCGCTTCAGGCGAAAGGAGCAGCCGCTCCTCGAGTTCCGAAATGCGGCAATGCTCGCGCGCCAGATCGAGCGAGGGATACATCAGCGCGAACGGCTTTTCCGAGTGGCGCTTGCGCTCGCGCAGCCGCTTCACCGCCGACTCATCGCGCGCGTCGGCGATAAGCTGGAAGCCCCCGAGGCCCTTCAGCGCCACGATCTTTCCGGCCCGGACATCCTCCATGGCCAGATGGATGGCGTCGTCGTGACGGGCCAGGACGTTGCCTCCCGTGTCCCATAATTCGAGATGCGGGCCGCAACTCGGGCACGCGTTCGGTTGCGCCTGAAACCGGCGGTCGGCGGGATCGCGGTATTCGCGCTCGCACTGCGCGCACATCGCGAACTCCTTCATCGACGTGCTCGGCCGGTCGTAAGGCAGTTCCTCGATGATGGTAAACCGGGGGCCGCAACTGGTGCAGTTGGTGAAGGGATAACGGTACCGGCGGTTGCCGGACTGGAAAATTTCGAGCAGGCAATGCGGGCAGGCGGCGATGTCGGGCAGGATCAGGGCCGGCTTCGCGTCCGTCTCCTCGTTGGTCCGAATGATGAAATCCTTGTAGCCGGCCGCGTCGAGGAAGGAAAATTCGAGGCTCTGGATGATCGTCCGCGGCGGCCTCTCCCTTTCGAGCCGGGTCAGAAATTGCCGCAGCGCGGCGCCCGCGCCTTCCACTTCGATGATCATGCCTTGCACCGAATTCAAAACCCAGCCGGCAAGGTTCAATTCCTGCGCCAGCCGGTAAATGAACGAACGGAAGCCGACGTCCTGCACAACTCCGCGGACGATGGCCCTCGCGCGTTCGTTGTGTGTGCTCATAGGCGGACGGGTTAGACGTGAGGGTAATGGCCGGCGTTGATCACGCGCCCGCGCTTGACGCCGATGAGAAGCGCATCAATACCTGCAAGTTTTTCCTTCAACTTTGCGCCTCCCGCAAAAAATTGTGCAAGCACCCTCTCCACATACAAACCCTCCCTTATAACTGTCATAAGTCAAGTGGACATCCGGCGAATTCATTTGGGTCGATTGCTTTTTCAGAGAAAATAACCGATCTTGCAAATGCGCCCCGGACGATAGAATCGATGCATGGCCCGATTGCCCGACCGCTTCGATCTCTGGGTCCGCAAGGCGAGAAAATGCCGCGACACGGCACGGCAGGCCGATTACGTCCTCGGCGCTCTGGCGGGACTGAACGAGTGGCACTTCCTCAATGCCGGCACAAAGGAGGCGCCGCAAGCCGCAACGGCGCAAATCGAGTCTGAGCCGTGCCGGCTCGTCTTTTCGGATGCGGCCCGGATCGGGGAGCTTTTCGAGGAGCAGGCGCAAAAGAAAGCTCCCTTGCCGGTCATCACGATTCCCGCCGCCGCCGCAATGGCATGGTGCGTGGAAGGCCGGACCGGATTGCTGGTGAATCCCGGCGAGGACGCGGTGATGATTCCCTTCGGGCGGCTGGAAGCCTTCCACGCCGAATGGAACCGGCGGGGCGGGCGCCAAGCGGCCGGGTTTTGGATTCCAAACATGACCACGGAAGAGGAGGATTTTTGGCGGGAAAACGAGCTGTAAGGTCCGCACCGTCCGCAGGGTCAAGCCGGGCCATTCTTTCGGCGTGACCCATGCCTGGTTTTCAGACAGCCTCTCACCATGAACGATTCCGAGGCTTCATCCCTGCCCGGTGAACTGTCGATGAAATCGATCCACCGCGCTTTTCCCTCGCTCTCGCAAAAGCTCGATCTGCGCAGGCATCTCGCCACGATCAAGCCCGACCTCGCCCAGATCGAGGAGCGGCTCCGCTTCCAGGTGCAGGAATTCGATCCCGGCATTTCGGGCTACGTCGGCTACGCGCTCGATAGCAACGGCAAGCGCATCCGCCCCGCGCTGGTGCTGCTCGCCGCCCATGCCAGCGGAAAATTGACGCCCCGGCACATCGACCTCGCCGTCGTCGTGGAACTGATCCACCTCGCCACCCTCGTGCACGACGACATCATGGACGGCGCCTCGAAGCGGCGCGGCAAACCGACCGCCTTCGCGAAATGGGGCGCGGAACTCTCCGTCCTGCTCGGCGACTGCCTCTTCTGCCACGCGCTGAAGCTCAGCTCGAATTTCGCCGACCAGTCGATCACCCGCGCCATCGCCGATGCCGCGAACGAGGTTTGCAGCGGCGAAATCCTCCAGACCCAGCGCCGGTTCGATCTCAAGCTGAGCATCCCCGAGTACATCAAAATGATCTCGATGAAAACGGGCGCTCTCTTTCGCATCAGCACCGAACTCGCCGCGGTGCTCAACGAATGCCGGCCCGACGAAATCCTCGCCATGCGCAATTACGGCGATTACCTCGGCATCGCCTATCAAATCTACGACGATTGCCTCGACCTCGTCGGCACCGAGGGCGCGACCGGCAAGACCGTCGGCACCGACCTGGCCAAGGGAAAACTGACGCTGCCGCTGCTGCACGTCCTCGCGCAGGCGAACGACGCCGAGCGGGAGCGGCTCCATACCATCATCCTCCACGGCACCGCGGAGAACCGCACCGAACTGCTCGCGCAGGTGGTCGAGCGCGGCGGGCTGAAAAACGCCGTCCGCCGCGTCCAGAGCTATCTCGACCAGGCCGTCGCCTCGCTGCAGGTGCTGCCTAAAACCAGCTTCCGCGACACGCTCGAGGGCATCCCCCGCGCCGTCGCCGAGCATGTCGGAACGCTGGGGTAAACCCCGGGCGGCTCCGCGCCCGTCCCCTTTTCCCGCGCCGGCTTAAACGGCTTCCGTACCCTGTATTTTTAGTCGATCAAGCACACCGAGACGAATCGGGCGCAGCACCCGCCGCCCTACCCGATCTTTGTCGGCGCGACATCCTCCAGCTTCAAACACGCATAGCCGTAGGGACACGGCGGCACCTGCCCGAACTTCGTGCACGGCTGGCAGGCGAGATCGTGCCGGCGCAGAATCCGGCTCCCCTCGCCCAACGGACGCCATTTGCGCTCACGCCCGCTTGTGAAAAGCGCCAAAGTCGAAACCCCAAAGTACGAGGCGATGTGAACCGCGCCCCCGTCCATCGTAAAAACCTCCTCGCTCCGGTCGATCTGCCCGCACAATTCGTCGAAGGAACCCGTGAAACGCGAAGCCAGCCCGTCGAAGCGGCCCGTCAGTTCCTCCGCGAAATCGGCGTCCTCCGCCGCGGCTCCGATCAGAAAAGGCCGCTTCTGATGCCATCTCGAAATCAGCGTCGCCCACGCGTCGACGCTCAACCGCCGCGACCGGCTCCGCCGTCCCGCAATGGCCACCAGCGGCGGCGCGCCCGGCGGATGAAGCCTCCCACGCGGACCGCGCGGACCGCGCGGCTCCGGAAGACCCAGCGCGGCGGCGAAGAGCCGCGCAAATTCCACCGTTTCATGCCGGTCGCGCCAATCATAGGAAACGGCGACGTCCGACCACCACGACCCGCGGTTGGTCTCGAAGGAAACGAGACGGCCTCCCTTCGAACGGCTCAACAAGGCGCAGGCCTGGGTCAGGCCGAAAAACTGTTCGGTGTTGATCACCAGCGAATACCGGTCCCGCGCCTCCGCCAGCGTCTTCAGCGGATGTTCGTCATAACACAAATGGGGCAGGCCGCGAAACAGCGCCCACGGTCTCGAGCGCCTTTCGATCAGCCAGGTGAAATCGCGCGCGTCGAGCGCAAGTTCCTCCAGCGCGATGTCGGCGCAAATCAGATCGCCCAGCCCGCCCGGGCGCACCATCAGCGTTTTTCCCGGCGCCGCGCCGCCGGGCTTCGGCAAAACGGAGGCGAAAAAACATGCCCCGTGATAAAGAACCGCATCAAGACTTTTGAGAAATGATGTTTGCACGAAAAAGAATTGAGGGACGCTCTGTTGAAATCATCATTTTTCAACGGGAAAACATGAAGACATGAAGGGAAACATTTTTGATGGGATTAAGAGGATTGGGAAAGGCGGATAAAAAGATGTTTCCTCTCGAACTGAATTCCAATCCCATCCAAAAAATTTCCCCGCCTTCCTTCATCAGCCTTCATGTTCCTCCTGTCAAAAATTCTTCCCCTGCCTTCTTCCTGTTTTCATGATTTCATGTCTTCCTGTTAAAAGGGTTTCAACAAAGCAATTGAGAGACTACCCCGCAAGCCCCTCCTTCCGCGCGGGAAGGGGCGGCGGCTTCATGCTCGTGATCCGGGCCGGATCCCGCGCGTTCAGCACGGCCTCGTCCCGGGTAATCAACCCGGCGGCATAGAGATTCGAGACGCTTTCGTCAAAAGTGTTCATCCCGTCCTTCCCGCCGATCTCGATCATGCTCAGCACCTGCTGGAACCGCCGGTCCCGCAACAGCGCCCGAATGCCGTCGTTCATGATCATCACCTCCGTGCAGGCGACGCGCCCCGTTCCGTCCGCCCTCGGCAGCAGACGCTGCGCGAGGATCGCCTGAAGCGCGTTCGCCAGTTGCGCGATGATCTGGCTTTGCTGATCGGGCGGAAAAGCGTCCACGATCCGGTCGATCGCCTTCGGCGCGTCGATGGTGTGGAGCGTCGCCAGCACCAGATGCCCCGTTTCCGCCGCCGTGATCGCCGCCGAAATCGTCTCCAGGTCGCGCATCTCGCTGATCAGAATCACGTCCGGGTCCTGCCGCAACACGTGCCGAAGCGCCTCCGGAAACGACTTCGTGTCGGTGCCGATCTCCCGCTGCTTCACCCGGCACAGATTGTGGGTGAAGATATATTCTATCGGGTCCTCGATCGAAATGATCACCCCGGAACGGCGCGCGTTGATTTCCTCCACCATCGCGGCCAGCGTCGTCGTCTTGCCCGAACCGGTGATCCCCGTCACCAGCACCAGCCCCTGTTCCAGCGCGCAAAGCTGCTTGACGACCGGCGGCAGGCCCAGGTCGTCAATCGACGGGATGGTATCGGGAATGTGCCGGAAAGTCGCCTCGACCGCCCCCCGGCTGTAATAGGCGTTCGAGCGGAACCGGCCCAGCCCCTTCACCATCAGCGCGAAGTCGAGCTCCCAGGTCTCCTCAAACCGCGCGCGCTGATTTTCCGTGAAAATGCTGTAGATCAACTCCCGGCACGTCTCGGCATTCAGCACCTTGTCCGACACCGGAACCAGGTCGCCGTGCAAACGGACCATCGGTTGCGAACCGACGCACAAATGCAAATCGGACCCGCCCCGCTCGACGGTGATTGCCAGAAACTCGATGATGTCGGGTCCGTTTTCCATGAATTAAGCCTGCACGCTCGTCGAGGCGATCCCGCGCAGCCGCCGCTGCAACTCGCGCGGATTGGTCGCGGTCTGCATTCCCGTCGCCTCCGTGATCCGGTCCGTCTCGATCATCGCGACGAGCGATTGCAGGAACGTCACATTGGTCGGATTGTCCCCCTTCGCCAGGAAATCGGCCAGCTCCTTGAACTTCCCCTCCATGATCCATTTCCGGGTGACGGCCTGGTTCTCGAAATGCTCGGCCACGAGCGCGCGCCCTCCCGCCTGCGCCGGGACCAGCTTCTGGCACAATATCCCCACCAACTGTTGCGAGAGGAGCTGGAACACGCCCTCCCGCTCGGCGATATCGAAGAGGCGCGACAATCGTTCCAGCGAATCGAGAACGTTCGAGCTGTGCAGCGTCGCAAGCACCAGGTGCCCCGTCTCCGCCGCCTGCAGCGCGGTGATCGCCGACTCGCTGTCGCGGATTTCGCCGAGTAAAATCACGTCGGGACTTTGCCGCAGCGACCGCCTTAATCCCTCCGCAAAAGAAGCGGTATCGGACGAAACCTCCCTCTGGGTAAAGAGGCATTTGGCCGGAGCGAACAGATATTCGATCGGGTCCTCGATCGTCACGACGTGCCGGTGATAGTTCTGGTTGAGCCACTCCAGGCACGCCGCGATCGTCGTCGATTTGCCCGCGCCGGTCGGGCCCGTCACCAGGACCAGTCCCGACGGACGGGTGACCCACGACGACAGGAGTTCCACCGGCGCGCCGAGCGTGTCGAGCGCGGGAACCGCCGTCTTGATCGGCCGGAGGACCGCCCCGCGCTTGAAGAGCGTCCGAAAAAGGTTCACCCGAAAACGGTTGCCGTCGGTGGCGATGTAGCTCCCGTCATGGTCGAGCGCGTCGGGCGCCGCGCCGCATTCCGTCCAGAGCGATTCGAGCTCCTCGGGATAAACCGGCGCGGAGCCGATGGTCATCAACTCGCCGTTGATCCGGAATTGGGGCGGTCGCTCGGCATGGAGATACACGTCCGAGGCTCCTTGTCGTCCCGCCAGGCAACATAGACTGTCGATGAACTCCACACTCTCATCCTAGACGCGGCGGCGAAGATAGAGCAAGAGCGATGCGCTTCGCAAAAAGCTCCGTCGTCAGTGGCCGCTTCGCCGCCCTGCCTTGGATGAAAGCGGGTGCCTTCCTCGGGTGGCCCGGGCTACTTCGTTGCCCGGGCGCGCGCAGCGCGCAGGAAGCGACGCTTTATTCTACGACTTGCAAATCGCTTCCTGTCGTCCCGCCAAGGCGGGACGACCCGGACAAACAAGTTGTCCGGGCCACCCAATAGCACCCCGCTCCCGGGTTCTCTACCAATACGTCCCATAAGTCCCCTCCCTCCATCCGATTCACCTAAATGGCCTCCGTCCCCTATCTTTTTAGCGCGTCGAGCCCATCGAAGCTTTGCAAAGCTACCGCCGGGCGCTTTTTTATGCGATTCTTGGGGCATGAAACAGGCGGCGCGATTACCAAAGATTAATCGGAACATCTTGGGCGACCCGCGCCTCATACGCTATATTCCGACGATGCTCAGGTTATTTCTTTTTCTGCTTCTCGTCGCGGGGACCGCCGCCGCGCGCGCGTCCGAGCCGATCAACGCGCCGGTGAGCGGCGCAAGCGCGACGGTGACGCAGCCCCACGTCACGGCGGAATTGATTCCCGAGACGACAACGGTCGAGCCGGGCAAGCCGTTCGGCGTGGCGCTCCACTTGCACATGGACACGGGCTGGCACACCTACTGGATCAACCCGGGCGACGCGGGGCTGGCGACGACGATCGATTGGACGCTGCCCGAGGGGTTCACCGCGGGGCCGATCGAATGGCCGACGCCTGAGAAGCACGCGATGGGGCCGCTGGTGACTTACGGCTACGAGGGCGACGTCTATTTGCTGACGACGATCACGCCGCCGAAATCGGATTTGCCGCGCCATTTCGATGTGAAGGCGCACGCGGAGTGGCTCGTGTGCCAGGAGGAATGCATTCCCGGAAAAGCCGACCTGACGCTGCCGCTCGATTCGGGGATGCTGAATTTGCGGCTGCCGATTGAGAATACGGATTTTTTTGCGCAGGCCCGCGAGCGGTTGCCAGTAGCGAATACGAGGTGGGAGGTGAAGGGGGCGTATGGTGCCGGACCCGGCCTGGTTCCCAAAAGCCTCTGGACTCAGTTCAAAAATAAATCAGGCGCAGCCTCCGATCCGTTGGGGCATCTCTATTTTTTTCCCGAACAAAACAGTGTGCTGAGCGTTACTCAGGATAATGTCAGCCGGCCGGCGACAGATCAGAAATTGTCGGAATTTCAATTGATCCTTCCATTGGAACAAAACGGCGACAAGCCGGACAAGGTGAGCGGCGTTCTGGTTTCGGACCAGCCGCTGATTGGCGACGCGAAGGCGGTCTACATCGAGCCATTTCCGACCGATGCCAAAGACGTTCCGATGAGCTCGGCTTCTCTGGCAAATCCTGATGCTCAGCCGGTAGGAGCTACGACAGGCGCGCCTGAGCCCGGCGGGGGATCGGCGTCCCCTTCGGGTGGCCCGGACAACTTGTTGTCCGGGTCGTCCCGCCAAGGCGGGACGACAGGAAGCGATCAGACCGCCGCCCAGCGTGCGGCGGCTACCGAAGGCACCGTCGCGGGGCCTGCGTCGGCTACCGAGGATGCTGCGCCGGCTGCATTGCTGACCGTTCTCGGTCTGGCCTTCATCGGCGGCCTGATTTTGAATTTGATGCCGTGCGTGCTGCCGGTGCTGTCGCTGAAGGTTTTTTCGCTGATGAAGCACGCGGGGGAAAATCCACGCGCGGCATGGGTCCAGGGCGCGGCGTTCACGGCGGGGGTGGTGGTTTCGTTTTGGGTGCTGGCCGGTTTGCTGATCGCGTTGCGGACGGCGGGACATCAACTCGGGTGGGGGTTCCAGATGCAGTCGCCCGGATTTGTTCTCGCGCTGATTTTTCTTTTTTTTCTGCTGGGGCTGAATCTGTTCGGCGTGTTTGAGCTGGGGTCGTCGCTGGTGGGGCTCGACGCGAAGGCGACGGGGCATCTGGGCGGGCTGGCGTCGTCGTTCGGCAACGGGGCGCTGGCGACGGTGGCCGCGACGCCGTGCACGGCGCCGTTCATGGGTTCGGCGCTCGGGTTCGCGGCGCAGCAACCGCCGCTGGTCTCGCTGCTGATTTTCACGTTTCTCGCCTTGGGGATGGCGGCGCCCTACCTGTTGCTGACGATTTTTCCCGGCGCGCTTCGTTTCGTGCCGAAGCCGGGGGCGTGGATGGAGGCGTTCAAGCAGTTCATGGGTTTTCTGCTGATGGCGACGGTGATTTTTTTGATTTATGTTTTTGGGGCGCTGGTGGGGGAGGATGTATTGCCTGTGCTCCTTTTCACACTTCTTTTGGCGGGTATCGGCGCATGGCAATATGGTCGTTGGGGCACAGTGATGCATTCGCCCGGTGTTCGCGGTGCGAATATTATCTCCGCGTTTTGTGCAATTGGGCTGGCTGTTTATTTCGCAACCACACTTGCTGTCTTAAAGCCTGTTCCAGCGATTTCATCTGAAAACAACGCGCTGCACAGTGGCTCATGGCAACCGTGGTCGCAGGGAGCGGTGGATGCCGCCCTGACGAAAGGTCAGCCGGTGTTTGTCGATTTCACGGCGGCGTGGTGCCTGAGTTGCAAGGTGAACGAGGCGGTGGCGCTGGGGACGGGCGCGGTGAAGCAGGCTTTTGCGGAGAAGAATGTGGCGCTTTTCCGGGCCGACTGGACGCATTCGGACCCCGATATTTCGAAGGCGTTGCAGAAGTTTAATCGGGATGGGGTGCCGCTTTATCTGCTCTATTCGCCGAAGGAGAAGGAGAACCCGCAGGTGCTGCCGGCGGTGCTGACGCCGGGAATCGTTTTGGAGGCGGTGGGGAATTTATGAGAGAGGCAGGGGAAGGTTTCGCACAGAGGGCTGAAGAGGGGGGACCGAGGAAATAGTTAGAGATCCTTCGACAAGCTCAGGATGACAGGCTTTTTTAAGAGTCGCTGCATGATTAAAAACGAAACTTTGGGGGCCGGATGGCGTCTATATTAGATATATGAGAACCATTATTTTTGCCGCGCTGTGTCTCGGCGCGTTGCTGTGTGTCACCGTGTCGGGTCAAAACACGTCGGCGAAGTCGGCGTTGATCGGCCAGCCGGCGCCCGATTTCACGCTGCAGGGGAGCGACGGGAAACCGCATTCGCTGGCCGGTTACCAGGGGAAATTCGTGGTGCTGGAATGGACGAACCCGAATTGTCCGTTCGTGCATAAGTTCTACAACTCGGGGACGATGCAAAATCTCCAGAAGACGGAAACGGCGAAGGGGGTGATCTGGCTGCGGATCAATTCGAGCGCGGAGGGTCATGATGGTTACCAGACGGCCGACGAGATGGCCGCCTATGAGAAGGAGCACAACGTTGCGGCGACGGCCGGTTTGCTCGATCCGGAGGGGACGGTGGGTCACCTGTATGGCGCGCGGACGACACCGCATATGTTTGTGATCGATGCGAAGGGGGTGCTGATTTACGCGGGCGGGATCGATAACACGCCTTCGCCGAACCCGGCGACGATCCCGACGGCGAAGAATTATGTGACGGCGGCGCTGGATGAGGCGATGGCGGGGAAGCCGGTGACGACGCCGACGGCGCGACCGTACGGGTGTTCGGTGAAGTACGCGAGTAATTGAGGGATGGGACCTATGGGAGTGCGGCGGCTGCCGCAGGGGAGGCAGACCTAGTTGGAGATCCTTCGACAAGCTCAGGATGACAGCTTTTTTTAAAGAGTCGCTGACGCGACTCCGCCGCACGCCGTGCGGCTACTGCGGAGTCCCCTATTTTGGGACGCGAAGGGACTCGCGTCCCTACCCGTCATCCGGCGACGGTGGGGCGGGGGATTCGTCTTCTTCGTCTTCTTCGATTTCGCGGCGCCAGGCGCGGGAGATGAAGGGGCGGAGGAAGCCGTAGAGGAGGTAGGCGACGAACATGACGGCGGGCATCCAGGAGCAGTAGATAATGTTCAATAACAGGAGGGCGACGGCGCCGAGGAATTTGGGGAGGGAGAACTGGGTGCGCCAGTTGAAGCCCTTGAAGCTCGGATATTCGAATTTGCTGAACATCATGAAGGCGAGAAAGACCATGAGGGCGGCGAGTCCGATGCCGGCATAACCGGCGGAGAGTTGCGCCTCGTTTTGATAGTTGGAGATGATGAGGAGGGTGATGGAGGAGATGAGTCCGGCGGCGGCGGGGATGGGGAAGCCGGTGAAGTTGCGGGTGCCGGAGTCGAGGTTGTAGGCGGCGGCGACGTTGAAGCGGGCAAGGCGAAGGGCGCCGCAGAGGAGGTAGAAGCCGGCGATGAGCCAGCCGATCTGGTGGGGGATTTCGTAGAGGACGATTTTGAAGACGAGGAGGGCGGGAGCGACGCCGAAGCTGACGACGTCGGCGAGGGAATCGAATTCGCGGCCGAAGGGGCTTTCCTTGCCGCCGAGGCGGGCGAGGCGTCCGTCGAGGAGGTCGAAGACGCAGGCGGCGAGGATGCAGTAGATGCTGATGAAGTAGTAATGGGTCCAATCGGAGCCGCCGGTTTCGCGCTGGATGGAGCCTTCGAGGATTTTGAGGATGGCGAGGAATCCGAAGATGAGGTTGCCGGCGGTCATGAGGTTGGGCAGGAGGAAGATCCTGGCCGGATTGGAGGGGCGTTGGGGAGGCGGGCTCATGAGGGGAAATTTTTTGAGGGGACGGACCAAATTGCCAGATTTATCAAATTACCAAATTTTTTGTGAGGAAGACGGAGGATTTTTTTGACGGGATTAACGGTATTGGGGCCAAATTGACGGAATTTTTTTAACAGGAAGACATGAAATCATGAAATACATGAAGGAGGCAGGTTTCGCACAGAGGGCTGAAGAGGGGGGAAGAGGTTTTGGGAAAAGACAGGGGAATTTTTGACGGAATTAACGGAATTTTTTTGGGGAAGGCAGGGGGAAAATTTTTGAGGGGACGGACCAAATTGCCAGATTTACCAAATTACCAAATTTTTTGGGGAGGAAGGCAGGGGATATTTTGGCGGAGGGAGGCGGGATTAAGGGGTTTGGGGCCAGCGGGCGATGGGGGTTGCGGCGCCGGCGACGCGGTCGCCGGGTTTGACGAGTACGGTGCATTCGAGCGGGAGGAAGACTTCGGTGCGGGAGCCGAAGCGGATCATGCCGAGGCGCTGGCCGCGCTGCAGGGGGGAGCCTTCGCCGGACCAGGCGACGATGCGGCGGGCGATGAGTCCGGCGATTTGGCGGACGGCGACGGGGCCGCGGGGGGTTTCGAGCCACCAGGAGCGGGCTTCGTTGCGGGCGCTGGAGTCGGGATGGCGGACGTCGAGGAATTTGCCGGCTTTGTAGACGGTGCTTTTGACGGTGGCGTCGACGGGGGAGCGGTTGACGTGGACGTCGAAGACAGAGAGGAAGACGGCGATGCGGATCATGGGGCCGAGGTGGAAGTCGGGTTCTTCGATTTGGTCGACGCCAACGACGAGGCCGTCGGCGGCGGAGACGATGATGTTTTCATCGGCGGGAACGTCGCGTTCGGGGTCGCGGAAGAAGTAGCAGACAAACCCAAGGAGAAGGGCGGCAAATAATCCTGCCAGACCAAGCGCTATTTTCGCAACGAGCCACGTTCCCGGCAAGAGCGGGGGAACGAAAAAAACCAATAACGCCATGAGAACGGCAAGTGGAATGCCGAAGCGCAACATTTCTTTATGGGCAGACGGCATATGCGGCATCGTAGCATAAAGGATGGGGAAGGCAGTGTGAAAAGTTGACTGAAAGGCCGTCATCCAAATTTCAAAATGCAATTCCCGGCCAATCTGTTAGTTTGCCGCGATGAACGCATTTGGGTCTCCATTTGAATTGTTGTTGGATCCTGGCGAAAAATTGCTCTGGAGCGGCCAGCCGAAGCAGGGAGTGCGCCTGCAAGCGGGCGATATTTTCATGATTCCCTTCAGCCTGATGTGGGGTGGATTCGCGATTTTCTGGGAGGCCAATGTACTGGGCTTTGGCGGGTTGGCGCGCCATCAAACGACGCATCCCGTAAACAATGGAGGCGTTCCTCTTTTCATGGCTCTTTGGGGAATTCCCTTCGTTGCGGTTGGCCTTTACATGATTTTCGGCCGGTTTTTTTATGATGCCTCTTTACGAAACAAGACTTGGTATGGCATCACCGACCGGAGGTTGATTGTCCTCAAGTCTTTTTTCAGCCGCAAGGTGAGTTCGTTTGACTACGGAACCCTGACAAATCTTAATCTCGTGGAACGGGGCGATCGCAGCGGGGACATTCTTTTCGGAACTCCCAGTCCCATGGCGGGCTTTGCGAATTCGTCGTGGGCGGGATCGGGTCGATATGCCGTTCCTGGTTTCTATCTGCTGCCCGACGCGCGAAATGCTTTCAACCAGATTCGAGCGGCTCAGCAGCAAGCGAAAAAGTGACCTCGTCCGCACCCAATATCATTCTGGCGAGCGAGTCGCCGCGGCGGCGGGAGCTGCTGCGGGGGATGGGGGTTCGTTTCGAGGTGGTGGCGGCGAAGGTGCGGGAGTTGAGCGGGGCGAGTTCGCCGCATCTGGCGCCGGCGGAGCTGGCGCGGGAAAATGCGCGGCGGAAGGCGAAGGCGGTGGCGGGGTTGCGTCCGGGGCGGTGGGTGCTGGGCGCGGATACGGTGGTGGCGCTGGAGAGGAGGGTGATGGGGAAGCCGGTTTCGATCGATGAGGCGCGGGATTTTTTGCTGGCGTTGAGCGGGGAGACGCACGAGGTGGTGACGGGGTGCGCGCTGATGACGCCGGAGGGGGAAGCGGAGATTTTTCACGAAGTTTCGCGGGTGACGCTGCGTGTGTTGACGTACCAGGAGATCGGGCGGTATCTCGGGGAGGTGAACGTGCTGGACAAGGCGGGGGGTTACGCGCTGCAGGAGCGGGGGGACTGGATCGTGGAGCGGGTGGAGGGTTCGCGGGCGAATGTGATCGGGCTGCCGGTGGAGGCGCTGGAAAGAGTTTTGAAAATGCGCGGGTTGCTTTAAACATGGCGGCGGGGCGCTCCCGCGGAGGGCGGCATTTTTTCATGAGCGATTTTTTTTATTATTTCTGCCGGGAGTTGTTTTTGCTGCCGATGCGGCCGGGTTTGCGGGCGCATTACGGGGGGATGGAGCTGGTGCCGAAGGCGGGGCCGGCGCTGCTTTTGTCGAATCACATCAGTCATTTCGATCCGCCGTTGATGACGGCGAGGTTTCCGCGGGTGGTGCATTTCATGGCGGACAAGCCGCTGCTGGAGATTCCGGTGTTGGGGAAGTTGATGGAGCGGGGGCATGTGTTCGCGATCGACCGGACGAAGGCGGATCGCGGGGCGCTGCGGACGGCGATGGCGCGGCTGGAGGGGGGGAACGTGGTGGGGATTTTTCCGGAGAAGGGGATCCGGCATGGGAAGACGTCGGTGCTGGGGGGCGCGGAGTTGCCGATCGGGACGGCGTCGTTGTGGAAGATGATGGATGTGCCGGTGATTCCGATGGTGATCATCGGGTCGGACCAGTTGTACGCGGCGCGGAATTATTGGCGGCGGCCGCGGGTTTTTGTGCAGGTGGGGAAGGCGCTGCCGCCGGACAAGGGGGCGTCGCGGGAGGAGTTGCGGGACCGGATCGCGGGGGCGTGGCGGGAGCTTTTCGAGGCGATGAAGCGGGAGTACGCGATCAGGCCGGAGGAGCTTCCGCAAAGCGCGCAGGAGCGGTGGGGACGGCCGGCGCCGGCGGATGAGGAGGGGGCGGCTGACAGGGGATGAGGCTGCGAAGCACGGCTTCGCCGGCAAGTGCGTTCCCAAGCTCCTGCGGAGGGCGTAAACTTGGGAACGGGGAACCACTGGACCGCCGCCCAGCGTGCGACGGCCAGGATGGTAGGTGTCTTAAAAGTAACGGAGAGTTTGGCGGGGATGGGTTGCCAAGAAGCGGACCCTGGACTAGTTTGAAAGTGGTTTTATGCAGGATGCGGGAAAGTTTCTTTTTGTCATTGGGGTGGTGATCGCCGTGGCGGGGGCGTGGTTGTGGTCGGGGCGCGGACTGGGCTGGCTGGGGCGGTTGCCGGGGGATATTTCGTACCAGAACGGCGATTTCAGGTTCTATTTTCCGATGACGACGTGCATTCTTGTGAGCTTGGCTTTGACGCTCGTGGCTTGGTTGATACGGCGATGAAACCGGCTTAAAGTGAAAAGGTTGTGATAAATTTGTATTTTCAGGGTGAATTTTCTTTAAAATCAAAGGGAATGCCAACAAAGTAAAAATTGTGAAATGGTTTTTAATCGGCTCGGCTTGTTTGCTTTATTCGATGACCTGGGTCAGGGGCGATGCGACGCAGACGACGCAGGATCTTTTTAAGCAAGCGGTGGCGCTGGCGCAGAGCGGAAAATACGAGGATGCGGGGTATCTGTTCGACAAGGTTATCGCGGCTTCGGCAGACAGCCCTTACATCGACGAGGTGCGGATAAGGGCGGGCGACGCTTATATGCACGCGGGGATGTTCTCGGAGGCGATTGATCGTTTGTCGAAGGCGACAGACCCAAAAGCGAAGCCGGAGTACCGGGCGATGGCGCTTTATTGCACGGCGCTGGCGCAGTTTTCAAAGGGGCAAAAGAACCATTCGACCGATTCGTACCGGGACGCGGCGGGGACATTTTCGACTTTGATCGACATGATCAAGAGGGCCCCCACGGCCGACAACACGGGCTATCTGGAGGAGGCGATTAATTACCGCTCGCTTGCGAAGTATTTCTTGAAGGATTACCAGGGCACGGAAAATGACCTGATCGAGCTTTGTCAGAGTTTCAGCGGGAGCCTGAACCGGCCCGATTATCTGGTGCGTCTCGGGAGCATCTACGCGATGCTGGCAAATCAGGCGATGACGGATAAAAAGCCGGCCGACGAGGTGCGGGCGCAGGCGAAGAAGGCGATGGATGTCTTTGACCAGGTGATCATGGACCCGAATGCGCTGGTCCAGGGGAACGAAGCGAAGGGGAACAAGGCGGAGATTCTCTTCATGCTGGCGGGGCTTGATCCGTCGTCGCCAGCCGGTTACGAGAAAACGCTTGAAGCGTTCCGTCAGGTGAAGCGCAAGGCGGACATGATTCAAACGCAGGAGAACCGGCTGAACGACTTGAGAAAGCAGGCTTTCGGTTCGAGCGACATGAGCCAGTTGATTGAGCGGGAGGAAAACCGGCTCGCGGAGTTGACCAAGTCGCCGGACCCGATTATCGACGCGCTGATCCGGATGGCGGAATGCTATGTTTGCATGAGACAGCCGGACGAGGCGCGGACGATTCTGCACCGGATCAGCGCGCACGCGACGCTGACACCGGACGAGCAGAAGGAGGTCGACTTCCAAACGCTCTACTCGTATGTGCTCGGCGGCCAGACCGACCAGGCCGACGCAGCGCTGGACAAGTACCTGAGCAAGCACGCGGGCGACAAGATTGCGGACAGCATCAGCTACCAGATCGCGGCGGCGCTGCTGGGGCGGAAGGATTATGCGGGGGCGCTGCACCAGGCGCAGAGGAGCCTGCATGATTTTCCGAACGGGAAGTATGCGACGGACGTGCTGACGCTGGAGGCGCAGGCGTACACCGGGCTCGGCCAGACCGATAAGTCCAACGAGATCATCAAGGGGTTCCTGCAGGACCACCAAGCCGGGCCGCAAGCGGCGAGCGTGCGGCTGACGCGGGGGCGAAATGAGACGAACGAGGGAGACCTCAATGGCGCGCTGAAGGATTATGACCAGGTGAAGAACGACAGTTCGGCGGGGCCGGCGTTGCAGGGGAGCGCGTATGTCCAGTACATCGAGACGCTGAATTCGCTGCATCGGTACGAGGATGTGATCAGCGAGACGAGGATTTTCGCGTCCCAATACGGGAACCGGAGCGATCTGCCCAATATCACCAAGGTGGTGCCGGACATGCTGCTTCTGTCGGCCCTGGCGATGGACCAGAAAGACGATCACAAGGGGGCGGTCGCGGCGCTGCAGGACATCGCGCGGAATTATCCGAAGGACGACGCGTCGCCGAGGGCGCTTTATGATGTGGTGACCATCTACCACGGGATGAACGACACGGCGGCGATGGCGAAGGCGGCGACTGATCTGCGCGATGCCTACCCCGACGCGTACGCGTTTCTGGCGCAGGCGGCGGACATGGTGAGCGATGTTCTGGTGAAGGAGGGGAAGTTCGACGCGGCGATCGCGCTTTACCAGCCGCTGGCGAACTCTCCAAAACCGGAGGTGGCGGCGGCGGCCCACAACAAGATCGCGGGGATCGGGCTGGCGGCGGCGGCCGCGCCGGGTTCGGGGCCCGAGGCTGACAAGCAGTTGTCGGCGGCGGAGCAGGCTTACGTGGGGACGCTCAAAAACTTCCCCGACCAGCTCGACGCGGTCGGCGAGGCGTTGGAGGGTCTGGTGAAAACGGGGACGGCGCGCCATTTGAAAGACTCGGAACTTGAAGGTTATCTCATGAAGGTCGGGGCGCCTCTCACGTCGCCCGACATGGAGGCGCGGCTCGAACTGGCGAAGGCGGGGCTGGTGTTTGTCATGAAGGACGGGAGCAGGGAATACCCGGCGGCGCTGGAGCGGTTCAAAAAGGTGATCGAGGCGAATCCCGACCTGCGGCTGACCCGGCAGGAGACGGACCAGTACGGCGAATTGCTGCTGGCGGCGAAGGACTATGCGGGGGCGTCGAAGGTTTACGGGGACCTGCTGGCCAACGCGGACCCGACCGACCAGGTCACGCAGGGTTATGCCTATTACGGCCTGGGCGCAGCCTATCTGGCACAGGGCGATCTGGCGAACGCGAAGAGCAATTTCCTGAAGTTGAAAGCGACTCCGGGCGGCGGCCAATGGCATCCCCACATCCTCGACGCGAATTTCGGGATCGCCCTGGCGGACGAGCGATCGGGCCGGCCGGCGGATATGGCGCAAGCCAGGCAGATCTATTCGGATTTGATGCAAAATCTGCAAAGCAGCCAGGCGCTGTTGGCAAAGGCAATGCTTGGCTACGGTCGTCTTTTGGAAAAATCGGGCCATGCGCTCAAACCGACGGCGGCGGACCCGAAGGAATACGCGATCCATTACTACCGCGAACCGCACCTGCTGTTCAGGGGCGCGGTGGCCGAGGAAAGCGCGGAGGGGCTCTATGACGCGGGGCAGGCGTATGAAAGGCTGGCCGACAGGCCGAGCGCGAAGAAGCAATACGAGGAGCTGCGGAAAAATTACGGTTCGACGGCGCCCGATTGGGCGGCGAAGGCGAAGGCGGCCGAGGACCAGTTGGGATTGTGAGAAATGGCGGTCGGCGGGAGCGGCCAGATGAATAAGATGACACCGGCCGAACGCGCGCGGGCGCTTTGTGAAGCGTTGCCGCGGATTTATCCGGACGCCCATTGCGAGTTGAATTTTTCGAATGCGCTGGAGTTGCTGATCGCGACGATCCTCTCGGCGCAATGCACGGACGTGCAGGTGAACAAGGTGACGCCCGCGCTTTTCAAAAAATATCGCGCGGCGCGGGACTATGCGGAGGCCGATCCGGCGGGACTGGAGCACGATTTGCGGGCGATCGGGCTTTATCGCAACAAGGCGAAAAATATCCGCGCGTGCTGCCGGTTGCTGGTCGATGAGCACGGGGGGGAAGTTCCCCGCACGATGGAGGCGCTGGTGCGGTTGCCGGGCGTGGGACGCAAGACGGCGAACGTGGTGCTCGGAAATGCGTTCGGGCAAAACGCGGGGGTGGTGGTCGACACGCACGTGGCGCGACTGTCGGGCCGGCTCGGGCTGACGCGGCAGACGGACCCGAAGAAGATCGAGCGGGCGCTGATGAAACTGGTGGCGCAAAAGGATTGGACGCTTTTTTCGCACTGGCTGATTTTTCACGGGCGGCGGCGATGCAAGGCGGTGAAGCCCGATTGCCCGAATTGCGAGCTGAAGAATTTGTGCCCGAGTTATCCGCGGCTGATGAAGAGGGTAGGGACGCGAGTCCCTTCGCGTCCAAAAAATTAATGGGACGGCAGGGACTGTGCACGGCAACTGCCGTCGCCGCGTAAGAACGCGAAGCTCAGCTTCGCCGGCAAGCGCGTTCCCAAGTGCAACTTGGGAACGAGGAATTACGGAAGATTATTTTTGTGGGTTGAGTTGCGGCGTGGGCCAGACCCAGTCGCCTTGGGTGTAATCGATCAGACCACTCGGATTGTTGTATTTGAAAACGACTTTTCCGCCGTCGTCGGTCTGGTTCCAGCCGACGGAATAGAGGAGGAACGTACCGTCGGGCCGGAGGCGGTAGTGGTAGGGCTGGCCGTTCATGATGTCGTGGGGGAGTTCGTCTGCACAGGCCGGAACCAGCGCATCGAGGGTATCGGGATAGGCCTTGTGGGCAAGGCGGTAGCGTTCGAGCGCGCAGGCGATCCGGGCTTCGTCGATTCGGACTTGGATTCTAGCGAATTGCGATACCGCATTTGCTATCGAGCCAGCCGCCGCATCGGCGAAAAGATTCCATGGCGCATAGGCCTCCCAGCGACCCTGGCGTTGCGCAACTTCAGCAGTGAACTGATTGACGGTCTTAGGAAAAACCAACCGGGCCTTGGGATCGACGAAGCGGACCGCGTTCAAGTTGAAATTGACGGCTTGAACTTTCCATAAATCGAGCCATCCATCGGCCCAAAAATTGGGAAGGTAACCCCAGCTTTCCAATTTCGCTTCCGGCGTTTCATAAAACGATTTAAGTTCGTCCGCAAGGCGGGGACGCTTGGCTTTAAGATTGTCGAAGGCCGGAATTGTCACGCCGATTTCCCCGCGCATGGCACGTTGGCAGTCGGAAAGGAAATCGACTTTGGACAATTCATTTTGGAGGTCGGCAAGCTGGGCGTCATTCCAGGAATGAAGGGCGAGGCCGTCATATATGGCGTTTTCGCTTATGGCTATCATGCCGATAGCAACCAGCCCTGAAACGATGAAAGGTTGCTGTCTTAAACCGGAGATGAGTTTCAAGTTGGTTTTGATGTCTTCCAAAGCCAGGTCGGGTTTATGGGCGGCGAAGGCGAGAACCGCGTGGAAATCGACCACCTTTGCCACATGAATCTGTTCCGATATCAACCAGATAAAATCCATGGCGGGCGGGCGGGACAGATAATCGATTTGAAAGCGGCAGAACGGTCGCGTGGCGGCGGCGGTTCGTAAATCAGCGACAAAAGGATAAAGCGCATCGAATTGGGCGAGCGAATCGTTGGGCGGGGGAGCGGTTTTGAAGGCTTCGGCGTAATCGGCCGCGATAATTTCCGGAAATTTCTTCATGTCGGGCAATTGGCCTTCCTGCCAATTTCCAACATGTGGAATAAAAAGATTATTGCCCGGCAGGTCGTTCCTTAAGGCTCTTTGCAGGGCAAGCGGGGCAAGATGACCTTTATTTTTAGGATCGGGATCGGGTTCCATCTTGAAGAGAGGGAGGGCGGCGAGGTTTTGATCGTCGGGAACGGGAGGAGGGATGAGGCGGTTGAAGTCAAACGATTCGCCTTTGGCTTCCCATTCGGCTTTGGTGGCGGCCCAGGCGCGGGCGCCACGCCAGTCTTCCTCGGCGTAGAGGAGGATGATGAGGGTGACCGAGACGAGGACGAATTTGAGGAAGCCCCATGACCAGAAGAAGCGGGCGATTTTCGCGCACGCGCGGGTGAGGAGGCGTTTCATGCAGCGCTCCTTTCTTTGAACTGATCGCTTCCTGCGCGCTGCGCGCGCCCGGGCAACACAGGCATGCCTGTCGTTGCCGGGCCACCCAATTTGAAGAAATTTTTCATGGGATTTGGGAGGCCTGGCCTTGGTCGGGCGGGTCCTGCAAGAACCGGGCGAGATCGATTTCGTCCTGAAGGGAGACGAGGTAGACGGGGCGGTTGGGGTCGAAGTGGGCGATGAGGTTTTTCTCGGCGGGATCGACGGGCGTGCCGGCCTTGAAGAGGAAGATGAGGACCCAGAGGGCGGCAAGGGCGGTTGCGGTGAAGGGATTGCGCGCGAAGAGATTTCGGAGGGCGACGAGGAGGGGCGGCCAGACGGGGCGGGACGGCGCGGGGGCGGGGGCTTCGCGCAGGGCGGCGGAGATGATTTCGGCGCGCCAGGCGTCGGGGAGTTCAGGCGCGGGAAGTTCACGCAGGTGTTGTTGGAGAAGATCGTCGTTCATGGAAGAAATTTTTGAGGGGAAGGACCAAATTTACCAAATTACTAAATTTTTTGAGAAGGCAGGGATTTTTGGACAGGACTCCTGCGGAGGGCAGTTACAAGATTTACTGGATTGGGGGGGAACCAAATTTAGACAGGAGGAACATGAAGGACATGAGTTTGAGGTCTTTTTTGGGGAGGAAGGCGGACCTTTTTCATGGGAGGTCCCTGTGGAGAGGACGCAGGCCGGCGCGCAATTTGTCTAGGGCGTAGCGGTAACGGCTGGCGGCGGTGTTGGCGGAGATGTCGAGGACGGCTGCGATCTGGGCGAAGGTCATTTCTTCCCAGACCTTGAGGACAACGACGGATTTTTGTTCGGGCGGGAGGGCGTCGAGGGAGGCGGCGAGGGTGTTTTGTATCCACGCGGCATCGCCGGCGAGGGACCCGGGTTGGGCGACGGTTTCGCGTTCGCGGGAGGCGCGGTCGTCGTAGTCGCGGCGGGTTTTTTCGCGGCGGCCGCGGTCGATGACGAGGCGATGGGCCATGCGGAAGAGGTAGGAGCGGGGCGCGGCGACGCCGTCGAGGAGCTGCGGCGTTTGGGCGAGGCGGATGAAGATTTCCTGGAGGATGTCGCGGGTGTCGGCCTCGTGGCCGGTGAGGCGGATGAGGAAGCGGAAAAGGGCGGGCGCGTGGTCGCGGTAAAGTTCTTCGAGCCGGTCCTGAAGCGCCATTCCTTAAGGACGCAGGCACGGGGCGGAGTTGTCTAGGAATAGTTTCGGGGTTCGCCCTTGACCCGGGAAACATCGGGGTGAAGAGTGGGTGTGTGCGCGCTTTTCCAGCCGGTCTTGTGGCCCTCGGTGCGTTAATGTTTTCTCTTCATGCCGAGCCGACGCCTTCTCCATCCGACCTGACCGCGCTCGCGACGGCGGACCGGCAGCGGATGCTCGATCAGCTTGGCATTCCCCCCCTGCCCGATCCGCCGCCGGCGAACCAGGACCCGGCGAAGGCGAATCTGTATCCCCTGCCCGATCCGCTGACCTGCAACGACGGGACGCCGGTGCGGACGGCGGCGGAATGGCGGCAGCGGCGGCGGCCGGAGATTCTGGAGGCTTTTCTCACCGATATGTACGGCCATATCCCCGCCGATCTGCCGCCGGTGCGCTGGGAGGTGAGCGGGACCGATTCCGCCGCGTTTGGCGGCACGGCGGTGGTAACGAGGATGGTGGGACGGATCGGGCCGGACGCTTTCGGCGCGCCGGAGATCGACGTGGACCTTTGCCTTCCCGCGCACGCGGCGGGGCGTGTTCCGGTGATTGTGATGGCGGAGGCGGAGGCGCCGGCCTTGGGCGCTTTTCATCACGAAGCGATCGACCAGATTCTCGCCCGGGGCTGGGGCTGCGCGGTTTTCGGCACGGACGCGCTTCAGGCCGACAACGGCGCGGGTCTTGCCTCGGGCATTATTGGCCTGGCGGACAGTGCGCGGCCCCGGAAGCCCGATGCCTGGGGCGGTCTCGCCGCGTGGGCGTGGGGCCTGAGCCGTGTCGCCGATCATCTTGAGACTCTTCCCGGAGTCGATCCGCAGCGGCTGGGGCTGTTTGGATTCTCGCGCCGGGGAAAATCCGCGCTTCTGGCGGCGGCGCTTGATGCGCGGTGGGCGGTGACTTTTTCCGCTTCGTCGGGCGAAGGCGGCGCCAAGCCATCGCGGCGCAACTGGGGGGAAGCGATTGAGAATCTCTGCGGCGTCGGGGAATACTACTGGGTGGCGGGGAACTTTCTGCGCTACGCGGGGCATTGGGACGCGCTGCCGGTCGATTCAAACGAGCTGCTGGCGCTGATCGCTCCGCGCGCGGTGTTCCTGAGTTGCGGCGACGAGGAGGTGTGGTCTGATCCGCAAGGCGAATTCGAGGCCGCGGTTTCGGCAAGTCGGGTCTACCGGCTTCTCGGCGCGAAGGGTCTGGAGGCGACGGCGCTTCCGGCGCCCGAGACAGCGTCGGTCTCGGGCGACATCGGTTTTCGGATGCACCACGGCGCGCACACTCCGACGCCGAACTGGCCGGCGTTTCTCGGCTTCGCGGCGAAATATTTTTCGGGCGGCGCGGCGCATTGATTGCGCGGAGAGTCGGGAGCGGTCCTGCGGAGGATGGTCATAGACCGCTACAGGGAGGCAGACTAGTTAGAGATCCCTCGACAAGCTCGGGATGACACCGTTTTTTAAAGAGTCGCTGACGCGACCCGTCGCCCGGCGCACTTGTGTGGCGGTCGACGGCTACCACGAAAAAACGCGGACGGCTGTCTTAGACCAACGCTATATTCCCCGGAGCTGATTGAGGAGGGGGAGGTCGGCTTCGGGGAACTGGTAGTGCATGAGTTCGTCGAGGGTGACCCAGCGGAGGTCGGCGACTTCGAGCTTTTGGAGTTGGCCGGAGACGATGCGGGCGTCGAAGAAGTAGAGGCGGACGTCGCGATCGGGATAGGCGTGGACGATGCGGCGGACTTCGGCGCCGATTTCGGTTTCGACGCCGAGTTCCTCGGCGAGTTCGCGGTGAAGGGCGGCTTTCAACGGCTCGCCGGGATCGACTTTTCCGCCGGGAAATTCCCAGTAGCCGCCGAGGGTGTCGTCGGCGAGGCGCTGGGTGATGAGGAGGCGGCCGTCATCGCGGCGGATGATGCCGGCGACGACGTCGATGGGAGGATGGGTCACGACGCGTTCCTGCGGGGGGACGAGATAACGGGGGGGCTTAAGGACTTTGCAGCAAAAGGAGGGCGTCGGAAGGGCGGCTTCGGGCGCCTCAGCCATCATTTTTTGGCTTTCTCCCAATCGGCGAGGAATTGCTTGAGGCCGTTGTCGGTGAGCGGGTGCTTGAGCAGTTGTTTGAGGACGGAGAAGGGGGCGGTGATGACGTCGCTGCCGATTTTGGCGGCTTCGAGGAAGTGCATGGGGGAGCGGGCGCTGGCGGTGAGGATCTGGGTTTCGTAGCCGTAGTTGTCGTAGATGGTGCGGATGTCGCGGATGACAGCCATGCCTTCGTGGCAGATGTCGTCGAGGCGGCCGACGAAGGGGCTGATGTAGGTGGCGCCGGCCTTGGCGGCGAGGAGGGCCTGCGCGCCGGTGAAGCAGAGGGTGACGTTGGTTTTGATGCCTTTGGCGGTGAAATGCTTGACGGCCTTGAGGCCTTCGGGGATGAGCGGGACTTTGACGACGATGTTTTTGTGCCACGCGGCGATGGCCTCGCCCTCGGGGATCATTTCGGCGGCGGTGACGCTGACGACTTCGGCGCTGATGGGGCCGTCGACGATTTCGGTGATCTCCATGATGAGGTCCTTGAAATTCTTGCCGCTTTTGGACGCGAGGGTCGGGTTGGTGGTGACACCGTCGATGAGGCCCATGTCATGAGCTTCCTTGATGTCCTTGGTTTCGCCGCTGTCGATAAAAATCTTCATGGCGATACGTTATCATCCCCTGTCCTTGAAACAACCTGTAAAGTGGAGTTGTCGCGAAAGCTTAACAGTGTCGCAAACGCGGAGACGGAAGAGTCAGGCACGGGCATCGCTCCGTTGCCAGGCCTGCTTGAGGCGCGCGAGGGCCTGGCGATGCAATTGGGAAACGCGCGAAGGGGAAACGGCGAGGATTTCGGCGACTTCGCGGAACGGGACGTTCTGGAGGTAATGGAGGACGATGACGGTGGACTGGGTCTTGGAGAGGCAGCCGAGGCATTGAAGCATGGTGCGGCGGTCCTCGGCGGAAAGGACGGAAGCGTCGGGGCGAACGGCGGAGGGATCGGCGAGGCGCTCCTTCAAGGAGAGGCTTTCGTCGCTGTGGCCGATTTCGTTGATTTCATCGAGGGAGACCAACTGACGGGGCTGGGCGTAGGTTTGGTAGGCGGTGAGGTCGGTTTCGTCGACGCCCAAGGCGGCGGCGAGTTCGAGGCGGGTCGGTTCGCGTTCGAGTTGCTCGGTGAGATTGGAGGTAATACGTGTGATACGCCTTTGGTTTTTGTGAACGGATCGGGGCGCCCAGTCCCATCGGCGTAACTCATCGAGGACCGCGCCGCGTATGCGGAGGGCGCAATAACCGCGAAAGGAGGCGCCCCGGGCGGCATCGTAGCGGGAGGCGGCACGGAGGTAGCCGAGGACGCCGGCACTCTGGAGGTCGTCGTGATCGAGGTGGCTGGGAAGCTTGGAAGTACAAGAACGGGCAAAGTGACGCGCCCAGGGCAGGAATTCGAGGAGACGGTCGCTTTCGTAACCCATATGGGTTACTTATGTGTTACCTAATGAAAAGCGTCAATAGAAAAGAAATAATTAATTGAGGGGTCGATTTTGGCCGGGCCGGGAGGTTGATGGCGGGGATTGTCTTGTGGGCAAAACCGGTTCAAGCTGCCGCACGTGATCTGCCCGCACTGCGACCAAAAAGTTCCGCTGACTTGGAGGAGCTATTTCACGTCGGCGTTTGGGCATCATCTGTGCCCTGCGTGCGGGAAGAGATTCAAGATCGTGCTGACGGCGTCTTCGGTCGGGCTGCTTCTTGTGGTCACCGTCATTGCGGCTGGAATGCCCGCGGTCATCACGTTTTTCTTTGTCCACAGTTTCTGGTATACGATCGGGGCCTATCTGGTTTTTCTTGTGGGGTTGGTTCTGCCGTTCGACCGGTGGCTGGACAACAAGATCAGGCCGACGAAGCCTGTTCATTGATTCGAGTATTCCGGGCTTATTGCCCGACGAAGGCGAGTTTGCCCCCGGCCGGTTGAGGGCGCGGAATCTGCGGAGGGCGTCGTGGCGATGCGGCATTGGCTTATTTTGGGCTGAAGCTATAAGTGAACCAGGCTCCATGGCGAAACGATCCAGGCAAAAGCAGCGGAATGCGGCGAAAACGGCGCGTGTCGTTGAGCCTGAGAGGGGGACGGCGGCGGTGTTGGGCTCGAAGCCGCCGGGAGCAAATGGAAAGCGGATTCTGTTGCAGGCCGCGCTCATTGTCGCGGCGGGGTTGTGGGTCTTCTGGCCCGCGCTGTGGGGTGACTGGCTTTGGGACGATACCATCTACATCACTGATAATTTTCAACTGCGCAATCTGGAGGGCCTGTGGAACATCTGGTTCGCGCCGGGCAGTCAGCTTGATTATTATCCAATCCTGCAAACGGTGTTGTGGTCGGAATGGCTGCTCTGGGAGAACGAGCCCCTGGGTTATCACGTTGTGACTCTTGCGTTGCATCTGTGCAGCGCGTTGCTGGTGTGGCGGCTGCTGGGTAAAATGGGTTTGCGGCTGGCGTGGCTGGGCGGACTTCTTTTCGCGATTCATCCGGTGCAAGTCGAATCGGTGGCGTGGATGGCGGAGTTGAAGAATACGCTGTCGCTGTCGCCGTTGCTTTTGGGGATGTGCTATTATTTGGATTACGAGGAGCGCAAGAAGAGAGGGGACTATCTGTCGGCCCTGGCTTTGTTTGGAGTCGCGCTCCTTTGCAAGATCACGGTGGTGATGTTTCCGGTGGTGATTCTGCTGTATGCGTGGTGGAAGCGGGGCCGGATCGGGTGGAATGATCTGAAAACAAGCGCGCCGTTTTTTATGCTCTCGCTGGCGGTGGGCTTGATCACGATCCTCAGCGGAGTTTGGGATCGGCAATTCAATCATCTGGAGTCCTACATGGCCTCGACGGGTGGTTTTGCCGCCCGGCTGGTCCTGGCGGGGCAGGAGATCGCATTTTATTTTTCGAGGAGCGTTTTGCCGGTGGGATTCCTGACGGTTTATCCGAAGTGGGCGGTTGATCCTTTGTCTCCGGTCGACTATTTGCCGTGGCTGGTTTTGGGCGGAGTGATCGGGTGGCTTTGGACCAAGCGCCGGAGTTGGGGCCGTCACGCGTTGCTGGGAGTGGGCTTTTTTCTGATTAACCTGGCGCCCTGTCCGGGGTTTATTCCGGAGTCTAATATGGGAGATACCTGGGTGATGGACCATTTTCTTTATCTTCCGATCATCGGATTGATCGGGCTCGTCGTGGCGGCGATGGGGCGGGCGGAGGAACGACTGGCTCCAGCTCTTCGACCCGTGAGCATGGGAGTTGTGGCGGCGATCATCGCGTTTCTGGGCTGGGAAAGTCACGGTTACGCGGGACTCTACATCAACTCGGAAACGCTCTGGAAATACACGCTCGAGCGCAATCCGCAGGCTTATTTGGCCCACAACAACCTGGGTAGTGTCCTGGAATGGGAAGGCCGGTTTCCCGAGGCAACGGAACAATTCGAGGAGGCCTTGCAAATGAGGCCCGATTTTACCGAGGCGCATTACAATTTGGGCCTTGTTCTGGAGAAGACGGGCAAGATTAACGAGGCGATCGAGCAATTCGAAGAGGCCTCGAGGCTCAAGCCCGACTTTGTCCTGGCCCGGGAGCAGGCGGAGGCGCTGGCGCGACAAAACGCCGCCGGGAAGTGAAGGCGCGCGCGGTCAGGCGTGGAGCTGGACGAACCTGATTTTCTCGGGCCAGTTGAGGGCGCGGAATCGGCGGAGGGCGTCGTGGCGATGGTCGAGCGGGAGGCGGCGCAGGTGGCGGAGGAAGCGGAGCGCGCAACGCTGGGCCGCGCCGTACCTGTCGCGGAGGCGGGGGTTTGCGAAGCGGCGGTGGCTGGCGTCGAATAACTGGCGGCGGAGCCACGCGCCGACGGAGCGGGGGATTTTCCGTTCGCCGCAGAGGACGTGGGCGAATTTGCTGAGGACGAGGTAGGTGTCGACGCGGGCCTGGGTTTCGAGGTTGCGGGCGTAGGCTTCGCTGTCGATTTCGCGTTCGCCTTCGTGGAAGAGGAGGGCGGCCTGGACGCCGTGGGCGATTTCCTCGATGAAGGTGATGAGGGGGGCGATGTTGCGTTCGTTGAGGGCCCGGCGCGGGTCGTTGGCCTCGAGTTCGGCGATGACGGGGCGCGAATAGAAGATGGCGAGGCGGAGGGAATCGCCGGTTTGGCGGAGGAAGGTGCGTCCGCCGGGAGCGAGGTGGGCGGCGGATTCGCCGGCGAGGCGGTTGAGGGCGGCGCAGCGGCTTTCGCCGATGAGGCACGATTCGAGGTCGATGGAGACGGGCGCGTAGGTGCGCTCGAGGAGGGTCTGGATTTCCCGCAGGAGGGTCATGGCCGGGTCAAGTGGGGCGGATGAGGATGTGGGGTGTTTCGTGGAGGTGGAGGAGGGTGTCGGCGAGGTTGTTGAGGGCGAGGCGGACGCGGTGGAATTCGCCGCCGAGGAGCTTGAAGACGGCCTGGAGCTCGGTGCGGCGGGCCTGGGGATGGTCGGCGACGCTGAGGTAGGCCGATTGCCCGACGGCCTCGTAAAAATCGAGGCCGGGCGCGCCGCGGCGCTGGACATGGGCGTGGACGCGGCCGGCAAACATGCCGCTGAGAAAGAGGGCGTAGTTGGCGGTGTGGACGCGGAGGACGAACGCCTGTTCGGGGGGGCAATTGCCGGCCTGGGCGATGAGATCGGAGAGGTAGGCGAAGCTGCGCGAGGCGGGGACGGGTTCGCCGGGCGCGCCGGGGACGCCCGGTGCGCGCAACTGGCTGACGTGGGAGAAGGCGAGGAGGACGGCGGCGACGTAGTCGGTGAGGGCGCGTTCGTCGAGGGAGATGCGGCGCAGGACGCGGCGGGTGAGGATGTAGAAATAAAACGCGGCGGAGACCTGGAGGCAGCCGGCGTCGTCGACGACCGAGTCGTAGATGAGATCGTGATCGAGAATGGCGTCGCGCTCGGCTTCGTCGCTCAAAAGGGAGACGAGGGAGACAGCGTCGCGCTGGGACTTCGCGAGGACCCGGACGACGAAGGAAAAATCATCCGCGGTGAATTGTGCGCGGCAGTTCGCTTGAATCACGTGCCCTAATGTAGCATAGGGAATGCCACCTTGCGAATGGGGGACGGCTCGTTAATGATAGTGAAACCCGAAGAAGAAGTGGACGGCGGGCGGAGGAGGTCCGCCATAAAAGACGGGAGGCCGAGGCGCCGCGACATAGCCGGGCGGAGGCGGCGTGGGGGCGGGCACCCAGTAGACGTAGGGGCTGTTTTGGAGCTGCGTGAATTGGTCGGCGCGCGCCGCGAGGGAGGAAACGAAAAGGAGAGCGAGCGCGGGAAGGAGGCGGGCGAGTCGCTTTTTCATCGTAAGGAATATGACGTTTTTTGGGGCGATTTGTTTCAAAAAAACATCTTTTAAACGGTGCCATGAACGCGCTTATCAGGAGCCCCAAAGGGGCGCCTCAAGATAGCCCAGGGCAACACCCTGGGAAAAGAATCCACAGGGTAAAAAGCCCTGAAAGGGCGCTCTAACTATTTCAGATTGGGTCGCCCCTTCAGGGCTTGGTCTCAAGTGGGACGTTTTCCCAGGGCGTTGCCCTGGGCTGTGGTTAGGCCGCCCCGTTGGGGCTTAAGGCACCTTTGTTGATGCCCGTGTTTCAAGCAAGGTTTTCTTAAGTTTTCAGCCGGGCTTCTTCGAGGTCGAGTTCGTTTTCGATTTTGTGGAGGACGTCGTCGCCGATGAGGCCGGCGCGGCGCATGGCGAGGAGGGCGCGGCGCTGGGTCGCGATGGCAAGGCGGTTGAGGCGGCGGACACTGAAGAAATGGTGGCGCTGATGGCTCCAGCCGAGTTGCTCGGCGAGTTCGTCCTGAAGGATGAGGGCCTGTTCGCGGTAGGCATTTTCGACGGTGTCGATGGCGGAGGCGGGGAATTTTTTTTCGCGGCGGACCTCGGCGATTTTATGGAAGACGGCTTCGGAAATTTTTCTGCGGGCCTCGCGTTCTTCGCGGGCGGGGATGCCGTCGTCGCCGACGCCGAGGAAGCGGATGAGGAACGGAAGGGTGAGGCCCTGGAAGACGAGAGTGGCAAAGATGACGGTGAAGGCGAGAAACTGGATGAGGTGGGGGCGGGGGAAGTTGGGGTTGCCCTCGAGACCGAGGGCGGCGGCGAGGGAGACGATGCCGCGCATGCCGGCCCAGCCGACGATGAAGACCTGGCGCCAGTCGGGTTTGTCCTCCCGGTCGCGGATGTGTTTGAAGAGGCGCGGGAGATAGGCGCCGGGAAATATCCAGCCGAGGCGGACGACGATGCAGACGGCGTTGATGACGAGGGCGTAGACGAGCGGCCAGGGCCACGAATACTCCCTCATGTTGTGAAGGATGCCGGGGAGTTGGAGTCCGATGAGGACGAAGACGATGCCGTTGAGGAGGTAGATGACCATGTCCCAGAAGGCCTTTGCCTCGAGGCGGATGCCTGAGCTGAGGACTTCGGGCGCTTCCCAGCCGAGGTGGAGTCCCGTCGCGACAACGGCGAGGACGCCGGAGACGTGCAAAAATTGATCGGCCAGAAGATAGCTGACGTAGGGGGTGAGAAGCGAAACGGTGAGGAAGATTTGCGCGCCGTCGTCGAGCAGGCGCCTGCGGACCCAGCCGATGCACTTGCCGACGACGAGACCGACCGCGATGCCGCCGACCGTCACGAAAATAAATTCGCCGGGCCACCAGGCGCGGCCGATAAACGGCGTGGCGGCGCCCACCGCGACCAGCACCGCAATTTTGAAGATGACGAGGCTGGTCGCATCGTTGACGAGGCTTTCGCCCTCGAGAACGGTGACGACGCGGCGGGGCAGGCCGAGGCGCCTGGCGATGGCGGCGGCGGCGATGGCATCGGGCGGGGAGACGATGGCGCCGAGGACGAATCCGGCAGCGAGCGGCATGCCGGGAATGAGCCAGTGCGCGACGTAGGCGACGGTGACGGTGGTGGCGCCGACGAGACCGATGGCGAGGAGAAGAATGGGGCGGAGGTAAAAGCGGAAATCGCGCCACGAGGTGTAGAAGGCCTGGATGTAAAGGAGGGGCGGCAGGAAGAGGAAAAAGATGAGGTTGGGATCGAGGGTGAGCTGCGCGGGGAGGATCGGAACGAAGCTGATGACGAGGCCGCCGATGACGAAGAAGATCGGGTACGGAATGGCGAGACGCCGCGCGAGGAGTCCCAGCCCGAACACGAAGCTCAGGAGCAGGATGAAGATGAGGGCGATCTGCATGGGGAGGTGAAGGTAGAAGTTTGAAGTAGGGATACGCTCCGGTTCTCCCCTTACTTCTACCTTCTTACTTCTTCCTTCTCACTTCCTCAATGCGCTTCGAGCCAGTTGGCGCCGAGGCCGGTCTCGACGACGATGGGGACGCGGAGGCCGGGGAGCGCGTTTTTCATCCGGTCCCGGACGACTTCGATGACGCGCTCCTTTTCGGGGAGGTGGAGGTCGAAGACGAGTTCGTCGTGGACCTGGAGGAGCAATTTCGTGCGCCAGTTTTCGTCGCGGGCGGTGCGGGCGATTTGGACCATGGCGATCTTGATGAGGTCGGCGCTGGAGCCCTGGATGGGCATGTTGATGGCGTTGCGCTCGGCGGCGGCGCGGACGGCGGCGTTGGCGGAGCGGAGGTCGGGGAGGTAGCGGCGGCGGCCGGTGATGGTCTCGACGTAACCGCGCTCGCGGGCCTGGGCGACGGTGTCGGTCATGTATTTTTTGATGCCGGGATATTGGGCGAAGTAGCCGTCGATGAGATTTTTGGCATCGGCGCGCGGAATGCCGAGCCGCTGCGCCAGCCCGAACGCGGAGATGCCGTAGCTGATGCCGTAGTTGACCATTTTGGCCTGGTTGCGCTGCTCCTTGGTGACGTCGGCGGGGGGCAGGCCGAAGACGCGCGCGGCGGTGGCGCGGTGGATGTCCTCGCCGCCGGTGAGCGCGTCAAGGAGGCCGGGGTCCTGCGTGAGCGCGGCGAGGATGCGCAACTCGATCTGCGAGTAGTCGGCGGAGAGGAGCTGGTAGTCGCCCTCGCGGGGGACGAAGGCGCGGCGGATCTCGCGGCCCTGCGCGGTGCGGATCGGGATGTTCTGCAAATTGGGGTCCTGCGAGTTGAGGCGGCCGGTGCTGGTGGCGAGCTGGTAAAAGGTGGTGTGGATGCGGCCGTCGGCGGCGATGGAGGCGGGAAGCGCGTCGATGTAGGTGGAGAGGAGCTTGCTGGCTTCGCGATGTTCGAGGACCTCGGCGATGATGGGATGGAGCGGCGCGAGCGCGGCGAGGGTTTGTTCGTCGGTCGAGTATTGGCCGGTCTTGGTTTTTTTGGCGTCCTTGCTGAGGGCGAGTTTGCCGAAGAGGATTTCGCCGAGCTGCTTCGGGGAGCCGATGTTGAAGGTGGTCCCGGCGTGGCGGTAAATGGAGGCTTCGAGGCGCGCGAGGTCGGCGCGGAGTTTTTTGCCGACGTCCTCGAGCGCGGCGGGGTCGAGGCGGATGCCTTCGTTTTCCATGGCGGCGAGGACGGGGAGAAGCGGCGATTCGATTTCGGTGAAGACGCGTTCCTGGCCCGATTCCTTAAGCTTGGGGACGAGGAGGGCGTGGAGCTGGAGGGCGAGGTCGGCGCGTTCCATGGCGCGGCGGGCCGAAAGCTGATTCGCGTCGGGCGAGTCCATCGCGGCGAGGAAGTCCTGCTGGCCCTTGGTTTTCTCCTCGGGAATCGGCGTGTAGTTGAGGAGCGATTCGGCGGCGAATTCGAGCGTGTGGCGGAGGTCGGGGAAGACGACGGCGTGGGCGAGTGCGGTGTCGAAAAAGGGCGGCCATTTTCCAGTTTTATCGAAGTTGACGCCGAGCGCGCGAAGTCCCGGTTTGAGATCGTGGCCGATCACCACAGTGCTCGAAAAAAAATAGGCTTCGAATCGCACGTGTGTATCTTCCGGAAAATAAAAGGCGCGGCCGGGTTCGACACAAAGCGCCTGACCACGTACCGCGCCTTTGGAATCGAGATCGAAAGCAACCGCGAATTCAGTCGTTTTGTTCTTTTCCCATTCCTTGCCGATTTCCCGAATTGCGTTTAGATCAGCGACGATTCGATAATCGGGTTTCACGTCATCGATGGTGCGGAGGGCGACGGGGAAGGGCGGGATGGGAGGGTGTTGCGGCTTGGTGGCGACGAACGCGGCAGACGATGCATTTGGAGGGACAACCTCCCGGTCGTCCGCGGCCCGGCGGGAGCCGGGCCCTCCAGAAGAAGGCACCGTCGCGGGGCCCGCGACGGCTACCTCGGAGGCGGGCGGCGAAGCCACGGGCGGCAGGGGACTGCCGCCCCTACCCGCTTTGAAGGAGTCGCCGAAGAGGCGGCGGCCGAGGGAGTTGAATTCGAGTTCGGTGAAGAGGGCCCGGAGCGCCGGTTCGTCGCGCGGGCCGATGCGGAGTTTTTCGGACTCGAAGGGAATCGGGACTTCCTTGTTGATGGTGGCGAGGCGCTTGGAGAGGAGGGCCTGGTCGCGGAATTTCTCGAGCGATTCCCTGAGCTTTCCTTTTTGTTCGGCGGCGTGGTCGAGAAGATTTTCCATCGAGTCGTATTGCGCGATGAGTTTCTGCGCGGTCTTTTCGCCGACGCCGGGGACGCCGGGGATGTTATCGGAGGTGTCGCCCCAGAGTCCGAGGATGTCGCGAACCTGGTCGGTGCGCTTGACGCCCCATTTGGCGAGGATTTCCGGGACGCCGAGGATTTCGGCGTCGTCGCTCATGCGGGAGGGGCGATAGATGAGGACGTGGTCGTTGACGAGCTGGCCGAAGTCCTTGTCGGGGGTGACCATGTAGGTGGTGAAATTTTTGTCGGCGGCCTCGCGCGCGAGAGTGCCGATGATGTCGTCGGCTTCGTAACCGTCTAGTTCGAGGACGGGGAGGTTGAAGGCGCGGATGAGGCGCTTGACGTCGGGGATGGCGGCGCCGAGTTCCTCGGGCATTTCCTGGCGCTGGGCCTTGTAGGCGGGGAATTCGCGGTGGCGGGCGGTGGGAGCGGCGGTGTCGAAGACGACGGCGAGGTGGGTGGGCGTCCGCTTGGCGAGGAGTTCGAGAAGGGTGTTGGCGAAGCCGTAGATGGCGGAGGTGTTGCGGCCGGCCGCGGTGCGAATGGGGTTGGTGGCGAAGGCGAAGTGGGCGCGATAGACGAGCGCCATGCCGTCGAGGAGGTAGAGGGTGTGTTCGCGGTCGGGCATGGGGATTTTAGACGGAAGGACGTGAAGGCTGACGAAGGGAGGCAGGACCAAATTACCAAATTTTTCCAAATTAACCAAATGGGGAAGGCAGGGGAATTTTAGACAGGAGGGACATGAATCACATGAAGGGGAACGTTCTCTTTTCTCGGGTCGGTTTTCATGTCCTTCATGTTCCTCCCGTCAAAATCCTTCCCCATATTCCCGTCTAAAAATCAGCGGGCGATTTCGGAGAGGTGATGGGCGATCCGGAGGGCGACGGCCTCGGGGGAAAAGTCGTGGAAGAGTTGCTGCCCGGCGTGTTGGGCCTTGGCGACAAAAGGAACAATGGGGCTCAGGACGACATCGATGGCGTGGGCGAGGGCGGCGGAATCGTTGGCCGGTATGACGATTCCGCAGTCGTGGGCGCGCACCAGCGCGGCGGCGCCGACTTTGTCGGTGGTGATGACGGGGCGGCCGAGGACAAGCGCCTCAACGACTCCGCGGGAAAAGGCGTCGAAGAGGGCGGGGATGACGACGACGCGGGCGAGTTTGATCTGGCGGATGACTTCGGAGACGCTGACGTGGTCGAGATATTCCATCCGCGCGCCGAGGATCTGGACGCGCGCTTCTTCCTGGGCTTCCTCCCAGCGGCGGATGAGCAGTTTTTTGTATTGGGCAAAGTCGCCGATGACGGTGAAAGTCGAGTTTCTTTTGGAGGCCTGGGTTTTGGGAACGGCCTTGAGAAAAAGGAAGGCCCCTTTGTGTTGACTCAACTCGCCGAGAAAAAGGACGCGGTCGGGCATGGGCGCGGGAACCGACGGATTTTGCCGCGCGGCCTGGAGAAAGGCGCGCTGGATATTGGGATAAACAACGTGGACTTTGGCGTTGAGGTTCTCGACGGTGAGGCCACGGCCGGCATAAGCGGGGAGCACTTTGGCGACCAACTCCGAGCAGGCCAGGATGCGGGCGGCGTGACGAAAGGCGAGGCCGAGGGGCCGCTTGTCGATGAAAACGGGCGCCCCTTTTTCAAAGTAGACGCGCAGCCCCTCAACCTGGAGGAGGACGGGGGGGAGCTTGACGCCGAGCTGCGCGGCGACGGCGACGACGAGGCCGTCGGGCGACTCGGAGGGCGCCCAGAGGACGTCGAAGGGGCCGCGCAGGGCGAGGAAGTCGCGCAGGGCGAGGGCGTCGGTATATATCTGGGGATGGGAATAGGCTTTCCTGGCCCATCTGTCGCGCAGGAACATGAGGGCGTTGCGGTGCTTCTCGCGCGGGTAGAACCAGGTTTCGAGAGGGCCGATGTTGGATTTCTGGGGTTTTCTGGCCTGGAAACTGTGCGTCATTACGACGACCTCGTGGCCGAGGGCCGCGACGGCCTCGGCAAGTTGCTGGGTCGGGCCTCCCTCTCCATCGGGCTCGAGATGATTTTCGAGCCAGTAGGAACGGGAAAGAAGGGCTATTCTCAAGGGACGCATGGCGGGACTTCCATTTACATGACATCCACTTCGCGCACGCCAAAGCGTTGCCGAAGGGTCATGACCTCCTGCCGCATTTTCTCGCGGAGGTCGATGGCGCCGGGAACGCCCGACAAAACGACGCGGGGATTGCGCTCATCCCCGCTGATGACGGTGATCGTGCCGAGGCCGAAGAGGCGGAGGAAGAAAGACTGGTTGGCCATGGTGTCCTTGACGCGGAACAACTCGATTTCCTGGATGTTCTTGCCGAAGATTCCGGAGATGACCCGGACGCGCTGGACGGTGACGACGTATTCGATGGCGCGGAGATGAAGATACGCGACGGCGGAATTGCCGAGGGCGATGAGGGCCACGACGCCGAGAATGACGGAGCCCCAGAAGGGAGACTCGCTGAAGACGCCCAAGACGAACAGTCCGGAAAGCGTGACGATGAGGACCGCCCCCCAGAAGACATAAATGCCGGCGTTGAGGATTTGCGAGGGATGGCCGCGCCACAATTCCTGCTCCTCGGTGGATGGCGCGGACGCACCGGCGGGGGGCGCGGGCTTCGCATCCGAAAAGCCGGGGGCGTCTTTCAGGTGGACCCAGTCGGTCGCGCCATCGGTCCACGCCCAGTCAGTGGCGTCCAATCGCCCGGAAAGAACAAGCGCGCGCGCCTCGTCGAGGCTGTAGGGCCCGAGTTGCCTGCCGTCTTTGTTGATCAGAATGGACATGTTTTTATTCTACGCTTCGCAATCGCGCGACTGCGCATCTTGCCGTTAGCGGTTGAATTTCGCCAAGTCTATTTTGGCAATGCTTTTGTGGCGCAAACATCCACGTCGAAGGTAATTGGTACACCTTTCAATTTAACCTGCCAATCCGCCAAACGAAAGAATACTTCAGTGACACTGAAAAGAAATGCGGCGAGATTTCGGCATGCCTAAGAAGGAATGGATCAAGGACTTGCCCGAGGGATTTCATCTCCTGATCTTTCAGAACTCTTTCCTTGGGATTTGGTATGGCTTCAGCGTTGTGCTAATCTATAACGATGAATGCGTCACCCGCTATGACACAGCCCACAAGCAAGCTCACCGCGACTTACTGGGCCAGAGGAAAGGCTTGATGAAAAAGGAGTGGTGTGAAAACATGTCCTTCAAAGAAGCTTTCAGATATGCCATCGAGGATCTCTCCAGCAACTATCAGGCATACCTTGAATTCTACCTCGCGAACTGAAAGCGAGCAGAAGGCCAAGGTCGGATCCGTCGCGTACATGCGGGCCCATGGCTTCCGTCCCATGACCAAGGACGAATCCACCCGGTTCTCCAAGTTCCGTAAATAGCCGTTTCTAACGGCCCGTTCCGAGAAAATCTAATTGCGAGCAGCGCGGGCCTCCGTCTTCGCGCGAGCACGTTCGGCTTGGCGGGCCTTTTCGTCCTCCGCGTAGCCAGGAGGCGCAAAAAAACAAATGCGGCCGAAAGAGTAAAACCTTCCATTCTTACGCCGTGCGCATTGGCATGATGACGTAGAGGAAGGGGCGCTTGTATTTGATGACGCCGGGGCTGAGTTCGTCGATGAAGTCGAAGAAGATTTCGTCGGACTCGATGTTCCTGAGCGGGTCCATGAGGAACTCGGGATTGAAGGCGATGTTGAATTCCTTGCCTTTGTAACTGATGGGGACCGATTCCTTGGCTTCGCCGACTTCGGGGGTGTTGGCGGTGATGTCGAGGTTGTTTTTGGTGAAGATGAGCTTCACCGAGTTCGATTTTTCGCTCGAGAGGAGCGCGACGCGGCGGACGGCGTTAAGGAACATTTCGCGTTCAAGGACGATCCGTTCCTTGGCCTCAGCCGGGACGACTTGCTTGTAGTTGGGATAATTTCCCTCGATGAGTTTGGAGTAGAGGAAGGTGTTGCCGAGGTCGAAGGAGACCTGGTTTTCGGCGAAGCTGATGGTGAGCGGTTCGTCGTCGCGGAGGATGCGCTGCAATTCCTGGACGGCTTTGGTGGGAAGGATGGCTTCGACTTCGCTGCCCTTGGGGAATTCGATGTCCTGTTCGACGAGGGCGAGGCGGCGGCCGTCGGTGGCGACGAGCGAGAGTTTGTTTTCCTTGAAGCTGAGGAGGACGCCGTTGAGGACGTAGCGGCTTTCGTCGGTGGAGATGGCGTAGGCGGTGCGCTTGAGCATGTCGCGGAAGACGCCTTGGGAGAGCTTGAAGGTCTTCGCGCCGTCACCCTTGGGGAAGGGAGGAAAATCCTCCTCGGGCAGGCCCATGATGCGGAAGAAGGAGGAGCCGGAGGTGATGGTGGCGACCTGCTTGGAATCGACTTCGAGGGTGAGTTCCGCCGCGGGCAATTCGCGGATGATGCTGAAGAGGCGGCGGGCGGGGAGCGTGGTGGCTCCTCCCTTGCTGATCTCGGCGTCGACGGAGGCGCGGATGCCGGTGTCGAGGTCCGTGGTGGAGATGATGAGCTTGCCGTCAACGGCCTGCACGAGGGCGTTGCCGAGAATGGGTAGCGTGGTGCGCGTGCTGACGACGTTTTGAACGATTTGAAGACCGGAGAGGAGGGCTTCCCGCGAGATGACGCATTTCATATCCAGTAGGTATTAAGAAGATTTGGAGGAAAAAAACAATGGTTTATTCTCCGTCTTATTGATGTGAATAAGCACGAGGTTTTTTGAAAGTGACTTGGTTGTAACGAAAAGCGAATGGGCGAGTGTGTGAACAGGATGTCAGGAATCCAAGACAAACTTGGGGAAAGTCGAAGTTATCCGGGTTGTTGGGAGGAAGCAAAAGGTTGTTCACAGAATAATTACCATGGAGGAACTGACGGTCTGGGCCGCGCAGGAGGTTTATTTCGCCGGTTGCCGGGGGTCCGCCCGGCGAAGAAGGATGTAACCAATGGCAAGGGTGATGAGGGCAAGAGCGATAAAGGTCAGGACGCGGTAGCCGAGCGAAAAGCTCCACATGTCGCAGCATCCGACGCGCAGGATCGCCGCGAGGATGACGGCCATTCCGCACCAGCGCAGGCGGCGTTCCCGGACGAAGAGGCCAAACAGGAAAAGGAAGAGGGCGAAGAGGGCCCAGCCCAGGGTGAGATAGCCGGGGCTGAGCCGGGTCCAGACCCAGGCGGAAACGAAGATCCAGCTCGTGGCCACGGAGAAGATAATGAGGGCCCAGCTTTCGAGGGTGGTGGCGAGGGATTTGCCTTCGTGGCGGAGGAGCGCGGTTTGGGCCAGGAAGAGGAGCATGGCGAGGGCGTTGAGCCAGTGCGCCATGGCGTGGGCGTGCGCCTGGAGGTTGTCGAGATAAAGCCACATGCCGAGGATGCTGAGGACAAAGCTGCACCGGACGCCAAACGCGCTGGATTGGCGGACGCTTGTGGAGAGAACCAGCGTGCCGAGGAAGAGGAAGACGGCGACTTGGTCCCAATCCGGTACGATCGCAAAAACCCAGCGGACCAGCCCGGCCAGGGCCAGGAGCTGGTAGCCGTAAGCGAGCAGGCGAAGGGGCTTGCGCCGGGAGTCGGGGATTTCGGTAAAGAGGCGCAGCCATTCATGCGCGGCGCGCGCGGTGGAGAAGAGGACCACGACGGGGAGGGCCGCCGCCCACCAGGCCCAGGGAAAGACGTTCCGGTCGGGCGGGAAGAAAAAGTGGTGGAGGGCGAGGGCGAGAAAAATCTGACCGATGGCGGCGACGGCCCAGACGCGGGCAAAGGCGCCGTAGACGAGGAAGGCGATGGAGAGGAGGCTTGCGCCGACGATCCAGCCTTGCGCGTCGAGGTAGGGGCGGACGGTCTGATGGGCGAGGCCGGCGAGGGCCAGGGCGTAGAGGAAAGTGAGCGCGACGGTCCACGAACCGGAACGGGTGACCCGCTGGCGCGACCACCAAGTGACGAGCAGGAGGGTGACGGCGGCGACCCAGAAGGTGCTCCACCAGGGAAGTTCCTCGCCGGTTTCGGCGGGAAAAAGGACGAGCGCCTGCGCGGCGATCAGGAGGGTCTGGGCGATCGGCGGCAATTCAAAGAGCGAGACGTAATAGATCGAGAAGGTGAGCGCCACGGCGGCGAGCGCGAGCGCGGGCGGCAGGGTGCTGGCGTTGAGGTCGGTGCAGAGCGCGGCGTAGATCAAGCCGGCCGCCATGACGCAATAACAGGAGGTGGAGACGACGACGGTGCTGCGCGCCTTGGGGCTGTGGCGGACCTCGCCGCGGGACGACCAGGCGTTGATGAGCATGACGGCCGCGCCGCCGAATCCGAGCAGCCAGGGATGATGCGCGTTGACGGCGATTTCCCAGATCAAAAAGAGGGTGGCGAAAAACGACGAGACGTAGGTGCTGACGGTGAGGATGCGGTCGCCCGAAAAGGCGCCGGCCACGCCGAGGAAAAAAGTCTCGATGAGGAGCAGGACGCCGCGGGTGATTCCGGTGTAGACGACGATGATGCCGGCGGTGACGAGCGCAAGCCCCTGCGCGGCGTAGGCGCCCATGACGTCGACGGGGTCGATCTCGGCGAAACCGGCGAAGCGGGAGGTGACCAGGAAGACGAGTCCGGCGTCAAGCAAGGTCCAGCCGCAGGCGCCGGCGTCGTAACCGGCGATGTAGGCGGCGAGCGCGAGAAGCCCGGCCAGCGCGCCGTTGTTCAGGCTGAGAAAGGCGAGCCGCTTGCCGCCGCGAAAACCGGGCGCGGTGGCGAGGATGGTCGCGGTCGTGAAGATGAGCCACGCGATGACAAGGTAGGCGGCGTAGGGGGCAAAGTGGAGCGCGCGGCTCGTGTCGAAGACGAACTCGCCGCTTTCATCGACGACGAGCCGGTGAAACAGGGCGTAATAGGTGCCCGCCAGACTGACGTAAGAGACGGCGGCCCAGCCCCTGCGGAGGAGAAAGACCGCCGAGGTCAACGCAAGGATGAGATCGGCCCCCATCATGAAATGGCCGACGGGATTGACGGCGGTTCCGACGTAGGCGAACAGGACCGCGAAGAACGCGAATGCCTGCGAGTTTTTGCGCTCGGCGAGCAGGAGGACGTAAATCGGCCAGAGCAGGAGGACGAGACTGGCGGCGAGCGGGCTGTGGATGACGCGCAAGGGTTCGTAATAACAGGCGGCGCAGGCGGTGAGATAAAGCCACGCCAAAGCCATGGCGGCGATGGTGCATCCGAAAAAGCGGGAGGCCGCGCCCTTGCGTTCGAGGCGTTCGCCGAGGATGACGACGCCGAGGCCGGCCGCGGCGCTCAAGGCGAGCAGGCCCGCGTGGCCAAGGAGCGCCTGGACTTTGGGCAGCGCGAAGATCAACGCGAGGGCGATGACGCCGAAGAGAGCGCCGATCCGGGTGAGCCAGCGGCCGAATTGAAACTCGAACGACGGTTTGGGTGTCGGCGGCGCGGGAGCGAGGGGTATCGGAGGGAGCGGGACCTCGGGGACCGGCGCGGCCATGGGCGGCGGGATGGGGGGAAGCGCGGCCTCGATCGGCAGCGGCGGCAGGGGGGGGAAATTTTCCGAAGCTTCCGGGGCAGCGAGGCCGGCGCGGGCTTCCAACGCGTCCAATTGGGCGGTGAGCCTTTCCAGCGTGTGCCTGAGGTCGGCCTGTTGATGGCGCAGCGACAGAAGGAGGTCGCGATCTTCGGGAGTCATGCTCCGGTTACTATGTCTGCTCCCGTGCGCGGCACAAGTGCGGAGGAGACTTTTGCGAAAGCGCCGCTTTGTAAAAAAAGCTCTCTGCGAAGCTGATACCTCGTAAAAAGATCCGTCATCCTGAGCGAGGCGAACCGAAAACCTACTTCTTCCAGTCGCAGTGGGCTGAGCCGAGTCGAAGGACCTATCTCTCATCAGGAAGCGGCAGGTCGTCCCAGCCAGGATTCCTTTTCTCAAGGAACGCGCTCGTCACGCCGATATAAAGGCAGCGGGAATGGCCGCTCACGATGTAGGTCCATCCTCCTTTCGCTATCATCGGGAAAAGAAGCCAGGTCCTTCGACTCAGGCTCGGCGAGCGCTTAATTGGAAGAGAAACGCCCCGCTCGCCTTCGCTCAGGATGACGGATTAAGAAAAGAGAGTCTTTCGCAGAGGTTTCCGAAGGGATGGGAAAGGGCATTTCCTCAGCTCCATAATAGCGGCGATCATAGACTGCCGCTACAGACCGGCCATTTCTGATTTGGACTCACGCTTGCGGGCGGGTTAGGCTAATAAGACTTATGGCCGCCGAATCGAAGAAACCTGAATCAACCCCGTTCCTTTCCCCCGATCGCCTTTGGGTGGAACAACTGGGAATGGGGACGGCGCTGCTGGCGGGGATCCTGATTTTCATGGCGCTGTTTCACGCGCCGATCCTCTCGGCGGGCGCAAAGGTTCTCGGGCCGAACGATCTCGGCGCCTACGGTTGGATGTCGGCGCTCGGTGTCTTTCTCCAGGTGGTGGTTCACGAGCTGGGTTCGATCGTCGCGGCGTGGTGCCTGAAGCTTCCCGTGCGGTTGCGCTTCTTCGGCTTTGGCGCGAATGCCTCCGCGATTCTGGCGCGGCAGCCGCGGCGGGCCTGGATCGATGCCGTGATGGGTTTCGCGGGACCGCTGACCGGAACGGCGGCGTCGGTGGGGCTGGCGCTGACCTATAACCTCACCGGGAATCCCTATTTCCTCGGGATCGCCTGCGTGGGTTACTTTTATAATCTCGTCACGCTGATCCCGATTCTCGATTTCGAAGGCGGATGGATCGCGTCGGCGATCGCGCCCCAGGCGTGGCTTTTCGGTTCGGTCGCGATGGCGCTGGAACTGACGAACGCGTTCAACCTGGTTTTGCTTGGCGTTTTTTCCTTCGCCTTGCCCCGGCTTATTCTGCTGATCCGCGCGCGCGCGCCGCGGACAGACGTGGAGTGCACGGGGCGGCAGCGCGTGACGGTCGCCGTCGTTTATTTTGTCCTGGTGGTCGGCCTCGCGTGGTTCGCAAGCACGACGTTCGATCATTTGCCGGCCCTGGTCCGCGAGTATGAGGCGGATTAGTCCTGTGGACGGCGGTATTTTTATGCGTCACCCGGGCGTTTGACTTCCGAGGCGGAATGATGGTTGGAGGTCCTTCGACAAGCCCGGGATGACAACCTTTTAAATAAGTCGCTTACGCGACGGCCGAAGCTTTACTGCCGTCCGCAGGACCGCATGATGGCGGGATGAACGTGAATCTGCTCGATCTCAAGGCGCAGAACGGCGCGCTGGAGCCGGAACTCAACGAGGCTTTCCTGCGCGTGGTGCGGTCGGGCCATTTCATTTTGGGGCCGGAAGTCGAGCGGTTCGAGCGCGCGCTGGCGGAGTTCACCGGGGCGAAGCACGCCCTCGGCGTGAGTTCGGGCACGGACGCGATTCTTCTGGCGCTGATGGCGCTCGGCATCGGGCCGGGCGACGAGGTGCTGTGCCCGAGCTTCACCTTTTTCGCTACGGCCGGTTGCGTGGCGCGGGCCGGGGCGAAGCCGGTCTTCGTCGATTCGTGCCCGGTTTGTTTCAACCTCGATGTGCGGGACGCGGCGCGGCGGATCACCCCCCGGACGAAGGCGATCCTGCCCGTGCATCTCTTCGGCCAGGCGGCGGAGATGGACGCCGTGCTCGAGATGGCCCGGCGGCACGGCCTGCGGGTGATCGAGGACGCGGCGCAGGCGATGGGCGCGACCTATCGCGGCAAACAGGTCGGCACGCTCGGCGATTTCGGGACGATCAGTTTTTTCCCGACGAAAAATCTCGGCGCGCTGGGCGATGCCGGGGCGTTGCTGATTCATGATACCACGCTGGCCGAGCGCGCAAAAATTCTCCGCGTGCATGGGATGGAGCCGAAGTATTACCACCAGGTGGTGGGCGCCAATTTCCGGCTCGACGCGCTCCAGGCGGCGCTGCTGTCGGTGAAGCTGCCCCATTTCAATGACTACACGGCGGGCCGCCGCCGCAACGCGGCGCTCTATACCGAGAAACTCGCGAAGCTTCCCGGTGTCGAAGTTGGGCGCGCGGGAGACGGTTGCTGCGCCGGCGTCGATGCGAAGTCGAGCGGCGAGCCTTTGGACGCCAAAGCCCGCGTTATTCTACCGGCGGCTTGTCCCCACAACGGCCACATTTGGAACCAGTACACGCTGCGCGTGATCGGCGCGGGCCGGCGGGACGCCCTTCGCGCGCATCTGACCGCGCGGGGTGTCGGCTCGGAAATCTATTATCCCCTCCCCCTGCACGAGCAGGGCTGCTTCGCGTCCCTCGGCCACAAGCCGGACGATTTTCCCCGGGCGCATCGCCTGGCGGGTGAAGTGATCAGCCTGCCGATTTATCCCGAGATTCCGGCGGAACAGATCGAGCGGGTCTGCGCGGTGATCGCCGAGTTTTTGGCAGCCTAATGACTGGCCTGGGCGGAAGCGAGGGCCGAGTAGATTTTGGTGTAGGTGCCGTTGATGGCGTGTCCCAGGGAGATCAGGACGGAGATGGCGACCACGGAAATGAAGGCGAGGATCAAGGCGTACTCGACCAACGTCTGGCCGTTTCTATTCTTTGACCGGCGAAATAATGGCTTCATAGTCCGTTTATCAAACAATCTGCAATTTTGCGTACCACTAATAGCATCTATCTTACCATGATTGACGCGGTTAAGGGTGTCGAGGAAATTATTACAGATTTGTAACGTAAGTTAAAATCTCTTAAAGACAGCCCCTTTACTCTCCGACGGAAGGGTCGAGAAAGCTCCATTGCGTGGGCACAACGATCCCGGTGCGTATGAAAAGGAGATAGCGCATCCTGCCCACCGGATCGAGTTGCTCGTACTTGCCGGCATGGAGAAGACGCACGGTCGTCATGTAGTTGATGATGGTCCCGGCCTGCTGATCGGCCGCCTCGGGCGACGCGTAATAGTCCTGGAACGAACCCTGCCGGCGATTCAGAACAGCGGCTTCCTGCGGGGACAAAATTTCACTCGCGACCAGGCCATTGGCGAGAGACCCGCCGCCGTAGTTGTGGAGGTAAAGATAGGTCCGGACGGCTTCGCCCTTGTACCAGGCGTGAAGAATCGGGTCCATGAGATAGAGCCAGCCCAGGCCGCAGAACGCAAGGAGGAAGAGCCAGAGGGGGATTTTCGGTTTGGGGCGGGCCCCGTAACGGATCGAGTAGCCCTTTTTGAGATGGACGATCTCGGGTTCGATCAGCTCGTAGGGGGTGGGCGGCTGGTTTTCCCGGTTCTTTTTATGGAAGATCGATTTTTCCATAAGACTCGACGCACTCAGGCAAAGGAGACCTTGGGGGCTTCGCGATCACCGGGCTCGGTGATTTCGTACAAGCTCGCCGGGGCGAAGTTGAACATGCCGGCCAGGATGGAGTTGGGAAAAATCTCGCGCTGGGTGTTGTAAACCCGGACCGATTCGTTGTAGGCCTGCCGGGCCGACGAGATGAGGTTTTCGGTGTCGGTCAGCTCGTTTTGAAGCTGGAGCATGGTCTCGTTGGCTTTCAGGTTGGGGTAGGCTTCGGCCAGCGCGAAAAGCCGGCCGAGGGACTGGGTGAGGACGCCCTCCGCCGCGGCGACTTTCTGCACCGCGCCGGGACCGGCGGGATCGGTCGCGGCCTGCTGCCGCGCGGCGACGGCGCCGTTGCGGGCCGCGACGACTTCATCGAGCGTGCCCCGTTCGTGCGCCATGTAGCCCTTCGCGGTCTCAACCAGGTTGGGGATGAGGTCATGGCGTCGCTTGAGCTGCACATCGATCTGCGCGAATTGATTCTTGAAATCGTTGCGGAGCGCGACGAGCTGGTTGTAGATGCCGACGCCCATGACGCCGATGATCAGGACGACGAGGATGACAATCCCGAAGACAAGGAGAACGCCGATTAATAAAGATCCCATAGCCGTGAAGCGTGTGCGGGATTGCCCGGGGTGTATACCGCTCCCTCAGCATCGCCAATCGAAACCCAAAAGCAAGCGGGATGTGCGGCGCCCGGCTCCGGTTTTTTTATTTGTACCGCGGTACGCCGCTGACGTTGTCGGGTCCCAGAATGATTCCCGCGACTTCCTGGCGGAGAAAATAGGCGACGAGTTGCTTCTGCATCGGATCGCGGTAAAAGTAAATTTTATCGTCAAGCGCCGGATCATCATGCATGACTTCCGCAATCACCTCGTTTTTTGCGCCGCTGCGCATGACGACTTCATACGACCGCATCGATGGATAATAATCTCAATGACAACTTGTGTCCAGAGGGGCTTCATCCTGACAATACCAGTTTTTTCATGAAGATTTTATTCATTCGCGGCGGCGCCCTGGGTGACTTGATCATCACGCTGCCGACCCTGCGGCTGCTTCGCCAACGCTGGCCCGGCGCGCACATCGAGGTCCTTGGGCATCCGCGCCTCGCCGAGATCGCCCTGCGCCGCTACTATCTCGACGGCGTCCGTTCGGTGAATCATGGCCCGCTGAGCGCCTTTTTCACGCCGCGCGCGGTGCTCGATCCGGCCTGGATGGATTACATCGGGAGCTTCGACTTGGTGCTCTCCTACTTCTACGATCCCGACGGCCTTTTCCTGCTCAATCTGAAGCGATGCAAACCGGGCCGGATCCTGACCCATTCGCCGCGCGTGCCGGAGGGATTCGGCCGCCCCGCGGCCCGTTATTTCGCCGGGATGGTGGAACCGCTCGGCTTGGCGCTGGGGGACGATGCGGCGAGCGAGCTCTTCCCCTCCCCCGGGGATGCCGCCGCGGCCCGCGCGTTTCTGACCGGGCTGAAACCGGGGACGCGTTTGGCGGCGATTCATCCGGGCAGCGGCGGCGAGAACAAAAACTGGCTGGCGGAATCGTGGGCCGAACTGGGGCGTCGGCTGACGGGCGCGGCGCCCGGTCTGGCGCTGCTTCTGGTCGAAGGCGAGGCCGACACGGAAACGGCGCGATTTCTTGTCGAGGCATGGAAGGATGTGCCGCACCTGCGCGCAAGGGAACTGCCGCTGCCGATCCTGGCGGCGCTGTTTGGGGAAAAGGAGACGGCGCTTTTTCTCGGCCACGATTCGGGGATCACGCATCTGGCGGCGGCTTCGCGGCGGGACCTGCCGGTCGTCGCGCTTTTCGGTCCGACCGATCCGGTGGTTTGGGCGCCTCCGCGTCCGGGCGTGCGCGCGCTGAGAGCGGGCTCCTCGTTGAAGGACCTCGCCGTGGAAGAAGTTTTTCAGGCCGCAGTTTCGATCCTGGAGGGTTAGGCCGGAGGCTGAGCCCAATTGAGGTGTCTGCAACGACTCTCTTTCCTCAATCCGTCATCCTTCCCCAGCCGCGGCAGTAAGCCGCGCCCGGAGCGAAGTCAAAGGGGAAAGGCGCCGGTTACCAAAAAAGCACCGTCATCCTGAGCGAGGCGAGCGGGGGATGGGTTTGGCCGAAGGATGCCGTCGAGCCGAGTCGAAGGACCTACCTCTCATCGGGAAGCGGTAGGTCGTCCCAGCCAGGATTTCTTTTCTCAATGAGCGCGATTTTCTTGGCGCGAGACCAGCCTTTTAGTTGTTTCTCTCTCTCGATGGCGCTTTCGATATCATGAAAAAATTCGTAGTAAACGAGCTGGTTGATTTTGTATTTCTTGGTGAAGCCTTCGAGGATGCCGTTTTTATGTTCCCACACGCGGCCATGCAGATCGCTCGTCACGCCGATGTAAAGGCGGCGGGAATGGCCGCTCACGATGTAGGTCCATCC
>DASZIP010000034.1:0-498197 GCA_035948935.1 Methylacidiphilales bacterium | reverse complement strand
GGTGGCGGTGGCTTCGGCGGAGGAGGTGGTGGGGGCGGTGGCGGCGGCTTTGAGGGCGGCGGTGGCGGTGGCGGTGGCTTGGGAGGAGGTGGGGGGGGCGGCGGCGGCGGGGGTGGCGGAGGCTTCGGCGGAGGAGGTGGTGGGGGCGGCGGCGGCGGGGGACCCTGCGCCGCGGCTGGGGGCGGCGGGGGTGGCGGAGGCGTGGGTGGCGGGGGGGGAGGAGGAGGAGGCGCCGGAGGCGATGGCGGGGGCGGTGGCGGGGGGGGCGGCTTGGGCGGCGGCGGCGGGGGAGGAGGTGGTGGCGGGGGCGGCGGCGGCGGCGGGGGAGGATGCGAAAAATTATTGGGGTCGGGGAGAGTGACCTGGGACGTGGGCGTTCCCGTGATGACGCCATAAAACGCGGCGTCATAGAGTTGACCGGGTATGAGGAAGGTGCCGCCCATCTGGTCGAAATGGGTCATGAAGCTGCCGATCGGCGTGATGAAGGCGTTGGTATAATAGACTTCGACGGCATAAACGCCGCGGGTGTCGCCGTTGACGAGATCGTTTCCGGGGAAAGGCAGTTTGCGATAAATGGATTGATAAGAAGCAATCCCATTCGTGCCGCCAAGAATCCGGCTCTGATTAAACAGGGAAGACTCCGTGCTCCCATAAAGACCTCCCATGCCTCCCATCGAGCTCGACCAATTGGCCGCGCTGGGATCGGTGGCTTCGCTCCCCGAATTGGTCGGAGGGCCTGTAAAGCTGGAATCGAGCAACAGGACATGCGCGGTATCGACGTACGAGCTGTCATACCAGACGTGGGTGATGATGACCCCTCCCAGCGAACCGGCAAAATCGACCCCCACGCTGCGCGCCGCGTTATAGGCGGCGTTAAGCCCCACGGGAATCGCGTTGGCCGTCGTCTGGCGTGTCGCCGTGTTGGCCGCTTCGCGGGCGGCCATGGCCATGACCTGCTGGCGCATGATCATGAAGCTGTAGTCGAAAATGCCCATCATCATGATGAGGAAAATGGGCAGGATGAACGCGAATTCGACGAAAGCCTGGCTCTTGCAGCGCTGCCGCCGCATTCTCAGTTGCTGGAGGTACGAGAACGTCTTCATTGCGGCTCATCCGAGTAAATGTTCGTGTGCTCAAAATTGAGATACGCGGGCTCGTTCTTGACGATGGCCGAGACGTGGACCGGAAATACGTTTCCAATGCCGTTGTAGCCCCGCATGTAACCGACCAGGGGGGTGATGGTGTTGACGTAATAGGTCGCCGTGATCTGCACGTAGTCGGTCGCCCCGCCCGGTCCCGTCACGGGAGGCACGGCGTTGGTCGAAACCGTGCCCGCGCTCGAATTCGTGGTGACCGTATACCCCGAGAGAAGGTTCACATAGCCAAGACTGTTCGTTTCCGTCACGGCCGGGACGCCGGGCAGGGTCGGGGCGCTCACAATCGAGATATTCGAGATCGGAAAATTCTGGAGGACGCAGTTGCTCAGAAACCAATACCGGATGCATTCATTGCGCGAGGCTTCCCTCCCCTCGGAATCGGGGATGGCCTGGGGGACGACAATCCCTCCGCTGTTGGTTTCGTAGAGGGGCGTCCCCGACGCGCCGACGGCCTGGATAATCGATCCCGCCGTGGCGAACCGCGCGGCCTCGCGCAGCGCATTCTGGCACGAGTTTTCGTAAAAATAGATTTGGGCGAAGTCGATGATGGCGAAAAGAATGGCGAAAAACGGGATGCAAATTAATGCAAATTCCACCGTCGTCTGGCCGCCAACCCGCCCTCTTCGTTGTGAAAAGAGTAGTGGTTTCAGACACTCATCTGTAGTTAAACTCGTTGTCACTACAGTATTTGTGCTCTCTGTGCATTCCATTGTCGGTATCCACAAGTAAAGTGCATATCCCGCGCCACATTGCAGCCCCGATTCTCCAACGCCGACCAAAAAACCGTGACAAATTCATTCATTTTTAGTGCCCGGGTACCGATTTCATCTGCTCCATCATGGTGATGGCGGCCGGGCCAAGGATGACAATGAACATCGAGGGAAAGATGAAGAGCACCAGCGGGATCATGATCTTGACGGGGGTTTTCATCGCCTTTTCCTCGGCCCGCTGGCGGCGTTTGATTCGCATGGCCTGGGCCTGAATCCGGATCACATCGACCAGCGACCCGCCCAGACGCGCGATGTAGGTGACGGCGGTGACGAACGACTTCAACTCTTCCAACCCGATCCGATCGCCCATGTCGACCAGGGCTTCATTCCGGCCCTTGCCCAGGCGGATCTCGCGCAGGGTCAGTCCGAGTTCGTCGGCCATGGGGCCGGTCGACTTTTCCTGGACGATGGCCATCGCGCCGTCGAGCGCCATGCCGGCTTCGACGCTGATCGAAATCAGGTCGAGCGTAAAAGGCAGCGCCTTGCGAATCTCATGCTGGCGCGCCTGCGCCTTGCCCTGGACGTAACCGAAGGGCAGCCGATAGCCGAGCAGGGCGGCGATCCCGATAATGGCATAGGTCATGACGCCCCCCTTGCCCATCATCTGCGCCGTGGGGAAGATCGTGACGGGCAGCAGGATCAGAAGGATGTAGGAAAAACTGGTGATCCGTTCGGGGGTCACCCTTCCCTGCATCCCGGCTTGAATGATCGAAATGCGGGCCCGCTTCACGGCGGTGATGGGGGTGATCTGACTGAAGAATCTCGATGTCTTGTCGACAATCGGCAGGATGATGCGGACGAAGACACTTTTGCCCATCTCCTCCTCGTCGCGCAGGCTGGTTTTCGAACGCTGCTGCTGCTGCCCCGCCTTGAGCCCCTCGAGGCGCTGGCTGATGCTGGTCGTTTCCGCCGAGGGATGAAGGGCAAAACCGGCCAGCAGGACGGCACCCAGAAAGCAAATGCAAATAAGGATGAAAATCGGATCCATACGTCAGACCTCGATATCGCAAATTTTATAGATGACGAAACAGCCGAGCAATTCCATGAAGATGCCGAGGCAGAGCATCAGCGGGCCGAGGTAGCGCTCCGTAAATTGGAGGCCGTCTTCGGTGCGCGGGGTCCATAGTTTCGACATGTATTCGGGATTGATCAGGAAGATCGCGGTGCCCAGCCCGAAGGGAAGAAGGCCGACGATGGCTCCCGAAAGCTTGCCCTGGGTGGTGAGCACCTTGATCTGCCCCTGAATGGTGATGCGCTGACGGATCATCGCCGCCACCTGGTCCATGATGTCGGCCAGGTTGCCGCCGACATTGCGCTGGATGCTGAAGGCGCTCATGACAATCTTGAGGTCTTCGCTGGGGACCCGCAGCAGCATGTTGGAAAAGGCCGTCTCAACCGGCACGCCGAGGTTCGTCTCCTTCAGGAGCAGCCGGAATTCCATGCCGATGGGATTGGGCGAGTCCTTGCTCGCAATATCGACGCCCTGAAGGAAGGTCTGGCCCGAACGGAGTGAATTGGTTATAAGCACCAGAAATTCAGCGAGTTGCGTAACAAACCTGTCGATGCGCATGGCCCGCTTGATCTTCAGGAGCGGGATGTGAAGGAAGAGTCCTATGAAGCCGGCGACGGCGGCGGCGAGATAGGGATTGTGGGAAAGGACAAGGGTCAGAATACCTCCGACAACAGCCCCGCCGCAGCGCATGGCCAAAAACTCACCCGGCTTGAGCGGAATATCGCATTGGGTCAGTTCCTTCTCCAGGGTATCCATGTAACTCTGCCCGGTGAACTTGGCGAAAATGCCCCTGAAATCGATGGTGGCGAAAACCGATTTGCGCTCCGAACCGAGCTCGATTTCCCGCGCCATTGCCTCGGGGTCCTTGGCCAGATTTTTGAGCTTTTCGCGCAGGTCCATCTGCGGCGAAGCCGTGCTCTGATGATAATTCCAGGCGATCAAAAGCAACGCGCCAAAGAAGCAACCGCATATCAAGAGAAACATGGGATCGGGCATGGTGCGTTCTCGGGTTTAGGGATACTCGGGGTTGTTGTGGTGAAGGACGCTCTGGTAAATCTCGACCGGAACGTTCAGCTCGTTGGCGTTGAACTTCGCCTGGCATTTCGGGACGATTCCCAGCCCACGCGTGACGCCGATGAGCTTGCCTTCTGGATTGACGCCGGTCTGCTCGTACTTGAAGACGTCCTGGAGCGTCACCATGTTGCCTTCCATGCCCTGGACTTCGGTAATGGCGACGCATTTGCGGCTTCCGTCGGCGAGCCGGTTGATCTGGACGATGAGATGAACCGCCCCGGCGATCTGCTGCCGGATCGCCAGCTGCGGCAGTTCCATCCCCGCCATCATCACGAGCGTTTCGAGCCGGGCGATGGCGTCGCGCGGCGTATTGGCGTGGGTGGTTGTCAGCGAGCCGTCGTGGCCCGTGTTCATCGCCTGGATCATGTCGAGCGCCTCCCCTCCCCGGCACTCACCGATAACGATGCGGTCGGGGCGCATCCGGAGACTGTTTCTGACCAGTTCGCGGATGGAAACCTCACCCTTGCCCTCGATGTTCTTCGGCTTGCTTTCCAGGCGCACGACGTGGTCCTGCTGCAAATTCAATTCGGCGGCGTCCTCGATGGTGATGATCCGCTCGCCGTCGGGAATGTAGGACGAAAGCGCGTTGAGCATCGTCGTCTTGCCCGAGCCGGTGCCTCCTGAAATGACGATGTTAAGCGTGCAATGGACGCACGCCTTGAGGAACATCGCCATGCTTTGCGAAAGCGCCCGGAAGGCGATCAATTTCTCCATCGTCAGCGGGCTCTTGCTGAATTTACGGATGGTGATCGTCGGCCCGTTGAGGGCCAGCGGGGGAATGATGACGTTGACGCGCGAGCCGTCGGGCAGCCGCGCGTCGCAAAGCGGGCTCGACTCGTCGACCCGCCGGCCCAGCGGCGAGAGAATCTTGTCGATGACCCGGCGGCAGCTCTCCACATCGAGGAACTTGATCGGCGAGAGGCTCAGCCGCCCTCTTTGCTCGGTATAAATCGTCTGGTGCCCGTTGACCATGATTTCGGTGATCGTGTCGTCCTTGAGCAACTGCTCGAGCGGGCCGTAGCCGACCATTTCGTCGATGATGTCGCCGAGCAGCTTGACGCGGAGCTGCCGTCCGATGGGGACCTTGTCCGCGGTAAGCCTCTCGTCGACGAGTTCCTCGATCCGCTTTTTCAGCGCCGCCTCGGCGCCCCGTTCCAGCAGTTTCGGATCGAGCGCCTGCACCAGGTAGGGCAGCAGCGTCTTCTTGAACTGCATGACGAATTCCTGCGCCGCGTCGGGCTGGGCCGCGGCCCGCTGCGAGTTCATCGGCGTGCTCTGCACCGGGTGCAGCGCGGAGGTCGACGTCGCGACGCTTGGCAGCGCCTGCGTGGCCGGCGGCGGAACGCCGGGGCGCGGAGGAACACCCCCGGGGCCGGGAGGCCGCGCGGGAACTCCGCCGGGCCGGGGGATGGATCCGGGAACGGGGGCGACCGGGCGATTAAAGTTGGGAGGAGGTATCGGCATACGCGGCAAAGTTCAGTCTTGGATAAGATAGCATGAAATGGACTCCTTTACTTGACGCTCATCCGTCCGGTCCCCTTGGTGGCGGCGATCCCCTTTTTCGTCCTGGTGGCGTCCGACGGCTTTTCCTGCCAGCGGTAGAAGGAGAGCTCGGCCAGTTTGTTGAGGACGACGGAAATCGGATGGTGCGGCTCCGCCACGACGATGGGAGTGCCGCTGTTGATCGAAAACGTGATCGGCCCGGCGTTGCAGGGAAGATACGCCGCGACCGGGTGCTCGAGGAGCGATTCGATTTCGCTTTCCGAAATTTCCGCGCCGATCTCGGCCTCATTCACCAGGACCTTCAGTTTCTGGTTGGTCACCTGCCGGTCGTTCTTGAGGAATTTGATCAGGCTCTTGGCCGAGAGGAGCCGCGCCACGTCGCGGCTGGTGATGAGAAAGATGATGTCGCTGGTGTCGATGGCGGCGATTGTCGGGCCGGCCATCGCGATCCCGGTGTCGACGACGATGTACTGGCTCAGCGTCCGGGTCGCCGCCATGATCGCGGCGCCGACGTTGTAATCGAATCCCGTGGAGTCAAAATCCTGGTTCGGGGAAGCCAGGTAACGGAAACGGAGCCGGGGATGGAGCGCGAGCGTGTTGTTGAGGTACTCGGCATCGAGGGCCCCTCCCTGTTGGACCGCGTCCATGATGTTGTTTCTTGGCACGTCGTCGAGCATGACCGCGAAATCGCCCGGATTGAGGCTGAAGTCGAGCAGGGTCACGCTGTCGCTGAGCTTGGCCATGGCCGCCGCAATGTTCGTCGCGACGACCGATTTGCCGATGCCGCCCCGCGCCGCAACGACCGAGATGACAAACGCCTCCCCCTCGATGTTGGCGGGGGCGCGGTTTTGATCGAACCGTTCCTGCGCGCGCGGACACGCCGTGGCCAGGACCTTGGAGATTTCCTGCGGGGGTACCGGCCCGACCAGGACGTCGCGCAATTCGAGTTGCAGCAGGTTTTGCCAGACCTGGCCGCCTTCGGTCCCTTCCAGCGCCGGGATGATGTAGATATCGTGCGCCTTCTGGCGCACCTGGGCGATAAAGTCGAACCCGGTCATGTCCCCGAGGTTGAGGCGGACGATAAGCATCCGGGGATGGCCTGTCAGCATGGTCGCGGCGGCGAACAGGCCTTCGCGGCCCGTCTGCGTCTCGCTGATCAGGTTTAATTCCGGATTGGACTTGATGGCGTTGCGAATTGCATTGCAACGCTCCACATCATCATGGACGAGAAAAACGTCAATCATGTTTCACGGCAGGGTCGAGGAGGGAGCCAAGGGGGCGCCGCTCGGTTGCCGGGAATTATCCGAGGCCGGTGGCGTATTGTCAACTGCCGGGGGCGCCGCCGGGGCCGACTCCGTGGGAGGTTGAAGCGTTTGCATGCCCCCCGTCGCATGGGGCGCCAGGGGCGGAGGTTCATTCGGAGTTTCCGCGTTCTTGGCGTCCTTCATGTCCTTCGGCGATTCGGGACGGAGGTCGACCGCCTGGGCGTTGTAACGGACCGGCTTGATGATCGGCACATCGCCCATTTCGCGGGCCTGATCCTGCATCTCGGGGAAGAGCGGCTTCGGATACCGGGCGGCATCGGAGTCCCTCATGCGCACGATATGCGGCGTGACCAGGACGATGACCTCTTCGTCCGTCCTGTCATCGGCATGATATTTGAAAAATGTGCTGAAAAGCGGAATTTTGGCGAGGAACGGTATCTGATTGATGTTGCTGCTCATCTCCTTGTCGATGAGGCCGTCAATGGCGACCGTCTGGCCGTCGCGGAGATTGACGCGGGTGCGGGTGGTTCGCACAAAGAAATCGGGCAGGTCGATCGATCCGCCGCCGGGCACCGGCACGGTGTTGGCCGTCAGGCCGCCGTTGGGCAGCGTCAACTGCGTGGAAACATCCATGCCGATGAGCCCGTTTTCATCGACATACTTCACCGTGTTATCGATTATCGGGGCCGTGCCGGACAATTGAATGGGGTTGGCCACGGTGCCAACCTTGTTCGCGGTCGGGTCGGAATCCTGCAACAGATTGTACCCGCTGCTCGACCCGGCGCCCACGCTGGTCGGAATGCCGAAAATCTTCTGTCCCTGCGGCTCGGTGCCTCCGGCGTTGATCAGGTTCAGCGGAGCGATGTCCATGTTCACCCCCAGGAAGACAGACGAGGCGGTCAGGGTGGTCAGCGGAGGGCTGGAAGCCGTCGTCACCGCGGAACTCACGTACGACTGCACTTCCCCTTCCGAATACCAGCCGGGCTGGCCGTTGGTGAGGAAAATGTCGGCTTCGCGCAGGATCTTCGCCAGGTCCAGCGTTTCGTAAAGATGAAAGATGGCCTGCGCGTTCACGGTGGCCTGGACGCCCGTCGGGCTGGTGATGAAATTCTTAAACGCATTGATCGGGTTCGGCAGAAGATCGAACGCCGAGCCTCCGAATCCCAGGGTAATGGACGGTCCGGCCCCGCCCGAAGACCAGTCAAATCCGGTGTCCCGCGTGTCGTCGTCCTTGATCTGCATGAAACGAATCTGCGTCCGAAGCTGAATGGGATCGCGGACGGTGATGAAATTGACGACAAAGGGGCAGTAGGTGCGGGCGACGCGAAGCGCCTTGGCTTCGTCAAGGTCGTCCTGCAGGTCGCCATAGAGGAAAATCTTTTCGGGAATGGTCGTGTTCTCCCTCGTCGTCGTGGTCTCGGTCGTGTTCTCCTGCTTCTGAGGGGCCAGCGGGCCGCCGCCTTGTCCCTGCTCGTTCGGATTGGCCGGCGGCTGAAAACCGGTGCCGCGGACGGTCCCGCCCTGGGGCGTCGTGGTCGTGGTCGGCTCGATATAATCGCCGAGCGACTTGGTGTAGGTGCTGGTGGTGATGACGGTCGGCAACGGGAACCTCACCTTCACGATCAGCCCCTTCACATCGGCGATGCGCTGAATGTTGTTGATGATGATCGACTCCTGCTCGGTGTATTCGCTCTCCTCGACCTCTTGTCCCAGACTCGCCTTCACCTGCACGTAGTCGGTGAATTGCTTGACGATGCGGACCGCGTCGTCGAGTTCCTCCTGCGTCGGTACCGTGCCGCCGAGGACCGCCTGGTCATTGTCGAATTTGATGGTCAGGCTGCGGTAGCCCTTGGCCGCGAAGTCATTTTCAATTTCGAGGACGTCGGCGCCGCGATTGTCAAATACGGAAATGAAGTAGCGGTATATCTCCCCCTTGTCGGTCACCGTCAGCGTGGTTTTGCCCGCCTGGACGGCGTTCACGAGGAGGATATTGTCGCTGACATCGGGTTGATTGACATTCACAAGGCCCTGGACGGAAAGGTTGTAGTCATCAACCGGGCCGGGGAACGTGAGCCGCTTCGATTCGTTGAGATTGATGTAAAGCCGCACGGGAGCCGGGCTGACGGCCACGTCGAAGAGGAGCGTGTAGCCCCCGGTTTTGATGGTAAGGGCCGCGTCGCCGCCGCCGATCCCGGTGATCGAGAGCTGGTTGGGGGAGATGTCCGACTTTTCGACTTTAATAACGCCGTCGGGCGCGACGCTGAAGCTGTCGATCGGCGTGTCGATGGGCAGCAGCTTGGTCTCGCCGAAGAAGACGTCGAGCCTTTGCGCGACGGGCGCGGCCGTCTGGGCGCGAACCAGCCCGCATGCAATCGCAAGCAGGCAACCGATGATCGCCAGTTTACGGGGTAGGTGGAGTGGGATTTGTTTCATTCGTGGTTCCCTGGGCTTCTTGGGCTTTTTGTTCCGCTTCGATTTGTTTGGCAAGCTCTTCGACGCGCGCCTGCGATTTATTGTCCATGCGCTGAACTTTTTGGAAATTACCATAGTAGTCCGCGGCCACAAACGGCTTGATCTTGATCTCTGATTTGTCGCTTCGCGCCCGCAGGATCATGCTGAATTTTCCGTCCTTCTGCTGGGACATCAAAATGAGGGCCTGCGCCTGCTCCGGCGTCACCTCGAAGGTGATCGAAATCGGCGCGCCCGGAGGCGGGGCCGGGACGATCCCCTCCATCTGTTCGGATTCGATTTTCGGACCGGGAACGTAAAGGACGTTGACGTTCTGCATGACCAACTGGGTTCGGTCGACGATGCCATTCGGAGTCGTCGTATAGAGGAGATCCACCCGGTCTCCATCTATCGCGAAACCGCCGGTGTTATTGTATTCGGCATTGAAGATCGGCAGCGACACCGCCCGCATTCCCGGCGAGATGCGCTGGGTCAGATAGGGGAGGCTCTTGCCGACGTTGCGGGGAGTCAGCGGATCGCCCTTCTCGATATTGCGGATCGCGTAAAGGTCCGCCATATCGGTCCCTTCCGGATAGGCGTCCGGCAGGATGCCGTTCGGAGTCAGCTTCTTTTCAAAAAAGTTCGGGCTGATTTTTTCCCCGGCTTGCACCGGTTCCGTCGCGTAGTAGACGTTCCGCATGTCGGTGGGAGTCGACGTTACCGTAACCTGCTTCGCCGTCTGGAGATCGGTAATCTCCTGCTGCAAGCCAGCCGTCACTTTGGCCAGGTTATCCGCCGCCGCCTGATCCTGACCCTTTTTCCAGTAGACGAAGGCGACGACGCAGATGATTCCAAGGACAGCGGCACCGAATATTGCGTAAGGCGGGGATTTCTTTTTCACAGTGTTATTTCCGGCCCTTAACAGTTCTTTTCACGCATTCTTGTATAAAAACAAATCATGAGTCAATGCTTTTTCGCAGCCATTCCAAAAGGAATGTCCTCATTTTTCCATTCTTACGCAAAAAACCATCACTCCATGATCTCTTTTTTCCCCTCGACTCGGTAAAATTCAGCATGGCTTATTCCAGTTCCACCGAGAGGTCCCAACATTTATAATATCTAGCTGTAATTAGTCGCCTAAGTCAAGCAGATCAATTGACTTATCGTATGTTCCCACGACAGAAAGGTCAAAAAATCTGATCTTCTCGTCTCTGTCTCCGACAAAAACACTCCCATTTGCCGCCAATCCCCCCCGGCAAATAGTACCGCCATCCGCGTTGCGCAGGACTACTCGTTGATCGCCGCCATGGTCTGCGCCATGAGCTTCTCTTCTTTTTCACGCGCCGCTTCGACGTCGTAGGCAAAGTTGTCGCGATGATCGGGGCTGAGCGGCGACATGGCGCGCAGTTCCTCGATCATGGGCGGAATGATCTCGAGGGCATAATCGATGTCGGCGTCGGTGTTGTAATGGCTGAAGGAGAAGCGGACGCAACTGCGCGCGCGCGCCGGCGTCATGCCCATCGCGCTGAGGACGTGCGACGGATCGAGCGACCCGGTCGTGCAGGCGGAACCGGAGGAGGCGCAAATGCCTTTCTGGTCGAGGCGCATCAGGATCGCCTCGGCTTCGACGAAATCGAAGGCGATGTTGCTCGTGTTCGGGAGGCGCTGGTCGCGCCGGCCGTTGATGTAGAGGTCGGGCAGGTGCTGGAGGAGGGTCTCCTCGAAGCGGTCGCGCATCGCGCGCACCCGGTTCTGCTCGTCGGAAAGTTTTTCGATGGCGAGTTCCGCCGCGCGGCCGAGGCCGATGATCGAAGCGACATTTTCGGTCCCGCCCCGTTTGCCGCGCTCCTGGCCTCCGCCGATGACGTAGGGCACGAGCTTGGTGCGCCTCTTGACGTAAAGGACGCCGACGCCCTTCGGCGCATGGAGCTTGTGGCCCGACATGGAGAGGAAATCGATGTCGCTCTTCGCGACGTGGCTCAGGTCGATCTTGCCGGGGGTCTGCACCGCGTCGGTGTGGAAAAGGACGCCCCTGCGCTTGCAGATCGAGGCGATTTCCTCGACGGGAAATAGCACGCCCGTCTCGTTGTTGGCCCACATGATCGAGACGACGCCGGTGTCGTCGCGGATCGCCTTCTCGACTTCGGCGACGTCGAGCGTGCCGTCGGGCCGGACCGGCAGGCGGGTGACGCCGAAGCCCATCCGTTCGAGCTGGTCGGTCTGGTTCATGATGGCCGAATGCTCGACCTGGGTGGTGACGATGTGGCGTTTGCCCGACGTCTGCAACGCCGACCAGATGGCCATGTTGTCGCTCTCGGTGCCGCAACTGGTGAAGATGATCTCCTTCGGCGTACAACCGACGAGCGCGGCGACCTTCTCCCGCGCCTCCTTGAGATGGCCCTCGACGAACTTGCCGAAACTGTAGGCGCTCGAGGGATTGCCGTAGTACTCGGTGAGGAACGGAACCATCGCCTCGAAGACCTCCGGCGCGACGCGCGTGGTGGCGTTGTTATCGAGGTAAATGACTTCGGGACGTGAGGCGTGCATAAAGATGATCGTGAACAGCCTAAACTACCAGACCCGGTCCGCCATGCAAGCCGGATTGCGGTGGAGGGAGGCAATTTAGACAGGAGGAACATGAAGGACATGCGATTGGGCAATTATTTTTGCGGGTCGCAAGAGGTGATTTTTCCAAACGACAAAAACCGTCCCCCTCATGTATTTCATGTTCCTCCTGTCTAAAAATTTTTCCCTCAGAAAAGCGGCTTGCGCAACTGGGCAAGGCCGATCGCCAAAACGAGCGCCAGGTAACTCGCCAGCAAACTCAACCCGAGGAGCGGCCACGAAAACGCCGCGCCAAAAACGGTCAGGCCCGCCACCAGCCCGCTGACGATCTGCATCCCGAGCAGCGGAATCATCATGATCGGGTCGGCGAGCAATTTCGGACGCACGCCGGGCTTGACCGGCGTCGCGAAAGTCTCGCCCGCAACGCTCGAGGCCATGCCGAGCGGGATGCCGCCGAGAAGGACGGCCGCGGCGAAAAGGGGCTCGCCATCGAGCAAAAGGCCGGCGCCCGCCAGCAGCGCGACGCCGAGCGGCCAGAGGCAGCCGCTGAGCATCTTGCCGAAGCGAAAGAGCCTCGCGCCATGGGGCGACATGGCGAGAAGATCGTCGCATTCCTCGACCGTTCCGGCGGCGATGGTGAACATCCCGGCCAGTACCCCGGCGGCGAAGATCACGAAGAAGGCAATTCCCCGCGCGAGGTCGTCGCGCCCCAGCACGCAGGCGACGCCGATCGGCAGGAGCGATTGCGCTAGGCACTGGACCATCATCATCGGCGTCCGCACGATCAGCCGCAGGTTCTTGCCGATTTCGAGCCGGAGCACGCCCGGACGAAACGGCGCATCGCCGCCGCCGGACCGGGCGGGACCGGCCTCCTCGGCAAGGTGCTGCGTGCCCTCGACAAAGGCGCGCTCGGTGAGGCGCAGCGTGATCATCGCGAGAGCGGCGGCGGCGGAAAAGATCAAAGCAACGTAAACCGGATTTCCCGCGGCCGCATAGGCGATCCAGACGAGCGGTGTGTGGCTCAGCGCGATGAAATGGGCCTGCATCCCGGGCGGCATGTGGGCCTGATCGGAGCTCAATTGCGAGACCGAAATGCTGAGCGTCCCCGCAAGAAGGGTGACTCCAAAAATGAGCAGGAAAGGCACGGCCTGGGAAAAGAAACGCGCCCGGCGCAGCCCCAGCCAGCGGATCAGGCCGAATGAGAAAAGCCCGTCGATGCAGGTGACGATGATGGCCAGCGCGAACCAGACGGCGTAGCCCCATAAAAAATGAAACTGGAGGTGGTCGGCCACGAAAATGCGAACGTTGATGTAGGGGATGATGATGAAGCCGTCGACAAGGCACGATTGCAGGGCGTTGCCGAAAAGCCGTCCCGCAAGAATCGCCCGTGGCGAAACGGGCGAACTGAGGAGCAGGCCGCTGTCATCCTGCTCGTGAAGCACGACCAGGGCGCGGACGAGACCGCCGCTGATCATGACGAAAAGCAGGAACGACCAGACCGCGGTGCTCAGGCCCGCCATCAGCCCGGCACGATCGTGACTGGGCGAAAGGCTCGTGTAAGTCACCAGCGCGAAGGCGGCGAAATGGAGCCCGGCAAGAAAAGTGAGGCCGAAGAGAATGCCTCCGGCCCGCAGCCATTTGTCGCGCCGCGTGTTCCCGGCGAGGTGCTTGCGCAGGCCCTGCTTGCAATCGTTCCAGACGAGCCTCGCGCAGACCCGGAATGAATGAGCCCACGAGCCCGCCGGGGAAATGCTCGGGGCGAAGGCGGACATTAATTACAAAATCGATGGCACACATCCGCCCTCAACCCGCAGCGCCGCGCCGTTCGTCGCGGAGGAAAGCGGACTGGCCACATAAGCGACCATGTTCGCCACTTCCTCGTTGGTGGCGAAACGCTGGATGAGCGAACCCGGCCGGACGGTCTTGAAGAAATCGTTCTCGACTTCAGCCGCCGACTTTCCCTGCTCCTTCGCCATGTCTTTCACGAATTTTTCCACCCCTTCGGACCTCGTCGGGCCGGGCAGGACGGAATTCACGGTGACGCCCGTGCCCCGGGTGGTTTCGGCGAGACCGCGCGCCAGGGCGATCTGCATCGTTTTCGTCACGCCGTAGTGGATCATCTCCTTCGGAATCTGCACCGCCGATTCACTCGAGATGAAGATGATCCGGCCCCAATTATGGTTAAGCATGATGGGCAGGTAGGCCCGGCTGAGGCGCACGCCGCTGAAGAAATTCGTCTCGATAATGGCGCTCCAATCGGCATCGGTGATCTTCTCGAAGGGCTTCACCTCGTATACCCCGAGGTTGTTGACGAGCACGTCGACCTCCGGGAAGCGCTTGTAGACCTCCTCGACTTCATCAACCCGGCTCAGGTCGCCCGCGAAAGCCTCGAGCTTCGCGTGCGGATGGAGCTTCCTGATTTTGACGATGGCCTCGGCGACGCGGTCATCGGTGCGGCCGTTGACGATCACCCTGGCGCCCTCACCCGCGAGGGCCGCGGCGATGGCGAAGCCGATGCCCGCGGTGGAACCGGTGACCAGACATAATTTGTGATCGAGATGGTAATTCATGGAATCTTTCTCCGTATCTTAATGCCAGCGATGGTAGGGGTAATAATAGGGATAAGGATAGGGGTAAGGCGTACCCCAATAGGGACCGCCCCAATAGGGGCCATAGCCGTAACCGTAGGGATAGGGAGAAGGGCCGGGGCCGTACCCCTGCGGCGTCTGAAGCATGTAATCAATAATGCTCTGCGAAACGCCCGCCTTGCGAAGGCTGGTGACGTCATCCGAGTCGAGATAGTAAATCGTGTGCTGGTCGCGCATGTAGCGAAGGATGATGGCGTCGCTCACATGGGCGCGGGAGAGCGCCTTGATGTCGTAGAGGCTCAGGTCGTCGCCGTGGACCATCTTGTCGTAAACGGCGGAGGAGACGCCGCTGGACTGGACTTTTGCGTAGTCGGCTTTTTGCTGGTCGCTCAAACCGCAGGCGGTCAAAAAGAGCGCAACGAGTACAACGAGGGGACGCAACGGCTTCATGCCACAAACTACATCGGCTCCCCGGCTTTTCAAGAATGGAGCGGCGGTCACTCGTTTCGTGATATCCGGCGAATCGCCATTACGTAAAGAAAACCGAATGCCGCGCCGCCGAGATGGGCCGAGTGGGCCACATCGGGCATCCAACCAAAGAGGATGGAAGCCGCTTCCACCCCGCAGGCGACCAGCGCCAGGAGACCCATGCTCATCCGCAGCGGCAGGACGTAAAAGAGGAAGACCGTCACCCGGACGCGCGGAATGGCGGTCCCGACTCCCGCGATGACGGCGAAAACCGCGCCGCTGGCGCCGACGATCGGCTCGTCCGCATCAAGATTGCAGAGGAAAAAGACGAGGGCCGAGGCGACCGCGCCGCCGAGGTAAAGGCCGAGGTAACGCCAGCGACCGAGCATCTCCTCGAGCGCGGGCCCGAGGCAGATCAGGGGGATCATGTTGGAGACGATGTGGAGCCAGAAGAGGCCGAAGAGATCCACCGAATGGACCCATGCATAGGTGAGAAGCGTCCAATAGCGGTGATCGGCCCAGGCCTGGGGGCTGAATGCCAGCGTGTCGCCAACCACGTCCTCGCCGAAGAGATGGAGGTAGAGAAGCTGCAGGAGAAACACCGCGCCGGTCGAGCCGACGAGAATCCAGGTGACCCACGGGACGGGCCGCCGCATCGGCATGGGATAAACCTCGGGAATTCTCTCGTACTCGTACATAACAACGTGGGGCCGCTCAACCACCCTGTGCGATGAAACAACGGATGTCTACTTACCTCGCAGTAATTCAGAGCTTATCCCTAAATAAGAGGTGGGCGCGTGGCGAGTCGAATTTTGGCCGAACCGAGGCGCGAACGACGCGCATACCCGCAGCGGTACGTAAGGAGTGAGCAACGAAGGGCTCGGCCAAAATTCGCCGCCACCCTTCGGGCTGAGGTCTTTCTGCCTTCTGGCGTCGTCGCTCACTCGTCACGTAGCACTTCGGCTATGCTCCTCGCTCGACTCCTTGCCAGAAGGCAGAAATCCTCTCAGCGCGCCCTCCCCTTATTTGGGGATAAGCTCTTAGGCCCGTGGGGGAAAAGGACCGGGTGCGCGTCGTAAAGCCGGGGGAATTTCCGGGGCGCGTATTTCCTCCACAGCCACTCGGCCGTTTTGAGGATAAAATAGGAATAAAAAAGCGCGACAAGCCACGAGCCGGCGATGTCGCTTGGGTAATGAGATGCGCAGTAGATCCGCGAATAGCTCACCAGCGCGGCCCACGGCCACAGCCCCAGCGCCCAGCGGCCGAAAATCGCGCAGCCGACCATGGCCAGCGCGACGTTGTTGCAGGCGTGGCCCGAGGTGAAGGAGCGCCCCCTGGCGACGTGCTCGCGGGGTATCGATTCGGTCACGCCCCGGACCGTCACGACGCGAAGGTGGGGGACGGTCTCGTCCGGGCGGGGACGATTCACCCCGATTTTGAAGTCCCAGCCGATGATGCCGTCGCCGATGATCAAGCAGGCGGCCATGAGGACGAGAAAGAGGCGTCCGCGAAAGCCGCCGAAAATGAGAGTGAACACCACCGCCGCGGCGAGCGGGTAACGAAACGAATCGAAGTCGCTGACGCGGGCCATGACCGGATCGAGCCAGGGGCGGCTCCAGGTCTGGTTGATCAGATCAAGGAGGTGGAGATCGAGCGCGTGAAACCAGGCCGGAAAGGACATGGGTTGAAGACTAGGGCGTAGAATCTCTCAAAGCGAGACGCGGTTACAATGACCCGCAGGCCGGGGATCAATCGGCGACGTACTGGGAGAGGACCGCCGCAATTTCGCGGCACGTCCGCGTCGTATCGAGCTTGAGGCCCGAACCCAAGCCCATCGCGGTCGTAATCGGCTCGCCCACGGCGCTAAATCCGGACGGAGCCGAGCCGCTGCCCGCGCCCGTATCGTTCTTCGGATCGGGCACCCCGGTCCGGAAAGCGAGGACATATTGCGTCTTCGACACGTCGAGATCGTAAACGTAGACATTGGTTTGCAGGGTGGTTTCGCCCGCACCGGCGCCCACCGCCGTCCGCAACGCGCGGCTGCCCTGGTAAACCGTCACAAATTCACCCGCGACCAGCCAGCCGTGGTCGGGCAGATCGTTCACCCAGCGTTGTTCGGTCGGGGCGAGCTTGGTCAGCCGCGTCTCGAGTTGATGCTGGAAATTGGTCTGAAAATCCTCCTTGAAATTGATCAGTTCGACCCCCTCGCGGCCCACCAGCCATTTGCCGGTCGAGGTGTCGAACGGCGCGATGTAGATATGGGGAGGATTCGGCGTAAGCCTGACGGTCGAGCTTGGCATCGGAGCGGTATGAATCGAGCCGCACCCGGTGAGGAACAAGGCGGTCGCCGTCGCCAATGAAGCAAGGCCCGCAAACAGAACTGCGAAACGTGGCATCCCTAGCCTTTACCTGATAAGAGGGATGGAAGGCAAGAGAATTTACATGAAATTACGGAAAATCTCTTCCAATGCCAACTTTTCCATAAGTCCCATTCGTTCCATCAACCTCTAGCCAAACCGGCCCGCCGATGGCACCTTACTACTGATGCCCGCGCATGCTTGGAAGCTCAAAACCCGCACCCTGGAATGGCAGGAACGCCCCCTCATCATGGGCGTCCTCAACGTCACGCCCGATTCCTTTTCCGACGGCGGGCGCTATCTCGATCCCGAGCAGGCGCTTGACCGCGCCCTCGAGATGGAGGCTGAAGGCGCCGACATCATCGACCTGGGAGGAGAATCGACCCGCCCCGGCGCGACGCCGATCAGCGCCGAAGTCGAACTCGCGCGGATTCTCCCCGTCGTGCGCCGTTTGCAGGGGCGGCTGGCGATTCCGCTCTCGGTCGACACGTGGAAAGCGCCCGTCGCCGCTGCCGCCCTCGACGAGGGCGCGGAAATCGTCAACGACGTGAGCGCCGGGCGATGGGACCCGCGCCTCTGGCCCGCCGTCGCGCAATACCGGGCCGGCTACGTCCTCATGCACGCGCTCGACCGGCCCGCCACGATGCAAAAGGAGCCCCATTACGTCGATCCCGGCGGGGAGATCACCGACTTCCTGGCCAAATTCCTCGCCCGGGCGGAGGAAAACGGGCTGGCGCTTGAATCGATCGTGTGCGATCCCGGCTTCGGCTTCGGCAAAACGCTGAGGCACAATCTGGCGCTGCTGCGCGATCTTGAAAGTTTTCGGGCGCTGCGACGTCCAATCCTCGTGGGCCTCTCGCGAAAATCTTTCTTAAAATTAATTGGCGGTTCGGAGCCTTTGGAGATAACAAACGATCTGGCCCATATGTGGGCGGCGGCGCGGGGCGCGGCGATCTGGCGGGTGCACGACGTTCCGCCGGCGTTGCGCGCGGCGCGGCTGGCCGGGGCCTTCGGGCGCGGGGCCGATACGACATGACTTTCACATGAGCTTTCTGCACGTCCATTTCTCCATGCTCGTCGATCTGGCGCGGTCGCTGATCGAGATTTTGATTCTCGCCACGGGCATCTACTACATGTGGAAACTCTTCAAGGGCACGCGCGGCGCGCGCGTCCTGGCCGGCTTCGGCGTCATCCTCGCCACCATGTCGCTCCTCGCCGTCGTCCTCAACCTGACCGTCATCGAAAAGCTCCTCAGCTTTTCGCCCGCGTTCCTCATCACCGCGCTCGTCATCATTTTCCAGCCCGAACTGCGTCGGATTTTCGCCGAGGTCGGCAGCCGCCCGCTGCTCGGGGGACATCGCCAGCAGACCGAGGTCATCGAGATCGTCATCCGCACGCTCGAACAGATGCAGCAGGTCGGCCACGGGGCGCTCATCGCGTTCGAGCGCAAAATCACCTACGAACCGGCCCGCGAAACCGGCACCCTCATCGACGCGAAAGTGAGCGACGACCTGCTCGAGACGATTTTCTTTCCGAAGACGCCGCTGCATGACGGCGGCGTCATCATCGTCGAGGACCGCATCGCCGTCGCCGCGGCGATTTTTCCGCTCACGCAAGCCGAGGGCCTGCAACGCAACCTCGGCCTGAGGCACCGCGCCGCGCTCGGCCTCAGCGACGAAACCGACGCGGTCGTCGTCGTGCTCTCCGAGGAGACGGGGATCATTTCGCTGGCCGTCGGCGGCGAATTGCGCAGGCCGCTCACCACCGACGAACTTCGCTCGCAGTTGATCGCCATCCTTCTCCAGAATAAAGACCATGCAAAACCGCTTGTGGAACAATTGGCAGGCTAAACTGACCTCGTTCGTGATCGCGCTGGTGATCTGGGTCTACGTGAAGAACCAGGTCGATCCGGGCTTCATCGACCAGATCATCACCGGCACTTTCACGCCGTCGACGTTCTCGACCGACGCGACGACGAAACCGTGAGGGAAAAAGCGGCAGGGGGGTCGGACCGGCGGGATTTGAACCCGCGACCTCTTCCACCCCAAGGAAGCGCCCTACCAAGCTGAGCTACGGCCCGTTTACCTCTGAAAATCGACCTTTTTAGCCAAGGTCGAAAATTAGTCTCTTGCTACGCTTTTTGCCACTCGCGTTCGAAACATGGCAGGGAATCCATGGATAAAAGCGGACAAACGAATGCGACGCAATGAGTCATCACGCTACAATCTACGCGAACTTTCGCTTCAGTGGAAAGACTTTTTACCCCTGTTTCGGAACGGGACGAGACTGTAGCCAGAGATCACCTGGTAGATTTGCGGAGCAAACCGGAATCAGGAGAAACAGAATGTATCAGAACCCTCTACGTCACACAAACCATCGACCTCGAATCGTACCTGACTCTGCTGGAGCGTGAAGTCAGAACTGTTCAGGGACAAAGCTTGAAAAGCAGGCACTCCCTGCTTGGATTAGCAAGGCGTATCCAAGTTATGAACGGCGACGAAGATAACGAAGCAATGCTTGCCATTGAGTATGCGATTTATCGAGGAGTTGGCCCTATAGATGAGGGGGATGATTATCTTGTTCATTTAGAAGGAACCATTATGGGGCATGGAGACTCTGGAAAATCCTCGACAAAAATCGGAACCATCCAAGTGATTTTAATTAAAGTGGGTGAATGCATTAATGATAAATTTCCTTTGCATACGATGTTTGATGTTCAGCAAGAAACCTTGGATGCAGGCAACGCTGTCTACGATCTTTCAGCGGATGAATACGAATACACGCCGTCTGTCGTGCGAATGTTTCCGGATGCCATGCCATTCAATGATATTTTGCTAATCAAGCGTATGGAGATAGAGCCTTCATTCAGGGGGAAAAAAATAGGCTTGGCCGTGCTTTACCAAGCCATCAAAGATTGGAGCTCAGGATGTTCACTGGTTTTGATCAAGCCCTTTCCTCTTCAATTTGAGGTTTCAAACTTGAAAAAGGAAATGGAAAGGGATCTTGGAGCAGAAAAGGCAGCGACAAAAAAGTTGAAAAATTATTATCAAACGCTCGGTTTTGAATCGATTCCCAAGACGCCTTTTTTGGCTATGTGTCCCGTTCAGAGGTATCCGACATTTGAGGAGTTAGGATTGCCGAAATACATTACGCTCACGCCGGAAACAAAACCTTCTTGAATGCACGCGCTCATCTTCACTGACGAGTGCCAGGCGGGAGATCTTTGCGCTAAGCTTTGCAACCGCCTGTAGGACGGGATTGCACGAGATAACGAGGTAAGGCCGGTGACAGAAGACAGGGGTAAGCAGGGTTGCAGGGTGGCCCGGGCACCTGTCATGCTGAGCTTGACAATGAGGGCTGCTGATCCGAACGTGTGATGCCGATAAACGCCACAGGATCTTATGCCGCCCCCTCAAATCAGTTACAATGATGCCGTGCGCCGCAAGAACGAAGCGCGAAGGCAGCAGCGTGCTCGCGTCCAAGACGGTCGCGTAAGTCCGGCAGCCGCCCAAGAGCGTGCATCGCTTTTCCATGGCGTCTCGTCCCGGGTCATCAGCTATGGCCAAGGTGCGGGAATTTAAGGAATTCCTTCCGGCCATCCTTGTCCACCCGCCAAAAGGCGAAGTGGTGACTGTCATCGGCGGCCAAGCTGTCAATTATTGGTGTGAGCAGGCTCACAAGAAGAATCCCGAGCTGGCAAGTTACTATCCCTTCACGAGTAAAGATTTAGATGTCGTGGCCCGGCAGAGGACACAAACACTGGCCATCGCTAAGGCTACGGGGTTAAAGCTCGTCGAAATGGATCAAGGCTACGCCGGGACCGATCGTGCGGTCTTTGTCGATTCCGATGGAGAAACCGTTATCCAGGTGCTGGGCGGAATGTATGGCGTAACCGATCGAGACTTAGAACGAGATACCGCGCAGGTTCAAATTCGCGATACGACTGGAAAAGAGCACGTCGCCAAAATTGCCAACAGAACGGCTCTCACCAAAGGCAAGATAGCATTGGCGCTCGCCCCGGATGGCGTGAGAAGCCCGGAGGACAAAGAGCATGATCGTTTCCACTTGAAACTTTTGATCCTGTGCATGGCTGTTGCCACGCGGGAATTACTGGAAGCCATCGACGGTAAGGAACACACTGAACGGACCGTCATCAAATCGCTCAAGGCACTCCTTGAGGTCATCTGCGGTGATAAAGCCCAGGTGGTTTCTGCTATCGACTCATCTGTTGACTGGAAGCGAGCGATTGCGCCGGAAGTTCTGTCGGCGGACAAAGTTTGCTATCCGCGACTATTTCGCTTCGTTGAGAACGAGATTTTGCCCTGGATTAACGACTCATCAGCGGCTCGCTAGCTCAGGCTCCGGGTATCTGGAAGCAGTATTTTCGGTAAAATCGAACAAGGGCGCGATGGTAGGTTCTTGCTACGTTTCTTGCCACACAGGACTGTTTTTCTTTGTTTTTCCCTGTCGCTCGCGGTTACTTGAAAAAAGTAACTTGGCTCTCAAACGTCAGTCTTTGTCACGGACTGTTGTCAACCGTAAAAGGAGTGAGTCGCCACCCCAAGGAAGCGCCCTACCAAGCTGAGCTACGGCCCGTGTCGCCTAAAAAAGATCGGACAGGAAAGGTCACTTTGCCACATCCGACCGGAGCGGCAAGCTTGAAAGCGGGAATCTGTCGGCCTTGGACAAAAGCGGGTAAAGATGGCCGTCCTTTTTCCCCCTCAGGGTTTCCTTTCAAATGAATACCAGACAAAATCATCGGCTCCCGGAACAGAAGGCCCGTTGCACGGGCGCATGTTCTGGACACGGTCTTTGAGGACATCCTTGTAAGCCGGGGCGATCACCGCGGGCAAGCCGACGATGCTTGCCGTGGGGGGCACACACTCATTGAAATGCGCCTGCGTCATTGGTTCGCCTATGCAACTGCGCAAACTGACCACGACCAACCAGTGATAGAATTTTCCTTCACCCAAATAAGCGGCGAGCGGATTTAACGGAAAATAGTATTTACCGGGGGATTGACGACAGAGATCGACGACGGTCGTCTCGTCGTTATTCCGAGCGGTTGAAATTGATTTGATCTCGGCGGGAAGATGCCGCGTGGCAACCGCCAAACTTAGCAGCGCAATAGTGATGAAGACAACACGAGCCATCTTGTCGAGACGCAGGCAGCCGATATTGTCCGCATGGTTGTTTCGATCAATGATCAGACAAAACACGCCCAAAATGAAAAACCAGGCAAAAGAGGTGTCGGTGTTGGAGGACGGCCCCAGCGTGTTAATGGCGGATTTCGCAGTCATTGGAAGATTAAAGAGCGAGACCAGAAAAAACATCGCCGCCAAACGCGGAACGTGGACGAACAGATTGCCGCTGAGAGCCGCTCCACGGGTTCTGAGACCGCTCAACATACAGAGAAGAAAACCCAAAAGATAAGGCGTCAGGTATTTCGCCATCAGGATGTGAGCGGCGATGACGATGGAGCGAAATTGACTCTGGTTGCCGGGGTCGGGGCCGTAAAGAAAACCTGCCTGTCCAACGGGTACCTCCATGGCGGCCCGAAACATGTTTCCCACGAGCGCGTCGGTCCCGCACCAGAGGGAAAAAAAAAGGAAAAGGAGACCGTGGAGAAGCGCCACCCAGCCCGCGAGGGCGAACTTCAATTGCCAGCTATGATTCTCGACCAGCGCCACCACCAGAGGCAACAGAACAACGGCCCCATAGGTTTGTTTCGTCCACGCCGTCAGGACGGCAAAAGTTGCGCTAAGAAAAAGCGAGCGGCTCGATGTCGGGGCGTTGCCGCGGCGGTCGAGGGACAAGATGCAAAGGCAGGAAAGAAGCACCGCCGGCGCATCGGGGTGAACGCGAAAGGCGGAGTACGTCAACCCCGAATAGAACAGCATGTTCAATGCGCACAGCGTTGCCAGCCAAACCAACTCCACGCCATCCAGGTGCGCCCGCCTGCGGAACAAAATCACGCCTACCGGAACCGCGAATGCAATGAATGAAAGGAACGATCCAAAAAAGCAATCCCACAAAATACGATGGCCGAAGATGCCGCAGGGAATATAGTAAATATAGCTGAGCACCCCATAGAGAAGGTTTAATTGAGGGCCGCGGTTCATTGGATAGAAAGGCGGATGGCCATGGAGGATGGAAAATGCCGGTGCGAGAGGGCCGTCATTATAGGTGACGGCCTCGGGGTTTATAATGTTTGCCACTACGACGGTCAGGCAAACGACCGCGGCCGACATCTTCAGCAAAAGAAAGAGCGGGCCCAGACCTTCGATTATTGAAGCGTATCGTTCTTTCATCGAATCATGCATAGCGGGCCCGATTTTTCGTCAGAAAAACGGAAACAGGCATTCTTTTCCAGTCCACGAGCTATAAATTAAAGGAAAACGTCCGGACCGACGCCGAAGTGCCAGGCGATCTTTTTGATGTGTCGAGGGGTGAGGCTCCGCTCTCCGTCGAGGATGCAGCATCCGAGGCTGACGTCGGTGCCGGGGAGCCGGGAGTCGAGATGACCCGCATTGGGCGCACCCTAATCAATCATGGAGATTTTGTCAAAGAGATCGTTTCTCCGTGATGCGCCGCGCCCCATCGCCAACACCTCAAGAAGAAGGTCCGGCTCCCGGTTGCCGGAAATCGAGACGGCCTCCAAATCGGGCCCCATCAACAAGATAATTGTTTATCCCGTCAAAATGGGGGATACTCCACAAGGCGGAATGCCAAAGCACCCATGTGCAGGAAGTCTCATTTTAACGATGGCCGTTCAGCCATCGCGGTTTTGCTGCTGGCGGTTTCACTTGCCAACGCCAAGGCGCTGGCCACGGCGCCCGTCGTTCTCCAGGACAGCACGAAGCCGGTCGCGGCGGCGCCTCCCACCGGAACGGCCAACCCGCAGACGCCCTTCATTTCCCGCCAGACGCTCACCTCCGCCGAAAGCAACGCGCCGCTGGTGTTTGAAGTGGCGTTGAAAATGCGGAACTTCTCCGAATTGCGGGCGCGCGTGGGCCGGGGCGAGCAGATTTCGCCGAAGGAGATGGCCGAAAAATACGAGCCGGTGCCGGCCGATTACCAGGCCGTCGCCGACTGGCTGCAAGGCGCGGGATTCGCGATCATCCGCCGGGACTCGCATCACATGGCCCTTTTTGCGCGCGGGAAAGTCGGGCAGATCGCGCAGGCGCTCAATGTCAATTTCGCCCGCGTGACCGCCGACGGCAAAGAGTACACGTCCGCGATCACGGCACCGAGCGTGCCGGCCAACATCTCCTCCCTGATCGTCGGCATCAACGGCCTCCAGCCCCACATCCGGGCACACAAGCACCTGATCAAACAGCAGGCACGGCCGAACGCGTCGACGGGCAGCGCCTCGTATCTGCCGAGCCAGATCGCGCAGGCCTACAACGCGACCGGCTTGTACAACTCCCATCTCACCGGCGGCGGCCAGACGATCGCCATTGTGATCGATACCTTTCCCTCCACCACCGACCTGTTGTTGTTTTGGAAAAATTGCAACGTCAACCAGTCGATCAGCAACATCGCGTTTATCCAGGCGGTCGCAGGCCAACTACCCGCGCCATCCGGAGAGGAGACGCTCGACACGGAGTGGAGCAGCGCGATGGCCCCCGGAGCGCACATACGGGTCTATGCCGCGACCGATCTCGGGAGCGCCGACCTCGATCAGGCCTATCAGCAGGTCCTCGACGACGTCACGAATCATCCCGAATTGGGGATTCACCAGATGTCGATGAGTTACGGCGAAGGAGAGACCTACACAACGAAAACCCAGGTGGACACCGATGACCAGTATTTTACGGAACTGGCCTCCGCGGGAGTCACCTGTTTTGCCGCTTCCGGCGACGGCGGCGCCTCGCCGGGGCCGAACGCAGCGGGAGATGAGAGCGGCCCGCTCCAGGTCGAATCGCCCGCGAGCGATCCGAATGTGACCGGCGTCGGCGGGACTTCGCTGGTTCTCAATTCCAACAACAGCGTCAACAGCGAAGTCGTCTGGAACAACAGCACCGGCGCAGGCGGCGGCGGCAAGAGCATCTACTTCACGGCTCCGAGCTGGCAGACGACCTATGCCGGCGTCTCGACCGGGGCCATGCGCGAGTTGCCCGACGTCGCCTCCTCGGCCGACCCGAATTACGGGGCGATCACCTACTTCGCCGGGGTGCAATCGATCGTCGGCGGGACAAGCTGGGCCAGTCCGACGTGGGCCGCATTTTGCGCCCTGATCAATCAGGCCCGGACAAACGCCGGCCGGGCGCCCCTCGGAACGCTGGGGCCCGATGTCTATCCCCTGTTGGGCACGGCGAGCTATTCCACCGACATTCGGGACATCACCAGCGGAAACAACGCCACGAGAAACAGCGGCGGACTCTACGATGCTGGAGTCGGATACGACATGGCCTCCGGAATCGGCTCACCCCTGGCGCAGACCCTGACCCAGACCTTGGTGGGGGGCTCGACGCCGGTGGGGGTGCAAATGCCCGTTGCCGAGCAGTTGACCATCCCGGGGCAAAACGCCGCGTTTACCGTCGCTGTCGGCGGGAGCTCGGCGACCTACCAGTGGCAGCAGATGCCCGCAGGCGGCACGACCTGGAGCAATCTCAGCGACAACGGCGCCTACAGCGGCTCGGCCACCGCCTCCCTCACCGTCACCAATGCGACCACGGCGATGAGCGGGAACCAGTTTCAGTGCGTGATCAGTTTAAGCGGGGGTGTCGTGACGACCTCGACGCCGTCGGTTCTCGTCGTCGATTCGCCCCTGGTCATTTCGACCCTGGCCGGAACGGCGGGAACAACCGGGCGCGGGAACGGAAACGGGGCGGGGGCCACCTTCGCCTACCCAAGCGGAGTGGCGTGCGACAGCTCGGGCAATATCTACGTCGCCGACTTTAACAACAACGAGATTCGCGAGGTCTCGCCGGTCGGCGCGGTGACAACCCCCTACGGCAGCCTCGTCGGAACCTCGGGCAGCACCAATGCCGGCGGCAACAGCGCCCTGTTCAACACCCCCAACGGCGTTGCGATCGACGGCTCGAACAACATCTACGTGGCCGACACGGGAAATAATCTCGTTCGCAAAATCGTGTCGGGTTCGGTGAGCACCCTGGCCGGATCGGGAGGCCAGTTCAGCGAGCCGGAAGGAGTCGCCGTCGACAGCCTCGGCAATGTCTACGTCGCCGACACGGGGAACGACACCATCGACAAAATAACCTCCTCCGGGAGCGTCAGCGTCCTCGCCGGGCAAAAGGGGACCGCCGGTTACGCGAACGGGGCCGCCGCCACGCAGGCGCTTTTCAGCGCCCCGAGCGCCGTCACGGTCGATGGATCGGGCAATGTCTACGTCGCCGACTTCGGCAACAGCGTGATCCGCGAGATCAACACCGGAACCGGCATGGTCAGCACCCTTGCCGGACAGCCGGGAGTTTCGGGTTATCTCGACGGACCGGGCGCCGCGGCCCTGTTCAATGCCCCCACCGGCATCGCCATCGACAGCTCCGACAACCTCTATATCACCGACTGCCTCGTCCCTCCGATCGGTTCCAATGCCGCCGGAAACGACCTTGTCCGCAAACTGACGCCGGCGGGCGTCGTGAGCACCATCGCCGGCCAGGCCGGAAACGAGGGCGCGGCGAGCGGCACCGGAACCGCCGCCGAATTTTACAGCGACCAGGCGCTCACTCTTTATATGGGCACGGTTTACCTCGCCGATACCTATAACCAGACGATTCGCATGGGAACACCGCAGGCGCCGCCGACGATCTCGGTCGCCGCAACGCAGGCCCAGGCGATGGTCTTTGGCCCGACACCGGGGCAGTTCACCGTCACCCGCACGGGTGGCACGTCGGGCACCCTGACGGTGAGTTATTCCCTTGCGGGCACCGCGGTCAGCGGCACCGATTACACCCCGCTGCCGGGGACGGTGACGATTCCATCGGGGTCGATCTCGGCGGTGATCAGCGTCAATCCGATCGCGGATAGCGGAGCCGCGTCGAGTCCCACCCTGCAGTTGACCCTCACCCCCGCCGAGTCTTACACCGTGGGCAGTCCCAGCACGGCGACCGTCACGATCCAGGAGATCACGCCTTTCCAGACCTGGGAGATGAATGAGTTCGGCGCCAATGCCATGGTACCGAGCATCGGAGGCGAATACGCCGATCCGGCCAACAACGGCGTGGCCAATCTCCTCTCCTACGCCTTCAACCTGGACCCGCTCCAAACCGGAACCGAGTCGCTGCCCGTCACCTCGCTGGCGCAGGATTCCAACGGGCTCCAATATCTCGCCCTCACCTACACGCAGATCACCACCGACCCGAACCTCACGTACACCGTCCAGGTCACCGGCGACCTCACCCAGGAAACCGACACCTGGCATTCCGGCGCCTCCTACACAACCGTCGTCTCCCAGGTTCCCAACGGAAACACAACCCAGGTGACCGTGCGGGACAACATACCCATCTCGCAGGCCTCGAAGCGTTTCATCCGCGTCGAGGTAAGCGGAAATTGAGTCCGCCCCCTCCTGTGTGACAACGAGGGAAATAAATTGCCCGGTCAACTATTTCTGACACTCTTGCACCACCAAGCTGCCCATGAAACGAACCAAGAGCATCATGAAGCCGTCCCCGTCAGCCCGATCGTGAGTTATGAAAATTAAATGGGCACTTCTCGGCTTGATCGCGCTCGCGATCGCGGAGCCGGCGCAGGCGCAGACAACCGACGTCGGCTCCTACAACGTCCAGAAAGTCGCCAGCTACGACCAGACGAGCCTGGAGATGCCGACGCCCGATCCCCAGGCGCCTTACCAATTTAACGTCCAAATCAACCCCGGTTCGACGGGCGCGCTTCTTCCCACCTCGACCCTGGCGCCTCCGAACGGCAGCACGATCACGGCTTCCTTCCAGGCGAGTTCCAACGGCCTCCAGTTCGCCGAAGACTTCGAAACGCAGGCCACGCTCGACGCCGCCACCCCTGCCGGCACCTACAATCTCACCATCCAAACCACCACGCCGAACACCTACAACGTCCCCGTCACGGTCAACGCCGCCGACAACTTCCCCGTCATACCCCAGATCGCCAGCGTCACCAACGCGACGTGGAACTCGACCGGACAATTGGTGGTCACCGACATCACCCAGCCCGTCACGATCACCTGGACCACCTTCGAGTCGGACAGCGGCAACATCTTTTTCGAGATCGACAACACGAGCATCGGCCAATCGTTCACGCCCAACGGCACGAACAACAGCATCACGATTCCAGCCAACACCTTCGCGAACAACACCGCTTACAAAGGGAGCATCAATTTCTCCAATGCCAACTTTTCCAACACCGTCCTTCCCGGCGTCAACGGAGGATCTAGCTTCGCGACCCAGGACAATTTCGTCATCGAGGCCGGCACGCCCGCCGCCGCCGCTTCAACGTTATACATCGCCTACAAGTCCCATATCGTGGTGCAAACGTCCAACAGCGCCCCGGCGAACGGTTCGGGCGCCAACGACGCCTCCGATCCGGCGCCCTACAACATGCGCGTCCAGAGTCCCATTGCCGGATCGGCCACCGGCCCCGGCGGCGATTTACCGGTGACTTTTGAAGCCGATGACAACAACGAGTACAATGACACCTATTATTACTCGAGCGGCGCGATCACCGACCAGGCGACCCTCGATTCGATCGATCCCGACGGCACCTACACCCTCACCGACGGCAACGTCGCGGCGTTGACCGGCGACGTCTATCCGAACACGCCGCAGATCACCCTCGTCAACGGCGCGACGCCGACCTGGAACTCGCAGGGGCAGCTCGTGCTCAATCCCGCCATCGCCAACACGATCACCTGGAGCGCCATTAACGTCGTCGCCACCACCTTCGCCGCCAGCGGCCATGAGGAGGTCCACTTCCAATCCGACGGCGACGGCCTCGTCAACATCAAGCAGACGGCGGGAATCGCCGCCAGCTCCACCACGGCCTTCAACACCCTCACCATTCCCGCCAACTCGATGACCGCCGAGCGGACCTATGTCGGCACGATCGGCTATTTCCTCAGCTCGTCGCTCAGCAGCCCGAGCGCGAATGTTTACGACGCGGCCGGTTACCAGACGGAAAACACCTTCACGGCCATCGCGACGCCGTCGGGCGGGCTGGTTCAGACGATCAACTTTCCCGCCCTGAACCCCGAGCAGGTCGCGGGCACCAACGTCACGCTTGTCGCCACGGCCACTTCGGGCCTGCCCGTCTCGTTCAGCGTTCTCTCCGGCCCGGCCTCGCTCAGCGGCAATGTCCTGACGTTTAACGCAACGGGGACGGTCGTGGTCCAGGCCAGTCAGGCGGGCAACGCCACCTACGCCGCGGCGAGTCCCGTCAGCCAAACCTTCACGGTGAATTCGACTTCCTCCGGCGGCGTGGCGCAGACGATCACCTTTCCCGCCATCGCCAGCCCGCAAAACTCGGGTCTGCCCATCACCCTCTCGGCCACGGCCACCTCGGGCCTGCCGGTCACTTTCAGCGTCGCCTCCGGTCCCGCCACGGTCGCCGGCACGACGCTCACCTTCACCGGAACGGGAAGCGTCACCATCAACGCCGACCAGGCCGGCAACGGCACCTACGCCGCCGCCACAACCGTCGGCCAAACCTTCTCGGTCAACGCGCCGACCGACGTGGGAAATCTTAATATTCAAAAAAGCATCAACTACGATCAATCGGCCGCCGCCACCGAGACGCTCGATCCCAACCAGCCCTACCAATTCTCGAGCTACGTGAACGAGGGCTCGACCGGAACCCTCCTTTCCACCTCGACGTTGACGCCTCCCTCCACCGGCACGAACGCGGCGATCCCCTTCCAGGCGGGGTTGAACGGGTTGAGCTTCCAGGAAAATTTCCAGACACAGGCCGCGATGGACGCCGCTTTCCTCGCCGGCACCTACAATTTTTCGCTCCAAACCACGACGCCCAACACCTATGCCGCGTCGCTCGTCCTTGGCGCCGATAACTTTTCCCCCGCAAACCCGCAGATCACGAGCGTCACCAATGCGGCCTGGATCGGCGGGCGCCTCGTCGTCACCAACCCCACCCAGCCCGTGACCTTCACATGGCCGGGGTTCAATTCCGCCATCGGAAACATCCAGTTCCAAATTAACGCCAACAATTCGAGCAGTTCGATTGTCAGCCAATCGTTCGCGGCGACCGGCGCCAACACCGGCTACACGCTTCCCGCCAATTCGCTGACCAATAATACCTATTATCAGGGCAGCCTCATTTTTGGAAACTACACCAACGCGGGCGGCATTCCCGGCATCAACGCATCGGCCGGCTACCAGGTCCAGGTCAGCTTCACCATCCAGGTGGGAACGCCGACTCCGCCGACTTCGACTGTGTACGCGGTCAGCAAGGCCAATCAACTGGTCCAAACGTCGAGCGCCGCTCCCGTCAACGGCACGGGGGACGGAGGGAACGACACCGATCCGGCGCCCTACGACCTCCGCGCGCAGAGTCCCGTGGCCGGATCGGTCACCGGCCCGACCAGTACGAACTACACCCTCGAATTCGATGCGGGCGACGGCAACGGCTCCGGCCAGTATAAATATTCGAGCGGCCCGGTGGGCAGCCTCGCCGCGCTCAATTCGACCTATCCCGACGGCAACTACACCCTCGCCGACGGAAACGTGGTCGCCTTGACCGGCGACGCTTACCCAAATGCGCCGCAGGTGACCCTGGTCAACGGCGCGACGCCGATCTGGAACACGCAGGGTCAGTTGGTCCTCGACCCGACCGTCACCAATACGATCACCTGGACGGCGATCAATGAAACCGCCGGAACGTTCGCCACCAACGGCCATGAAGACGCCGAATTCGAATCCCCCAACGACGGCAGCGTCGACATCGAACAGAAGGCGGGGATAACCGAAACGAGCACCACGACCTTCAACACACTGACCATTCCGGCCAATACGATGACGCTCAACGACACCTATGCAGGTTCTCTCAATTATACTTTCCTTCCCTCGATCGGCAGCCCGAGCGCGAATGTCTACGATGCCGCCGGCTACGAAACCGAAACGTCGTTCACGGCGGTGGCGCAGCTCCTGGCCGCCTCGTTCAGCCCCACCTTCAATTCGGCAACCAGCATCGGCGTCGTCTCCAACGGCTATATCGCCACGGGAGCGCTCACCCTCAACCTCGGCTTTGCGCCCACCGTCGGGACCGTTCTCACCGTCGTCGACAACACCGGCTCCGGCCCGATCATCGGCACGTTCAGCAACGTCGCCGAAGGCGGCGCCATCAGCGCAACCTTTGGCGGCACGACCTACACCTTCACGGCGACCTACAAGGGCGGCGACGGCAACGACATGACCCTGACCTACACGCCGCCGCTGGGCCCTTCCTCCCTCACCATCCTTCACACATTCAACGACGGCAGCGTGACCAACGATGGCAGGCTTCCGGGTTGCCGCTTGACTCAAGGCTCCGACGGCAATTTTTACGCCACGACGGAGACCGGCGGTTCCGCCGGCGATGGAACGATCTATAAAATCACGCCGCAGGGACAGGTCGCCATCCTCCACAGCTTCAACGACGGCAGCGTCGCCAACGACGGACAATTCCCCTTCAACGGCCTCATCCAAGCCTCCGACGGCAATTTCTACGGCATGGCGACAAGCGGCGGCTCGGCCAATGCCGGTTGCGTCTATACAATGACCCCGCAGGGAGTCGTCACCATTCTCCACAGCTTTGGCGACGGCAGCGTGACCAACGACGGACAGACTCCGAACGCCAACCTCATTCAAGCCTCCGACGGCAATTTTTACGGCACGACCTCCGCCGGCGGTTCGGCGGGCAACGGCGCCGCCTTTAAAATCACGGCCCAGGGGCAGCTCACCATTCTCCACAGCTTTGGCGACGGCAGCGTGACCGGCGACGGCAGAGTCCCCGAAAGCGAACTGGTCCAGGCCGCCGACGGCAATTTCTACGGCACGACCAACACCGGCGGCTCCGCCGGCAATGGAACGGTCTATAAAATCACCCCGCAGGGACAGGTCACCATCCTCCACAGCTTCGGCGACGGCAGCGTCCCGAATGACGGCGCGAGTCCCGCCCAAGGTTTGCTCCAGGGCCCCGACGGCAATTTTTACGGCATGACCTCGAGCGGCGGCATCGGCGGCGCTTCGGCCGGCTTCGGCACCGTCTACAAAATGACGCCACAGGGAGTCGTCACCATCCTCCACCGCTTCAACGACGGCAGCGTGCCGGACGACGGCAACGATCCCGCCGGCGACCTCATTCTCGGATTGGACGGCAATTACTACGGCATGACCGAGTTTGGCGGTTCCAATCCGACGCCGCAGGACTTCGGCACGGGCGTGGGGACGATCTTTAAAATCACGCCGCAGGGAGTCACCACCATTCTCCACAGCTTTGCCGACGGGAGCGTCCTCAACGACGGGCAGGAGCCGCTCGGCGGCCTCGTTCAGGCGTCGGACGGCACGCTCTACGGGACGACTTTCTCGGGCGGAGACACCGGGGGCGACGGAACCGTCTTCAAATTCGCGCCGGGCCTGCCCGTCATCACCAGTCCCCTCACCGCGAACGGCTCGGTCGGCCTTCCCTTCAGCTACCAGACGACGGCGCTCAACACGCCGACGAGCTACTCGGCGACAAATCTGCCCGCCGGGTTGGGGATCGATCCCGCGACCGGCCTTATCTCCGGCACGCCGACCGCGCCCGGGACAAGCGTCGTCGTCCTCACCATGAGCAACGCCAAAGGCCCCGCCAGCGCGCCCCTCACCATCACCATCGCGGCCCTTCCGGCGCCCGCCGTCACCAGCATCCTCAGCGCCTACGGCACCGCCGGAACGGCCTTCACCTACTCGATCTCCGCCACCAACAACCCCACCGGTTACACCGCCACCGGCCCCTCGTCCGGCCCCCTGCCCTCATGGCTGACGCTCACCTCCAACACCCTTTCCGGCACACCGCCTTCCGCCGGAACCTTCCCGATCACCCTCACGGCGGGCAACGGCTCCGGCGCAAGCCACCCCGTCACCCTCGTGATTCAAATCTTCGGCACTCCGCCCACCGCCTCCGACGAATACAACATCCTCTATTCCTTCAACAACGGAGCGACCAACGACGCCGCGGGCCCGAACATCCTTTTCCAGGGCTTCGACGGAACCTTCTACGGCCTCTCCTCCGGAGGCGGAACCGCCTTTTCCGGAACCATCTTCAACACGACGACGCAGGGAATCACCTCGGTCTTTCACTCCTTCGGAACCGGCGTCAACGACGTCTTCTCACCCCAGGGCCTCTTGCAGGCCTCCGACGGCAATTATTACGGAACCACCTCGGGCGGAGGCACCGCCGGCATGGGCGCCGTGTTCAAGATCACCCAGGCCGGTGTCGAGACCATCCTCCACAGTTTCGGCGACGGCAGCGTCGTGAACGACGGCGCGTCGCCCCAGTCGGCCGGACTCGTCCAGGGCGCCGACGGCAATTTCTACGGCATGACCACAAGCGGCGGTTCGAAGAACCTTGGCGTCATCTACAAAATCACGCCGCTGGGAGTCGTCACCATCCTCCACAACTTCGGCGACGGCAGCGTCGCCAACGACGGCGCGTCGCCCCAATCGACCCTGATCCAGGGCCAGAACGGCGACACCAACTTTTACGGCACCACACAATACGGAGGCTCGAATGGCGCGGGAACCGTTTTTGAAATGACGCTCCAGGGTGCCGTCACCATTCTCCACAGCTTCCAGAGCGGCACCGTCCTCAACGAATCGGGCGCCTCGGTCGCCGACGGAGCCAACCCCGTCGCGCCGCTCCTCGAGGCAGTCAACGGCTATTTCTACGGCACCACCCAGAACGGCGGTTCCCATGGAACCGGCTCCGTCTTCCAAATGACCCCCTCGGGCACCGTCACCATCCTTCACAGCTTCGGCGACGGCACGGTGACGAATGATGGCGCCGGTCCCGTCGCTCCCCTCGTCCTCGGTTATGACGGCAATTTTTACGGCACGACCTACCGGGGCGGCTCCGCGAATCAAGGCACCGTTTTTGCAATGAGTCCCACCGGCGCCGAGACCCTCATCCACCCATTCGGCACCCTCACGAACGACGGCGCCTTCCCGAACGCCGCCTTGTGCCAGGGCACGGACGGAAATTTCTACGGCACGACCAGCCTCGGCGGCGCGGGCGGATCGGGAACGGTCTTCTCGATCGTCACCACCCAGGGCACGACCCATGCGCCGGTCTTCACCGGCGCCACCACCGTTTCCGCCGCCGCGTTGAGCCCCTTCAGCTTCACCCCGAAAGCCTCCTTCGGCGTCTCCAACAACGGAACCGGCGGCGACATCGTCCGGCCCTCCTTCGTCCCCCAGATGATCACCAAACTCTTTAACGAAGCCGACGATTGGATCCTCAGCGGAACCTTGCCCGAATACCTCACTTTCGATTCCGTTTCCGGAACGATCACCGGCACCCCGATCGAATCGGGCATCTACACCGTCACCATGACCCCCGTCAACGCCTCCGGGCAAGGCACGCCCCAGACCATCACCATTTACGTCGAAGTCGCCCCCGTCATCACCAGCCCCACCACCGCTACGGGCTCGGTCGGCGCCTCCTTCAGCTACACAACCACCGCCGCCGCCTCGCCCACCAGCTTCGGCGCGACCGGATTGCCCGCGTGGCTCTCGGTCAACACCACCACCGGCGTCATCTCCGGCACCCCTCCCGGGACCGGCTCCTACATCTTCTCCCCCACCGCCACCAACGTCTACGGAACCGGCACCCAGCAAGTCATTCTCACCGTCGGCACGTCCGCCATCACCAGCCCGGCCACCGCGAGCACGACCGTCGGCTCGTCCTTCACCTATCAAATCACCGCCGGCAATTCGCCCGCCAGCTACAGCGCCCTCTCGCTGCCGCCCGGACTCCTCTTCAATTCCACCACCGGCGAAATCACCGGCACGCCCACCACGACGGGAACCTATCTCGTCCCCATTAGCGCGACCAACGCCTCCGGGTCGTCCTCCTCCTCCTCGGTCCTCACCATCACCGTCAATCCCGCGAGCGCCCCCATCATCACCAGTTGCTCCGCCCTCACCTGCTCGCCCAGCACCGTCCTCTCCTACCAGATCACCGGCACCAATTCCCCGACCAGCTTCACCGCCAGCGGATTGCCCGCCGGACTTTCCCTCAACTCCTCGACCGGCGCCATCACCGGCATACCGAGCGCCGTCGGCAGTTCCACGGCCACCCTCTCCGCAACCAACAGCATCGGCACCGGCACCGCCACGCTTGCGTTCACCGTCGCGCAAACCGCCGCCGTCCCCGAGCTCACCAGTTCCGCGACCGCCGGCGGCACCGCCATCCTCCCCTTCAGCTATCAGATCACCGCCTCCAACAGCCCCACCACCTACGCCGCCGTCGGCCTGCCGCCCGGACTCACCATCAACTCCACCACCGGCGAAATCACCGGCTCCCCCACAACCTCCGGCGCCTGGAACGTCACCCTCTACCTCACCAACAACAGCCTCGGAACCGGCGCGTCCGACCTCACCCTCACCTTCACCAAACCGACCTTCGCCCAGTGGGCCTCCCTCTACTCCAACGTCGATCCCAACGCGCCCGCCGCCACGCCCGAAAACGACGGAGTCGCCAACCTCCTCAAGTATCTCTTCGACATCAACCCCTCTTCGCCCATCAGCTCCGCCGACCGCGACGCCCTCCCCGCGCTCGGAGTGACCACCATCCAGGGCGTCAACTACGCCACCCTCACCTACCGCCAGTACGCCCTCGAAACCGGCGTCACCATCAACGTCCAAACCTCGCCCGACATGCAGAACTGGACCACCCTCGCCAGTCCCACCATCATTCAGACCGGGACCGATCCCACCACCGGCGATCCCGTCATGCAGGTCCAGGTTCCCCTGTCGGGCGCCCCCTCCAAGGAATTCCTCCGGTTGAACGTCACCCAGCCGTAAGAGCGTGTTTGGAAAGCAAGCGCAGATCACGCCGAAAGGATTTTTTCCTCGTTCCCAAGTTGCACTTGGGAACGCACTTGTCGGCGAAGCTGTGCTTCCCCCTCCTGCCCAAGCACAACGTTTCCTCGTTCAAACTCCATTTGGGAACGCTGCTGCCGTCCGCAGGACTGCTCCCGCGAAATTCCATTTCATGCTGCTTGTAGCCGCCCCGGCAAGCCGGAGGCTTGCCAGCCGAGTAGCCGGTGGTTGAGTCCCGCCCGGCGGGACGACACCACCGGAAAAAGTTCCCTTACGACCGCACCCCGGCAGGGGTGCCAGCACCTACCCGCCCGAATTGGGCGGCCGCGGTGCTGGAGGCGGCGGCGGCGCATTCCCCTTCGGCTGACCTTGCGCATTCAACGCCGAATCGTAAGCCGTCGTCGAAATCAACGGAATATCTCCCGAATAATCGATCCCCTGCGAAGGCGGCTGAATAAACCCGCGGTCCACATCGTCCTCATAGCGCGCCAATTCCCGGTCGATCTCCGACTGCGTCGGCAAATGCCCGTGGAACCTCGTGAAAAGAGGCGAACTTTTCACGAATCGAGGCACATCAAACGCAAAGACCACCCCTTTCATTCCGGGTCTGAATTCCAGGACGTCTCCCGGACCGACCGGAAAATTTTTTCCGCCCGCCGTCGCCGTCGCATGGCCTTCCACCAATCCGAAAATATAGGTCGTCTGGTGCGCCTTGTCCGTGTGGACGCTGACAAAACCGGTCGTCCCGACAATCCCGGCCGTCACTGCCTCCGTCTTGATGTTCAGCCGCCGCGCGTCCTTCGGTTTGCAGAACAGGATCGTCCCCGCCTGCAGATCGACCGTGTTCGAATCGACCGAATAATTGAAAACCGTGTTCGCCCCGAGGCGCGTGATGCTCGTCGTCGGCAGCAACAACTCCGCGCGCGATTTCACGCCCGTCTCGATATATTCCCCATCGTGAACCCGCGTCCCCGTCGTCACCGGTGTCGTCGCCGATTCCTTCGACCCGTGCTCCACGTCGTTCACCGCTTCGGTCACCTTCGCCGCGTCATCGGCCTCCAGCCGGAGACCGATTCCCAGCGCCAGCGCAAACGCCACACAGATAACACGCCTTGTTTTCATGGAGACCAGGTCTTCTTCCGCCATGCCACTCGTCGGAGTAGAGGTTGGCCCCTTCCCGCGAAGTCATCAATACGTAATATCGCACGACCTTCTTGCCACCCGCCAGCCGTTGCGCTCTCATGGAGCCGTGTGGGACTGGTTGAAAAACCGTGGCGTCGTTCATTGCGTCATCGTGGCGCTCTTTGTCGTCCCGATGGCCGGCTTGCTCACGATCCAACCCAACAGTCAACAGCCCTACGCAAGCAAAATAAGGCTCTGGTTCGACAGCCTCGAATACTCCTCCATCGATTATCGAATCCAGTTCGGCCGAAAGGCGAAAGCCGACCCTCAAATCGTCCTCCTCTACATCGACGCCCCCTCCATCTCTCTGAGCGCTCTCGACGACCAGACGATCGCCGCATCGAAACCGCTTTCCTCGATACGTTCAAGCGGGACCTTTCCTTTTCCGAGAGAAGTCTACGCCGCCGTCTGCGACCAACTTTTTTCAGCCGGGGCGAAGGTTGTGGCGTTCGACCTGATGTTTCCAAACCCTTCGCCATCAGACCCTCCTTTTGAGCAGGCTCTCGATAAATATCACAATCAGGTCGTCATCGGACTTCGCTTCAGCGACGACTCCACCTCGTACAGTCTGCCCGCCGCAAGCCTTCTCGCCAGCCAGGATCCGCTCGATGATCGTTTGGGCTTCCTCAACTTCTGGCAGGATTCCGACGAAAATCCCGTCCGCTGCGCGCAATACCGGAACAACCTCGATTATGTCAATGGTCACGTCGGCGCGGAAAACCTTCCCAAGCTCTATTCGCTCGCCGCGCGTGCCGTGCAAAGGGCCGGTTACGCCAATTTGGTTCCCGACGATCTGATCGCCCGCCCGATGAGATTTGCCGGGCCGTCCCGATTTTCCACCTACTCCTTCTACCAACTTTTTGATCCCGATTCCTGGAAGAAAATTTTTAAGAATGGAGAGTTTTTTCGCGGAAAAATCGTCGTCGTCGGGCCGGAGGGCAGTTTGTTCAAGGATATCCTCCCGACGCCCATGGGAAATCTGCCCGGCGTCGAAGTCCACCTCAACGCCATCAACGATCTCCTTCAAAACGAATTCCTTTCCCCCGCCTCCAGCGGCCTGATTTTTGCCACCGTCATCGCTTCGGGCCTGGCCGCCCTCCTCCTCGCCCTCACCATCGCCCAGATCGCCTGGCGCTTCCTCGCGGCGGCCCTCGTCCTTGCCGGCTACGCGGCGGCCCTCGTCTGGGCCTACAACGGACCCGGCTGGCTCCTCCCGGCCGTCGCGCCCATCGGCGTCTTTGGCGGGGCGACCGGCGCCGGCTTCGTCTACGACTTCGTCCTGGCGCAGATCGAAAAATTCCGCCTCCGCGCCACCTTCGAGCGCTACTACTCCAAAAACGTCGTCAAGTATCTCCTCGATCACACCGCCAGTTACAAGGGAATGCTCGCCGGCGCGCGCAAGCCCGTTACCGTCCTCTTCTCCGACATCCGGGGTTTCACCACCATCGTCGAGACCACCGCCGATTCCCAGCAGCTCGTTGACAAGCTCAACGAATACTTCACCGCCATGGTCGACTGCGTCTTCCGCTACGACGGCACCCTCGGCAAATTCATGGGCGACGGCATCATGGCCGTCTGGGGCGACACCCCCTACAATTTCGGCCCGCAGGAGGACGCCGTCCGCGCCGTCCGCGCCGCGCTCGCCATGCTCGCCGAGTTGCGCCGCCTCAACGCGAAGTGGCTCGCCGAAGGCAAAACCGAATGGCACATCGGCATCGGCCTCAACCACGGCCAGGTCATCGTCGGCGACATGGGCTCGCAACAGCACAAGGAATTCGGCGTCGTCGGCGACGCGATCAACGTGGGGTCGCGGCTTGAAGGCGCGACCAAGGAATACCGCCTGCAGATTCTTCTCGGCGAGCGCGTCGCCGAACTCGTCGGCGACACGTTCCACCTGCGAAGCGTCGACTTCGTCCAGGTCAAGGGCAAGACCCGCTCCGTCCAGGCCTTCACCGTCCTCGGCGAAAAATCGGAGCCGCTTCCGCCCGACCAACAAAAGTTCCTCGCGCTTTATGAGGAAGGCATCTCCTCGTTCCGCAGGCGCGAATTCGCCCGCGCGAAGGAACTCTTCGCGCAAGCGTTGCAACTCCAGCCCGGCGACGACCTCGCCGCCCAGTACCTCGCCAGTTCCGCCGAATTCATCGAGCATCCCCCCGACGCCTCCTGGACCGGCGTCCGCGTCATGACCGAAAAGTAGCCTCGAGGTAGCCGCCGTACCCGGTAGCCGCCGCACGCTGGGCGGCGGTGCCTTCCTCGTCGTGTTCCCAGCAAGCCGGAGACTTGCCAGAACCGTAGCCGGTGGTTGAGTCCCGCCCCGGCGGAGACCTCTGCGAAAGTCTCTCTTTTAGGATTCTGTCATCCTGAGCTTGTCGAAGGATCAGTTCGGTTTGCCTTTTTCAGAGGCGGGGAACTGATCCCTCGACAAGCTCGGGATGACGGATCGCTTAAAGAATGGGTTTTGCAAAGGTCTCCGGCGGGACGACACCACAGAAAAAGGTTCCCAAACGACCACACCCCGGCAGGGGTGCTGGAACCCTGCGACCCGGGATCGGTTTTTCGGGAATACGCTCCGGTCTGCTTGCTACTCTCTAAAACTTCACCGTCCCGGTCACCGACAACCCCGGGGTGGTCTCGTCGTAGCTCTGGCCCGCGTTGTTCGAGTAGTCGTCCACATGAGTCAAATCGACCGACAGCGCCGCGTACTTGCAAGGCTGCCAGGTGATATCAAGACCCTCGGAAAGGTTGAAATCGAAGCGGTCGTTCTGGTCCTCCGTGTTCGTGAAATAGGCCCGCCCCGAGGGGCGCACCACCGGCCCGATGCTCAACTCGGGAATCGGATAATAGGCCAGGCTGAACGAAAGCGTATTGTCGAGCCGGTCGAAATCGGCCGGGTTGGCCTGATGATAGGCGAGATCATACGCCGCGATAAAGAAAAGAGGCATGTTCTTCACGAGCTGCTGCACGTGCGCGATCTGGTTGTCGTAAACCACTTCCTTGTAAAATTCGTGGTCGTTCGCGTGAGGCGCCGTGAACCGCGAGAGATTGATCGCCGCCGTCCACGACCAGGCCCGGTCGTCGCTGAAAACATACTGGCTCGAAACCGCCAGGTTCTCGTTGTCAAAGTCGCCCGACGCCGCGCTCCCGTAACGGACCATGTTGTATTGAAGGCTGATCCGCGGCGTCCAATCCCGCAGCGAATAGGGGACGAAGCTCGCCGTGTAGCTGCCCAGGTAGGCCGTGCTGCCAACCAGATTCGCGTTCGTGTAAAAGACGTTGTCGGTGTAGAAAAACTGCTGCGAAGTCGAAAAGGTGAAGGTCTCCGGCTTCGGGAACTTCTGCACGACATCGATCTGCCCCAGGTCCGCGTCCGAGGTCGTGGTCGACGCCGGCGGCGGCGCTTCCGGCCGCAAACCCACGCTCTGTTGCAACGTCTCCGCCGCGGGCACCTGCGCCCAAAGAACCGACGGCGCCGCCACGGCAAAGCCGAGGGCCAGTCCCGCGCATAAAATGTGGCTTGGTCGTTTCATGTCATTCATCGTAAAGAGGAAAGCTCGGTTCAACCAGGGTTCGATGCGAACGGATGCGTCGGAGGAGGAGGAGGCATGTTGAACTGTTGCAGCGCGTTGCCCGCCGAGTCACGCGGGATAATCGGCACGGGCGACACCGAACCCAAAAAGTCGGTCTGGAAGAACGGCGGCATCGGCGGCCCGATGAACCCGCGGGCCACCAGGTCGTCGTACTCGGCGACCTCCTTGTCGATGTAGGGCTGGTTGGGCAATTTCTTGTCGAACCGGGTGATGAGCGGGGAGGTCTTGAGGAAGAGCGGAACATTGAAGGAAAAAATCTGCGGCGGCGCGCCGGGAGTGAACCTCACGATTTCACCGGCGGCGATGTTATAGACGATTCCGCCGATGGTCACGGAGGCGTGTCCCTCGACCAATCCGAAAAGAAAACCGTGGCCGTGCACCTGCGCGAAGCCCGTCGTGCCGACGACCGCCGCCGTCACCGACGCCGTTTTGATATTCATCTGCTTCCCATCCTTCGGCTTGGAAAAGAGGATGGTGCCGGCCTGCAGATCGATCTCGTTGGTCGCGACCGAATAATTGAAAATGGTGTTCGCCCCCAGCCGGGTGATGCTCTGGTTGGCCAGTTCGAGTTCCGCGCGGGACTTGACCCCGGTTTTGAGATATTCCCCGTCCTCGAGACGGGTGCCGACTTTGGCCGGGGTCGTGGCGGCGGTTTGCAGGGAACCGTGGTTGACCTCATTGACCGCTTCCGTGACCGTGGCCGCCGAATCGGCCGCCCTGAGCGGGCCGATCGCCGCGACGAAAGTGGCTAGCAGAAAGCCAAGTACGGACTTTATCACGAACGGAAAGCTAGGACTCATTCCTGCCCGGGTCAAAGCTAATTTAGTTGACTATTTTTCGAGACTGTCCGACATCACCCGACGCAAAACCGAAGCGCCGGCCATGTCGCGCGCGGGCTCTTGCTGATGGTAATCGTGACAAGTCGCGCAGGTGCTGACGACCCGGCCTTTGGCGCTGTGGCAGGTCACGCAGGAAGCTTTGTCGGGAAGGTTGATGTCGGAAGTCTTGACGCTCTGGAGCACCTGCCCATGACAGGCCTCGCAACTCATGGTGATATGCGCCGCGTGATCGAACCGGGCGTGGACATACCAGCGATCGGGCGTAACCGGAACGGTGACGACGGGCTGCTGCGCCAGGGACGATTTCACCTCGTGGCAATAGGCGCAGCCCGGAAACAGGGGGCGCTCCGGCGTCGGCGAAGGCGCCTCAACGCCAAAATGGACGATTCGCTGGTCGGCGTAAAACACCTCTTTTTCCAAATCGACTCCCTCGCGGACGCGCTGGCGGATGCCGAGCATGTGCCGATTGACGAAGGCCGCGACTTGGGCCGGGTCGGTCAGCCCCTTTTTATCCGTGGCATACGTCGCGTATTGCGTCGGCAAGGTGAGGAGGAAGTCCCGCACGGAATCGGCCCGGGTGTCGCCGGTGGGATGGGGTATCTGGAAATCGGGCAGCGTGGGATCGATCTGCAAGGCGTGGCAGGCCTGGCAGTTTTTCTCAAAGCTGATCGACTGCATGTAAGCGCCGTGGCTGTCGGGCTTGTGGCAATAGGCGCAGTCGAGTTTTTGCCCGTCGACCTTCGGGATGTTTCCGGTCAAATGGATCCTGTGGTCGAACTTCAGGCTGTTCGGGTCGGTCAGATGTTCCCGTTGAATTTGGAAATCGGGATGGCCTCCCTCAAAGGATTGGAAAACCTGCGTATAACCCATGGGAGGTCTCGGGGGCTGGAAGTAGACGAGGTTGTCCCTGGTCGGCGCCTGGAAATCGGCCGCCGGGAGACCAAGCCCTTTTTGCGCCGAGGCGGCCATGACGGCGGCATTGCCGTGACAGCTCAGGCAATTGCCGTCCGTGACCGGCTGCATGGGGCCGGCGCCGAGGTGTTCGTGGTGGCAATCGACGCAGGAGAGATTCGCGACGACATCGGCCTGGTGGAACGTGTGCCGGACATGGCAGACCTCGCACCTTGCGTCGATGGAGGCGTTGAACACGGCGGGCTTGAGCGGGTCGGGTTGCAACGCCGGGTCGTGGCATTGGCTGCAATCCCGGGCAAACCGGCTGTGGGCCTGGGAAATTGGGCCGGAAGAGCCGAGCGATTCGAGACGGCGCGAGGACTTCGCGTCATAAAGATAAATCAGCGCCGCCGCCGCCGAGACCAGCAGGCAGCCCGATGCGAGAAGCATTCGCGCCCGTCTGAAGGAATGCGGGACCTTGAAGTACCGGAGATTCCCCGCGTACCGCTGCGCAATCTGTTTTTGGTTTTTGCGCGGGGTGGGCATTTAGGCGTAAAGGTAGGCCGCGACGACGGCGTGGACGATGGTCAGGACCACCAGCAAGATCGAGGCCGGCGCATGGACGAGGAGCCAGCCGTGCAGCCAGTAGTGGAGACGGGTTTGGAGATCGAGCCGCCTCTTTTCGTCGCAGAGGTCCTGCAATTGCCCGAGCAAAGCCTGGATCGATTCGGGAACCTGCAACTTGAGCAGACGAAACTGGTTGTCGGAGGCCTGCCTGTCCCGCATGGAAAAATGGCGGGGATTCAAGTTCTTCAGGTAGGGAAGCGCTTCCTGATCGATGAAATGAAGCGCCGCCTTGACGGCGATCAAGTGGCCGGACATGAGAGTCGCCGTCCCGCCTTCGCTTGATTCAGCCCTGGGCGCCAATTCCCCGGGCTGACTCGCAAGCTCTTCGCGAATCGCTTCTCCCTGGACGACCAACTGGCTTCGGATGAAGGGTATTTCCTCGAAGATGACTTCCTCGGGAAGGTACTCGCGCATGAGTTTCGGCACGACATGCTGCAAAGCCAGTCCCCAAAAACCGCTGACCATGACCAGGGCGTAGAGACCCAGGAGAAACTGCGTCATCGGCCCGCCGCCATGAAAGCCGCAATGAAACAGGACGAGGGGAATCGTCAGCAGCGTGAGCCAGATATGGGCCTTGAGCCAGGCCTGCATGTTGCCAAGGGGCCAGGCGGGATGTTTTCGACGCCAGCCCAGCAAGGTCGCGAAAATAAAAATAAGAAGCGCCAGCGTCCCGTAGATAAGCCCCAGCGGGGTCGCCCCGACATTTCCACGCAGGGGGGGAACCGGCCCGAGCCAGACGGGCAGGGAAATCGCGATATGCCATTTCCGCAATTCGTCCGGGTCGTTGTTGGCGAGATAAAGGAGGGCCGCCCCGGCGCCGCCCACGACGGTGCAGAGACCCCAGCGAAGATGCGTGCGATCGATGATCATTTTCCGGCCTCGCGGGGAGTCTCCCGATAAAGAGTCTTGCTTTCCGTGATTTTACCAACATTTGATTGTAGCGGCGCGTTCATGTGAGAATGATGAGGGCCCGGATGGGAATATGAAAAAATGTTTTTCTTCTCTTTTCGTCTGGGGAGCGATCTTCTCTTTTTATGTTCCGCCTCTGCACGGGGCAGCCGCCGCCGGTCCTTCCGCTGTTCCCACCCGGGACAACGTTCGCTACGTCGGCGCCGTCGGTTGCCAGTCTTCTATGTGCCACGGCGGAGCGAGTCCGTCGAGAGACCAATTTACGATTTGGTCCCGGGAGGACTTTCATTCCCGCGCCTACGCGACCCTCGTCACGGCCCGTTCCGCCCGCATCGCGGAGTCTCTCGGGATCGTTTCCGCGACGGAGAGCGCCCGCTGCACCACGTGCCACGCGCCCTTTGCAGCCCTTCCGCCGGGAGACCTTGCGCCGACCGCCCATGCCGTCGAGGGCGTTTCCTGCGAGACCTGCCACAACGCCGCCGCGGGCTGGCTCCGGGGCCATACCCGGCCCGACTGGACTTATGCCGACCGGCTTCAGGCCGGCCTGCGTGATCTGCGCAGCGCCTATGTCCGGGCCGAGACCTGCGTGGCGTGTCACCAGATTCTTGACCCCGCCATCGTGAAGGCCGGGCATCCCGAACTGATCTTTGAACTCGACGGCCAGGACGCCTCCGAGCCGCGGCACTGGACGGAAAAAGCCGACTGGTTCGGACCGAAGGCGTGGCTGGTGGGGCAGGCGGTGGCGTTGACTAGTATCTGCACTAAACTCTCCCTGGATAGCTATGATGACAGCGGCTCGGTCGCCCAACAGAATGCCCTCATCTGGCTCTTGCAACAAGTGCCCGGCGTTAGCCCATCCGAAATCAATAAGCTATCCTTGCCGATCACCACTGCGGCATGGAGCAATCAACTGGCGCGAACGATTTCTGGACAAGACTGGAATTCTGCAAAGACCCGTGACACCCTCGCCGCGCTCGCCGCAACCTCCGGCAGCTTCACCGACACCAGCGTTCCCCTCCCCGAACGGGAATTGCGCGCCGAGCGCTTGGTGCTCGGCCTCGATCGTTTGTTCAAGTCGCTTCATCCCGAGCCCAATGCGCCCGGCCAGGCCGAGCTTTCGGCCCTGTTCGCCGCCGTGCAGGATCGCGATCAGTTTAATCCCAAGGCGTTCTCCACGTTGCTGGAGAAGTTTGCCGAAACCGTAACGCCAAAAAAGTAGGATGTTATCCGGTTTTCCTGGAATCCGCGGAGCTGGATAAACAGTTTAAGTCTACACCCGCACCGGCACGCCCTGCGCGGCCAGGTAGGCCTTCACTTCGCCGATGCTGAACCTGCCGTAGTGGAAAACGCTCGCGGCCAGAACGGCGTCGGCCTTTCCCCGGTCGAGGACGGCGGTGAAGTGGCTCAATTCCCACGCGCCGCCGCTGGCCACCACCGGGACCGGTACCAGTTCGCTGACGAGACGCGTGATCTCCAGGTCGTAGCCGGTCTGCATCCCGTCCGAGTCGATGCTGTTGAGGACGATCTCCCCCGCCCCGAGCGCCACGGCTTTTTGCGCCCACGCGCGCGCCTCCCAGCCCGTCCGCTCGCGTCCGCCCCGCGAAAAAACCGACCATTCGCCGGGCGCCGTCTTTTTGGCGTCGATGGAAACGACCATGCATTGGTTGCCAAAGGCCCCGGCACCCTCGGCGATGATGCCGGGCCGGGCCAGGGCGGCGGAATTGATGCTGATTTTATCGGCGCCGGCGCGCAGGAGCGCCCGCATATCGTCCACCGACCGGACGCCGCCCCCGACGGTCAGGGGCATGAAGCAGCGGTCGGCCGTCCGCTCGATCACGTCGATGATCGATTTCCTCCCTTCGGAGGAGGCGGTGATGTCGAAAAAGACGAGTTCATCCGCGCCCTGCTCGTTGTAGCGGATGGCCAGCTCGACCGGGTCGCCGACGTTGCGCAGGCCGTTCTCCTCGGCCCGGCCGAACTGCCGGCCGCGGGTGACCCGCCCGTCGTGGACGTCGAGGCAGGGGATGACGCGTTTGGCAAGCATGGGTTGACCTTAAAGGGAGGGGAGCTTGCCGACAAGTTGATCGACCTGCTGCGCTTCCGTCTCGCCCTTGATGGCGCGATCGACCCGCATCATGAGTTCGGCATAGGGAAGAAGGGCCATGACGTCTATCTTCCAGGCGTCGCCTTCCTTGAGAAAGGGAAGTTGCAGCGCCGTGAGCGTTCCCTGGTAATAGACCTCCGCGCTGGCGTGATCGCCGTTGATCGAAATCCGGCCGAGATCGATTTCCCGGACATCGCGCGGATTGAACAACTGCCGGTCGCCGATGCGCCGGACGAGGGCGCCGAGCGTCAAGTGGGCACGCAAATCGGCGGACACCTTTTTCTCCAGGGCCGTCCGGAGGAGCAGATCGACCCCGGGCGACGTGCTCGGCGGGGCGTTCGGCGCAGGGACCGAATTCCCCCCGCCCGTGTTGAGCGCGTTGAGGTAGTCGTCGACATGGCTCGGAATATAGGCCATCGCCTGATCGATCCGCTGGTTGATCATGTCCTGCTTCCACGATTCAAAGGCGCCCGCGACCCGGGCCTGCTCGTCCGTCTCTCCCAGACGACCGCACGAAGACATGCCCCAAACGACCGCAAGGGCCGGGATTAACACCAGCAACAGCCGGGCATGTCGATGAAAACAAGTCATAAGCTTGGGGATGAAAACCCTGACGCGATAATCGAAACGCCGCAACCGACCGCGACGCCGTCCTAAAATGGCGTACGGGGAACCCAGATCTGATCACCCGGACTGACGGAAGGATTGAGACCGCCGCCCTCCGCCTTGACACAATCAACGACGTAGACCTGCTGTCCGCGGATGATGCGCACGGCGTGGCGATTGGCGTATTCATCGAAGCCGCCGCAGGCGTTGATCACGCTCATCAGCGTCGAATCGGGCGTATAGGGGATGCGTCCCGGAGCGCGAACATCGCCGCCGACATTCACGAATCGATCTTCGGGAAGAACGATGACCACCGGATTGGTGTAGATTTTCTGGGCCTTGTAGGCGTCGGCGATTTCGGATTGCAGCTCCGCCGTGGCATGTCCGGCGGCGTGAAAGGCCTCGGTGAGAAGCGGCACGGTGACGTCTCCCGATGATGGAATCTCAACCTCGTTAAAATACTCCCCATCCGGCACGCCGGTGAGCCGGATGGTGATTTTATCTCCCACGCGCATCACGTCGTTCGCGGTGGCCGCCGCCCCGGGCGGGGGAAGGTGTGGATCGGCGCCGTCACCGCCGCAACCGGTCAGGAGGACGCAAGCCAGAAAGGCTCCATAATAAGCAAATGTTTTCATGGGTGGGATTAAAACTCGTCGCTTTCCAATTCCGGTTTTCGCGTCGCAACGACAACCGGCTTGCCGTTGGCCCTGGCGATGTCCTGCCGCTTTTTATTGCGATCAGCCTTTGTCTTTTTACGATAATAATTTCCGTAGTTGCTGTAATAGAAGTAGGAATCGTCGCTCTTGACCTCGACGCAGTTGAGCACCATGCCCACGCAATTGCCGTGCACCTCCTCGATGGCGCGTTTGCCCCGGAGGGAAATTTCGCGCGGGTAGCGGCGATGTTGAATCACCAGGATGACGTAGTCGACTTCGCGCGCGATGATCGATCCGTCGCTGATCCCAAGCACCGGCGGCGCGTCGACCAGAACCAGGTCGTAGCGTTGCTTCAAGTCGTCAAGCAACACCCGGATCTTGTCGCCCGCCAGGACCCCAATATCGGCCATCGGCATGTTTCCGGCCGTCAGGACCTGCAACTTGGGAATCGCCGTCCTCTGGATAAAACTTACCGCCTCGCCCTCCCCGCGGAGATAGTTGCTCAACCCGCGCTCATTGGAAACCCCGAGCAATTCATGGAGAGCGGGACGGCGCAGATCGCAGTCGACCAGAATCACCGATTGGCCCGCTTGGGCGCAGACGATGGCCAGGTTTAAAGTGGTCGTCGTTTTACCCTCTCCGGGGCCGCCGCTAAGCATCGTCAGGGACGGTCCCATGCCGTTCTGCACCTTCAGATCAAGCTTGGCCCGAAGGATGCGGTACCCTTCCGCATGAGGCAGGCGCCCCGCATCCTGAATGAGCTGCATCGGGCCGCCCTTGTTGGGAATGACGGTCAACACGGGCAGGCCCAAAAGCGTTTCGGCGTCGGCCATGGTCTTGACACTTGTGTCCAGGTACTCGATGAGAAAGGCGACACCGATACCCACAAACAGGCCCGCCAGAATGCTGACCGCATAGTTGAGATTCTTATTGGGCTTGGACGGATTTTCCGGCGGGTCGGCGCGTGAAATGATCTGCACCGGGCTTTGCTTGAGCTGGCTGTCGACAATCGTCTGCTGCAGGCGGACGTTGAGGGCATCGAGAAGGGTCTGCTGCCGTTCGAGCTTGAGTTGCGCGTCACGGAAGGGCACGAGTTGGTTCGTGGTCGTCGTCCGAACCCTTTCCTTAAGTTGGTCCACCTGTTCTTGCAGCAGAGCAACGCGGGACTTGGACACGTTGGTCTGCACGGTCATGGCGCTGCGCAAACCGGCGACGAGGTCCGCGATCTGCTGCTTTTTCGCATCGATCTCCGCGCGCCGGGATAGAATCTCGAGGTTATCCTCACCCAAACCGCTCTTGAGCAGATTCGCAATATCGGTTTCCCCCCTCAACACATCCGAGCTCAAAGAGGCGATATTGGCCGGTTCCTGCCCCATCCCGTTCAGCGTGTCGAGAAATTTGTCGTCCGGCAGATTGATCACGTTTGCAAGCAGCACATTGCGGGCGTCGTATTCCTCCTGCGCGTCCAGCAAATCCTTCTTGCGCAATTCGAGATCCTGTTGATCCAGGTCGGTATAGCTGGCGCCGGCGCCATTGGGGACGTTGACGTCAATCTTACCCATGGCCGTGCGCATGTTTTCCACCGCGGTGTTCGCGTCATCGACAACTTTTTCCTGCTGCCGGATTTGATCGCGCAGGGCATCGATGCCCTGACTGTCCTTTTGCTCCTGTTCGACCTCGCGCATCGCTTTGTAGCGGTCGGCAATCGCGTTGGCCACATCGGCGCATTCCTCCGACTCCTCGCTCAGAATCGTGATGTCGATGATGTTCGATCCACGTGAAAAATCGAGCTTCATGTTCTTCTTCAGGATCGCGAGCGCGTCTTGGGGAGGCAACGCGTCCAAACTCGTCTTTTCACGTTTGGCCCAGGTTTTATCGAGCTGAAGATCGGTAATGACCGGCATGAGGACTTTGGATGACTGCATGATTTCAAACTCAGCCTGGAAATCGATCGGATCGAACTGTTGCTGGACGCCGCCATCCCCGGGGCCAACCGGCGTAATGAAAGTCTCGTTACTCGGGAGAATCTGAATCTCCGCCGTTGCGGAGTAACCCTTGGCGAGGACGTAATTCGTGACGTAAATCCCGCTGGCGACGGTTGAGATGAAGATCGTAAAGATTATCCACAGACGATTGCGGATAATCTTAAAGTATTCGTTGAAATGAAGAACCTGATCGCTATTTTCGGCCATATAAAAAATTCAAGCACCGCAGTCTAACCCAAAACCATACCATTCCCAAGTTACAACATCAATATGTTCCACGAACCCCCAGATAGACTTGATCACGCGTGTAATCCCGATAATCAAGTTGCGACGAAACACCACTGAAAATCAGGCCCGAATCAAGATTGAGATAACTGTTGTAGTGATAAGTAAGTCCAGTATCGACGGCATAGTCAATTTCGTTGTAAGCACTAATACCGGATCCTGAACTAATAAATGATTGTGAAACATTTGATGAAGTTAGTATTCCTTGCAGATGCGCCGACAAGTTTGTCGTAATGTCGTATCTGAAGTTTGAAGTGAACCGGTCGGCTATTTGTCCGCTGGCATCAAATTCGTCGGTTGGAACAACGTCGTGGGAATAGCTGAAGGAAAGCGCGCTACGGGCGCCGAGCATCCAATTGATCGATAAAGCCGCGTAAGGCGAGATCAAGGGTTGGCCTTGGTCGATTTCAGTGTACGAAAGGCCTCCCTGAGCCGACACGCTCAGACTGGGGAGGGGCTGCCATTGCACCCCGGCAAAACCGGTATAGTTCGTATAACCTCGCGAAGTGTCGTCGTAAGAAAGGTCATCCACAATCCCACCTAAAACGACGCTGATCTTGGGAAGAATGGCAAAACTCAAGGTTTCAGAGCCGGTGTTTTCGATGTCGTTCTGAGAATCGGCGACGGCGGACTCATCGTATCGGACGATCGTGTTGGCGTAGGTGGTCGTGGTGCCAAAAAGGGGCGTCCACTGCGCGCCAAACGTCCCGTTGAGCGTATTGGCGACATAAGCTCCGTTATTGTAAACAGTGCCCGTGCTTTCGAATAAACTCGGCTCGACATAATAGCGGAATTGTTCGGCTAAACTGAGATTAAAACGATTGGAGAAAGAATGCATGTACTGGGCGACCAATTCGTGGGTGAGCTGGATTGAAGAATTGCCACCGCTACTGCCCCCATTGTTACCATAATTGCTGTAATAAGTCGCGTTGAAAGTGTAGCGAGCCGAAAAATCGCCGTCTGCCGTCGGAAAATCGACCAGGATGCTGGGCGACAATATAGTCTCCCAGCTCGACTGCGGATTGACGTTCGTGGTGTTGACATTATCGTCGTAGACTTCTCGCAGGGAGGCCGTCAGCGTGTAAAATTTCCTGCTTGAACTCGCATCGGTCCCGAGAGAAGGACCCCCATTCGCCGGCAGCGCCATCATGGCAGGCATCCCCGGAGCCGATAAATCTGACGTGGCCGGATTCGGCGGAGCGATCATGATCGGCGTCCCCGGAGCCGGCACATTCGTTGGCGGCGCCGGATTCGACGGAGGCGGTACGCTGCTTACATCAATGGCCGCGACCAACCGGCAACTCAATAAAAGGCAGAGAGTTATTAGACCGCGATGAGAACCTCGGCTTGACATAGGTGGGCAATAATAAAAGCGACTTTAGAGAGGCCTTGCAAGGCTGTTTATTCACGCATGTTACAGATCGGCAACGGAGATCGATCTGGTTTTTACGTAACGCTACGGAAAAATAGAGTCTGCCTGGAGGCCGTCCGAAAAATAGGCGCAGGTGTTGAAAGGAGTCTTACTGCCGTCGGCAGGACCTCGTCGTTCGCGCCTCGATTCGGCCCAAATTCGATTCGTTACGTGACCTACGCCTATTTTTCGGACGGCCTCTACGAAAAGAATTGCCGCACGCACGATATCCAGTTAGTCAGTGAAGACCCCGTTATGATTCAATCTTTTGTATTCAATGATGGCAAGCTGGTCGCCAGCAACCTCGACACCGACGCGCTGCGGCTGGTTCGCGCCGACAAGGGGCTCCTCATCTGGGTCAACCTGTTCGCGCCGACCCCCGAGGAAACGACCGCGATCCTCGAGGAGGTCTTTGCGTTCCATCCCCTCGCCATCGAGGATTGTCTGTCGGTGAGCCGGTATCCGAAGATCGAGGACTACGAAGATTATCTCTTTCTGGTGATGCACGCGGTGGCGTTCAACAAGGAGGAGCAGTTTCGCACGACGGAGCTCGATTTTTTCATCGGAAAATCGTTTCTGGTCACCCACCACTCGGAACCGCTCGCGACCGTCACCAGCACCATCGAACGGATTCAGAAAAATCCGGTCGCCATCACGCGCGGCATGGACCGGCTCGCCCACTTTCTTCTCGATACCATGGTCGACGCCTATCAACCGGTCCTCAACGATCTCACGACCGAAATCGGGACCCTGGAAGACACGGTGTTTCTCACCAATGATTCCGAGCCGACCGTGATCCGCGAGTTTCGCGAGCGCAAAAAGGAACTCTCCGCCCTGCAACAGATCGTGCGGCCCCAGCGGGACGTGGTGAACCGGCTCGCCCGCGGCGAGTTCAAGCTGATCCGGCCGGTGCTGCTTCCCTACTTTCGCGATCTCCAGGGCAACCTGAACCGGATCGACACCACGGCCGCGAGCCTGAGCGACCAGCTCTACATGACCCTCGACGTTTTCCTCAACAAAGCCTCCTACGAGACGAACGAAGTCATCAAGATACTGACCTTGTTCACCGCCATCACCACACCGACGCTGCTCATCGGCACCTGGTACGGGATGAACTTTGAGATGCCCGAGTACAAGACACCCCACGCCTACCTGATCGCCATCATCGTCGACATCATCGCCACGACCGGGATTATCGTTTGGCTGAAACGCAAACACTGGCTCTAGCCGAAAGCGGGAAAAGCGAAACCCGGCGCGATTTTGAATGAAGCATGAAATTCCGCCCGAAAACTCCTCCCGAGGCGATCCCCTTTCAGCGCGGCAGGCGACCGGCGCGGCCCGCCGCGGAAAAAGCCGCCGCCCTCGAATGGATTTCGCCCGCCGTCTGGTCGGCCCTGGCGGCGGAGGGGACCGACGCGCACCGGCTCGCTTCGGGGCCGGAGATGTGGCTGGAACGTTTTGGGCGCGATGTGCTGCTTTCGTACCAGACGGAGCCGGGACGCGACGCGGCGCTGGCCGAGATCGACCGGCATTGCGCGGTCTACTCCTATCGCCCGCTGCGCGTTTTCGGCAAGCACCTGCCCCGGCACGCCTCCGAGCGGGGCGCGCCGATGCTGTTCGGCGGTGACGCGGGCGGTTCGCTCGAAACGGAGGTGAGCGAAGCGGGTGCGCGTTACGGAATCGATTTCGCGGGCGGCTATTCGGCCGGTTTGTTCATCGACCAGCGGGCCAACCGGGCGCGGTTGCGCGGCTTGAAGCCGAAGCGGCTGCTCAACACCTTCGCCTACACGTGTTCGTTTTCCGTCGTCGCGGCGCTGGGCGGAGCGGAGACGATGAGCGTCGATTTATCGCGGCGGTCGCTGACGCGGGGCGAGGAAAATTTCGAGCGGAACGGACTCGACCCGAAGACCGGCCATCGTTTTATCGCCGACGATGCGCTGGCCGTCCTGCCGCGGCTGGCTCGGCGCGGGGAGAAATTCGACGCGATCATCCTCGATCCTCCGACGTTTTCGCGGAACCAGGCGGGCGCCGCGTTTCAGGTGCAACGCGATTTCGACCGGCTCGTGGCGCTCGCGCTCGAAGTGGCCGCGCCGGGCGCGGCGATCCTGCTTTCGGTCAACCATTCCGCGATGCGCGTCGCCGACCTCGAGCGGGCCGGGCGCGCCGCGTTGAAAATCGCGGGCCGTGGCGGACGCTTCATTCCCGCCGCCCCGCCGGCCGATTTTCCTCCCGGCCACGGCGCGAAGACGATCTGGCTGGAACTGAGGTAACGGCAGCCCTTGCGCTCCGATAGCTCAGGGCGCGCCCAGGACGGCCATTTCGGAAAGGCCGATATTTTCGGTCGTTGAGGAAACCTTGGTCACGGTGAACTTCACCCAGTGAATGCTCTTGGCGGGAAAGGTAACCTCGAAGGGGAGGCTCCCATCGTTCGGCAGCGCGCCAACGTCCATCTTGGTGCCGTCATCGAACTCGATCGTCCCCGCCAATATTTGATCGTTGGGATTGGGGCGGTCGTAGAGCCAGATGGCTTGCGCGTTCACGGGATTGGACCAGGATAACTTGATCCAGGCCCCTTCCCTTTCGCCGTTGCTCGTCCATTCCTGCGATCTATCGTTCGGATAGCCCCCAATCTTGCCATCGATGGCTCCGGCGGCGTTCCCGGAACTCGCCTCCGCCGTGGCTTTCAGGGCGAGATCGTCGCTGAGATCGTGATAAGCCGGCATCCGGGAGTGGAGGACTACGCCACTGGGCGAATCATCCGGAACGGTGACGGTCACGGGTAAAGCGTGCGGCAATCCACTTTCTGTTGGAGCCTTCGCCACCGGATCGCCGGTCTGGAAAGAAAGCTGGGTGGGCGACGCGTTTCCCATGGCCACCGAAACCGCTTCGGGAGTGTCCTGGTGATTGTGGCAGTAAAGGAGAGCGGTGTCCGATCCCAGAAGGTAGGGATGGAGATTTTGCTCGACCAGGGCAAAACCCTTTGCCGCGCTGAAAGCCGCGTCCATTTCCGGAGGCAGCGGAGTGTTGCTTGCCTTCCAGGTGTCATAGGGCTGTCCGAGCAAGTCCTGCAAATGCTGCGCAACGGCCCTCTTGACGACGAGGGCGGGATCGATCTCCGCCGCATGGACGACCAGGGTCACCCCCCGACTCACCGAAGTTTCAGGAAGCTCGATGCGATTCGTGAGGGAGGCTTCGTCGTAAGAGAATTTGGCGCCGGGGAAGTTGTACGAGTCCGCCTTTGCCATGCAGGGCAACTCCACCACGCAACGGCGCGTCGAGGGCTGGCCTGGGAAGGAACCCTGGGTCGGCGCGATCACGACCGTGATCACGTCCCCTTGTCGCGTATAAGATAGAGCGGTCGTGGCAAACTCCCTGTGCTCATAGCCCGTGGTGACCCCGTCATCCTCGTAGACGACCGATGTGCCCGTCTTGCCGTCCTCTCCGGGATAGCAGCGGAGAACCATATCCATCAGGGGCGCGGTGCCCGGACGCGGCGTGTAAGCCTGCATGGGCAGAGGCACCCCGCCGCGGACATAGAGAGGGAAAGTGTCGATGGAATCAGCGGCTATGGCCTCGGTCGGGCCGGTGAAACGTTCTCCGGTAAAGAAATCGTACCAATCGCCTTTGGGAAACCAGACGGCCTGGGTGGCGACGCGGTTGGGTCCCACGCCGGGCTGCGCGATGGGAGCCACCAGAAGATTATCTCCAAACTGGTATTCCTGGCCATTGTGGTAGGCCTGCTCGACGTCGGGATTATCGATATAGAGGGGGCGCAGAAAAGGAACCGAACTCCGTGTCCCCTGCCAGACGCTGGTATAAAGATAGGGCATCATCTCGGATCGGAGATGAAACGATTTTCGCATCGAGGCCTCGGCCCAATCCGGGTAGGTCCATGGACGTCTGTCCATCGTGGCGTCGCGAGTCGAGTGCGACCTGAGCACCGCCGAAAATGCGCCGAACTGGCACCAGCGGGTGTACGATTCCTCGTTTCTCCCGTTATGGTGGCCGCCAATGTCATGCGACCAAAAAAAGGCCCCGACATTCCCGCCGGTGCTGGTGAAGGGAACCTCGAAGGCGAGCATCGGCCAGCCGGTGTCCGCGTCACCCGAGAACTGAATCGGATAGCGGTGATCGCCCCACCCCGCCCACCGGCTGAACGATTGCCCCCGCAAACCGTCCGCCTGGCTTCGAGTGTAGTTGTAAAAATTGAGCAACTGAAGGTTGGTGACGTCGGGGAGACTGCGGGTGTCGGGATACTGCTGCCAGTCGAGCCACCAGAAATCGACGCCCTCCTTCTCGCGCGGCACATGGGAGTACTTGAAAAAGGTGTCGAGGTAATGCTTGTCCCCGGCATCAAAAGGGATCGTCTCGCCGGAGGCGGGGTCTTTCCCCATCGCCCGCATGAAGTCGGCGTACATCTCTTCGTGAGGTTGAATCCCATCGGCGGGATGGTCGTTGAGAGTGACGTGCAATCCCTGATCGTGGAACCAGCTCAGCAGGGACGGCGGATTGGCGATTAGATTGCGGTCCCAGGTATAGCCGGTCCAATAGTCGAGATTGGGGATGTTTGACTTGCTGAGATGCCAGTCCATGTCCATCACGATCATGTCGAGGGGAAAGTCGTGGTCGGTGTACTCCTGAACGATCTGCTTGAACTCATCGGCCGAATAGGGCCAAAACCGCGAATACCAGATCCCCAGGGTATATTTGCGCGGCATCGGAACCGGGCCGCCGACCGCGGTGAAGCTGTGAAATGCCGCCGGATAATCGAGGCCGTAGCCGAAGAGATACCAATCGAAAGCGCCGTTCTTGGGACGCTCCTGAATCCAATCGCCGACGAAGAGCGGGGACTGGGAATCGTCGAGTAGATACCAGCCATCGCGCGAAAGAATGCCGTCATCCAGGGGCACCGCGCCGAAAATCTGGTCCAGAGTGCGAATCGTGCCGCCCAAATTCTGCGTTGAGGTCATGCCCGGCTTCCAGGGAACCGTGTCGTTGCCCTTCTTGATTTCGGCCTGGAGGTTATCGGGGGAAAAGGGGGTCCCGTCGTCCTGGTAGGTGAGGTGGATCGCCCCGGTATCGATGTCGACCTTTCCATTATTGTTGGTGATCCGGGCTTGGGCGTAGCGGGCGGTTCGATTCACGGCGAACCAGGAGGGTGAATTGATAAACTTTCCGTCCGGCGCATATTCCATCCGGATCAGGTTGGGAGTGATGACCGTGAACCGGGCATGATTCGTTACGGCTGTGCCAGGCGCGTCCGCGGAGAATGCCATCGAAGCGGAGCCAAAAAACACGAGGAAAAAGAAACTCGGTGCCATGCGCATAAATAAAATCTTCACTTACAATTTCAACCGGTGCAATGAAATTGGGGGGATTGGCGCGCGATTCGCCATCCCAGCCAAACTTGAGCTGTAAAGGTGGGCGGCGGCAAGCACGCGCCAAAGGGATGGCCGGCATGAGTGCATGGAAGAAGGAAGCTGCGGTAGGAATGGAATCGTGCGGCAAGGGAGTTGCGCCGACAAGTCCGTTCCCAAACTCCTGCGGAGGGCGGTAAGTTTGGGAACGAGGAGGAAGGAAATCAAACGCCGACCGTCAAGGCGACGATGGCTTCGCGACGAGGGAGGGACTGCTTTTCGCGGCGTCTTTGCCGAAGGTCCTCGGCAACCAGGCGGCACAGTTCGGCATAAACCTTGCGTTCGTCTTTGCCATGGCATGCCCCGCCGATGAATAAATCGGGGCAGTACCCGATGTAGAGGTTGTCCTCATCGCTCCATCGCACAAATTTGAGATAGTCTGTTTTCATTTTTTTGGGACGCGAAGGGACTCGCGTCCCTACCCCTTTTTCTCGGGCATCCAGCGGGCGAGCATGTCGCGGAGGGCCTCGAGGCGGACGGGCTTGCTGAGGTAGTCGTCCATGCCGGCTTCGAGGCACTTTTCGCTTTCGCCGCGCATGGCGTTGGCCGTCATGGCGATGATGCGCATGGAACCGGCGTCGGGGCGGCCGCGGATGCGCTGGGTGGTCTCGTAGCCGTCGAGTTCGGGCATCTGGCAATCCATGAGAATGAGGTCGTAGGGCCTGGCATCGAGGGCGGAGAGGACTTCGAGGCCGTTGGCGGCGACGTCGGCGCCGTAGCCGATGTTGTTGAGGAGGCCGAGGGCGACTTTCTGGTTGATGATGTTGTCCTCGGCCAGGAGGATGCGGACCGGTTTGCGGCCCGGGCCGGCCGGCGTCGTGACCGGCGACTTCATCGAGAGGGTGGACGTCTGCGTTTTTTTGCGGGTGAGCGGCTCGTGGCCGGCCATGACTTCGGCGACACGGCTGAAGAGCCGCGATTGCTTGACGGGTTTGAGCACGCACGCCTCGATCCCGGCTTTTTTCATGTCGTCGGCGTCGAGCTGGTTGCCGAGCGAGGTGAGCATGATGAGGCGCACCGAGGCGATGGCGGGGTCGTTCTTGATCGTCGTGGCGAGCATCAAGCCGTCCATCTCGGGCATTTGCATGTCGAGAATGGCGAGCTCGTAGGGGTCGGAGGCGCTTTCGTTGCGCAACATTTCGAGCGCCTGCCGGCCGCCGGCCGCGAGGCCGCTCCTCATCTTCCAGTCGCGGGTGTGATGATCAAGGATTTCGCGGTTGGTGGCGTTGTCGTCGACGATGAGGACGTGGAGGCCGGAGAGGTCGTGCCGCGCGACCGATTTGAGGGCGACGGGTTGTTTCTCGAATTCGGCGGTGAAGGAGAACGAGGAGCCTTTGCCCGGCTCGCTGACGACGCGTATCTGTCCGTTCATGAGTCCGACGAGCTTTTGGGAGATGGCGAGGCCGAGGCCGGTGCCGCCGTATTTGCGGGTGGTGGAACCGTCGGCCTGGCTGAACGCGCGGAAGAGCCGGGCCTGCGCCTTGGGCTCGATGCCGATGCCGGTGTCGCGGACTTCAAAGCCGAGGACGGTGTGGGTGGCGTTTTCGCTGATGCGGGTGACGTTGACGACGACTTCGCCCTGGGCGGTGAACTTGACGGCGTTTCCGACGAGGTTGTTGACGACCTGGCGCAGGCGGCCCGGATCGCCCCGCAGTTCAAGCGGGACTTCCGGCCGGATGAAGGCGGCGAGTTCGAGGCCCTTGCTGTGCGCCTGCGCGGCGAGGAGGTCCATCGTATTGTCGATCACCTCGCGGAGATCGAAGTCGGTGATGTCGAGGTCGAGCTTGCCGGCCTCGATCTTGGAAAAGTCGAGGATGTCGTTGATGACGACCAGAAGGGACTCGCCGCTGATGCGGACGGTGCGGGCAAACTCGCGCTGCTCGTGCGTGAGGTCGGTCATGAGGAGGAGGTCGGTCATGCCGATGACGCCGTTCATGGGAGTGCGGATTTCGTGGCTCATGTTGGCGAGAAATTCGCTTTTGAGGCGGTTGGCCGATTCGGCGGCGACCATGGCGGCCTGAAGGGCGATGTGGGCGCGCTGGCGTTCGGTGATGTCCTTGCTGAAGACGGCGACGCCGTTGACGGCGTTGTTGGTGCGGATCGGGTTGTAGGAGATTTCGAAGTAACGCTCCTCCCCCAGGAACTGGAAGCGCCGTTCGACGATGAATTTTTCCCCGGCGAGGGCGCGGTCGTAAAGGGCGATGTCCTCGGCGCGCCAATCGGGCGGGAGAAGGTCGATGACGACATCGTCGACCTTCACCTTGATGTTGAACATCTCCTCGAAACTGTTGCTGAAGGTCGCGTTGAACGTGACGAGCCGGTAGGCGGTGTCGATCGACCAGATCGAGTCGTCGATGTTGTTGATGAGGGCCGCGAGATTTTGCCCCGACGCGTGGAGCTCGGCCTCGAGCCGTTTGCGCTCGGTGATGTCCTCCACCATGCCCTCGAAGTAGGCGATGTTGCCCCCCGCATCGCGCACGCAGCGGGCATTTTCGGAAATCCACATGGTCGACCTGTCCTTGCGGTAGATTTCCGCCTCAAAGCCGCGCACCGCGCCGTTCTCCTTCATCAGCCGGACAAATTCGGGCCGGCGGTTGGAATCGACATAGAGCTGGTTGTCGATGACGGTGAGGCCCACGATCAAATCCTCGACCGAATCGTACCCGTACATTTTCGCCAGCGCCGGGTTGACGTTGAGGTACTGGCCGCCGGGCGTCGTCTGGAAAATGCCCTCGATGGCATTCTCGAAGATACTGCGGTACATCTCCTCGGATTGAATTTGGCTCATAGATCGCCGGGACTAAAGAGTTGCTTCCAGCAAGTGATGTGCCATAGCTGGAAAAGGAAATTGGACGGGTGAGACTTGCACATGAATATGAGCCGGGGAGTCTTGCAAGCCCTGCTATCTCTTCCTCAAATCGAGCGTCAATGGGAAGTCGGCCCGGGCCGGGGGCAGCGGCGGCACGAACATGGGTCCGGGCGTGTGGCCGAAGGCGCGGTAGCGCGAGAGGCGGCGGCCTTCGGCTTCGTTGGCGTTGATGGGCATGGTGGTCCAGTTGCGGCCGCCGGGGCTCGAGACGTAGTAGACACATCCGCCGAGGGAACGGCCCGTCCAGCCGTCGATGATGTCGAAGGTGAGCGGCGCGTCGACCCCGATCGTGGGATGGAGCGCCTCGGGCGGCTGCCAGGCGCGGTAGCGGACGCCGGCGACAAACTGGCCCGCCGTGCCGGTCGGATGGAGCGGGACCCGGCGGCCGTTGCAGGTGACGACGTGGCGTCCCTCGACCGCGTTGTCGATTTTCACCTGGAGTTTTTCCACCGAGGAATCGACGTAGCGGATGGTGCCGCCCGGCGTGCCCTCTTCGCCAAGGACGTGCCACGGCTCGAGCGCGGTCCGGAGTTCGAGGTTGACGCCGTTGTAGGCGACTTCGCCCTGGACGGGAAAGCGGAATTCGAAATGGGGCGTGAACCACCCGGTCTTGAAGGGATACCCCCCCCGCTTAAAATCGTCGAGAACGTCGTGCAAATCCTGCGCGCAGAAATGGGGCAGGAGGAAGCGGTCGTGCAACTGCGTTCCCCACGGGACGGGCGGAACCTTGTAGGGCTTTTCCCAGAACCGCGCGACGGCGGCCCGCATCAGGAGCTGCTGCGTCAGGCTCATGCGCGCGTGCGGCGGCATTTCGAAGCTGCGCAATTCGAGCAAACCAAGGCGGCCCGAGGCGCCGCCGGGATCGAACAGTTTGTCGATGCAGAATTCGGCCCGATGGGTGTTGCCGGTGACGTCGGTGAGAATGTTGCGGAAGATGCGGTCGACCAGCCAGGGCGGGACGTGGCCGAAATCGGGCACCTGGTCGAAGGCCATCTGCAATTCGTAGAGGGCGTCGTTGCGGGCCTCGTCGATCCGGGGCATCTGGCTCGTCGGGCCGAGGAAGATGCCGGAGAAAAGATACGAGAGGGCCGGATGGTTCTGCCAGTAGCCGACGAGACTGCGCAGCAGGTCGGGGCGGCGCAAAAGGGGGCTGTCGGTGACGGTCGCGCCGCCGAGCACGATGTGGTTGCCGCCGCCGGTGCCGACGTGGCGTCCGTCGAGGAGGAATTTTTCGGCGCCGAGGTCGCAGTGGCGCGCCTCCTCGTAGAGGACTTCGGTATGGCGGACGAGTTCCGGCCAGTTGTCGGAGGGTTGGAGATTGACTTCGATGACCCCCGGATCGGGCGTGATCTTGAATTGCCGGATGCGCGGATCGTGCGGCGGAGTGTAGCCCTCGATGCGGACGGGCAGGCCCATCTCCGAGGCGGTCTCCTCGACGGCGGCGACGAGGTCGAGGTAATCCTCCGCCGTCCCGGTGGGCGGCATAAAGACGTGGAGAATGCCGTTGCGCGGCTCGGCGCAGATCGAGGTGCGGACGACGTTGACGTCCGGCTGGCCGACCGGCACGGGCGGATAATCGCTGACCAGCCTGCCGTCGACCATCCGCTTGCGGCTCCGTTGCGCGGCGGGCGGCAGCGGGGGACGGCGCTCGGTCGGGTCCTGCTCGACAATCTGCACGGCGTCGCTGGCCGCGGCCCAGGGGAGCGATTCGAGCGGAAGGCGGTAGCCCATCGGCGAGTCGCCGGGGATGAGCATGAGCCGCTCGGTGCGCAGTTGCCAGACGGTCGATTTCCACGGCTGGTCGGGCAGCCACGTGGCGCGCAGGACGGGGAGCGCGTGGCCGACAACAGAATCCAGGCCCTTGGCGAAGACCCGCGCGAGGCGGGCGCGTTCCTCCTCGGATTTGATTTTGGCGTCAAGGGTCGAGACGTTGTAGGGGAGCCGCGCCTCCTCGAAAAGGTAGTGGTAGACGTCCTCATAGGCGTCGTGGACGCACTTCGGGTCGAGGCTAAGCCGGTCGGCGAGCTTGCGGAGAAAATAGCCCGAATGTTCCGGTGTGACTTTGTAATTCGTGCCGGTTTCAGCGACGAGATCCTCCTTCGTCCAGATCGCCTCCCCGTCCTTCCGCCAGTAGCAGCCGTAGGCCCAGCGCGGAAGCGATTCGCCCGGATACCACTTGCCCTGGCCGTAGTGAAGAAGCGCGCCGGTCGCAAAACGGTCGCGGAGACGCTTGAGGAGTTTTTCCCCTTTCATCTGCTTTTCGGGACTCAACGCGGTAAAGTTCCATTCGAGACCGTCGCGGTTCGTGGTGGAGACGAAAGTCGGTTCGCCGCCCATGGTCAGGCGGACGTCGAGCGCGGCGAGCTTTTCGTCGATCGAGCGGCCCAGGCCCTCGATCTCGCGCCATTGGCTTTCCTTGTAGGGAAGAGTCACCCGCGGCGTTTCGACCACGCGCGTCACGGCCATGTGGAAATCGAACTCGACGTTGTCGGTGTCTTCGTGCGAGCCGGTGATCGGCGCCGCGGTCTCGGGGTCCGACGTGGCGGCCAGCGGGATGTGGCCCTCGCCGGTGAGCAGGCCCGAGGTCGGGTCGAGACCGACCCAGCCCGCGCCGGGAAGATAGACCTCGGTCCAGGCGTGGAGATCGGTGAAGTCGGCCTCAGGACCGGCCGCGCCGCCGTCGACCGGCTTCACGTCGGCGGTCAATTGAATGAGGTAGCCGGAGACGAACCGGGCGGCGAGGCCGAGCTGGCGGCAGACCTGCGCCAGCAGCCACGCCGAATCGCGGCACGAACCGCTCTTGAGCCCAAGCGATTCCTCGACCGTCTGCACGCCCGGCTCCATCCGGACGACGTATTTGATTTCATTGTGGACGAGGCCGTTGAGTTCGACGAGAAAATCGATCGTGTTGCGCTTGGCGCGGGGAATTCTGTGGAGAAAGGAGCGGAGACGCGGCCCGAGCGTTTCGAGTTCGAGATAGGGCCTCAGCTCGTGCGCGAGGATGGCGTCGTAGCTGAAGGGAAATTCCTTGGCCGAATCCTCGACGAAAAAATCGAAGGGGTTGATCGTCGCCATGTCGGCGGTGAGTTCGACCTCGACCTTGAACTCGTCGGTCTTTTCGGGAAAAACGAGCCGGGCCTGGAAGTTCCCCTGCGGGTCCTGCTGCCAGTTGATGAAGTGCGTCTCAGGCGTGATTTTGAGCGTGTAATTGAGAATCGGCGTCCGGCAATGGACGGCGGGACGCAGGCGCACGACCTGCGGCCCGAGCGAAATTGGCTTTTCGTAACGGTAATGGGTGACGTGGGTCAGCGCGGCGTGAATCGACATGGAACAAACTCCTGATCCGTGAACAGCAGGAACTATCCCATCTTGCGAAAAAAGTCACGAATCGAGTTGGGACGCGAATGCGCGCATGGACCCATTCGCGCCTTCGGTAGCCGCCGCACGCCGGGCGGCGGTGTTTCCCGGTAGCCGTCGCGGGCCCTCGCGACGGTGCCTTCCCCCCTCGTTCCCAAGTTTACCGCCCTCCGCAGGAGCTTGGGAACGCCCGTTGCTCCCCGCAAAATTCCATTTCGCGCCAACTTTACCGGTAGCCGTCGCACGCTGGGCGGCGAAGTCGCGTCCGCGACTCTTTTAAAAGCCTGTCATCCTGAGCCTGTCGAAGGATCTCCAACTATTCCGCCCTTCCCGTGGCAACTATCGCCCAACCATCCCATCAGGCCCATATGTCCCATTCCCCTCAAATCGCGCGACTCTGCCGCTACAAAAATCATTCTCGGAGCGACGCGATCTGAATATCCACACACCTAGGGAAGCCTCCTTTTATCCCGCGGGTTCTCCGAACTGGCCGCCGGTTTGGGGAAACGGGAAAGATGAACACGTTCGTAAGCTTTGCGTTTGCCACTCTCCGGATGACGCTCGACCGCTAAAATGGTGATCTGCCGGCGGTCGGGGCCGTAGGCCCAAAAGATCCTGCCTGCGCCGGGAGTATTGTTTTCGAGATAACTTTGCCAGACTTTCATGCCGAATTTTCTGGAAAGATCGTCGATCTCGTGGGTTTGCAAGCCGGGGTGCTTCGGATTTTGGCTCAGGTACCCGAGGGCCTTGCTCCATTTATCAAGGAATTCTCTTTCATCTGAGGAAAGCTTGTTCCGTCGGGACTTGTCCAATAGCTCCTTCCAGAGAGCCTCCATCTCAGGATGGCCCATGAAAATCTGAAAGGTCATCCGCGAAGAAGTTCCCGAGCCGCGGCAACATCAATCGGCCCGCTGACTCTTCCCCTTTTGAAATTGCGGATCGACTCGGCGATTTGACACAACGTATCCTTGGAAATCTTCGAGCCTGGAACGAGTTTCTGCGGAGAAAGAACGACGTGTCCGCCTTTCAGAACTTTCACCCGGTAGAATCTCGTTTTGGCTCCGCGCAGCGTGAACCTGTTTTTAGTGTCCAGGTGGACGGTGTATTCCTTCTCGATCGTCGTAACCATAATTCGCCAGGTGGGATTTCCCACCCTACTCCCGCCGCCGCAAAAAGCAAGCCCCTCCTACTTTCCCGGTAGCCGCCGCACGCCGGGCGGCGGTGTTTCCCGGTAGCCGTCGCAGGCCCTCGCGACGGTGCCTTCCCCCCTCGTTCCCAAGTTTACCGCCGTCCGCAGGACCTCGTTCCCCGCAAAATTCCATTTCGCGCCAACCCGATTTCCCGAAAACAAAATCAACACTCCAACCGCCTCAACAAAAACCTCTTCAGTCCTCTTCAGCCCTCCGTGCGAAACCCCTCCTACTGCGAAACCGGAGTCGGCTTCGGCGGCGACGGCGGCCGCGGAAGAGCCGACGGCTTGTCGCCCCCCGCCGAATTCACCGGTGCAACCGGCGTCAAATCCAACGCCGGGGAAACCCCGAAACGCTGCGCCTCCTCCGGGTCGGCTTCCCGCAACGACTCCAACTCCGCCCGCGCCCGCGCCTCCTCGCCGCGATTGCTGTAACACTGCGCCAGCTTCAATCCCACCCGTATCCGGTCCACCCCGACCCTCTCCCCCGCCAGCGCCTTCTTGTAAGCCTCCTCCGCGCAAGACCCCGCCGCGGCCTCGTTCAGCTTTTCCAAAAGATCGCCCAACCCCTCCTCCGCAACCGGCCCCGCCCCCGGAACGTTCAGCGCCCGCTCCAGGTTGTCGGTCGTCGCCTCCATCCTCCCCGTCGCGATCTCCCGCCGCGCCTCCTGCAAAAAAAGCCAGTCGTCGTGTTCCGTATGCGGAACACCCGCCGCCGCCGGGGCCGGATCGAGCGGCGCCCGGAACGGCCGGTAGAGCGGGTCGCCCACCACCGTCTCCATCCACGAAAGACCCGGCATCGAGGCGTACGCCGCTTCGGCAAAGTAATCGCCGTTGAGAAGCCGCCGCGTAAAAATATCCAGGTGCGGCGTCAGCCCCAGATAAGGTTCATACACCATCCCCATCGTCGCGTCCGCCCCGTGCGCGATCAGCGGGCCGACCCAGCCCGCCGTCGCGCTCCGCACCGTCGTCGCGCTGAACGAGTGAAGATGATACGCGATCGCCCCCGGCACAAACCGTTTCGGAGCCGTCACCCACGGCCCCGTCGCCCCCTCGTTGTACCAGCCCAGGTAAAGCGCCACCCGGTTGCACGGATCGGTCGCCGGAAGCACCTCCGGCTTGTCGTCGAACTTCACCTCCCAACCCTCCTTCACCAGCAGGTCCCGCGCGCTCCGCAGCCAGGCGTCTCCGATAAGATAATTGTTTTTCGCGTCCGTGATCCCCCGGCTGTCGATCACCGCCAGCCCCGCCAGCCGGTTCTTCTCCGCATCGAGGCACTCGTCGATCATCCGCCGCACGTCCGACGCTTTCGGACCGTCCAGCCGCGTCACCAGCACCATGCTCCTCGCCAACGCGGGCCCCAGCCGCTTTATCCCCGCGATCCGGTCGTCGAAAAAAATGTTCGGCACATAGCCCCCCTTCGGCAGACCGAAGACCGGCAAAAGAGCCAGCTCGCTGTCGACCGCCGCCGCGTTCGTCTGCAATTCCGGCGCGTCCTCCATCCCGTCCTCGTCGCTCGGATCCGGCGCGATCTTCAGCGGAACCCCGCGCATCAGCACGATCGCCCAGATATCGTTCCGCGTCGCCACAAGCAAATCGAGCGCCCGCGCCCCGATTTGCGCCCGCTCCGGTTCCCGCACCATCCAGTCGTTCCGCGTCAGGTACGACACGATCGGCGACCGGATCGTCTCGTCGTATTGCGCCCGCGTGATCTCCTCCGTCAGCGGCGCCGCGATCCCAAAAACCCGCTCCGCCGGAATCTTCCGCCGCTCCGCGTAGTACTCCGCAAGCCCCTTGCTCTCCCCGTCGTTCGTATTGTAGACCACCAGCAGGTGCGCCGCGAGGTCCTCGCCTTCCGCCACCGGATTCGATTCGCGCAAGAAAGACATCGAGGTATCGGGGCCTTCGGGACCGATTATCTCAGGAGGCGCATTGCTCCCTGAAGTATCGGGTCGCAACGAAAGACCCGGCTGCTCGCCCGGCGCCGGCGCGGCCACCTCCGGATGAAGCTGCAAAAAAGTCGAAGACCCCGGATTCGTCGACAGAGCCGAAGGCAGCGGCGGCAACCGCGGCGGCGGAACCAGCGGAGCCGGCGGCGCCCCAACCCCATTCGTCGACGCCCCCGCGTCGTCCGCCCGCGCCGCGCCCCCCGGCCCGGCCCACAATGCGAAAATCACAACGCACACCGCCCATCGCCGCCCCCGCCCTGCGACGACGCCGTTCTCCGCCCGTTTCAGAATCGCTGCCATTAATTTCGACTTTGCTCAACCTACCCTCCCCCACCCGCCCATGACGATCTCATTTCTCTCCATGGAACCGATGTAATCCCCCGGCCCTTAAATCCCCTCAATGTGCAGCATCGACTAAAAAAATCGCAATCATGCACTAAACAAATGTTGCTTATGCTCAATTCATTTATGTGTAAATTAGCTAGATTCTTTCTTCGAACAAAGCTACCGATTCCCTTAGTTGTTCTATCGTTGGCTGTTGCAATCCTTTTACGACAACCAGATGATGTGCAGCGCAAAGTAGACTTGCGGGCCATAGCGTTCCGTGCTTGGCAGGACGCACGATTAAAAGGCCCTCCTTTTCAAACTCTTTTTGACTGTTGTGCAGTAGACTTAGCGTTTTCCGAAAAGCCGTCTCACGTTCTGCTGCCTTATCGGTTCTTCCATACTTTATTAGGAAAAATTCATGTAATAGCGCAAGTCGATCCTGTACCGAATGTTTACGGGGAATTTCCAGATAAAGAATGAAAGTTTTTTATTGCTTTTTCCAAAGTAGGCTTAAAAGTTATAGGCGTGGGAAAGAAAACCGCCGGACTGGGTGGGATTTGAACCCACGCTACGCGTGAACGTAAAGGCCGATTTTAAGTCGGCTGCCTTAAGCCTGTCTTGGCGACCAGTCCTTTGGGAGGCCGAGGGATAAAAACCTCGGCCTCTCTTTTCCAAGAATAGAGGCGTGATTTTCAATTTCAACTGAAAGTTTTTAGAAGCTTAACAGCGAGCGCTTCGTAGGCTTGTGCCTCATCGAAAAATTGATTGGCATAAAGCTCCTGGGCGCGAATCATAAATAATAATGGTTTTGCCTCTTCTAATTTGAGGTCATCTTTCCACGATTGGATTAAGATGATTTCTGGAAAATCAGAACCGCTCCTAACAAAAAGTAATCTTCTTGCTTCTGTGATTTTACGGAATAACGCTTCTTCGCCGATAAAGCCAACAACATCGAAAAGCTCGCGCCTAATCTCCGATGCCGTCATTCTTTGATGAACTTAATTGCTAGCCCTTTATCCCTCGGCAAAACGGCCCCATAACTTGGCCCAGAAACAGTTGTTGCATTGCCATAGGCATCAACCGTATTGCCGTATGCGGTTGCAGAAGCTGATTCAAAGGTTGTCGTAGTTCCGGGAAGGCCTAAAGTTCCGTAACTCCCTTCCCCAGTTATAATCACGGCGTCCGCGCCTAAGTCGGCAGCGCATTTGATCAGTTTTTTGTACATCTGCCCAGGGGTTGTCCACGTCCCTCCATCAGCCGAGACTACTCCGATGACTTTGTAGGGCTTGTCTGGAGGGCCAAACAAGAGATCAACCTTTGCAGGCTCAACAGGAGCATAAACCGTGTCTCCCAGCGCCGTCTTGGAGCCATAGCTGCCACACCCCGTCAGAAGGATTGCAATGCCTAGAAGGAGAGTAGGCTTCATTATTTTTGAATTGTTTAAAGTATAGAAGATGATTAACTTAGTCATAGAATGTGTGCAGGTTCCCCATCACCAACTCCCCCGCAGGCCATCCCTCTTAATGCGCCAGCCAATACTCCTCTCACCCCACCAACAGCCTTTCCGGCTTCTGCTTCTCCGGCAACAGACGCTTTGGCGCAGAATGCTGTCGGAGGCGCAGATGCACTGAATTGGGCAAATGAGATGAGCATAGTGAATGATGCGATGAGCGCATACGGTAATGTGAACAAAGCTCTTACAACCAATACTGGAATCCAAGTGCCTAATCAACCAAAGCTGGTTCCATTCCCTCAACAATACTCGTTTTAGGCTTATGGGCACTGGGATCATGCAAATCTTACATGCCAGTGTGTTAAATGGTCGGTTTGATCTGCACAATCCAGAATATCGCGAATTAGTATCTTTGGGCCTCTTGCGCTCAGAAGTAGATTTTTTGCACTCTCTTGAACAGTGTGAAGCCGCGCTTCGTCGTGCGGATAAAACTCGGCTTCCTTTAAGTCGTAGGAAAGAATTGCTCGACCTCTGGATAAAACTCGGTCGCCCACATCCAGTATCTTTGCGGCGTCGTATGCTCGGCCTGGACGGAGAGGATCGGAGGCAGAAGGAATATTTGATGGATTTGGAAGATTTGGTGGATTGGTCATGGAATTCCTTTAAAAATGGTCTTTGATTTCTCGTAGGGTTTGCGCACTTACTCCAAATAGGCCTGTTGGGATGCCGTGCTCTCGATAAATTTTCCGGAGCGTAAAACAAGAAAGAATCAATTCAAAGAACAGAAAGGGCGGAAAAAGACAAAAAAGACAGACGAATGGAGCGAGCCACCAAGTGTAAATTCCGGCCTTGAGGCGAAGGAAACAATAGGCTCCATAAGGGAAGGCTAACAATACGCAGAAAATAATGATGCTTATCGGCAGGCTTTCTTTAGCAAGACCGAAGCCTTCACCAAGAGAAACGCCCAAGCTAAAAATGATAAACATTCCGAAAACTTGGTTTACGCGACGCTGGTAATAAGCGAGTCGGTAAACCTTCCGTGCCTCTTCCCCGCAAAGAATGGGTTGCTCCTCCGCAACGGAGTACATCTGCTCCATGCAGCGAGTAGAGCATATCTGCGGTGTTAGGCAAGGAGTAAATGTGCTCCATAATGGAGGGTGAAGCGCAGCCAAATTCTACGGGTTATCGGGGAAAACATCCGCAAGGAACGCCTACGGCGAGGAATGACTCAAGAGAGTCTTGCGGAAGTCCTTGGCATTCATTGGAAAACGCTCGGCTACATCGAAGCCGGAAAGCGAGATTTCGGAGCATCTACCTTGGCGATAATCGTTGCGCGGCTTAAGATTTCGAGCGGTGTCTTGTTTCAAGGACTGCCTAAAATGGACGACGCCGAGCTTACCATGATTTTACAGGCAACGGCACGCAAACGAAAACCCCGAGCTACTTCTTGAGAGGCTTAACCTTTTTCTGCTTAGGCATCGGCTTGACTTGTACCGCCAGCCTCATCGCCTCGTCAAAGTCCATCTTCAAAGACAGGACTTTGGGTTTGTTGGCCATAAAAGGCTTGAGGGGGAAAGAAAATCTTCTAAAACAGTATGGTCGAGCAGCTCGAATGGAACGAGCGCCTCTTGACGATCTCAACTGTTAACGGCAGGAGGGATCAGGAGGAGGTTGTAGGTTCAAATCCTGCCTCGACCTTATTTTGAGAGCAAGGAGTTTTTTATTGCTTTTTCTAAGGCCCGGTTTTGATCGACTTTTTGTAGGTCAATCGCTTACCTTCCATCTTCTTAAGCGCGTTCACCGTGCGCTCGCCGTCCGTGACATTTCGATTGCTGTACCGATGATCGAACTCGGACAGGTAGAGCGGGAGATGTTTCCTGCTCACATGATGGAACGTTCCAATGACGCCACGCTTTAAGAGGGAAAAGTAGCCTTCTACCGTGTTTGTGTGGACGTTCCCGCGCACAAATTCCCTCTTGTGATGATTGACTGATTGATGAGATTTAAACCCCTTCGTTGCTATTGGATAAACTTGGTAATTGTCCGTCATGATGTCCGTTGATTTATCCACGTTAGCCGTGAGAAAAGAGCGGATGTTTTTGCCGGTTACAATTGGAACCGTTTTGGAGCGCACGCTGCCGCCGCGCTCTACCAGGGAAACAACGGCGGTTTTGTTGCCTTTGTAGCAACGGCCCATTCCACGCTTTCTTCCGCCGATGTAGGTTTCGTCCACCTCGACCGTTCCGCCTAACTTATTTACAAAAATCGGATCGCGAAGTGCGTGCCTGATCTTGTGCATCATCATCCAGGCTGTCCGATAACTTCCTAAATCTAGCATTCGCTGAATCTGACACGCGCTGATCCCTTTTTTGGATGAGCACATGAGATACCACGCGAGTAGCCATTTGCGGAGCGGGATTTTGCTGTCCTCAAAAATCGTGCCTACCGTGCAGGTAAACTGCTTCCCGCACGCAGCGCATTGCCTAATACCCTCCCGAATTTTCTTCTCCTTGTTGCCTTCCAGTTTCCAGAACTTGGATTGATCGGCATTTTTGCAATGCGGGCAAACAACGCCGTTAGGCCAGCGGACGGCTTCCAGATATTGCCGGGCCTGAGCATCGGTTGAAAAGTGCTGCTGAATCTGATCTAGCGTTAATTCTTTTGGAGTTGGAAGGAGAGTGGACATTTTGAAATTGAATAAGATAGAGTTTGAGGGGAATGAAACTTTCTAGTTGCCGCATAACCATCGATTATGAAGGCATCCAGAAACAGATTACGGTTGATTTATTGATTAAGGGGAATCAGGAGGCGATGCTGGTTTTTCGGTGGCACCCTCGGAACTGGTTTGGCCGAGCCGTGCGGGTAGGGAAGCCTGTAGCCCTTCATCAGTTATTACCCACGGGTTTGAGACATCCGGAGTACCAACAAAGCATCCCAATTGATGTGGATTCGGCGGAAGCCCCGATCCGCGCTTATCTTCTGAAGACTCATTTTTGTTCATAAGCCTACTATACACCTGTATAGCACATTTGTAAGGTGCATTATTAGGAAAAAAATAGGCCCCCCAGGCCATTCAAGCCAACCCCTTCCGCCGTCCCCGGCCCGCCCACAGAACTCCTTGTCTCTCTTCCGGCTCGCGCTACGGTTTCACCATGACCAGATATGCGCAGCAGTTGGGCGCCCGCTTTATCGGGATGCTCCAGATGGGAGGCCAGCTCGTCTTCCTCTTTCAGGACATCGTCCGCTGCCTGTTCCGTTACCCGATCCGCTTCCGGCTCCTGGTGCGGCAGATCGATTTCATCGGGGCCAAATCGGTTCCCGTCGTCATCATCACCGGCGGCTTCATCGGCGCCGTCTTCGCCGCCCAGTGCGAATTCCAGTTCCGCAGCCTCGGGATGAGCTCCGCCGTCGGACCGGTCGTGGCCATCGCCATGTGCCGCGAACTCGGCCCGGTTTTGTGCGCCCTGATGATCGCGGGCCGCGTCGGTTCGGCCATGGCGGCGGAACTGGCCACGATGAAAATCACCGAGCAGATCGACGCCCTGCGCGCGCTCGCGGTCTATCCGACCGAATACCTCATCGTGCCCCGCTTTCTCGCCATGATAATTTCCCTGCCCATTCTCGTCGGGCTGGCGATCACCTGCGGCGTCGGGGCGGGGTACTTCGTCGCCGTCCACATCCTCGCCGTGCCCGGCGTCTACTACTGGAACAACACGGAGAAATTCACGCATGACAAGGACATCTGGATCGGCGTCGTCAAGGGCTTCTTTTTCGGGCTCATCATCCTGCTGGTCGGCTGCAACAAGGGTCTGCAATCCTCCCAGGGCGCGGAAGGCGTGGGACTGGCGACGACGGAATCGGTGGTTGACGCCTTTATCATCGTCCTGATCGCCAATTTTTTCTTCACCTTCCTGCTCAACGCCATCCTCTGATTCCCCTCGTGTCCATGCCAACTTACGAAACTCAAGCCGCGCCCCTCGTACGACTCGTCGGGGTGGAAAAAAAACTGGGCCGCCAAAAGGTGCTCCGCGGCGTCGACCTGGAAATCCGGCAGGGCGAGAAGATGGTCATCATCGGGCGCAGCGGCGGCGGCAAGAGCGTCCTGCTCAAGCACATCATCGCCCTCATGCAGCCCGACGCGGGCGAGGTCTGGTTTCGCGACAAGGACCTCGCCCGGCTGAACGAGGAACAACTCGTCCCGTTGCGGAAGGAGACCGGGATGCTCTTCCAGAACGGCGCGCTCTTCGATTCGCTGACGGTCGGCGAAAACGTCGCCTTTCCCCTGCGCGAAAAGGGCGGCATCGGCGAGGCTGAAATTCAGTCCGAGGTGGAGCGCGCTCTCAAGATCGTCGATCTGCCCCGGCAGGAGCACAAATGGCCCTCGGAGCTGAGCGGCGGGATGCGCAAACGGGTCGCCCTGGCTCGGGCCGCTATCGCCAAGCCCGCCCTGATGCTGTATGATGAACCCACGTCGGGGCTGGACCCGGTGGTGGCCGACAGCATCAACAAGCTGATGGTGCGCCTCGGGCACGAACTCAAAATGACTTCCGTGATTGTGACGCATGACATGGTCAGCGCCCGCGAAGTGGGCGACCGCATCGCCATGCTCCACGAGGGGCGCATTTATTGCGTCGACGCGCCCAAGGTGGTGCTTGAATCGGAGGACCCCATTGTGAAACGCTTTGTGAACGGCATATCGGACGCCAGTGATGCTATATTCTAAAAAAGGAACCCCATGAAACAAACGACGAACCTCGAAACGAAGGTCGGCATCTTCCTGATGCTGGGAATCGGGCTGATCTGCACGCTTATCATTCTCTTCGGCGAAGTGCCCGACCTGTTCAAGCCGACCTACACCCTCACGGTCACGTTTCCCAACGCCGCCGGGTTGCTCAGGGGCTCCGACGTCTATCTTTCCGGCGCGTTGATCGGCAAGGTCACGACCGATCCTCATCCGATCCCCGATACGCAGACGGTCGAGGTCAATCTGAAGATCGATAAAAACGTTGGCATTCGTCAAAACGCCAGCTACGTGATCGGCAGCTCCGGGCTATTGGGCGATAAATTTGTCGAGGTGAGGCCGGTTGTCTATCCTGACGGGACGTCCGAGGAGAAGAAGGCTCCCTTCGTCTACGACGGTGAGCAGATTAAAGGCGCAACCGGCACCGATATGGAGAAGATCATGAGCAGCGCCGAGCCGTTGATCGACAAGGCCAATGATATTGCCGACCAGCTTGATGAAATGATCAGGAAGCTCAATCTCGATGTCTTTTCCGGGACAAGCACCGACGACTTGAAGGAGACGATCGCCAAGCTCCGGCACATGGTCGACAACGGCGACAGCATGATCTCCAACGCCAATGATTTGCTCGCGGAGGCGAAGACGGGCAAGGGGGTGCTCGGACGGCTCATCAACGACAAGCAGGTCGGCGACAATCTGGCCGCGTTCATCGCCAATCTCAAGTCGCACGGGCCGATTTTTTATCACGACGACACCGGGGATAAGGACAAAGGCAATAACAACAGCGACGACGATTCGAGAAAGAAAAAGCAATGAGCGAACCTCTCAGCGCGGTTGTCGTGGCGGCGGGGCGCAGCCAGCGGATGGGCTTTGACAAGCTCCTCACGCCGTTGGGCGGACGGCCGCTGCTGGTGCATACGCTGGAGCGGTTGCTTCTGGCCGGGGCGCCTGAGGAAATCATCCTCGTCATCCGGCCGGGCAGCGAGGCGGAGATGGAGGCGATCGTTTCGCCGTTGCGCGAGCAGGGCAACATCCGGCTCGTGGAGGGCGGCGCGCAGCGGCAGGATTCGGTCCAGGCGGGGCTGAAGGCCGTTTCCGACTCATCGGAGTATGTCATGGTGCACGACGCGGCCCGTCCGTTTGTCACTAAGGAACTGGTCGATGCCGTCCTGGCCGCGGCGAAGCTTTCCGATGCGGCGGTCTGCGGCGCGCCGTGCAGCGACAGCCTGAAGGAAGTGGCGGAGGACGGCCTGGTGGTGCGGACGGTCGATCGCTCGAGGCTCTGGGCCGTGCAGACGCCGCAAATTTTTCGCGCGAAGCTGCTGCGCGACGCCTATCAGGCGGCGTTGCGGACGGGCGTCACGTTTACGGACGACACGGCGGTGGTCGAACAAATGGGTCATCCCGTGCGCATCGTGCTTTACAACGGCATCAACCTCAAAATCACCACGCCGGCCGACTGGAGCCTGGCCGAAGCGCTTCTCCGATCGGGCGAAGGCGAGGGAAGTCCCGGCCAGTTGCTGCGCAAGCAATTGCACGACATGAACAATCACCTCACGCCGCTGCTCGGTTACGCCTACCTGCTGGCGAATGAACTTCCGGAGGATTCGCGCCCGAAGAAATTCGCCAAGAGCATCCAGATGGCGGCGGAACGGTGCCAGGTCACAACGGCGGCCATTCAGAAGTTCGTCCGCGAACTCTTCCCGCGCAAAGGGGAGTAGCGGGGGGGGTAGGGACGCGAGTCCCTTCGCGTCCCACAAATCAAGGGGACGGCAAGGGACTGCCGTCCCTGCCATAATTTTCGAGTGCGGCATTTCCCGGCCCCCGCTACAGTTCGCGCCATGCACGGCATCGAACTGCTTCACGATCTTGCGGTCGTCATGCTCGTCGCGGGCATCACGACGATCCTGTGCCATCGGCTGAAGCAGCCGGTCGCCCTCGGTTATATCGTGGCGGGAGTCATCATCGGCCCCTACACGCCGCCTTTCGAGCTGGTGCAGAATGAGGAGACCATCCGGGGACTCGGCGACATGGGCGTGGTGCTGCTGATGTTTTCGCTGGGGCTCGAATTCAGCCTGCGCAAGCTGACTCGCGTCGGGGTGGCGGCGTTCGTGGCCGCGCTGCTGGAAATCGCGCTGATGATCTGGCTCGGTTACGAAGTGGGGCGCGCCTTCGGCTGGAAGCCGACGGACTGCATTTTCCTCGGGGCGATGCTCTCCATTTCGTCGACGACCATTATTGTGAAGGCGCTCGCGGAACTGGGCAAATCGCGGGAGGCGTTCGCCGAAATCATCTTCGGCATCCTCGTCATCGAGGACATCCTGGCGATCGTCCTCCTGGCGCTGCTTTCGGGCTATGCGCAGACGGGCGCGCTCCACGCCGGGCAGGCCGGAATCGAGATCGTCAAACTCGCCGTCTTTTTCGCGATGGTCCTCGTGGTCGGACTGATCGGCGTGCCCCGGCTTTTTAATTACATCGCCAAATTCAAAAGCGACGAAATGCTCCTGGTCGCCGCGCTGGGACTCTGCTTCGGGGTCGCTCTCGTCGCCAACATGCTCGGCTACTCGGTCGCGTTGGGAGCGTTTCTCATCGGCGCCGTGATCGCGGAATCGCGGCAGATCCACAGGATCGAGGACCTGACCGCTCCGGTGCGGGACATGTTCAGCGCGATTTTCTTCGTCACGATCGGGATGCTGATCGATCCGAAGATGCTGCTGCAATACGCGTGGCCGATCATTATCCTTTCGCTCCTGGTGGTTGTCGGGAAGGTGGTCACCTGCGGTTTCGGCGTTTTCATCGGCGGCAAGGATTTGCGCACGTCGCTCCGGGTCGGCATGGGGCTGGCGCAGATCGGGGAATTCTCCTTCATCATCGCGACGCTGGGGCTCAGGCTCAAGGTCACCAGCGATTTTCTCTATCCCATCGCGGTGGCCGTCTCGGCGATCACGACGCTGGTGACGCCCTACCTGATTCGCGGGAGCGACGGCGTGGCGGCCTGGATCGACCGCGCCGCGCCCCGGCCGATGATGCAGGCGCTCTCCGTTTACACGGCGTGGATCGGTTCCTTCGGACAGCACGCGCCGCGCCCGATGGTGCTGCTGGTGCGGCGCATGGGCTGGCAGCTTCTCATCAATCTTTTATTGACGGTGGGCATCTTTGCTCTCGGCGCGTGGATTGCGGAATGGAACGACGCCTACCTGCCGCAACCGATCCGGGCGCCCGAAGTGCACGAGGTGCTGGTGTGGCTGGGGGTGATGGCGGTCACAGCCCCGATTTACCTGGCGAGCGCGCGCAAAATCCAGGCGATGAGCATGCTCATCGCCGAGATCTGCGTGCCCGTCGGGGCCAGCGGCCAGCACGGCGCCGCGGCGCGGATGGTGATCGGCCAGGTCTTTGTGCTGGTTTCGTTCGTGGTGATGACTTTTCTCACCGTGCTGCTGAGCACGTCGATCCTCAGTTCGATCGAAAGCATGTTGCCGCTTTTGCTCATGGTGACCGTCGCGGCGCTGCTTTTCCGTCCCATCCTCGTGCGCATTTACAGCCGCGCCGAAATCGCCCTGCACGAGACGCTGGTGGAGCTTCCCCGTTTGCGCGCGGCGGAGCCGAAGCCGATGCCGGAGCTTCTCCGCGAGGCGGAACTGGAGACGATGGAAATTCCCCCCGGCTCGGTGATGATCGGGCGCAAGCTGCGGGAAATTCCCCTGCGCCAGCAGACCGGGGCGAGCATCGTGGCCATCGAGCGCGCCGGCCAGCGGCTGATCAATCCGGGCCCGGATGAGGTCCTGTGCTCCGGCGACCGCGTCCTGCTTCTCGGCCAGGCGGATCAATTGCCGACCGCGCAGGATCTCCTGGCCGCGGGGGAATAGCCCGAGGCGGACTCTCTTGGACTTGTGAAACGCGGGGTGTTGTGGCAAGGTCAAGGCATGGAAGTGACGCTGACCGGCGACTTGGAAGCCTTCATTCAGAAAAAAGTGCGCAGCGGGCGCTACGCGGACGCCAGCGACGTGGTGCGTGACGCCCTGCGCGCCTTGGAACAAAGAGAGGAGTTCGAATCACCAGAACTTGAGGCTGCGCTGTTGGAGGGGATTCGCGGTGCTCATCACCCATTTGGACCGGAGACGCTTGAAAAGATTCGTCAATCTGCTCGTCACCTTTCGGGATGAGTTTGGAACTTCAAATCTCCGATCGGGCGCGGAATGATCTGTCAGGGCAATACTCCTGGTATCTCGAAAAGGCGAACACAGAGATTGCCGAACGTTACCTCGACGCTTTTTATGCATCCGCTCTACGGCTGGCGGCCCATCCTGGGTTGGGACGGGCGCGGAAATTCCGCGATGCAGTACTGTCGGGCATCCGCTCTTTTCCGATGGAGGGTTCGTTTGGGACACATCTCATTTTTTATCGGGCTGACGCTCTTGTTTTGAGTATTGAGCGTGTCATGCACGGCGCTCGCGATATTCCCCGTCGGCTGCTGGAATAATGCGGTTGGTGCTCTTCTGCTTCAGGGTATAGTAAAAACAAGGCCCGATGAACACCTCATGGTATCAGGACGCAATGTCTTCCTCCCTGGAGACATCGAAGTGGGAGCATATTCCCGTCGTCATTTTTGAGCAGCCGAGGACGGCGGCAGCGCGGGTGGCGCGGGAGATCGCGCAGCTTGTGCGCGAGCGGGAGGCGGATGGTCTCAAGGTTGTGCTGGGGCTGGCGACGGGATCGACGCCGATTTTTGTCTACCAGGAACTGGCGCGGCTGCATCGCGAGGAGGGCCTGAGCTTTCGCAACGTCATCACGTTCAACCTCGACGAATATCATCCCATTTCGCCGGACCACGCGCGGAGCTATCACCGCTTCATGCGCGAGCATTTGTTCGATCATCTCGACATTCCGGAGAGCCAGATTCACATTCCCGACGGCGCGATTCCGCGCGGGGAAGTCGCCGCCGCGTGCGAGCGGTACGAGAGGCGGATCGCCGAGGCGGGCGGGATCGATTTTCAGCTTCTCGGCATCGGGCGGACGGGGCATATCGGCTTCAACGAGCCTGGTTCCTCGCGCCGGAGCGTCACGCGGCTGATCCATCTGGACCGGCTCACGCGGCTCGACGCGATCAGGGATTTCCAGAGCGAGGAACTCGTTCCGCGCACGGCGATCACGATGGGCGTGAAGACGATCCTTCAGGCGCGGCGGATCGTGATCATGGCTTTCGGCGAGCACAAGGCGCCGATCGTGGCGCGCGCGGTCGAGGGGGAAGTCAGCGCCGAGGTGACGGCGACTTATCTGCAGGACCACGAGAATTGCCTCATGGTGCTCGACGAGGCCGCGGCGGGCCGATTGACGCGGATTCAGACGCCGTGGCTGGTCGGGCCGCTGGACGAACTGGGGCTTTCGTGGTCCGACTCGATGCTGCGTCGCGCGGTCACATGGCTCGCGCAAAAGACGGGCAAGGCGATCCTCAAGCTGACCGACGAGGATTATAACATTCACAGTTTGCAGGAATTGCTGTCGCAATACGGCAATGCCTACGAGATCAATCTGCGCGTGTTCCGGGAGCTTCACAACACCATCACCGGCTGGCCGGGCGGAAAGCCGAAGGGCGACGACAAGCTGCCGGTGACGCAGCCGCGTCCGTTGCGCAGTCCTTCCGCGGCGGTTTATCCGAAGCGCATCCTGATTTTTTCGCCCCATCCGGGCGACGATGTTTTTGCGATGGGAGGAACGCTGCTTCGCCTTGCGGAACATCGGCACGAGGTGCACATCGCCTACCCGATTTCCGGGAGCGACAGCGTGAAGGACGAGATTTTGCAGCGGTACCTCGATTTTCATGAGCAGGTCGGGGGAAAGCCGATCCATCGCGAACGGCCCGGGGCGGCCGACGCGAAAGCGATGAAGGCCGCGATTTGCCGGGCCGAAGCGCGGGCGGCAGCGCGGGTTTGCGGCGTGAATCCCGATTGCCTGCACTTCCTCGATCTGCCCTTCTACGAAAAAGCGGGCGAGGTCTACCGGCAGGTGAGCGCGGAGGACATCGCGATCACGGCCCGGCTTTTGGAACATATCAAGCCGCACCAAATCTATGCGGCGGGCGATCTGGCCGATCCCCACGGCACGCACCGGATCTGCCTCGAAATCCTGACGCAGGCGCTTGGGAAAAGCGGCCGCGAACCGTGGTTTGCGGATTGCGAGGCGTGGCTTTATCGCGGCGCGTGGGCGGAATGGCCGATTCACGAGGTCGACATGGCGGTGCCGCTGAGCCCATCGGAACTGGCGTGCAAGCAGCGCGCCGTTTTCCAGCACGAAAGCCGGAAGCATCAGGCCCCGTTTTTAGGCGGGGACGGCCGCGAACCAGGCCGGCGCATTGAGGATTCGGCGCGCGCCACGAGCCGTCTCTTCGACGCGCTCGGCCTGCCCGATTACGAGGCCATCGAGACGTTTCATCGCTGGATGCCGGCGTAAGCGTGAAGATTCGCGCAACTTGCCGACAAACCCATTTGCCAAACGCCCTCCGTACGGGTATCACATCGGGATGGCAGCTGAAAAGAAGACCCCTAAAAAGAGCGTATCCGCGACGGCCATCTCCACGGAAGAACTGCTTCGGGAACTTCCCGGAGCCAAACTTGTCACCCACAACGCGGGCGCGCTCATCTTCCGCGAGGGAAGCAAGGCCGTGAACTGCTACGTCATCACGCAGGGCAAAGTGCGGATCTTCAAAAAAAGCAACACGGGGGAAAATCTCCCGCTCGGTCTCGTGAAGCGGGGCGAATTTCTCGGCGAAATGGCCATGCTCTCCGGCGAACGCCGCAGCGCCAGCGCCGTCGCGATGACCAACGTCAAGGCGATCGTCATCAAGCACGCCGAATTTGTCGCGCTCCTGCGCGCGCAACATCCCTTCGCCAGCCGCCTCTCCCTTCAGATATCCACCCTGCTCGCCACCCGTTGTCATCGTCTGCTGCGTCTTATTGCCCGCCGGCCCGAGGTCGTCCCCCTGGCCATGAAAAAAGCTCCTCCCATCGATGTTCGCGCCGTCCTCAATCGAGTCTATACGCTCTGGGCCGTCTAGAACTCATATCAAAAGTGGCCATGGGTCCCTTGTCTACTTTTGATATGAGTTTCAGCTCCTGTGTTGCTGCAGAAGCCGGTAAAGCCTCGGTGGAAATAGACCGTACTCCGCAGGAGTCGACCGGCTCCCGCGACGCGAAATCGAAAGCCCTCGTCCTCATTCCCGCCCGCAACGAAGTCGCCACCATCGGCCGCGTTGTGCGCGGCTGCCGCTGCGCCGGTTTTGCCGTCACCGTCATCGACGACGCCAGCAGCGACCCCACGGCCCTTTTCGCCGCGCAGGCCGGGGCGGAAATCCTTTCGCTGTCCGGACCGCATCACGGCAAGACGGCCGCGCTGCACCACGCCCTTGCCCGGTTGCCTGCCACCGTCGACTGGCTTCTCTTTCTTGATGGTGATGGCCAGCATCATCCCGCCGATCTTGAACGCTTCTGGAGCATGCGCCACCACGCCGACCTCATCGTCGGCAACCGCTTCCCCGACGGGGCCAACATGCCGCCTTTGCGACGCTGGACCAACCGCGCCATGTCCGCCCTCTTGCGCCGCAGCGGCATCGTCGACAGCCAGTGCGGATTCCGCCTTGTCCGCCGCGCCTGGCTCGGCTCGTGGCTCCCCGCCGGCCATCACTTCCAATTCGAAACCGAAATGGCGCTCCTCGCCGCCGCCCGCCCGGGCCGCGTCCTCAACCTCCCCATCCCCGCCACCTACGCCCGCGAAGAATCGAAAATCGTCCCGTGGCGCGACGCCCTCAACTTTGCCCGCTGCCTGCTCCGCTCCTGCGGGGGGCACTCCTGCGGAGAGCGGTAAAACTGCGCCGGAAAAATATCGTGTCCTCTCCCGCAAACGCGCTCCTTTGCACGACCGTCAACTCGATCGGCCAGCCCATTGCCTATCCCCACGACGGCGTGCCGGAAGTCACTGCGCTCCTCGTCGAAATGGCTACGGGCGAAGAGACCGGCTGGCACCGGCATCCCGTCCCGCTCCTCGGTTACATCCTCGCCGGCGAACTCACTGTTTATCAGGCCACGGGCGACAAGCGTGTCGTCCGGGCCGGCGAAGTCTCGCTCGAATCGGTCGGCGTCGTCCATAACGGCGTCAACGAAGGCGCCGTGCCGCTCAGAATGATCGTCTTCGTCGCGGGTCTCAAGAACGTCCCGTTCACGGTTGAAGAAGTTCGCCAGGGCGTGGCTTGAGAGTAGCTTGACGGTTCTGAGTACCAAATGACCCTGATCAAACAGATTGAACTGCCCAATGGCCGACGCACGACCAATCTCGGTTTTGGCTGTGCAGGCCTCCTGCGACTTCCCACCGCCCGCCGTCGTGACTATCTTTTAAAGACCGCTGTCGAGGAAGGAATCACTCACTTCGATGTTGCCCGCATGTATGGTTTTGGGGAAGCCGAGGGCATCGTTGGCGCTTCCCTCAAGCCATATCGGGATCGAGTGACCCTTGCGAGCAAATTCGGGCTTCCTTATGCGACGTCCGCCGGGTTTTCATTCAACATCCAATCCATTGCCAGATGGATCCTCGGTTTCAACCCCTTGCTAAAAAGTGCGATCAGGAAGGTTGCCTTTAAGAAGGCCCGGTCCGCGCACCAGCCCGCAAGCGGGAATAATTATAGTATAGACGAAATGCAAAAAAGCCTGGAAATGAGCCTTCGCCAGCTTCAGACGGATCGCGTCGACCTCCTGTTTCTGCACGCGCCGGAAATCCATGATTTCATACCTGAAAATATGAGCGAAGCGCTTCAACAAAAAAAGACGTCCGGAAAAATAGGCGCCTTTGGCGTCTCGGGCTATCGGGCGGAGCTGGAATATTTTCTGAAAGCGAGGCCTGACATTTGCGGGGACGCCATTCAATATCATTATTCCATTTTGGAGAAAGGCTCCGCAAGCAAACTCCTGCGCCATCCTTTTGCGGGAATTTTTGGGGTCATCGATGGAACACACCGGCGATTATATCAGTATCTTTCCAAAAACAGAAGTTTCACAAAGCTATGGTCCGAGCGTTTGGGTATCGAGCTTAAAAATCGCGAAAACGTGGGAATTATCATCCTTGCAATTGCCCTTGCCTTGAATTCCCAAGGCATGGTGTTGTTTTTCACCTCCAATCCCCAAAGGTTGCGTCATATCATCCGCCAATTGACCGGCAACTTCTTTTCAGAGGAGAAATTGTTGGAGTTTCGCGAGGCCGTTATCCAAGGGATCTATGCGAATTGACATGGAAGACGTTCCCTCCGGGACCGAGTTTGAGAGCGAAGTCTGTGTTATTGGCGCCGGTGTGGCCGGACTTCTCTTATCGAAAAAATTGGCGGGATACGGCTTTCGTATTCACCTTTTGGAAGCCGGCGGCATCCATTTGGAACAACGAAGTCAGGATATCTATAAGAGTGAAATGCGGGGCGTGTTTCATTCGGGGGCGACGGAGGGAAGATTCCGGACCTTCGGCGGAGCTTCCATCCGGTGGGGTGGCCAGCTTTTATCTTATCCGGACGAAGTGTTCCAAAAGCGGGAACTGCTCGGTCATGTAGGTTGGCCGATTTCAGAGGGGGATATCAGGGGTTACTATCCCGAACTTTTTCGCGTCATGGGGGTAAACGATCTTCCCTTCAGCGATGAGTTTTTGGAGCGTTTCGGAATCCGGGACGCTCTGCATTCCTCCGAGGTGCGCATGCGTTTCTCAAAATTCTCGCCGTTCACCAGGAGAAATCTCGCCAAGACGCTGGGCAGGGAATGTCTTGCCTCCGATCTCATCACCGTATTTTTTCATGCGAACGCCATTTCCGTCGACCTTGATAAAGATGGCTCCCGAATTCAGTCGGTTGCGGGAAGAAATTACAAGGGAGGTCAATATAAATTCAAAGCGCTGGAATACGTCATTTGCACAGGCACCATTGAAGCGTCGAGGCTGTTGTTAAGCTCCACTTCCGTGCATCCCCGCGGCATTGGAAATGCGACGGATCAGGTGGGCCGCTATTTTCATGACCATGTGACGGTCAAAGCGCTCTCGGTCGGGGAGCAATCCAAGGCGACATTTTTAAAATATTTTTCTCCCTATTATGTGAAAAACACCCTGCATTCTCCCAAATTGGAGGCGACACCGTCGCTTCAGAAAAGGCTCGGCCTCCCTGAGATCATGGCCCAGTTTTTTATTCACGAATCGGACGATAATGAATTCGCGCTTTTGCGCCAGACTCTCGTCGATTTTCAGAGGGGAAAATTTGCGATTCGAACATTCGGCCGACTGCCCTTGCTGCTGAGCGGAGCCGCGCGGATGGCATTTGCCCTGAAAGTGAGGGGAAGAAGGATCGTTTCCCCGCAAGCCAATATCACATTGAATATTGAAACCGAACAAATACCGCGGGCGGACAGCCGCATTCAAATTTCGGATGAAGTGAATTCCCTTGGCATGCCTCAAACGATCGTTGACTGGAAGATTTCCGATGAAGAGGGGGAATTCATGCGTCGCTATGCCGGAGTCATGGATCGTTTTTTAAAATCCCTGGGAATGACGCAGCTTGATTGGAATCCAGGCCCGCAGGATGATCCAAAAAACTGGGCGCAGGCGGGAAATGACATCCTGCATCCCATGGGCGGCACGCGGATGGGAACGTCTCGGGCCAATAGCGTGGTTGACAAAGAGCTTCGCGTCCATGGCATCGACAATCTCTATGTTGCCAGTTGCTCCGTATTTCCGTCCGGCGGAAGCTCAAATCCCACTTTCACCATGATGGCATTGACGTGCAGGCTGGCCGATTTCCTAAAACAAAAGCAAAAAAGGTAGTCCGGGGAAAAATCTCTCCGCGCTCTTGCAGGGGTTGTCCTCCTGCCGGAGCCTGCACGAATTGTTCTCGCGGCTCCAAAAATCGGCACTAAATTAGAACCGTGCCCGCGCCGGAAACCTTCGTCCATCTTCACGTCCACTCCGAGTACAGCCTCCTCGACGGCGCGTGCCGCATTCCCGAACTGGCCGCGCGCGCCGCGGAGCTCAAGATGCCCGCGCTTGCCCTCACCGATCACGGCAACCTCTTCGGCGCCATCGAATTTTACAAGGAATGCGCCAAGGCGGGCGTGAAGCCCATCATCGGCTGCGAAGTCTACCTCGCGCCCGGCAGCCGCCTCGAAAAAAAGGCGAACAGCGCGAAGGAAGCCTCGACCCATTTCCTGCTCCTGGCCAAAAACGAGACGGGCTACAAAAACCTCGTCAAGCTCGTCTCCGCCGCGCACCTCGAGGGCATGTACTACAAGCCGCGCATCGACAAGGAAATCCTCGCGCGGCATGCCGAAGGCCTCGTCGGCACGAGCGCGTGCCTCGCGGGCGAAGTCGCGCGCCATATTATGGCGGGCCGTGCAAAGGACGCCGAAAAATCGATCGACGATTTCAAAAATATCTTCGCGCCGGGCGATTTTTACATCGAGATCGCCGACCACGGCATTCCCCAGCAGCGCGCCGTCGCGGCGGAATTGCTCAAGTACGGCAAAAAGTTCGGCTTGAAAATCGTCGCCACGAACGACGTCCATTACGTCCGCAAGGAACACGCCGCCGCCCACGACGTCCTCCTCTGCATCCAGACCGGCGCGAAAATCAACGACGAAAACCGGATGCGCTACCACGGCCCGGAATTCTACCTCAAGACCACGGAAGAAATGGCCGTGCTTTTCAGGGACGTGCCCGGCGCGCTTTCCACCACGCTCGAGATCGCCGACAAGTGCGACCTCAAAATCGTCCTCGGTGAAAATAAATTCCCCGCCTACGCCGTGCCGGAAGGCGAGACGCGCGAGGGCTATTTCCGGCGGCTCTGTTATGAGGGCCTCGAGCGCCGGTTTGGCGCGCGCGCGAAGGATCCCGCCCTGCGCCAGCGCCTCGACTTCGAGATCGGCGTCCTCAACAAGACCGGCTTCACCAGCTACTTTCTCATCGTCTGGGATTTCATCCATTACGCCAAAACGCACGACATCCCGGTCGGGCCGGGACGAGGCAGCGCGGCGGGCAGCCTCATCGCCTACGCGCTCGAGATCACCGACATCGACCCGCTCCAGTACGGTCTTTTCTTCGAGCGCTTTCTCAATCCCGAACGCATCTCGCCGCCCGACATCGACGTCGACTTCTGCTACAACCGCCGGGGTGAAGTGATCGATTACGTGCGCAAAAAGTATGGCGAGAAGTCGGTCGCGCAGATCATCACCTTCGGCACGCTCGGCGCGAAGATGGCCATCCGCGACGTCGGCCGCGTCATGGGCCTGAGCTACGGCGAGGCCGACCGCCTCACCAAGATGATCCCGTTCGATCCGAAGATGACGCTCGAAAAGGCGCTCAACGAAAGCCCCGATTTCAAGCGCGCCTACGACGAGGAGGAGATCGCCCGCTCCGTCATCGATTCGGCCAGGACACTCGAAGGCATTTCACGCCAGGCCGGGGTCCACGCCGCCGGCGTCGTCATTTCCGACCACGACCTCACCGATTATGTGCCGCTCACCCTCGACGATCACGGCGGGATCGTCACCCAGTACTCGATGGACCCGCTTGGCGAACTCGGCCTGCTCAAGATGGATTTTCTCGGCCTGAAAACCCTGACCGTCATCCAGGACGCGCTGCGTCTCATCGAGCGGACGACCGGCAAAAAAATGACGCCGCTCGAAATTCCGCTCGACGAGCCGGCGGCGTTCGAGTTGCTCGGCCGCGCGCAAAACGTCGGCCTGTTCCAGGTGGAATCGCCCGGCATGTGCGATCTTTGCCGCCGCCTCAAGCCCCGCCACATCGAGGACATCATCGCCCTCGTCGCGCTTTATCGCCCCGGCCCGATGGAAAACATCCCCGCCTATTCGGAGCGGAAGCTCGGCGCCGTCGCCATCCAATACGATCACCCGCTTCTCGAACCGATCCTGAAAGACACCTACGGCGTCATGATTTACCAGGAGCAGGTCATGCAGGCCGCCCAGGTCCTCGCCGGTTACACTCTCGGCGCCGCCGATGTGCTTCGCAAGGCCATGGGGAAAAAGAAACCCGAGGAAATGGCCAAGCAGCGCGCGATCTTTGTCGAGGGCTGCGCGAAGAAGAACAACATTCCCGCGGACAAGGCCAACCAGTTGTTCGACGTTCTCGACAAGTTCGCCGGCTACGGTTTCAACAAGGCCCACAGCGCCTGCTATGGCCTCCTCGCTTACCAGACGGCGTGGCTCAAGGCGCGCCATCCCGTCGAGTTCATGGCCGCACTCCTTTCCAATGAACTCGACAACACCGACAAGATCGCGCTCTTCGTCGCCGAGGCGAGGGCCATGGGCATCACCGTCCTCGCCCCGAGCGTGAATGAAAGCGGAAGCATCTTCACCGTCGGGGAAAACTCGATCCGCTTCGGCCTCTCCGCGATCAAGAACGTCGGCGAGGCCGCCGTGCAACTCATCATCGCCGCGCGTGAAAAAGACGGCCCGTTCCGCGACCTCCACGATCTCTGCTCACGCGTCGAATCGCGCGGCATGAACAAAAAGCTGATCGAAAGCCTGGTGAAATCGGGCGCGTGCGACGACTTCGGCCCGAACCGCGCCGAGTTGCTGACGCAGATCGACGGCGCCCTCGCGCAGGCCAGCGCGAAGGCCCGCGACCGCGACGCCGGCCAGGCCTCCCTCCTCGATCTTCTCGGCCCGATGGAACCCGCCGCGAAAAAACCAGGCGGCTCGGCCAGGATGAACGGCGTCCCCGATTTCTCCCTGCGCGAGCGCCTCGGCTACGAAAAGGAACTGCTCGGCTTCTACATCACCGGCCATCCGCTCGACGACTACGCGTCCGATCTCGCCGCGTTCCAGATGCACACCGTGTCGCAACTCCGGGAAATTTCCGACGAGATCGAGACGCGCCTGTGCGGCCTCGTCACAAAGGTCGACATCCGCACCACGCAAAAGGATAAAAAGCCGTGGGCCCGCGTCACGCTCGAGGACCTCACCGGCGCGATCGAGGTTCTCGTTTTCCCCGACACCTACGCCGCGCTGCCGCGCCCGATCGAGACCGGCGAAGTCCTCGTCATCTCCGGCTCGCTCGACCGGCGCGACGACCAGCCCAAGCTCCGAGCCGTGCAGATTCTCTGCCTCCCCGAGGCCCACGAGCAGCTTTTGCGCGAACTCGTCCTCGATTTGCCGCTCGAGGACTGGCCGGATCCCGCGCGCTGGGCCGGGTTGCGCGAACTCGTCATGGACGCGCCCGGCCCGGTCAAGCTGCGTTTCCTCTGCTCGCGCGTCAACGGCGGCGGGGAGCGCTCCAGCATCGAGATCGCGCCCGCCGATCATTACGGCGTCGTGTGGACTTCCGAATTCAAGACGCGCCTGGAAATCTTCCTCGGCGGCCCGCGTTACCAGTTGCGCGCCACAACCCAGATCGCCCGCCAGAAAAAGAAATCGTGGCAGCAGCGGAATTGACGCTCGTCGCTACGCCTTCGGGGTTGCTTCACTTCGCTTCCGGCTCGGCAGCTTCACAAACGTCTTCGCCGCGCGGAGAATCTCCCGGATTTCGGCCAATTCCTCCCGGGAAAATTCGAGCTTGTAGAGCGTCTTCACATTCGACTCCAGTTGCGCGACCGAACTCGCCCCGATCAGCGCGGAGGTCACCACCGGCAGGCGCAGCACCCAGGCCAGCGCCATCTCGGCCAGCGGCTGCCTCCGTCTTTTGGCAATGTCGTGGAGCGCGCGGATCGCCGGCAGCTTTTTTTCCACCATCGCGCGCGTGAGAAATTGCTCCCGGGTCGCGCGGGAATCGGGCGGAATGTCGCGCAGGTACCGGTCCGTCAAAAGCCCCTGCGCCAGCGGCGAAAACACGATGCAGCCGATCCCCTCCTTTTCCAGCACCGCGGTGAGGCCGTCCTCGATCCAGCGGTCGAACATATTGTAGCGCGGCTGATGGATCAGGCACGGCGTGCCGAGTTTCCGCAGGATCGCCGCCGCCCGCCGCGTCTCTTTCGGCCGGTAATTGGAGATGCCCGCGTAGAGCGCCTTCCCCTGCCGCACCGCGTGGTCGAGAGCGCCCATCGTCTCCTCCAGCGGCGTCTCCGGGTCGGGCCGGTGATGGTAAAAAATATCGACGTAATCGAGCTTCATCCGCTTCAGGCTTTGGTCGAGGCTCGCCAGCAAATATTTGCGTGAACCCCAGTCGCCGTAGGGGCCGTCCCACATCGTGTAGCCCGCCTTCGTCGAAATGATCATCTCGTCACGATGCGAGGAGAGTTCCTCTTTCAGGATGCGCCCGAAATTGCTTTCCGCCGAGCCGGGCGGCGGCCCGTAATTGTTCGCCAGGTCGAAATGGGTGATGCCGAGATCGAAGGCGCGCACGATGATCTCGCGCGCCGTCCGCTGCGGGGCGGCCTCGCCAAAATTCTGCCACAGGCCCAGCGAAATGCGAGGCAGGAGCACGCCGCTTTTGCCGCAGCGCCGATACTGCATCTTGTCGTAACGAAAGCTCATGCGGGGGAAAGCGTGATGAACCGAGGCGGAAGGGTCAATCCCATTTGATGGGGTTGAATATCCCCGAAATTGGCTTTTATTTAAGTATGAACGCGAACACTAAACTTCAAATGGTTCGGAATTTGGCGAAATCCAAGATGTTGGAACTCCAACCCTTCGCGGGCGAAGAGATGAACCTCCCTCAAACCGATCCGCATCGCGATGGATTCATCGCCGGCGAGCGGACCTTGGCCGCGCAAATTCTGGCTCTCGTCGACGAAAAGGAAGAAGAAGCCGACCCTGTCGAAGAAGACATGGTTCTCAGTCTGGGCCGGACGTAAGGCGTGTCCCGGCGACGGCGGTCATTGTTGGCGCGCGATCTTCCAGGCCCTTCTCCGCAGACGCGACTTCCTTTTTTCAAGCAGACCCAAGACGCACCGCGCGGAAGAGGAAAGGGGAAGCATCCGACCGAGATGCTCCGCGGCCATCACGCCGTCCTGGTGGGTGCCGAGCGTCTCCTGAAGCTTCCCGATCCGCTTCATTATGCGCGCCATGCGCCGTCCCGGCTCGGCCTGCGTCAATTCCAATTGGTAAAGAAGCCTCTTCGCCTTTTTTCGCCACGCGTGGAAATCGGCGTCCTTTCCCGTGCGCCGCGCTTTTTTTCCGGCCTGGCGCGCCGCGCGAAAAGCCTCCGCCACGCGCCCGGAAGCGGACGGCCACGCGATGCGACCCGCGGCGCTCCTCTTGATCCCGGCCGCCGCCCGGTGAAGAATGTCCATCGCCTGTTCGAGCGTCTTCCGCCGCGCGGCTTCCGGCGTTTCACCGGCCGCCAGGTCGCCGGCCAGACTCTGGAAAAGCTGCGTCATCGCCGCCTGGTTGGGCGTCTTCGACGCCTTTCCCGCGAGTCGTTCCAGCGTCGCCTGCGTTACCGCGAGGTCGCGGTGAGCGGCCAAAAGCTCCGCCGCCTTTCGCAACCGTTCCCGGCCCCGCGTGTACGCCGCCGGGCCCAGGACCGGTCGCGCGAACCAAAGCAACGCCCGCGCGCGCTTGATCAGGAGGCGGCCCTCGTGAATCAATTCATCCACCGGCTCGAGTGAAAGCCGCGGCAGGTCCCGCGCCCGCGCCGAAATCTCCCCGAGGATGCGCGCAAACCCCGCCCTTGCTTTTTCATCCGGCCGAAACACGTAGGTGAGAGGAGAAACTGGCATGGTGGGCCCGCGAAATCGCGCGGCCTACGATACTTCGCCAAGGGAAGTTGATGCACAAGTTTCCTTTTCGGGCTAAGTTTTTCCCTTGAAACATATCGCCACATGGATCAGGGAATGCGACGCGATCCTCTTCGACCGCGTCTTCGGCGCTTATCCCGGCGTTCGCGTCTGGAACGCGCGCGTCGAAACGCCGCCCGGGCGCGTCGACGGCCTGCTTCTCACCGGGGGCTCCGATATCTCGCGCGAATTCCTCCGCCAATCGGTGCCCGATCCCGGCCTCATCGAAAATCCCGACCCGGCGCGCGACGCCTGGGAATTCGCCGCCGTGCCGCCCGCGCTCGACCAGCGACTACCCCTCTTCGCCATCTGCCGCGGCCTGCAAGTCCTCAACGTCGCGCTCGGCGGCACCCTCCATCTCGACGTCCCGAACCACAACCATCTCAAATTTCAAAACGTCCAGCCTCTCCATTACGCCGAGGGCGCTGTGCTGCAAATTCCCCGCGTCAACAGCTCCCATCATCAGGCCCTCGACCGGATCGCTTCCGGCCTGGAAATCGAAGCCTGGTGCGCGGACGACAACGTCATCGAGCAGGCGCGGCTCCGCGACCACCCCTTCGTCCTCGGCGTGCAATACCACCCCGAACGCGATCCCCTCTACCAGTCCCTCTTCGACGCCTTTGTCCATCACATGCATCACGCCGTTCCATGAATAATCCTCCTCTCGACCTCACCGTCCGCGTCGGTTGCCACATCGTTTATGAAACCGCGGCGCCCACCGCGATGCTCCTCGTCCTCAGGCCCCGCAACGACGGCAACCAGCGGGTCCGGCAGCAACAACTCACCTTCCAGCCGCACCTTTCCTCCTACCATTTCGAAGACGCCCACGGCAACCTTACCGACCGCGCCGTCCTCCAGCCGGGCGAAAACGTCATCCACCACGATGCGCTCGTCGACGTCTCCTCCCTCCCCGACAACCACGAGCGGCCCGGTCCGCCGACGCCGGTCTACCAGTTGCCGCCCGACACCCTTCGCTACACGCTTCCCAGCCGCTATTGCGACTCGGACAAACTCCTCAACTTTGCCTGGAAACACTTCGGCCAGGTTGAAAATGGGGTCCAACGCGTTCTGGCCATCTGCAACTGGGTCCATCGAAACATCGAATACCGCTTCGGCGCGGGCCGTTCCGACATCAGTGCCTCGGAAGTGCTCGTCCAGCGCTTTGGCGTCTGCCGCGACTTTGCCCATGTCGCCATCGCCCTCTGCCGCGCCTTCAACCTGCCGGCCCGCTACATCACCGGCCACCTCCCCGACATCGGCCATGTCGACCCCGGAACGCCGATGGATTTCCACGCCTACTTCGAGGTCTTTCTCGGCCAAAGTTGGAGCACCTTCGACGCCCGCTACAACGCCCCGCGCATCGGCCGCGTCAAGGTCGCCCAGGGACTCGACGCCGTCGACGGCGCCTTCTCCACCATCTACGGCGAGGCGCAGCTCAAGTGGTTCGAGGTCTGGGCCTACCAGGTCGATCCCGCCCGCGTCTCCATCGGCGACCCCGTTGACATGTCCCAGCGCCTCGACGGCAGCCTCACTATTCGCCGCCGCTGATCTTTCCATGCAGCGGCGATGCAGATCACCCCGGCCTCTTTCTTACGAGCGGAATTTGAAAGTCTGGACAAACTTTACCTTCGCGGTTCTCGTCAGGTTACCTATCCCGATCCCCGTCTTCGCGTAGGTGGTTCCTTCAACACTTGGATTGCGCATCGGAGCGGTTTTGACCGACGGAGCCTTCTCCGTGACCCGGGATCTCATCTCTTGTTCACGAACATGGATTCCTGTTTCCCCGGAATAACTCGGGTCCGAATAGAGGGACCTTCCTCTTACGAATGCGCAAATCGCAGCCACCTGGAGCACCACGCCAATTGCAATGAGCATGGAGGGGACTCCGCCTATATCGCCAGGATGCATCATAAAATCGTCTTTCGTTAAGGGTTAACTGCGAAGTCAGTTCGCAGATTCTTCCATTATTTGGCAATGTCCGTGCCACCTCTCCCCAATCGATTCCTCCAGCCGGGGAAGCTTTCCCTCTTGGTGGAGCGTCCGACTGGGCCGTTTCAGAGGCAAAAACACCTCAAAATCAGCCTTGGATGGCCGTGAGGTTCCCCTCCCCCTCCGAGTCCCCGCCAACCGGCATTAAGTGTAATCACGGCCTTTTTTACCCCCTCCAGGAAGTATTTGCCTACACTTGACGGTTAAGATTCCGTATTGTTGCTATCGGCTCCATAGGTGCCGTTGCCGACTTCTGCAGCGGCTACCATCCGTCTCAGAACAACTGCGTGACCTGGCCGGCCTTCTCGAAATGCATTTTATACAGTGGTACCAACTCGATGTAATGGTCGGCCCAGATGCGGATGCCTGCGATCTCGTCGGGGCTTAAGGCACGCGCCACTTTCGCGGGTGTGCCCATCACGAGTGAGCCGGGCGGAATGCGCGTCTCCTTGGTCACCAGCGCGTGCGCGCCGACGATGCTTCCCCTGCCGATCACCGCGCCGTCGAGGATCGTCGCGCCCATGCCGATCAGGCACTCGTCTTCCACCGTGCAGGCGTGGAGAATGGCGCGATGGCCGACGGTCACCAGCCTGCCGACGCGCGTCGGCAAATCGTCCGCGAGATGGACGATGCTCCCGTCCTGGATGTTCGATCCCTCGCCGATCTCGATGAAATTGATGTCGCCGCGCAGGACGGCCGTCGGCCAGACGCTGCTGTGCGCGGCAAGCCGCACGTCGCCGATCACGACCGCCTGCGGCGCCACGTAGGCGGTCGGGTCGATCTGCGGTTGCACGAACAGGAAGCGCGCGCGTTCGGTCGGGTCCATGCCGTCATTCTCACGCCGCTTCGTTTTTTTGTCCAGTTTACGCTCCGCTTTGCTATAAGGGGAGGGTGCGCAGCTTTTCTCCGGGAAAAAAAATCGCCGTCGGCCTTGCTCTCCTGATGTGGCCCGCGCTGGCGCAGGCCAACATCGGCGACACGGTCGCGCAATTGCGCGAGCGATACGGCTCGATCAACGACATGAGCGGCCAGATGGTTTTTGAAGTGCGCTTTCTCAACGGGCAGATTGTGCCCGCGCGCGGTTCGACCGACGTGCAGAATCACTTCACGGTCACTGTCTACATGAATGGCGACCACTCGGCAATGGAGGTTTTTACCCGCAACGTCAGCGACCCCGTCAAGGCGAACCTGACTCAAGCCGACATCGACACCATCCTGGCCGCAACCGATGACGGTCAGACCTGGAATCCAGTCCAGGTTCCCAGCGGCAGGACGACCTGGCTGCGGTCCGATAACAAACTCATCGCCCGTTTCAGCCCAAATACGAGCGGAAAGGCCGATGATGCCTCTGTCCTGGTCATCATGCTCAACAGCAAATGAGTGGCGCGCGGCGCCTCTGCCGAGGAGAGTAAAAATCCGGCCCGCCTTATCTTGAAGACGAACCCCAAGACCCTCCTCATCGGCTGCGGCTACATCGGCCTGCCGCTGGCGCTTCGACTCGCGGAAGCGGGCCATGAAATCAGCGCCTGGGTCCATTCCGCCGCAAGCGCCGGGTCGCTGGCCGCCCATCATTTTCATCGCGTCATTTCCGGAAACGTCGCGGACCCCCGCCTTTGGGATGCCGCAAACGAGGACTACGACCTCGTGATTCATTGCGCTTCATCGGGACGCGGCGGCCCGGCGGCTTACGAGGAGGTTTTTCTCAAGGGCGCGCTCATGATCGGCGAGCATCAGCCGCGCGCACGAAAAATTTTTGTTTCCTCCACGTCGGTCTACGGGCAGGCCCGGGGCGAAATCGTGACCGAGGAATCCCCCACCGAGCCTCTCACCGCCACGGGCCGCATTTTGCGCGAGGCGGAACGGGCGGCATTGGCCTCCGGCGCGACGGTGGCGCGCTCGGCGGGAATTTACGGGCCGAACCGGGGCGTGCTCTTTGAGAAGTTTCGCCGCGGCGAGGCGGTCATCGAAGGCGATGGCTCGCGCTGGATCAACCAGATCCATCAGCGCGATCTCGTCACCGCGCTGGCACATCTCATCGAGGCGGCCGCGCCGGGCGAAATCTACAACGCCGCCGATGACACGCCGGTGACCTATCGCGATTATTATGCGTGGTGCGCCGAGTTCCTGAGCCAGCCGATGCCGCCCCACGGTCCCATCGATGCGGAGCGCAAGCGGGGCCTCACCAGCAAGCGCGTCTCGAACGCCAAGCTGCGCGCCACCGGCTGGTCGCCGGTCTATCCGAGTTTTCGCGAGGGGATCACGGCGGATCATTCCCCCAAATAAGCCTGCCGGACCTCGTCGCTGGCGAGAAGCTCCGCGCCGGTGCCGGTGAGCTGGTTCTTCCCGGTGACGATGACGTAGCCGCGGTGCGCGATTTTCAACGCCTGCCGCGCGTTTTGCTCGACGAGCAGAATGGGGATGCCCTTCTCATTGATCCGCCGGATGATCTCGAAAATCCGCGCCACGATCTGCGGGGCGAGGCCGAGCGACGGCTCGTCGAGCATGAGCAGCTTCGGTTCGCTCATCAACGCGCGGCCGATGGCGAGCATCTGCTGTTCGCCGCCCGAAAGCGTGCCGCCGAGTTGTTTCCGCCGCTCCGCCAGCAACGGAAAATAGCTGTAAATCTCCTCGATCTTCGCCGCGTTGCGCTCGGCCGGAAGCAGAAAGCCGCCGCTGATCAAATTCTCGAGCACCGTCAGCCTCGGAAAAATGTGGCGGCCTTCGGGGCAGAGGCAGATGCCCCGGCGCAAAACGGTATCGGCCTTCCCGCTCGGCAGCGGCTCGCCCCGCCAGCTTATTTCCCCGCCGCGCACCGGCACCACGCCCGCGATGGCCAGGAGCGTCGTGCTTTTGCCCGCGCCGTTCGCCCCGAGAAGCGCGACGATTTCCCCCGCGCCGACTTCGAGCGTCAGGCTCTTGAGCACTTCGATGGCGCCGTAACCGGCGTGGACCTTGTCGAGCTTCAGCATGGTGTCGCGCTAATGTGAAATTTCCTCGCCGAGATAAGCCTTGATCACCTGCGGGTCGTTGCGCACTTTTTCCGGCGCGCCGCGGGCGATCTCCACGCCGTGGTCCAGGACGAGGATTTCGTCCGAGATCGACATGACCACCTTCATGTGATGTTCGATGAGCAAAATGGCCAGGCCCCGTTCGCGGATCCGCGAAATAAGATGCACCATCTCCACCGCCTCCTGCGGATTCATCCCGGCGGCCGGTTCGTCGAGCAGGAGAATGCGCGGGCGGGTGGCGAGCGCCCGGGCGATTTCGAGCCGGCGTTGCAGACCGTAGGCGAGGTTGCTCGAAACGGTGTCGGCGTGGCGCGCGAGTCCCACGAATTCCAAAAAGCCGAGCGCCTCGTTGCGGCTCGTCCTCTCCTGATCGCAAAAACGTTTCGAGCGCAGCAGCAGCGGCAGCGGCGAGATCGATCGGTGCTGGAACTGCGCCACCAGGACGTTCTCGACCACCGACATTTCCGGGAAGAGCCGGATATTCTGGAAGGTTCGCGACACGCCCAGCTTGCAGACCTGGTGCGGCGCGCGTCCCGTGATGTCGCGGCCCTCGAGTAAAATGGCGCCGCCGTCGGGCCGGTAAATCCCGCTGAGGCAGTTGAAGAAAGTCGTTTTGCCCGCGCCATTGGGGCCGATGACGCTGACGATCCGGTTCGCCTCGACGCGAAGATCGACGTCCTGCACGGCCTTCAGGCCGCCGAAGGTCTTGCTCAATCCGCGGGTTTCGAGCAGCGGCGTCATGTGTGGAGCATCTCCGTTTTTCTGCGGCGGCTGCCAAGCAGGCCCTGCGGACGGTAGAGCATCATCAGCACCATCACGCCGCCGAACAGCAGCAATCGGTAATCTGAAAGATTCTGGAGCGCGTCGCGCACGAACCCCGGCACGATCGCGCTGAGCGCCGGGCTTCCGCTGATCGTCGAGGGCAGGAGCTTCATGTATTCGGGCACGAGATAGAGCAGCGCCGCGCCGAGAAGCGCGCCGTAGCTGTTGCCGAGCCCGCCGAGAATGACCATCGCAAGCACCATGATCGATTGTTGAAAGGCGCAGATGTCGGGGCTGACAAAGCCGTCCTTCGCGCCGTAAAGCACGCCCGCCACCGCCGCGATGGCCGCGCTCAGCGAAAAGGCGAGCAGCTTCATCTGCACCACCGGCACGCCCACCGCCGCCGCCGCGATTTCGTTTTCCCGAATTGCCATCCACGCCCGGCCCACCGGCGAGTGATAAAGCCGCTGCACAAGGAAAACCGCCAGGAACAGGACGAGCGCCGTGATGAGATAACTGACCTGGCCGCTGGTGATGCCGGCAATCCTGCCGAAGGTCGAGTGGTCGTTGAGAATGATCCCCTTGTCGCCGCCGGTGTCGAAAATCCGGGCGAGCGAACGCAGGAACTCGCTCGAAGGGGGATTCGTATCGTCGTTGGAAAGATTGCGCATCAACTCCCGGAAAGCCTCCGCGAAACCGAGCGTCACGATGGCCAGATAATCGCCGCGCAGGCGCAGGCACGGAAGTCCCAGCAGATAACCGACCCCGCCGCCGAGAAAAAACGCAAGCGGCGCGGCCATCCACCACGGAAAGTAGGGGATGTTCTGCTGGGCGAGGGCGAAGAAGTAGGCGCCGAAACCGTAGAACCCGGCGTAACCGAGAACGAGCAGCCCGGTCATGCCGACCGTGATGTTGAGACCCAGCGCAAGCAGCATGTAAATGCCGACCTCAGTGAAGAGACTCAGGCTCGAAGCGCTGAAAAAGAACGCGCACGACAAGACGAGCGGCATCGTCCCCCACGCCCAATAATGGGTCCATGTGCGGCCCGCTTTTTGCCAGGCGGGATTTGCGGCGAGCGCCTGGTCCCAGCCGAACCGCTGGTTCGCCCGGATGCCAAGCCAGATGAAAAAGGCGATGACGAAGACCGGGGAAAGATCGCCGAAGAATTTGAGTCCGTGCAGCGGCGCCCAGGCGACGCGGATCGTGTCATCGACGAAGTTCGGCGCGAGTTGCAGCCAGAGAAACGGAAACGTGAGGGCCGCGAGGCCTGCGATGCCGAGGAGATAGGGGCGAAGGCGGGTCATAGGCGTCACACCTTGTCGGCCACCCGCTCGCCGAGCAGCCCGCGCGGGCGGATCAGCAGCACCAGCATCAGCATCGCGAAAGTGGTCACGTCGTCCCACTCGCTGCCGAAGGCCAGCGTCGTCAGCGCTTCGGTCAGGCCGAGAATCATCGCGCCCAGCACCGCGCCGGGGACATTGCCGATGCCGCCGAGAATCGCCGCGGTGAAGGCCTTCAGGCCCACGCGGTAGCCCGCGTCGAACACGAGCACGTTGGTGTACATCGCGACCATCACCCCCGCCACCGCCGCCAGCGCCGAGCCGAGAATGAACGTGAACGCGATGATCCTGTCCACCGGAATGCCGACCAGGCCGGCCATGAGCTGGTCCTGCGCCGTCGCCCGCAGGGCGATGCCGAGCCGCGTGTGATTGATCAGGAAATAGAGCCCGCCCATGATGACCAGCGTCAGCCCGAAGATCGCGAGTTGCAGGTAGGTGATGTCCACGCCGGCCAGATGAACATGATGGCCAGTGAGAAAATCGCTGTAGTAACGGGGAAAATTCACCTTCTCCTTGCTCACGGTGAGGAAGATGAAGTACTGGAGAAAAGTCGAGATGCCGATCGCGCTGGTCAGCGGCGCCAGGACGTGCGCCTTGCGCAGCCGGCGATAGGCGATCCGTTCGTTCGCGTAGCCGTACCCGGCCGAAAAAATCATCGCGATCACGATGCCCAGACCGAGATTGAGCGCGACATGATCGCCCAACGCGACCGAAAGGATGCCCATCGCGTAGACGCACGAGAACATGCCAATCATGAAAACCTCGCCGTGGGCAAAATTAATCATCCCAAGGACGCCGTAGACCATCGTGTAGCCGAGCGCCACCAGCGCGTAGACGGCGCCTTTCGAGACGCCGTTGATCACGATTTCCGTCAGGGTTGAACCGGAACTCATATATTAAGGAAGACAATGAGCAGGTTTCGCTCCTGCGGAAAGAAGGTGGCCGTCGCGCAAGACACGTGTGTCCCGCGCGACGGTACGCTGCCACCGAAAAGGGCGCCGCGAGCAAATACCGCCCTCCGCGGGAGTCATGGGCTGTCGGGCAGCACCGCGAAATTGCCGTCCTTGATCGTCCACATCACGAAGCCGCTCCCTTTCACGTCCCCCTTCGCGTCGAATTCGACTTTCCCGAGGATCGTGTCGAACGAACGGCTCTTCATCACCACGGCGACCTTCTCGGCGTCGGTCGTTCCCGCCTGCTGGATCGCGGTGAGCAGGACGTTCGCGGCGTCGTAGCCGTAGACCGAATAGGCGCCCACGTCTTCATGGTACTTGTCGTTGTAACTTTTAAGAAAGGCCTGTGAGGCCGGATTGCCGTGATAATCCTTGCCGAACGAGAGATAGACGTTGGCGACATTGGCCCCGATCGTATCGATAAACGGCTTGGCGAAGCAGCCGTCGCCGGTGACAAAGGGAATGTTCACCCCCGTCTGCCGCATTTTGACCAGAAGCGGACCGCCCTGGTCATACATCCCGCCCCAGAAAAAGCCCTCCGCGCCGGAGCCCTGGATGACGGAGATATTTGCGCTGAAATCGCTCTCGTCCTTCCCGATTCCCTGGAACATCGTCACCTGCCCGCCCAGGCTCTCGAAGGTCTTTTTCACCTCCGTCGCCAGGCCTTCGCCGTAGGCGGTCTTATTGTGCAGGATGGCGATCTTGTTCAGCTTGAGCTGATCGTGCATGAATTTGGCCGCCACCGGCCCCTGCTGGTCGTCGCGCCCGCAAATCCGGAACGCGTAGGGAAAGCCCTGCTCGGTGTACTTCGGATTGGTCGAACCGGGGGTGATCTGGATGATCTTCGCGGCGTCATAAACGATCGAGGCCGGAATCGTGCAGTTGCTGTTGAGATGGCCAAGCACCGCCACCACGCCGTCATCCACCAAATTGTGCGCGACCGTGTTCGCTTTTTGGGGATTGCCCTCGTCGTCGAGCGAGATGCTGTCGATCTGCTTGCCGAGCACGCCCCCCCTGGCGTTCCACTCGTCGATGGCGATCTGCGAACCCTGGAGCATCGTCAGTCCTATCTGGGCGTCCGAGCCCGATTGCACCGCGGCCAGCCCGATTTTGATCGTATCCGGACTCTTTTGACACCCCGCAACGGCCGCGCCGATAACCAGCGCCACGGCCAGAGAAAGAAAAAGAGAGAGTTTGCGCACGCCTTTGTCTAAGTCACCCGCACCCACAGGGTCAACTCTTAATGTAGCGGCGAGCAACCCTCCCTGGAGGGTCAGCCTGACCCTGGCCGAACTTTCGCACAGAGGACGGAAGAGAACTGCAGAGGTTTTCTCTTCGGGAACTCTGCAACCCTCTGCAGTCCTCTGTGCGAAACCTTCCCCTTGGTTATTCAAACCGCGCCAGCGCGTAGTTCCGTTTCCCTTTCCGCAGCAGGACGAACTTGCCGAAGAGAAGATGCTCCGCGCCGATAACAAGCTTGGTGTCGGTCACGCGGACGTTGTTCATGTTGATGCCGCCCGCCTCGATGTCTTTTCGCGCCTGTCCCTTCGAGGGACTCAGCCCCGCCGCGATCACGATTTCGATAAGCGCGCCGCCCGGTTGGCCAAGAATTCCCCGCGACAGCGTCACATGCGGCACCTCGGCGATCACCTCGTCGAACTGCGCTTCGGTGATCCCCTCCAGAGAGCCGCCGAAGAGAATCTCGCTCGCCCGCACCGCGTCCGCCGCCGCGCTTTCGCCATGGACCAGCCGCGTCAGGTCGAGGGCCAGTTTCCTGTGCGCGTCGCGCCGCTCCGGAGCGGCCTGATGCTGCGCCTCCAGCGCCGCGATCTCCTCCTGCGGAAGGAATGTGAAGAATTTGAGAAGCTGGATCACCTGCGCGTCCTCGACCTGAATCAGGAATTGATAGAAGCGGTAGACGCTCGTCCGCGCCGGCGAGAGCCACACCGCGCCGCCCTCGGTTTTGCCGAACTTCGTGCCGTCAGTCTTGGTCAGCAGCGGCGTGGTCAGGCCGCAGGCGGTCACCTCGCGCTTGCGGCGGATGAGGTCGATCCCCGCCGTGATGTTGCCCCATTGGTCCGCGCCGCCGACTTGCAGAAGGCAGCCGTGCTTTTCCTGGAGATGGAGGAAATCGTACGCCTGCAAGAGCGAGTAGCCGAACTCGGTGAAGCTGATTCCGGCCGCGCTTTCCATCCGCGATTTCACGCTGTCCTTCGCCATCATCGCGTTGACTGAAAAGTGCTTTCCGACGTCGCGCAAAAAATCGAGCACGCTCATCGGACGCACCCAGTCGGCGTTGTTGAGCAGCAGCGCGGGATTCGTCTTGCTCTCGAAATCGAGCAGCCGGCCCAACTGCGCTTCGATGCCCGCGATGTTCGCTTCGAGATTTTCCGCCGAGAGGAGATTGCGCTCCGCCGACTTGCCACTCGGGTCACCGATCATCCCGGTCGCGCCGCCTGCGACGGCAATGGGCCGGTGCCCCGCCAGTTGGAACCGGCGCAGGATGAGCAGGCTGATCAGGTGGCCGAGATGCAGGCTGTCAGCGGTCGGATCGAAACCGGCGTAAAGGGCGACCGGCGTCGCGCCGCGCGCGAGGAGCCGTTCCAATTCGTCGCGATTGGCCATGTCGGCGACCAGCCCGCGCCAATGCAGATCCTGAAGTATCGATGTGGATGCCATGGAGAACGGCTATTCAACGTCTGAACAGATCGTTCGACAAGCCCCGGATGACGGCGAGCTTCAAGCCGCCGCGGCAAAAGTCCGCAGGACGCTGACGACGACGCCCTGAATATCGAGCTTCTCCGCCGGTTCGAGGCTCGGATAGTCCCGGTTTTCCGCCTTGAGATAGACCCGCCCCTTTTCCTTGATGAGCCGCTTCAGCGTATTTTCGCCGTCGATGAGCGCCGCGACGATGTCGCCCGACTTCGCCTCCTTGTGTTCCAAAACGACGATGTCGCCCGAGAAAATACCGGCGTCGATCATGCTGTCGCCCCGCACGCGCACGGCAAAAGCCTTGCCGGGGTTGGAGATGCCGAGCGTGGTCGGAATGAACCGCAGCTTTTCCGGCGCATCGCCGGCCTCGAATTGGTCCGGGCTGCCCGCGGGAATCGAGGCGAAGAGGGGCAATTGCACCCCGGAGGAGGAGGCGCTCGGTTTCGTCAACTGGACGCCCCGCGAGTGGGCGCGCCGGATGATCAGCCGGGCCGCCTCCAGCTTCTCGAGAATATACGAAACGGCGCGCGGACTTTTGAACCCGCAATGATCCTGAATCTCCCGGATCGTGGGCGGGCGTTGATTCTCATCCTGGTACTGCTCGATAAAAGCGAGGACCATTTGCTGGCTGTTACTGTGACGCATAATACTAGCGTATAATAAATCGTCGCAAAGTCAACTCGAATTGATATACAGATGGATGATGGCCTCCCGGCAGCCTTTTGGGTAGGGACGGCAGTCTCTGCCGTCCCATTTTTTATGTGGGACACGAAGGGATTGGCCTCCCGGCCTTTTCCAGTCAGGGGCCCGGAACATCTTTTGCGCTATCACGCAGGAATTCGCGTCCCTACCCCTCGATCGCCCTTTGCCTCAGCCAATGATCGACGAGCACCAACCGCGTCATCGCCTCGACCATCGGGACGGCCCGGGGCAGGACGCACGGGTCGTGCCGGCCCCGCGCCGCAAGTTCCGCCGCTTCGCCGCTGACCGAAACGGTCCGCTGCTTCTGCGCAATCGTGGCCACCGGCTTGAACGCAACCCGAAAGACGATGTCCTCGCCGTTGGAAATGCCCCCCTGCACGCCGCCGCTCCGGTTGGTGAGCGTCCGGACGCGTCCCCCCTCCTGCACGAACGCGTCGTTGTGCTCGGAGCCTTTCAGCAGCGTGCCCGCAAACCCGGAACCGATCTCGAAGCCCTTGCTCGCGGGCAGGCTCAGCATCCCCTTGGCGAGATCGGCCTCGAGCTTGTCGAAAACCGGTTCGCCCAAGCCCACGGGCGCGTTCCGCACGACACAGGTCACCACCCCGCCGATCGAGTCGCCCGCCGCGCGCGTCTTTTCGATCAGCGCGACGACCCGCTCCGCATCGGCGCTGTCGGGCCACCGGACGATGTTGCTTTCGACTTCGGCGTAGGAGATTTTTTCGAGCGGCACGCCCGCGGTCAGGTCATGCACCTGCGAGACGAAGGCGACGATTTCGAGCTTCGGCACGAATTTCCTGAAGACCTGTTGAGCGACCGCCCCGCCCGCGACGCGCCCCACAGTCTCCCGGGCCGACGCGCGCCCGCCGCCCTGCCAGTTGCGAATGCCATACTTCGCCTGCGTGGTGTAGTCGGCGTGGGAGGGCCGATAAAGCGTCTCCATCTCCTTGTAGGCCTCGGGCCGCTGGTCTTCGTTCTTCACCCAGATCGAAATGGGCGTGCCGAGAGTCCGGCCCTCGAACGTGCCGGAAAGAATCTGGCACGTGTCGCTTTCCTTGCGCGGCGTCACGATCTTGCTCTGGCCGGGACGGCGGCGATCTAGATCACCCTGGATGTCGGCCTCCGTCAGCGGGATGCGCGACGGGCAACCGTCGACGACCACGCCGACCCCGCCTCCGTGGGACTCGCCCCAGGTGGTGATCTGAAAGAGATGGCCAAAAGTGTTCGGCATGAAAACGAATCTAGCAGAAGGACGGAATTACGGAATGACGGAATTTAGACAGGAGGAACATGAAGGACATGAGAAAAGGCAGGGGAACTTTTTTGACAGGATTAACAAGATTGACAGGATTGGAAGGCAGGAGGATTCAGTCGAAGAGACGGGGTTCTTTGCCCCTTCTCTGATTCTTTCATGTCTTCATGATTTCATGTTTTCCTGTCAAAATTCTGCTGTTTTCTCCCCATTGTCAAAATGGCACGAAAAGCGCATCTTTAGAATCATGGCCAAGCACATAACCCTCGTCGGCATGATGGGCTCCGGAAAGAGCACCGTCGCGCCGTTGGTGGCGGCGCCGCTCAACCGCACCGTCATCGAGGTCGACCAGTTGATCGAGGAGCACGAGGGAATGCCGATCGGCGAAATTTTCATCGCCAAGGGCGAGGCCTATTTTCGCCGGGTCGAAAGCGACCTGATCGCGCGCGTCCTCTCGCAACCGCCCGCGGTCCTCTCGCTCGGCGGCGGCGCGTTCCAATGGGAGACGACCCGCGAATTGCTCCTCGCCCACACCGTGGTGTTTTATCTCTCGGCCACGTACGAAATCCTCGCCTCGCGGCTCCAATCGGCCACCGCGGCGCGTCCTCTGTTGAGCACGCCCGGCATCGATTTGCAGGAGACCATCCGCGACCTGCTCGAGCGGCGCGGGGCCTACTACGGGCTGGCCCATTACCGTATCGATACCGACAACTACGCGCCGCCGGACGTCGCCAAGTCGATCCTGATGATGCGCGAGGCCTATGAATGAACGCGTTGCCGTATGATGTGGATGAAGGCAGCCGTCGCGCGCCGCGCGACGGACCGGCGTGTGCGGCACCGGCGCAGGGCCTGCGAGGTCTACCAGATTCCACCGCGATCAAGAAACGCGCCGCCGAACTCGGCCTCGACGCCTGCGGCATCACCGGCGCCGACCCGGCCCGGCACGCGGCCTTCTATCGGCAATGGATCGCCGAGGGCAGGGCGGGCGAGATGCAATGGCTGGCACGGGAACCGGAGCGCCGCGCCGATCCGGCCGCCGTCCTTTCCGGCGCGCGGAGCATCATTGTCGCCGGGCTCAATTACTGGCAACCGCAGCCGAAGGGGAGAGGACGCATCGCCCGTTACGCGCTCGGCGACGATTATCATCACATCCTGCTCGAAAAGCTCGGGGCGCTGGCGGCGGAAATTTCCTCTTCGTCGGGCGCGATGACGAAGGTTTACGTCGATACCGGCCCCGTCCTGGAAAAGCCGCTGGCCAACCGCGCCGGAATCGGCTGGCAGGGCAAAAGCACCATGCTGATTCACAGGCGTCTCGGGCCGTGGTTGCTCCTTGGCGAAATCATCACGACCCTCGAACTGGAGCCGGACGCGCCGGAGCGCGACCATTGCGGCTCGTGTTTGAAATGCATCGCGGCGTGTCCCACCGGGGCGATCACCGCGCCGTATCAGCTCGACGCGCGGCGCTGCATCGCCTACCTGACCATCGAGCTGAAAGGCTCAATCCCGGAGGAGCTGCGCCCGCTTATCGGCGACCGCGTTTACGGTTGCGACGAATGCCTCGACGTCTGCCCGTGGAACCGGTTCGCGCGGACGACGCGCGAGGCGCGGTTTCTCGCGAAGCCGGATGATGATTCTTCTTCCGGCCGCGACCCGCTTCACGTCCTGCTCGAAATTTCGCCGGCGGAATTCAAGCGGCGCTTCGCCCGAAGCCCCATCCTGCGCGTGAAGCGGCGCGGCCTGTTGCGCAACGTCTGCGTCGTCCTCGGCAACATCGGCGCCGCCGACGATCTGCCCGCCCTGCGCCGCGCCGAACAGCACGAAGAACCGCTTGTCCGCGAGCACGCCGCCTGGGCGATCCGGCAGATTGAAAAAAGAAATAGCTCGATATAGGATTCCCCCTCGTTCCCAAGCTCCTGCGGAGGGCAGTAAGCTTGGGAACAAGGCCGACTCCTGCCTGCTCGACAACCGCGGCGCGGCCCGCTTAGCTCATCGCAACTTATATGGCCCGCGAGACCCAACGCTTCTGGTTAACCTTCGACGGCGACAGCAGCCGCAAACCGCTCATCTACGAAATGAGCAGAAAATTCGAAGTCATTTTCAACGTCCGCAACGCCTCCGTGACGCCGACGATCGGGATCATCGCGCTCGAGCTGGAAGGCGACCGCGAAGAGATCAAAAAAGCGGTCGCCTGGTTCGAGGCCAACGGCGTCCAGGTCGAGCCGGTCGAAATCAATACCATCGAGGGGTAAAATGTAGCGGCGGTCTATGACCGTCGCTGATTGGGGTGGCCCGGACTACTTGTTGTCCGGGTGGCCAAAGGCCACAGGAAGCGATTCGAAATGCGACGGTCATAGACCGCCGCTACATTGCCAGCGGCTTCAGCCAGTCAAACGGCCGGCCGGGCAAATTGCGCAGGATCATGAAGGCCATGATCAGGAAAAAGATGAAAACTCCCCTCCACGCCAGCTTGCGGCCGTCGACGAAAATCGCCGGCCACGCATTCGCGCGCCATGCCGCCAGCGCGTGGGAACCGGCGACGTAGAGAAGCAGCGGCAGCGCGGCGATGAAAAGCGCGTTGTCGTGCAGCGCCTCGATCACCCGCCCGTGGAGCAGCGCGTAAACCGCGCGCGTCGCACCGCAGCCCGCGCAGTAAATGCCGGTCGTGTTATAAAGCAGGCATTGCGGGTAGATCGCGTGGCGATTCGGGTCCACCGCGTAAAGGAACGCCGTCGCGCCCCCGCACGCGCAGGCCGCCAGGGCGATTTGCGCCCGGGTCGAAAACCGCGTGCGTCGAAAACCGGTGGTGGCCTCCGTGACGGAGGAACAAACGGGCGTCATGTCATTCCGAATCGTTGGAAGTTTGTTCCGTAACGGTGAAATCGTGCATTTTGAAATTCATCGCAAAGCACACGATCCAAATCAGCGAAATAAGCAGCGCCACGAGCGACAGGATCAACCCCGTGATGGCCAGGCCCCGCCCCGCCTGCTCGCGGCGTTTGTGGACCTGCGCCAGCCCCACGATGCACAGCGGAAGCGCAATCAGCGCCGGGAGCAGGCCTGTCCCGCACGCAAAGGAGAGAAAGAAGCCGGCCAGCCCGATCCCGAATCCCCACGCGCACCAGCCGTTGGTCGGTTTCACGTTGTAATAGGGGTCGGGACGCGCCCCGTGCGGAAAGACCGGATGCTGCGCGTGCGCCGCGGAAGGGAAAAGAGGATGAGGCGAGCCCGCCTGCGGTGGCGTCGCTTGAGGCTGCGCCGCGGGCGGAGCGGGCGGCGGGGGAAGAGGAGGCAGGTTGTGGCTCGAAGGAAAAATCTCCCCGTACCGTTTCCAAGCCCAGTTTGGATCGGGCCGGCCGGTGTGCTCGATCACGTAGGTTTCGGGCGTGACGACTCCCCGGACGCGGCAGGCGTGCAATTCCTCCAACGTCACCGGACCGACCGGTTTGGCCTCAGGGCCCGCGTAATACCATGGCATAAACAAGCAATAGCACGGGTCCGGTTTATTTCCAACTAAGCTCGCGGATCGGTAGCGTCTTAATTTGAAATCGCTTCTCTTACCAGAGAAGAAACTTGACCATGCTTGCCGGGTTTCGATTTCGGAAGATTTCCAGATGCCACCATTTCACTTTTCAGGAGAAACGTGACATTGGTTAATCGAATCCTCAGGACATCAATCTCGGCATTTGCCTCGGCCAACCGCTTTTTGAGAAGTTCAATTTCGGTCATGCGGACCGGAAGATGACAGCACCCTATGGTATTAGCCAGCGATACTCCGCTTGTTGGTACAGGAATTATCGTTTCCCCGCACAAAGACAGCTTTCAAATTAAGACACTACCCGCGGATCAAAACCACTCTTTCTTCCCGTTGACGTAGGTATCGACGAACTCCTGATCGGTCTTTTTCAGATAGGTGATGCCTTCGATCAGGGCGATGACCCAGATGACGACCCCGGCGGCGCCGCAGGTGAGCAGCGTGACCAGCAGCATGATGATGCCGGCCGTGTTGTAGCCAAGATAGAATTTATGAATGCCAAGTTGACCCAGCAAAATGGCGAGGACACCCGCCACAATTTTCTTTTCCGCGCCTGGAATTTGTTCCGCCATATCTTCTCCTTGGGGTTAATGAACCGGATGAGGTCTAAGGCCGCGGGGCTTGCGAGGAAAGAAAAATATTTGCTTTGCTGGCAGCCCGCGATCTCCAAGCGCGGGTTTCCCCACCGTCGCCCGGAGGTTGACGGCTCCCCCTTGTAACTGACGGCGGACGCAGACCGCCGCCACAACTGCCGACCGCAGGTCCGACGGCCACCCGCAGGAGCACTTGCATCGCCGCCGGGAGAATCTAGCTTGCCTGATATGGAATACCGTCGATTAGGCAAAGCGGGCGCCCAGGTCAGCGCGCTGTCACTCGGGTCATGGGTCACGTTCGGCCAGCAGATCGGCGACGATGTCGCCGCCGACCTGATGAGGACCGCTTACGAAAACGGCGTGAATTTCTTCGATAACGCGGAGGCCTACGCGTCGGGCCGTTCCGAAACCGTCATGGGCAACATCCTCCGGAAAATGGCCTGGTCGCACGAGACCTTCCTGGTTTCGAGCAAGGTTTTCTGGGGCGGCGATCTCCCCAACCAGGAGGGCCTGAGCCGCAAGCATGTCATGGAAGCGTGCCACAACGCCCTGCGCCGGCTCCAGGTCGAGTACCTCGACCTCTACTTTTGCCACCGGCCCGACCCGCACACGCCCATCGAGGAGACCGTCCGCGCCATGAGCGACCTGGTCCGCCAGGGCAAAGTCCTTTATTGGGGCACCTCCGAATGGAGCGCGCAGGAAATCACCCAGGCCCACGCCGTCGCACGCGAATGCCATCTCGTCCCGCCCACCATGGAACAGCCGATGTACAACCTTTTCGGGCGCCATCGCGTCGAAAAGGAATATGCGCGACTCTACCCCGAGTACGGCCTGGGCACCACGACCTGGTCGCCGCTCGCCTCGGGCCTGCTGACCGGCAAGCATAAGAACGGTCCGCAGGCCGGCACGCGCGCGACCCTGGAAAGTTACGACTGGCTGAGGGAGCAGATTGCCCGCGAAGCGAAGGAAAAGGCCGACAAGGTCCAAAAGCTGGGCGAGATCGCGAAGGAACTCGGCCTGAGCCTCGCCGTCTTTTCCATCGCATGGTGCCTCAAGAACCCCAACGTCAGCACCGTCATCCTCGGCGCGTCGAAAGTCGCGCAATTGGCTGAAAATCTCCAGGCCGTTGCCGCCCAGGCCAGACTCACGCCCGACGTCATGAAGCGCGTCGATGCGATTGTGGGCGACTAGTTTTCTTTTTGTAATCGGGATTCGAGCGTACGGATAAGGGGAGCAAGATCGTGGGTAATCGTGTCCCAAATAATTCGTATGCTGACGTTGCGATAATCGTGCACCAAGCGATTTCGCATACCCCGAATAAGCCGAAGCTGAACGGATGAGAGTTCCTTTTGTGCTTCCGAAGAAAGATGGTTGACGGCTTCTCCAATAATTTCCAGACAACGGATGACGGCCAATTGTTTTTCTTCATTGGCGGCGAATGCCTCCCGCGAAACGCCTTGAGTAAACGCGAGAATTTTCTTTGCGTAGATCAGGATGTCACCGAGGAGGGCTTCCTGTTCATCCGGCAGCATAAAGTTCTCTGGCGTCGGAAAAGATCAATTTTCTCCACATCGGATTCGGATTTTGCTCAAGGGCTTCCCGCTCGATGAGATCAACTTCGCATCCGAGGAGGCGTTCCAATTCCTTTTCGAGATCATCCACAAAGGCAAAATGAGCCATCCCCCGCGGTGTACCGGGCGCGAACGTCACCAGTAGATCGAGATCGCTGCCCGTGCTTTCCTCACCTCTCGCAACAGAGCCGAAAACCTCCAGCCGGGCGATGGGCCGATTGCGGCAGAAATTCTCCAGCTCCGGTTTAAGCCGGGTCAACGTGACTGTCGATGGGGGCAGAGACTTCATTTGCTCCAAGTATCCGCGTCGTTCACGTTAAGGCAATTCGTTTGTGACAGGTGCGGCGGCTATCTTGGAGGGTCGCCGCCAGACGTATCTGCCATCCTGACTCTGATTTGGCATCTCTGATAAAAGGATTTTCACTCCCATGGCCCGGGTGCTAGCATCAAGGCATGGGCACATTTTACGTTGGAGCCAAGATAGAAAATATTTTGGATCGCGACAACGGGGCGTCGATTCCCAGGCTGTTAGTCGATACGGGAAGTGAATATACGTGGGTGACAGGCGCCACGTTGGAAAAGCTGGGGATCAAACGGGAAAAGAAGGACCTGGCCTTTGTCATGGCCAACGGCCAGTTGATTACCCGAAGCGTCGGTTTTGCCATCGTCCGGGTTGATAAGGCCTTTACGGTCGACGAGGTTGTTTTCGCCGAGAAGGGGGACATGCTTCTCTTGGGAGCGAGAAGCCTGGAAGGGCTCAATCTTGCTGTTGATTCCCGAAAGAAGAAACTAGTGGCGGCGGGCCCTTTGCCCGTGGCCGTAGCGCAAGGATGACAGAAAGAGAAGGCCTGCTTCCCGCCTTCGCCGCCGGCGCCTTGGGTGCATCTGCGGGACGTTCGCGCTTAATGCTCCAGCCGGATGACGACTTCGCCCTTCTCGATTTTCACGCAGCAGGTGAGGCGATATTTCTCCGGGTCCTTGTTCCATTGGTCGAGGACGTTGAGTTCTTCGTCGGTGGGGGGATCGAGATTTTCCATGCCGGAGGCGATTTCAACGGCGCAGGTGCCGCAGGAGCAGTTGAAGCAGCCCGCTTCCATCTCGACTCCCGCTTTCTCACCGGCGTCGAGGAGAAGGGTGCCTGCGGGAACTTCGGCGGACTGGCCGCCGGGCAAAAGGATTACTTTGGGCATAAAGGTGAGGTTTCTTGTATAAGATAAGGGAGCATCATCAAGAAACAAATGGTTCGGGGATTTCCGGCGCGGCTTTTGGAGGGGAGGACAATCGGGGCAAGGTTGCGGCGAAGACCTCGACTTGCGAGCCTAAATATCGCATGATGGGGGCGCTTGGTGGTCAATAAGACAAGCTTTTGCCTGAAACATGAGTTCAATCAACCCGCCTTATTTGCGGACAAGCTCTAAGAAAGCTTCGGAACCTCCTGTCGTTCCACCTGGAAAATCGTGATGGAAATCCTTATCCGGCTGGCAGGCGTACAACTCGGGCCTTATTCGGAAGAGCAGATCCGAAAGCATCTTTCGGAGGGACTGTTGTCGGCGACCGATCCGGCCAAACATGAAGGGATGGAGGAGTGGGCGCCGCTGGGCGAAGTGCTGGCCAAACTGCCGCCGCCGGAGGAGACCGCGCCCGAGGCCGCGTCCGACGAGGTTTCGGAAGCGCCGAAACGGGCGCCGTCCGCGCCTCCGGGAGTCACCCATTTGCCGGCAAGGCACCAGGATTCAAGCGACATGTCCGTTCCGCCCGTTATCAGCACGCTGGCGAAAAAAAACATTCTGATCGGTCCGACCGCGCCCGGCGTCCCCTCTCCGTCGGGGCAGGGAGTCCCTCCGACGGTCACAACATCGCCCCTGGTTTCGGCGAAGGAAGGGACGAAAAAAGTGGCGCGGGCATCGTTGATCAAGGCGCTGGCCCAACAAACCGCGCCGCTTCCAACGAAGTCGCTCGTCTCTCCGGCCACACCTTCTTCTCCGGCGCCGGCCGATGCCCCCCCGCCGACGCAACAGGATGCGAAGCAGGCGGCGCTGGTGAAGTCTCTCACGGCTAAAACGGTTCCGATGAGATCGGTGCCGGCTTCCCCCGCGTCGCCGCGGGCAACGATTCCGGTTACCGCGCCGCTGCCCACCAAGCCGGTGTTCAAACCCGCATCGGGAACGGTCCCTTCCCGCTCCATCGTGAACGTGTTGACCAAAAAGCTGGGGTGGGCGAAGCGCGCCGACTCCGAGCAGACCCCTTCGTCGACGCCGGGGTTTCCGGCGGAAGTGGCGACGACGAAACTTCCCGCGCCGCAAACAAAAGCCGCGGGAAAGCCCGAGGCCGCAATTCCCGCGGAGCCTGTCGACGAATCGTCCACGCCGGCCGCGCCCAGGCGGCTCCTGCCCGGCTTGATTTGCGCCTGGGCCGCGCTGGCTGTGCTCATCGTTTACTATGTTTGGTCGCCTTATCATGCCGCCGCTTCGCTTCGGAACGCGCTTGACGACGGCGACCCGGCGGAATTGAACGCGACGATTGATTTTCCCTCGGTCCGGGCTTCGCTGAAGGAGCAGATCGCCAAAAGTTTTCCGACGGGTTCCGCCGCCTCCGCCGTTCTTGCCATGATGGACGATTCGGTCGATCTGTATGTCACCCCCGATGGGCTTGCGAGGCTGATCAAAAAGCCGGACGAATTCACAAAAGAGGAACAGGCGCAAAAGGTGTCGCCCGATGTGGCGGCGAAGCTGTTCCTTGCCTTCAACGGACTGCCGGTGCGAAGCTCGGGACTGGCTTCACCGGGCGATTTCATCCTGAACCGGGACGCGGCGATGCTTCATCTGCAATTTCAGGGGTTGGGCTGGAAGCTGAATCGGGTCGATCTGCGCCTCGATCTGCTGGTACAGGGGCCGTCGGGTTCCGCCGCTCCGGCGCTTTCCCCCGTGGTGGACACCTACCTGGAATGGGGCGACGCGAAATCGAAAGCGGGCGATTGGAAGGGAGCCATCGCCGACTTGACGCAGGTGCTGGCGATTGATCCTCAATCGAGCGCGGCCTATCATGATCGGGGCGCGGTCCTGCAGTCGACGGGCGATCTCGACGGGGCGATCAAGGATTACACGGCGGCCCTGGCCATCGATCCGGAAATGGCGGCGGCGTACAACGGCCGGGGAAGCGTGAAAGCGGCCAGGAATGATCTGGACGGCGCGATCGCCGACTTTTCGCAGGCCATTCGCATCGAGCCCACGCTGGCCGACGCCTACGACAGCCGGGGAAATGCGAGAATGGCCAAGAACGATCTTGATGGGGCCATCGCGGATTTTACGCAGACCATCATCATCAACCCGAATCTGGCGGGCGCCTACAACGACCGCGCCTTTGCCCGGCAGGCCAACGGGAATCTCGACGGGGCGATCTCCGATTACACGCAGGCCCTCGCGCTCAAACCCAAAGTGCCGAGGGTTTATTATAACCGCGGTCTGGCCCGGCTGTCCCAGGGGAATTTTAACGCGGCGATCGTCGATTTTGACCGGGCGCTCGATTTCGACCCCAAAATAGCCGAGGCCTACTATTACCGGGGCAACGCCAAAAGCGCGGCTCACGACCTCGACGGCGCCATTGCCGACTTTACCCAGGCTCTGAGCCTCAACCCGAAAATCGCCCAGGCCTACTGCAACCGGGGCCTGGCCCGGCAGGGGAAAGGCGATATCGCGGGCGCTCTCTCCGACTATACCCAGGCCCTCGCCATCGACCCGAAAATCGCGGTCGCCTATTACAACCGGGGGTTGATCGAAACGCAGAAAAACGATCCCGACGGCGCGATCGCCGACAGTTCGCAGGCGCTCTATCTCGACTCGAAAAACGCCCAGGCCTATTACATCCGGGGCTTCGCCAAGCTGGCCAAAGGCAACCTGGACGGAGCCCTGGCCGACCTGAAACAATTTTGCGATCTCGCCCCGAGAGACCATGACGCGGACCATGCCCGCCTTTATCTCTGGCTGATCGCCAGGGCGCAGAACGCCAAGACGGACCCGGACCAGGAACTTTCCGATGCGCTGGAAAACAATTGGAATTCGGCGCCGGAGGACATAATTTCCAAGACGGCGTCGTTCCTTCTCGGCCGCCTCGACGAAACCGCTTATCTTGCCGCCGCCGCCTCGCCCGATGCGAAGACGGATCAAGAGCAGCACTGCAAAACCTGGTATTTTGCCGGGATGAAGCGTTTGCTGACGGGCGACAGGAACGGGGCTGTCGACGCTTTCCATCAATGCATGGCGACGGGACAAAAGGACTCTTACGAATACATCCTCGCGCAGGGCGAACTCAACGCGTTGGAGCCTGCCCTTCCCGCTCCTGCGCCCGTGGCATCTCCCGCGCCTGCACCTGCCGTGCCCGCTGGAGAGACTCCGCCGAAAGGTCCGTAAGCGAAACCTCCCGCTTGACATTTCGCCTTTGTCCCATAAGCTCCAACTAACTTATCGAGAGCGGTGGAGGGGCTGGCCCTGTGAAACCGCGGCAACCGGGTGGCGATTTTTCATTCGAAAAAACGCCACCGTCCAGGTGCCAAACCCAGCTCGGTGCGGCCCGCACGATGCGGTCGGCCCCGGGGAGGATAAGGAGCGGGTGCCTGCTCGTGTTCAGGCGCTCGATTTCCTGTCCCCAAGCCTGTCGAGGTCGATCCTCGGTAAGCGATGGAAACCATGGGCAAGGAATTTTTCAGCTATCTCAAGTGCCGCGAATGCGGACGGCAATACCCGAAGAAGGCCGTCCATGTCTGCGAGTTCGACTTCGGTCCGCTCGAAGCCGACTACAACTACGAACTGATCCGCCACTCGATTTCGCGGCAACTGATCGAGTCGCGCCCGCACAGCATGTGGCGCTACCGGGAACTGCTCCCGATCGACGGCGAGCCGACCGTCGGCCTCCACACCGGATTCACCCCGCTGATCAAGGCCGACCGTCTTGCCCGGGCGCTGGGCGTCCGCGAGCTTTACGTGAAGAACGACGCCTTCAATTACCCGACGCTTTCGTTCAAGGACCGCGTCGTTTCCGTCGCGCTGTCGCGGGCGAAGGAGCTTGGATTCAAGATCGTGGCGTGCGCCTCGACCGGCAACCTCGCCAACAGCGTCGCCGCCCATGCCGCCGGCGCGGGGTTGAAAAGTTACGTTTTGATTCCCGCCGATCTCGAGGCGAACAAGGTGCTTAACAGCCTCGTCTACGGCACCAACGTGATCGGCATCCATGGCGCTTACGACCAGGTGAACCGGCTCTGTTCGGAAATCGCGGGCAAGTATGGCTGGGGCTTCGTGAACGTGAATTTGCGGCCCTATTACGCCGAAGGCTCGAAGACGCAGGGCTTCGAGATTATCGAGCAGCTCGGCTGGCGTTTGCCGCGCCACACGGTGGTGCCGATGGCCAGCGGTTCGCTGCTCACGAAGGTCGCAAAGGCCTACCAGGAGGCGGTGAAAGTCGGCCTCATCGACGAGCAGCCCTTTACGATCCACGGCGCGCAGGCGACCGGCTGCGCGCCCATCACCGCCGCGTTCAAGGCCGGGACCGATCTGATCCGCCCCGTCCCGAAGCCGAAGACCATCGCGAAGTCGCTCGCCATCGGCACGCCCGCGGACGGCTATTACGCGGTGAACGTGATCCGACCCTCGGGCGGTTCGTGCGAGGACGCGTCCGACGAGGAGATCATCGAGGGCATCCGGCTGCTGGCCGAAACGGAAGGCATTTTTGCCGAGACGGCGGGCGGCGTGACCGTGGCCTGCGCGAAGAAGCTGATCGCGAGCGGAAAAATTCCCGCGAACGAATCGGCGGTGCTTTGCATCACCGGCCACGGGCTGAAGACCGCGGAAGCGGTCGCGCCGCATCTCTCCGCGCCCCGCGTCATCAATCCGAGCCTGCGCGAATTCGACGCGCTCATCGCAAATGACACCGCCGTTCAGGCGGCGGTGTAGCCATGCTGAATTAGACATGAGGAACATGAAAAACATGAACCTTGAGACAAAAAGACGGCGCCTTTATCCCTACATCATATCGCCCGGTGTTGTAACTCCCGCTGTTTTGGGAGTGCTACATTGGCAGGAAGATCCAGCGCACAGCCTTGGCTTTTTGCTGGCAAGGTTTTTCGTTGTCTGGTTGCTGGCCGCTGCCATCGGAACTGCGGCAGGGATTTTTGCGGTGCGCTTCGTCGTTAGAAAGTAAAATTTATGCCTGGCTACGTTCTAACTTCTTCCTTCTAACCTCCACCTTCCTCCTATGCCCATACCCGTCTCCATCCCCACACCGCTCCGGCCCCTGACCGACAACCTCGACACCGTCGAGGTCGAGGGCGCCACCCTCGGCGAACTTCTCGCCGCCCTCGACAAGAAATATCCCGGCATCGGCGAACGCCTTCTCGACGCGCAGGGCAACGTCCGCCGCTTCGTCAACATCTACATCAACGGCGAGGACGTCCGCTTCCTCCAGGACAAGGAGACGCCCGTGAAGCCCGGCGACGAAGTCAGCATCGTCCCCGCCATCGCGGGGGGATGACTTGCAGAGAGAGGTGCGTTGCCCTACATTCAGGCCATGGCAAAAAGCTCCATCGTCTTTAATGTCACCAGTTGCCCGGAAACGGGCGGTTATGTGGCCCGGTGGGACGATAAGCCAGGACGGGGCGGGATTACCACTCAGGGGGAGACTTTGTCCGAACTTGAAGAAATGATTGCCGATGCGGTTGCCGGATATTTTGACCGCCCCAATCGTCCGCAAAAGGTGAAGCTTCATTTTGTGGAAGATCCCGTCCTCGCTTTGTAATTGATCCGGGATCTTGTGAAGTTACCGCGTGATCTCAGTGGCACAGATGTCGTCAAGGCTTTGCGTCGGCTGGGATTCGAATTCAGCCGCCAAACGGGATCACACGCTATTCTCAGGAAAGGTTCGCGCACCGTTGTTGTTCCGCAGCACAAGCCGGTCAAGCCGGGCACTTTGAAGGGCGTGATTGAGCAGGCCGGAGTTACCGTTCAGGAATTATGCGAAAACCTTTGATCTCTTTGTAGAAGTGATCTTTCTACTGGCACGCGAGTAGCTTCACGGACTCACCGTTCAGCCTCGACTTTCCAACCCAATCCGCGAGATTTACAGCCATGATCGTCACCACCGCGCAACTCTTCAAGGTCGCCTACGGCAAATTCGCCATTGGCGCATACAACATCAACAACGCCGAGCAGACGATGGGTCTGTTCAAGGGGTGCGTCGCCTCGAAGGCGCCCTTCATCATCCAGGTTTCGAAGGGCGCGCGCAAATACACCGACAAGCGGATGCTCGAGGCGATCATCCGCAGCGCCATCGAGATTTTTCCCGAGGCCATTTTTGCGGTGCATCTCGACCACGGCGACGAGGAGACTTGTTACGACTGCATCGACAGCGGCTTTTACAGCTCGGTGATGATCGACGCATCGCACGATCCGTTTGATGAAAACGTTGCGATCACCAGGCGCGTGGTCGAGCGCGCCCACGCCAAGGGCCTCAGCGTCGAGGCGGAACTCGGCATGTTGGGCGGCGTCGAGGAAGACATCAGCGTCGACGAGGGCAACGCGTGCCTGACCAATCCCGATGAGGTCGAGACGTTTGTGTCGAAGAGCGGCTGCGATTCGCTCGCGGCGGCCATCGGCACGAGCCATGGCGCCTACAAATTCAAGGGCCAGCAGTCGCTTCACTTCGAGGTGATCGAGGCAATCCAGAAACGGATGCCCGGCCTGCCCATCGTCATGCACGGCAGCTCCAGCGTGCCGAAGGACGAAGTGGCGCGGATCAACAAGGCGGGCGGTACGCTCGACCCGACCGCCTGCGGCGTGAATGAGGAGGAATATCTCCCCGCCGCGAAGCTCGGCGTGACGAAGGTCAACATCGACACCGACGGACGGCTGGTCTGGACCCGCGTCCATCGCGAGTATTTCCGCGATCACCCGGGCGAATTCGATTTCCGGCCGCCCGGCAAGATATTCATCGAGGAATACGCCAAATTCATCGCCCACAAAAACGAGAAGCTCGGCTCCGCCGGCACGCTCGAGGAAGTCCGCAAGGCCGTCACGAAGAAATAGATCGGTTTCTGTCTTCCCCGGGTGGCCCGGGCTACTTCGTTGCCCGGGCGCGCGCAGCGCGCAGGAAGCGACGCTTTACTGTCCGATCCACAAATCGCTTCCTGTCGCCTTCGGCGACCCGGACAACAAGTTGGGACCTCTGCAAAACTCATTCTCTAAGCGATCCGTCATCCCGAGCTTGTCGAGGGATCAGTTCCCCGCCTCTGAAAAAGGCAAACCGAACTGATCCTTCGACAAGCTCAGGATGACAGAATCCTAAAAGAGAGACTTTCGCAGAGGTCTCAAGTTGTCCGGGCCACCCGAAAAAGGCGCCGTCGCGCGGCGCTCGACGGCTACCTATTCCTCATTCAACCGGTCGATCAGGAGGCGCAGGAAGCCGAAGTGGATGCGGTTGAAGGTGAGGCAGAGGCGCGGCAGGGCGGCAATCGCCGGTTCGTTCGCTTCCTGGGGCAGCGCGTCGCGCTGGAACATTTCGCCGGACGGATCGATGATGCTGAGGAATTCCTTGCGCAGGCAATCGAGCCTCTTTTCGCCGAGCGCCCGCTGAAGGCGGATGACCAGATAGGGGCCGACGAAACGGTACGAGTGAAAATTGCGGTAAAAGCGGAGAATATCGTCCCGCGCCTCCATCACGCTGTCGGTCAGCTTGAAGAGATTGAAATCCTCGGGCGAGATCAGCTTGCCCGCCATGAGATGTTCGCTGACGTAATGGATGAAGTTTTTCCAGAACTTGCCTCCCGGCTCGTCAATGAGGACGAGCGGGATAAGCCGGGCCTTGCCGGTTTGCATGAGCGTGATCACCTCCATCGCCTCATCGAGGGTGCCGAAGCCGCCGGGAAAAACCGCGACCGCGCTCGCTTCGCGCAGGAAGGTGAGTTTGCGCGTAAAGAAATAGCGGAAGGTGACGAGCTTCGGATCGTTGCGGATCACCTCGTTCGGATGCTGCTCGAAGGGGAGGAGGATGTTGAGCCCGAAACTTTTCTCCGCGCCCGCGCCGTGCTGCGCCGCGCTCATGATGCCCTCGCCCGCGCCGGTGATCGTCATGTAGCCGGCTTCGGTCATGAGCCGGGTGAACTCGGTCGCGCAGGCGTGGCTCGGCGCGGGGGGGCGGATGCGGGCCGAGCCGAAAACGCAGATTTTTTTGATGTGCCGGTAGGGGGCAAAAACGCGCTGGGCGTAGCGCAATTCGGCCATCGACCGCTTGAAGAGGACCATGTCGCTCGAAGTCGGGTCCTGCCGGGAGAGTTTGTGGAGCGAGGCGATCATCTCCGCGAAATCGTCGGAGAATTCCGGCACCTTCCATTTGGCGACAAGGGCGAGAATCTCCTCGTTGAGCGCCGGGTCGTCGGTGAGGCGCAGGCCGTTTTTTCGTCGGTTCATGCAAAGAAGAGAGTTTTCACCCGCTAGAAGAGTGGCAAGCTTCCGGGAAGATGGCAAACCTCTTGGACATCCTCAACGAACGCATCGTCCTCGGCGACGGCGCGACGGGCACCTACCTGTACGAACTCGGTGTGCCTCTCAACCATTGCCTGGAGGAGTTGAACGTCAGCCGGCCCGAACTTCTCGCGCGCCTCTACCACGAGTACGCCGACGCCGGCGCGCAGGTGATCGAGACAAACAGCTTCGGCGCAAACCGGGTCCGGCTCGCCCGCTACGGCCTCGATCACCAGGTCGGCGAAATCAACTGGCGCGCCGCGCAGGTCGCGCGCGAGGCGGTGAAGGGAAAGGGAGATATTTTCGTCGGCGGATCGGTCGGGCCGCTTTCGCTCCGTCCGGCCGACGGCGAGTTTTCGCCCGACGACCGCAGGGCCCTTTTCCGCGAGCAGATCGGCGCGTTGCTCGACGGCGGCTGCCATTTGATTTTCCTGGAAACCTTTACCGCGCTCGACGAACTGCTGCTGGCGCTGGAAGTTTTTCAAAACCTGACCAACGTCCCCGTGGTGACTTCGCTGGCGGTGAGCGAGGAGGGGCGGCTCGTCTCGGGCCAGACTTTTCCCGAAGCGGTGAAAATATTGCGCGCGGCGGGCGCGGACATCGTCGGCATCAACGGGACGTGCGGGCCCCAGGCCTGCGTCCATCTCCTCTCGAAACTGGAGGTTCTGGAGAACGAGCTTCTCTCCGTTTATCCAAGCGCCGGGAAGCCCGAATTTTACGAGGGCCGCTTCAATTACGCGGCGAATCCGGCCTATTTCGCCGACACGCTGCCCCGCTGGGTCGAGGAGGGCGCGAGGCTGATCGGCGGCGATTACGGGACGCGCCCGGAGCATATCGCCGCGATGGCGGCGGTGGCGCGGGAGCTGAAGCCGGTGCGGGTAAAGAAAATTTCAGCCGTTGCCGTGCGCGCGCACGTCGAGGTCGCCGAAACGGCGGTGACCCCATCGGCGCGGGCGGAGGAAGTCTCCATTCTCGATTTACTCAGGCAAAAGACCGTGTCGATCGTCGAGCTCGATTCGCCGAAAGGCCTCTCGATGGACAAGTTTCTCGCCGGGGCGAAGGCGCTCAAGGAAGCGGGCGCGGCGGCGATCACGCTGGCCGACAATTCGCTCGCGATTTTGCGCGTCAGCAATTTCGCGGCGGCGATCCGCGTGCGCGAGGAGGTCGGGATCACGTCGCTTCTGCACCTAGCCTGCCGCGACCGCAACCTGCTCGGCCTGCAATCCGAGATCATGGGGCTCGGCACGCTCGGTTTCCGCCATGTGCTCGCGCTGACCGGCGACCCGGCGAAGGTGGGCGACCACCCCGGCGCCACTTCGGTTTACGATCTGAACTCGCTCGGTCTTATCAAACTGATGGCCGGGATGAACCGCGGCGTGAACCATGTGGGACGACCCCTGAACGGGCGGACAAATTTCATCATCGGCTGCGCCTTCAATCCCAACGCGCTCAATTTCGAGTCGCAAGTCAAGAAGCTCGAAAGCAAGCTCGCCGCCGGCGCGCAGTACGTGATGACCCAGCCGGTCTTCGACATCGAGCTGGCGCGGCGCACCGTGGCCCGGCTCAAGCCGCTGGGCGTGCCGATTTTCCTCGGCGTGATGCCGCTGCTCAGTTCGCGCAACGCCGAATTTCTCCACAACGAAGTGCCGGGCATCAAGATCGCCGAGCCGCTGCGTGAGCGCCTGCGCCTGTCCGCCGACGACCAGGCCGCGACGCGGATCGGCCTCGAAGTGGCGCGTGAAGTACGCGACGTCGCGCTCGAGGCATTCAACGGCGTCTATCTCATCACGCCGTTTCTCCGTTACGACGTCAGCGTCGAGTTGCTGGGTTGAAGCCAACTCAGCTCTGGCACACAACCAGCTCTCATACGTAACTGGCTCTGTTACAGCCAAATAAATCTTTTGTCTGACTTCACTAGGCCCGTCAGAAATAAGTTGCATCTACAGGCCCGAGACCGAGTATCGACCCTTTGCCAAAGATGAAAACAAGTACCGTAAAACCAATTGCGCCTCCTGTTCTCCGGCCATCGGGAACGGCAGCGGATAGCAACATCCCCGGAAGCGCCAGGAAACCTGGCGTCAAAGCCGCGCCGTCAACCAAACCGCCCCGGGAGCTTCACCTCTTTTCGTGGAAAGCCCTGACCCTTGTCCTTTGCGGCATGGGATTGTGCTATGCCCTCGTGTCGGTCTGGCCGTGGTTTCTATCGAAATCCTCCAACACACCCACACCGGAAGCCCTCGCCGCCATGCCCGACAGCGCGGTCCCCCTGAAACCCGGACCTTGGGGAAATCTTGAAGCCTTGCCCATGTACATCGAGCCGCCCGACGAGTACCTCCCCACCCGGATGGTCGAGGAGGCGGATCGCCGCTGGTGTTTCAGAGGATTCACCCAGAATCAATTGCTTGCGCTCTTTCAATCGGCCGATTTGACCGCGCAACAGCGGGCCGAATTATCGGACATCTCAAAATGGCAACAGGATCAGAACGCCATCTACGTCACCCCGACCAGGGACCTCATCCTGGCGCTTTCCCCCAAAGCCAGAAAACAAATCTACAGCCCCATGCTCGCCGATCCTTCGACCCTGGTCTATAAGATCGCGTTTTCGTGTCCCGCCGCCAAATTCGGAGATTTTTTTGCCCAGAGCGGCCTCTCCGACGAAACCATCGGCTTGATTCGGCAATTATCGTACCCTTACGGCAAGCTCATCCTCTTCTGTGATATGCCGCTTGTCCTCGACACGCTGCCCGCATCCGACCAAAAAACCCGGCTGGTGAAGACGTTGTTCAAAAAACCGACCCTGCTCCTGCGGTTGCACGTCACGCCCGACTCCGATCTGGACGAATTGGAGCACTACTGGATCAGGGCCGGTGGGGGGCTGGACCTTCGGCCCCTCTTTGAATCGCTCGCGAAATTGCCCCACGGGGCGCGAATTTCCCTGACAGCATTGCTGCCTCCCATTCCTGCGGCGGATATTTATACCTATCCCTTTCCATCTCTAAATCTCGAGGATCAGCACAAGGACTGCCGATGGACCGCCCTCAATTTTTTTCGGTATGTCCCCGATGACCGCTTTACGGACAACAATGCGGTGCTCCATACATTGCTCACCGACTATTATCCGGCGCTGTCGGACCCTCGCTACGGCGATCTTGTCCTGCTGAGCACGCCCAAAGGCGACATCATCCATATCGCGGTCTATATCGCCGCCGATATTGTTTACACCAAGAACAGCGGAAGTTTTCGCGACCCGTACATTCTCATGAACCTCTCCGACATGATGGACCATTTCTCCTCGCAAATCCCCGAAGATCAAACGCTCCGGATCACCATCTATCGCAACAAGTATTACTAGGGTGTGTGGCCACTCGGTCCTCTGTAGCGGCGGTCGATGACCGCCGAGGTTGAACCCCAAGTGAGTATGAGGAAAAAGGGACACGCATCTTTGGGGTCGGGAAGCCAGACGCGTCTGGCGACCTGACCCTGACCGCCTGTTCCCTTTTTCCTTCAGGATAAAGAGCCAGACTCGACAAATGCTCGAATTGACGGAGAATAAAGTCATGAAATTGACTGCCGCTTACAAGAAGGTGGGTGATTGGTGGGCCGCCTCGATTGAGGAAATTCCCGGCGTCCACACCCAGGGAGCGACATTCGAGGAGGCCCGGGAGAATCTCAAGGACGCCCTGCAAATGGTGCTTGAGGTGAACCGTGAATTGGCTGAAAAAGAAAACAAAGCCACCCGGCGCGAGGAATTCCTTTTTGCGTGAAGCGGGGCGATCTGGAGCGGCACCTTCGCCGTCATGGGTGTGAACTCTATCGGGAAGGTGGAAGACATTCCGTCTGGTGGAACCCCAAGAACCGGAAGACCAGCGCCGTGCCGCGTCATCGGGAAGTGAACGATTATACCGCCCGGGGCATCTGTCGGTCACTGGAAGTTTCCGATCCATAACCGGGGAAAAGATGCCTGTCACTTTTTCCTCTCTCTTTTTTCCCTCTCCTGCTCTCTTTTCTCCTGTCAGGTGATCGCAACAGATGCCTTGGGGCTGTTCAATAAATCCCAGTGAGAAAAAAAGGAAAAAATGGGACACGCATCTTTGGGGTCGGGAAGCCAGACGCGTCTGGCGTTGACCCTCCAGGCTATTTACTGCGGCTACGGACCCTGAGGCTGCGGCTTGACGTGGGGGTCGGTGTGGATTTCGGTCGTGGTGGTGGTCGAGGTCGCGGACGGCGGAGGCTCGGAGCCGTCGTCGGGCGGGGGTTTGGGCTGGGCGTTGTAACCGGCGCCGCGCCACTTGCCTCCCTCCCACTTGAGGACGACGATTTCGGTTGCCGGGCCCAATTTTTGGAATTCGGTGTCGTAGGTGATGACGACGCATTCTCCTTCCAAGCCATCGAAACCGTTGGGTTTGTAGATATGGCTGACGGGCTTGCGGCTGACGACCGGACCCCACGGGACGCGGAGCGCCTTGAGTATCTCGCCCCACCTGTCCTGCGGCACCTTGTCGTGCATGGCGTCGCATCCGAAGACGTAGCTTTCGTCGTACTGGCCCGCGTCGATCTGGGCCATCCACGCTTTCGACACCGCGAGGGAATCGTCAAGGTGCTCCTCCGCCGAGGCGAGGGCTTTCGGCGCCGCGGCAAAAAGGAGCGAGGCGATGCCGGCAAGGAGCAGGGCGGATTTCAGAAGGGAGCGGCGGGTTGATTTCATTTTTTTGTCCGGGAGAATCATTTGATTATAGCCATCGTCCGCAGTTTTGGGAATGTGAATTAGAGGGTGTCTGGAAAGCAGGAGTGATCTGCATCTGCTTTCCAGACACCCTCCAGATGCCTGTTAAGACTATTTTATGGACAAATCGTTCGTACTCGGAAAAGCCATCCTGAAAGGATGGCCATCATTCAGCCCAGGGTTGGCGCGGGGGACAACGTCTCATGCGCCTACCCTGGGTCAACCGCGAACGAGATCAACCCTGAAAGGGTTGTGCCTCTCCAAGACGGCTACCCAGAGGGTAGCCCCGCCGTGGCGGGACTACCCCGGGCTGAATGATTGCAACCCCGTTGGGGTTACTGAGAACAACTAACGATAGTGTGAACACGCCCTAAGATGATTCTCACCAACCTGACGCGCGCCAACGAAATCGGCGCGAACGCCTACCTGCTCGATTTCGGCGCGGACGGTCGGGTCGTGCTCGATGCGGGGATGCATCCCCGCGGCGAGGGAATGGCGGGCCTGCCGCAGCTCGAGAAACTCAAGTTCGATTCGGTCGGGACGATCGTGGTGAGCCACGCCCACCACGACCACACCGGTTCGCTGCCGCTGCTGATGCGGGACCATCCGGGCGCGCGGGTTTTCATGAGCGAAGCGACCTATTATCTTTCCGAGCCGCTGCTCCACAATTCGGTGCAGGTGATGCTGAAGCAAAAGGCGGAGAAGGGCGTCGCCGAATATCCGCTTTTCACGCATCGGGAACTGGACCGGCTGGTGAAGGTCTGGCAGGCGTGCGGGTTGGGGCGGGCGTGGTCGCTCAACGGCTATCCCGACCCGGACAACGAGCCGCTGACATTCGATCTTCACGACGCGGGCCACATCCTCGGTTCGGCGGGCGTGGCGTTGCGCCATCGGGGGCGGACGATTTTCTACACCGGCGACGTGAATTTCACCGACCAGACGATCCTGCGCGGGGCGGAGTTTCCGCGCGGAGACATCGACGTGCTGATCACCGAAACGACGCGCGGCGCGCAGCCGAGGCCGGAGGGCTTTACCCGCGAGGCGGTGGTGGAGCGGCTGGCGCTCGCTCTGGAGGAGACTTTCGCGAAGGGCGGCGCGGCGCTGATGCCGGTCTTCGCGATGGGCAAGACGCAGGAATTGCTCGCGCAATTGCACTTTCTCCAAAAAAGCCGCCGCCTGCCGGAGACGCCGATTTACATCGGGGGACTCGGGCGCTCGTTCTGCGAAATTTACGACCGGCTCGCGGGACGCACGCGGCGGAAATACCCGAAGCTGAGCCTGCTCGACGACATCGCGCCGCAGGTGATGGATGGACGGCGCGCGCGCGATTTCAGTCCCAAGAAGGGCCACATCTACCTCATTTCCTCGGGGATGATGACGGAAAACACGCTGTCGAACATCTTCGCGCAGGAATTCCTGGCCCACGACCGGCACAGCGTTTTCTTCGTCGGCTATTGCGATCCCCAGTCGCCGGCGGGCCTGTTGCGGGCGACGAAGCGGGGCGATTCGGTGACGCTGAACCCGGCTTACGGCGCGCAACCGGTGCGATGCCGCGTCGAGCATTTCGACTTCACCGCGCACGCCCAGCGCGAGGATTTGCTGGCCTATATCCTCGAGGTGAAACCGCGCGCCTGCGTCCTTGTCCATGGCGACCCGCCGGCGCTCGACTGGTTTCAGCGGGAACTGGCCGCGCAGGCGCCCGGAATGAAGGTCGTGATTCCCCCGCCCGGCGAGGGGATTGAGCTTTGAGGGCGGGCTGATGGAAGCCTTTGCAAAAGCGCCGTTTTGCAAAAAAAGCTCCGTCATCCTGAGCGAGGCGAACGGAAGACGTCCTTTTTTCAGTCGTGGTGGGCTGAGCCGAGTCGAAGGACCTTGATCGCATTTCGGGAGCGGCAGACATCAAGGTTGCGTTCCCGTCCAAGGCAAGGCGGCAAAGCGGCCACTGGAGGTGAAGACTTTGTTCGCCTTTGATCTTCGGGGGATAAAAGTCGCCGGGTCCTTCGACTGCGTCCCGTTCCCGCCACGGCGGAACGGGACTTCGCTCAGGATGACGGAATTTTAAAGAGAAGCTTCCGCACGGGTTTTCGACAGCTCATCCCTCGACAAGCCCGGCGTCGCTCGCTAGCTTAAACGCTTCCGATTGGAGCCATGATGCCTCACCCCTCTCTTTCCGCCTGGCCCGGCGTTCTGGAACGCTATCGCCGTCACATGATCTGGCTGGCGGAGGGCACCCCCATCGTCACGCTTCAGGAAGGCAATACGCCGCTCATTCCCGCGCCGCGCCTGGCCGCGCAGGCGGGCGGCGGATTTGAACTCTTTCTGAAATACGAGGGGCTCAATCCGACGGCCTCGTTCAAGGACCGGGGCATGACGGCGGCGATGACGCAGGCGCTCGCGCGCAAAGCGAAGCTGGTGATTTGCGCGAGCACGGGAAATACGTCGGCGTCGGCCGCGGCCTACGCGGGGCGGGCCGGTTTGCGCTGCGCGGTTCTGCTGCCCCACGGGAAGATCGCGTTGGGCAAATTGGCGCAGGCGCGCATGTGCGGCGCGGAAGTAATTGCCGTGCGCGGCAATTTTGACGACGCGCTCCGGCTGGTCCGCGAACTGGGCGCCCAGCCCGGCGTCGAGGTGGTCAACTCGATCAATCCGGTTCGCCTCGAGGGGCAAAAAACCGCCGCGTTTGAAATTTGCGACGTTCTGGGCCGCGCGCCCGACTTCCATTTTCTCCCGGTCGGAAACGCGGGGAACATCACCGCCTACTGGAAGGGATTTTCGGAATATCACCGGCAGGGGCTGATCGCGGCGCTGCCGCGGATGTGCGGCTTTCAGGCGGCGGGGGCGGCCCCGATCGTCGAGGGAAAGCGGATCGCAGACCCGCAGACGGTCGCGACGGCGATTCGGATCGGCAATCCGGCGAGCTGGCAGGGAGCGACCGACGCGGTGGCCGAATCGCACGGATTGATCGAAAGCGTGACGGACGCCGAAATTCTGGCGGCCTACAACTTGGTCGCGCAAATGGAGGGGCTGTTTGCCGAACCGGCCAGCGCGGCGCCGCTGGCGGGCCTGCTCCGGATGGGACAGCGGGGGCTTATCCCGAAGGGGAGTCTCGTCACGCTGACGCTGACCGGTCACGGCCTCAAGGACCCCGATACGGCGATGGATCAAAGCAAGGTGGAGGCTGCGGCGGTGGAACCGCGGCTGGAATCGTTGCTGGAAAGTCTGGACTTTTCGTAGAGTTGTTTAATGCTTAGTAATTTAATTGAAGTGTGGCATAATGAGTGCTCATGATTACCGGCTTATGGATAACAATCCTGTCGCCATTGCGATTCGCGAAGTGCTGACGGCCATTCGTCAGCGCAAACGCGTGGAGGAAATCCTGGAAATGGTGCTCAGCTATTCTTCAGAGCTGGGGAACGCCGTGCACGGTTCCATCGTCACCATCGATCACAGCGCGCAAAAGCTCGTCATCACGTCGGTGCGCGGGGAGGATTGGACGCTGGAAAAACAGATGTGCCAGCTCGGCTTGGGGGAAGGGCTGACGGGGCATGTCGCGCTGACGGGAAAGCCGTACCTCTGCAGCGACACGCGGGTCGACCCGAATTACTATCCGCTTTTTGACGATGTGCGCTGCGAATTGATCGTGCCGATCGTCGTCGAGGAGAGGGTCTGGGGCCTGATCAATCTCGACGGACTCAAGCCCGACGCGTTCGACGACTCGACGCTTTCGACCGTGGCGCTGATGGCGGAGCTCGCCTCGTTCGCCGTGAAGCTCCGGCTGGACCTGACCGAGCAGGAACGGCTCCAGCGCCATCTGATCCAATCGGAAAAGCTCGCCTCGCTGGGGGAAACGATCGCGGGGATCGCCCACGAAATCAACAATCCGCTCACAGCCATCCTCAGCAACGCGCAACTGCTCGCGCTGCGCCGCGGCGGCCCGGCGGACGAAGCCTCCATCAATTCGATCGTCCTGGAAGCCAAACGGACGGCCGACCTGGTGAAAAATCTCCTGGCCTTCAGCCGCAAGGAGTCGAAGAAGCGGGAGGTGATCGGCGTGAACGAACTGATCAAGCAGGCGGTGAATTTGAAGCGCTACCAGCTTCGCGTAAACAATATCCAGTTGATCTCCGAGCCGTGCGAGATCTCCTATCCCGTGCTCGTGACGGCGCAGCAAATGCAGCAGGTCCTGCTCAATCTCCTGAACAACGCCGAGCAGGCCATCGCGAAGACGACGCATCCGGGCATCATCCGAGTCGAGGGCGGACGCCGCGGCGACACGGTTTTCATCACCGTGACGGACAATGGAAACGGCATTCCCGCCCACGTGCTTCCCTTCATCTTCGATCCCTTCTTCACCACGAAGAACCTGGGCGAGGGAACCGGCCTCGGGCTCTCGATCGCCCATACGCTGATCGAAAACCACGGCGGCACGATTTCGGCGAAAAGCGAACCGGGCAACACCGTTTTCACCATCGAACTGCCGATGGCCCGCAGCCCGAAGATGCCCGCCGAATCGAAGGAGACGCAGCCCCTGCCCGTTTCCCCGAACCGGCGGACGAAGCGCGCCGGCCGGGTGCTGGTGGTGGACGATGAGACGGCGATTGTCGACGCGATCTGCGAATTTCTCGACTTGCAGAACATCACCACCGACAAGGCGAACGACGGCCAGGAGGCGCTCAAGCTCCTGGCGGTGAACCAGTATGACGCCATTATCAGCGACATCCGGATGCCGGGCGTCGACGGCCCCCAGCTTTATGAAAAAGCCGTCGCGATGGACCCCTCTTACAGCAGCCGCTTTCTCTTCATGAGCGGCGATCTGGTGCGCGACAGCACCCAGGGCTTTGTTTCCTCCCTGAACTGTCCCTGTTTGGCCAAGCCGTTCGCGTTGCAGGTGCTCTACCAGAACCTGGAGCCGCACCTGAACCAGCATCCAAACAATCCGAACAACGGCCCGTTGCCCCTGGTGAAGACGGCATCGTTGGTCAAGACGACGTCCCTGGTTAAAACGACCCCGTTGGCCCGCCCCAACGGCGTGACGTTTTAATCTCGTTTGGGTCAATTCCCCGCCGCTTGCGACGTGCCGTTGGTAGCCGTCGCCGAGGGACGAGTCCCCCGGGCGACGGTGCCTTTTCGGGTGGCCCGGCAACGACAGGCATGCCTGTGTTGTCCGGGTCGTCCCGCTCAGGCGGGACGACAGGAAGCGAATCCCCAACACCCCGCTGCTTGCGGCGGGGTTCTTTATCGGGTAGGGACGCGAATTCCTGCGCGATAGCGCAAAAGATATTCCGGCCCCTGACTGGAAAAGGCCGGGAGGCCAATCCCTTCGCGTCCCAAAATAAATAAATGGGACGGCAACCGATTGCCGTCCCTACCGTCTACTTGGCCGGAGGAACGGGCGAGGACTGGACCAGCGCGGAGCCGGAATCGTGGAGCATCCGGGTATAGTCGCTCATGATGTTGACGGCCTCGTCCAACTGCGGGTCATCGGTGGGATTATTGATCGCGGAATCGGAATCGAGAACGGCTTCGTCATCCGACCCGGTATCGGCGTCGGCCGCCTCGACCTTCGTTTTTTTCTCGTCGGGAAGAGCGGCGGGAAGATTTTGATCGACCATGTCGAGGGTCAGGTTGAGCATCTCGTCCCGGCCCGATTTCCGGGCGAGGAGGTCCTTTTTACGCTGGGCTTCAAGCGTTTTCAGGTCGGCCTGTTCCTTGAGGCGGGTCGCTTCATTCAACGAGACGATGCTGTCCTCGAACTTCTTTTTAACGAAGGCGACGTCCTGGCGGAGATAACCAAAGTCGGGAGAAGCCGCCACGCGGGCGGCCGAATTGACTTTCAGGGCGGGCAGGTAGGGGGCGGTGAGGTTGAGGTAGTCGAAGGGAACCGCGGGGACGGTGTCATAGGGGAGATAGTAGGGCAGCGAAGTCTCTCCCAGGATGGAATCGTAGGCATCGAGCATCGAGGGGAGAACGATATCGGGCACCACGCCTTTTTGCTGCGTCGAACCGCCCGCGACGCGATAGAACTTTTGCACGGTGATTTTGAGATCGCCCGCGCCCGGTTCGGTGGGGAAACCAATCGGCATCCGCTCGTCGAGGGGGACGAGGGTCTGGACGGTGCCCTTTCCGTGGGTGCTCTGGTCGCCGACGATGATGGCGCGGCCATAATCCTGCAGGGCGGCGGCGACAATTTCGGTGGCGGAAGCGCTCATCTTGTTGACCATGACGAGAAGAGGGCCGTCATAAATCTGCCGGGTATCCTCCGGAGGAAGCTGGTCGATGGCCCCGTCCGAACGGCGGATTTGCACCACCGGCTCGCGTTTGACGAACAGGCCCGTCAAGTCGACCGCCTGATCGAGCAGGCCTCCGCCGTTGTTGCGGAAGTCGAGGATGATTCCGGTGACATTTTCCTTCTTCAGCCGCTGGATCAGCTTCGCGACATCCGCGGAGGTGTTGTCATAAAAATCGTGCAGGTCGATCACACCGATCTTTTCGATCGCGCCGCCGGGCAGGCGATGTTCGATGATATGGGCGCTCGCCAGGCTGTCCTTGATGCTGACTTCATCGCGCTTGATCATGAGGTCTTCCTGCGCCGATTCATCCTTGGCGCTCGCCGGATGAACGACCAGGTGTACCATGCTTCCCTTCGGACCGCGGATCATGGCGACGACGTGCTTCAACTTCATGTAAACCGCGTCGACCGGTTTGTCCGTGCCCTGGCCCACGGCGAGAATCCGGTCGTTCGGCTGGAGACGCTTGTCGAGGTCGGCGGGACCGCCGGGGATGACTTCCTCAATCGTGGCATAGCCGCCATCCGACTTGAGGACGGCGCCTATTCCTTTCACAGAGTGGTTGATGGCCTGGATGTTGAAGTCCTGGGCCTCCTCGGGATCCATGTAATCGGAGTGCGGGTCGTAGGCGTTGGCGAGCGCGTTGAGATAGGCCGCCAGCACGTCCATGTCCTCGTCCTCTTCGCCGTCCCGGAGAAAGGAAACATACCGCTTGGACAGGCTGCTGATCGTGTCGGCCGGCGACTTCTTGTCGAGAAGACCGTTGAGCAGGTCCGACTTGACCTGGCCGTGCCAGATGGCGTCCGAGGCGGCCTCGTCCTTGATCCAGGGCGATTTGTTGTTCCGGATGGTGAACGTCTCGTCCTTGGTGAAATCGAACTTCTGGTGCAGCAGTTTTTCCGCCAGGGCGACGTCCTCCTGGACGCGCTCCATGTACCGGTTGAAAATTTCAAAGGCGGGGTCGATTCCGGCGTCGTCGCTGCTGCCGTTGAGAAGGAGATCGCCCAGGTTGTTGCCGTACTTGGCGGTGAATTCGTCAACGTCGCTTTGCAGGAAGAAGAGATGCGTCGGGTCGAGTTCCTGGAAATAATTGGTCAGCCAGCGCTGCGACATTTCGGAGGAGATCGGCTTTTGCAGGTAATGATTCTGCTCAAGCAGGTTGCCCACTTCGCGGCCGATGTCGGAGTCACGTTCGGCATGGATGGGGATGGGCTTGAAGGGCGGAAGATCAATGGGCGCGGCGTCCGGCGTGCCGTCACTCTTAAGAGGAGAGGCGGCGGGCGAGGGCGGGACCTTGCCCGGCGTCGGGGCGACCTGCGTCGAGTCGGGCGCATTGGTGGGCGCGGTGGAATCGCTCCAACCGGAGAGCGTCAGGGTGAGAAACAAGGCCGTCAGAAGAAACGCCTGGCGGAGGTGGAGGAACTTCGATCGGGGTGTCATAATTTTAGAGTTGGGTCAGCCCTCCGAGATAAGGCCGGAGCGGTTCGGGAATGAAGACATGGCCGTCCGCCTGCTGATAAGTTTCCAGCAGCGCGATGTAGAGCCTCGGCAGGGCGAGGCCGGAGCCGTTGAGAGTGTGGCAGAAAATATTTTTTCCTTCGCTGTTTTTGTAACGCAGATTCATCCGGCGCGCCTGGAAATCCTCGAAGTTGCTGCACGACGAAACTTCCAGCCAGGCGCCAACGCCCGGAGCCCAGACCTCCAGATCATAGCACTTCGCCGCGCCAAAGCCAATATCTCCCGTGCAGAGGGAAACCACGCGATAGTGGAGCCCCAGTTCCCGGAGCGCTTTTTCGGCGTGCCCGACGAGGACTTCCAGCGCGGCGTACGATTCCTCCGGCGTCACGATGTGGACCAGTTCGACCTTGTCGAATTGATGCACGCGGATCATGCCCCGCGTGTCCTTGCCCGCGCTGCCCGCCTCCCGGCGGAAACAGGGCGTGTAGGCCGCGTAACGGATCGGCAGGCGATCGGTGGCGAGGATCTCCTCGCGATGCAGATTGGTCACCGGCACCTCGGCGGTCGGCACAAGATAAAGCGGCGGTTCCTCCCCGACCCGATACATGTCCTCGGCGAATTTCGGCAGTTGCGACGTGCCGATCATGCTTTCGCCGCGAACCAGAAAGGGCGGGGATATTTCCGTATAGCCGTGCCTGCCGGTGTGCAGATCGAGCAGGTAATTGATCAGCGCCCTCTCCAGGCGCGCGCCCGCGCCCTTGAAGACGATGAAACCGCCGCCCGAAATTTTCGTCGCCGCTTCGAGGTCGATCAGCCCCAGTTGCGTCCCGATTTCCCAGTGCGGCCTCGGCTTGAAATCGAACGCCGCCGGCTTGCCGATCACCCGCTCGATGCGGTTCTCCTCGGGGCCTTTGCCGACCGGCACCGAATCGTGGTTGACGTTGGGGATCCGCAGGAGGAGGTCCGACTGCCCGGCTTCGATTCCCGTCAGTTCCTGGTCGAGGCGGGCGATCTGGTCGCCGACGGCCTTCATCTTCGCGGAAACCTCCGCGATGTCGCCGCCCTTCGCCTTGATCGCGCCGATTTCCTTGCTGGCCCGGTTCCGCTCGCTTTTGAGAGCCTCGCCCTCCTGCAAATGCTTGCGCCGCTTCTCGTCCAGGACCAGCACATCGGCGATCAACTTCTCATCGCCCGCGTTGCGGCGGCCGAGGCGTTCCCGGTAGAAATCGGGATTTTCGCGGATTTTGCGTATGTCGAGCATGGGCGTGAGGCCATGAATATCCTGTTAACGCCCCTTCAGCGCAAGCCTCGGAGCGTTCTCTAACAAAGATTTAATACCTGGAGGGACATCGCAGTAAGATCAATGAACTCATGATCGAACAAATGGCTCCGGATAAGAAGCCAGCCTGGGTTACCAGCCCCCTATTTCCCTTCTCTTTCGTCACAACACTCCTTTACCCTCATTGGAGTGTTACCCCTTTTTGAGCCGCCCTCGGCCCCATCAACTGGCTGGACGCACCCCCGGATGCGCCTGTTTGTTTTGCTGTCTCTTTTTGCGGGTGTTTTTTTTACGCTCGGCGCAAACAGTGCGGAGAATGCCTCGCCATTTGCCTTCGATCTCAGCCAGGCTCTCGAATGCACTTCATTCCAAACCGACGGACCGTGGGCACCCGAGGTCAATTTGCGCTCCGACGTCGCCATCGTTTACGGCATTGACGCTAATCTGCCGGCGCGGATCGAAACCTGGCGGGATCATGGCTATCGCATCCATGTCATGACCGGCGTCGCTTGGGGACAATATCAGGACTACCTCTATGGCCGCTTCGACGGCATCAATCATGAGGACGAAGCGCAGACGGATCGCAACGGCAACAAGATCGGCCATGGCGGCGATGTCTATTACATGTCGCCCGGCATCAACTACGGCAAATTTCTCTGCGTTGGAGTGCAGCGGGCGCTCGACTCCGGAGCCAAGGCCATTGATCTGGAGGAACCCGAATTCTGGGATCGCGCCGGCTATGAGGAAGGATTCAGGCGGGAATGGAGGGATTATTATCGCGAAGACTGGCAGCCGCCGGACAGTTCGGTGGACGCCCGTTGGCGCGCCGGCAAGTTGAAATATTTCCTCTACCGCCGCGCGTTGCAACAAGTGTTCGATTACGTCCAGGCCTATAATCAACGAACCCACCAGGATGTTCGTTGCCATGTGGCGACCCACAGTTTAATCAACTACGCACAATGGTGCATCGTCAGTCCCGAATCCAGCCTGGCGCGGGTCAAAGGTTGTGATGGCTATATTGCCCAGGTTTGGACCGGCACATCGCGCACACCGAACCGCTATTGCGGCGAAGTGCGTTCGCGCACGTTTGAGACCGCATTTCTGGAATATGGCGCCATGCAAAATCTTGTTCGCGCCACGGGACGACAGGTCTGGTATTTGAACGATCCGGTGGAGGACAATCCCGATTATCACTGGGCCGATTACCAGGAAAATTGGGAGTCCACCCTGACGGCTTCCCTCTTCCAGCCGGAAGTTTTTAAATACGAAGTCGCGCCGTGGCCCAAACGCGTTTTCACCGGACGCTATCCACATTCCGCCCCGCCGGAAGACCGCCGGCCCATTCCGCCGGCCTACGCGACGGAGTTGCAGACCGTTTTCAACGCACTCAACGACATGAATCAGCCCCGGGTGAAATGGGATTGCGGCACGACAGGCATCGGCGTCATGGTCAGCGATTCGCTCATGTTCCAACGCGGTCAGCCTGCGCCAAGCGATCCGTATCTGGGAAATTTCTATGGCATGGCGATGCCGCTGGTCATGCGGGGCATCCCGGTTACGCCCGTTCAGTTGGAGAACGACACCGTGCCGCATTATCTGGATGGTTTTCATGTTCTGTTTTTGAGCTACGACGGTCAGAAACCCCTGTCGCCCGACGTTCACCCGCCGCTGGCAGAGTGGGTGAAACGCGGGGGCATTTTGGTCTTTTGCGATAAAGACGCCGATCCCTACCTCAAGGTCCGCGAATGGTGGAACAGTAATGGAAATCATTACGCCACACCGCGTGAACACTTATTCCAGTTGCTGGGACTTGGTCAATCCGTTGCCACGAACGAGTTTATCCCCATTGGCCACGGCGGTTTGATCTGGCGGCCTCAACGTCCAGTCGATTTGACGACCAGCGTTGAGGGTGCCACGCAGGTAATTACCGACGCCAAACTGGCGGTCGCCAATGCCGGTTTGACATGGCGGGAGACCAATTATCTCCTGCTGCGTCGCGGACCTTACATCGCCGCCTCCGGTCTGGATGAATCCATTCCCGCAGAACCGCACGAATTGCATGGGCGGTTTGTCAATCTGTTCGATGCGGACTTGCGCGTGCTTGACGACGTTTCCATCGTTCCCGGCTCCCGCTGGTTCCTGCTCGACTTGGATGCCGTCCGCACGAACAAAACCCATTTGCTCGCTTCCGCCTGCAAGGCCTTGGTCAAGGCGGCGGCGCCCGGACAAATCACTTTCACCGTCGAAGGTGTGGAGGAAACATCGGCGATCCTGCTTTTGGAATCGCCCACGGCGCCACTCGCCGTGACCTTGAACGGTGAAAAGCTGACGACCTTTGAATACTCCACGAAAGATCGGTTGCTCTGGATTCACTTTGAGAATCAGGCCTCACCTCGCGAACTAACGGTGCAATACCAATAAAGAACCCCGGAGCAAGCTCCGGCGCATTTTTGGGTGGCCCGGGTGCGCGAGCGCACAGGAGGTGACCGAAAACGCTGGAGCAACCTCCTGTGGCCTTCGGCCAAAATCCAAGGTGCTCTCATCGTTGTCTCTAATCCGAGCCCTTAAAGGTGTAAACCCCTGTTTTTTTGTCAATCACGCCCCAGGCCCCCAAGCCATTGTTGCTCCCGACACTGATGACCCGCCGGTCGGTTTCATCAAAACGAAAAGAATCGATGTGTACCAGGGTCGGCGCCGAAGCTGGAAACACCTCGCAGCACCAGATGAGCTTCCCGTCCGGACTGAGAGCGGCGATATGACGCAGGTCCGATTCGAGGTAGTAGATAACTTTTGTTTTTGGATCTTGAATGACTTTCTGCGAATCGGCGACAACCGCAGTCAGCGTACCACCGAAAACTGCACCCGACGTTAGAAACAGCAGGCTGAGCACAATGAGATGTTTTTTCATGGTCAAACTCCTCAACCTAGACGTGGATCGAGCGCAATCCGCGCGATTTTTTTAAATAAATTTCCCCGCGCAGGATCACACCACTTCTTCCGGCTTCGGCTTCCGCTTGCGGCGGAGGCGAAACACGTTGTTCCACGTCTTCTTCAGCGCGTTGGCGGGGGTAAGGTAGCGCTGGCGCAGGGCGGGGCCCTTGCGGATCGCATTCAGGACGCCCTCGACGGAAAAGGCGTCGGCCTCGAGGATGCTGTAGGCGGTGCCGAGCGCCGCGCTGTCGTGGGCGTCGCTGGCGGCGGTCATCGGCAGCCCGCGCCCCTGCGCGTAGTTGAAGGCGTGTTTGTTGTAGCGCTTGAGCGTCGTCGCCGCGTTGAAGACTTCCAGCGCGTCGATGTCGAGGGTCTCCAGCACCGGCTCGCGGATTCCGGCGCGGAAAAAATCGTAGGGATGCGGCGGAATGGCCAGCCCGCCCGCCTGATGGATCAGCGCCACGGCTTCGATGGCCGGGATGCCCTTCAAGTCGGGCAGGGTGATCCCGATCGCAAGCAGGTGGCCTTCCGCGGTGGTGATTTCCTGGCCGGGAATGATGAGGAAGCCGTCGACCGGCAGCCCCTCCTTGTTCATGAGGCCGTGCTGGAGGAAATAGTCGACGCAGGCGCAGGTGTTGTGATCGGTGATCGCGAAGCCGTGCAGGCCCTTCGCGCGCGCTTCCCGAATCAGGGCCTCGGGCTCGGCGACGCCGTCGGCCGAAAAGCGGGAATGGCAGTGGAGATCGATAAAAAGTTGCATTGGGGGATAACTAACAAGTTAGAAGGAAGAAGGTAGAAGTAAATACAGGGAAAGGATTTTGCTTCCTTCTACCTTCTACCTTCTAACTTCCTCACACCGCATTCGCCAGCCGTTCGGCGAGGCGGGCGGGCAGGCCGGCGTTCATGATCTTGGCCTGGGCCTTGGCCAGATCGTAAGGCAGACGCCGAAGCTCGATGGTGTTCGAGCCCGAATCGTAGATGACGTAGGCGGCGCGCCAGTCGCCGTCGCGCGGCTGGCCCACGCTGCCGACGTTCACGAAGTATTTCTTCTCCGGCTGGATGTCGATTTTCTTGTAGAAAAACTCGTGCACCTTCGTGTCGCGGATGAAAACGTGCGGAACGTGGGTGTGGCCGAAGAAGCAGATGCTGGTCTTTTGGTACTGGAAACTGCTTTCCGCTTCGAGGCACGAGAAGACGTAGCCCCAGCGGTTCGGCTGGTCGAGGGTGGAATGGACCACGGTGAACGAATTCACCGGACGCTGGAGCGGCAGGGCGCGGAGGAATTCGCGTTGTTCCTTGGTCAGTTGCGCGCGCGTGTAGCGGATCGCCGAAAGCGCCATGTCGTTGAAATGCTCGACGTCGCGTCCCTCGGAAGCCTCTTCGTCGTGGTTGCCCTTGACGATGGGGCAGCCCAGCGCCCGGACGATCTCCAGGCATTCGCGGGGATTGGCGTTGTACCCGACGATGTCGCCGATGCACACCGTGTGAGTCACGGCTTGGGCCTGCATATCCTCCAGTACAGCTTCCAAGGCTTCCAGGTTGCTGTGGATGTCTCCAAAAATGCCAAATCTCATGCGCGTCGTCCGACTGATATGTCAGGAAGAATGCTAACCTAAAGAGCCTGCGCTAATTGGGAAAGACTCTTTTTTCCTTTGGGATCGAAAGTTTTTGCTCCAGGCGCCGGATTTCCGACTCGATCCGGTCTCCCTGATGAATCTTCATCTTCCTTTGCTCCGGGGTAAGCCGCTCCCACAGGGCCTTCCATTCGGCATAGGCGGCCTGATCGTCGTTGGCGTGGAGCTTGTCGTACATGATCGCCGAAAACCGTTCCAAATAGACCGGCGCGTTGGGTTGCTCGCTGGCCGTCCGGTAGTAGTGGGCGGCGCTCCGGTAATCCTTCAAGCGTTGGTCGTAAAGCATGCCCGTGTCGGACCAAAGCCGCCAGTAAGTCGGATTATTCTCAATGCCGCGCTTGTAAATTTCGAGTCCTCGATCAACCCAGAAGCGGGAGGCCTTGAGCCGCCGCAGTTCGTTCGGCTGCGTCCGGTCGAGCATGGCGGCGATCGAGGCGTTCCATGCCAGTTGCCAGCCTCCCATGTCCCAAAAAACGGGCGCGCGCGGCTGGAGCGCCGTGCAAAGATTGATGTAGGCGCTCATCCGGAACCATTCATTGTTCATCCATTCGGTGGTGACCTGGAGCCAGATGAAATCGGCGACGATGTTCCGCATGCCGCTCAACACGCCGATCGTCAGTCCCTGCGTGAGTTCATCGCGCAACTGGCGCGTCATCGGCGCGCCGTTGTAGCGGAGAAGGTCCTGCTCCCGGGCGATGTGTTGTTCCCAGACGATTTTGCACGGCGCCCATAATCCCAAAAGGAGGGCCACCAACGCCGCGCGCCGCAGCCGCCGGGAAAGCGGCAGGCAGGTGCTCATGTGCGAGGCGGGGATTTCCATGAAAAACGAGCCTAGATTTCGCGGTAATCGAAGATGACGACGCTCACCGCGAGCAGCACGATGATATAGACATCGGCGTAACCGAGCAGGTTGAGCATGTGCGTCCAGGGGACCTTGTTCCCCGCCAGTATCTCGTCGACGATGGTGAACGAGTTCATGTCGGGGATGAGGAGGGAAATGAACCCGACCAGACCGCTCTGCCAGATCGACGAGTTGGCCCCGCTCGCCAGCCAGAAATCGCGGGCCGTCCCTTCCATGTGCCCGATCAGGTAAATCAGGAAGGTGGTGACGATGGTGAAGATGGAGGAGGTTGCAAAAGTGGAGATGAGCAGCGCGATGGCCGTGGTCATGAGAAGCTTGAAGTAAATCAAGAGCACCGCCTCGACAAGCTGGGGATCGCGAATCTGCGCGACGATGCCGGCGACGTCGTGGTTGTAGTCGGCGACCCTCCCGGGGTCCGCTTTCCACCGGGAATCGCGGTCGTAGACGGCCTCGGTTTGCTCAACGGCCTGTTTCTCCTGCCAGTAGAGCGTGGCGGCAAAGGCGAGCGACATCAGCGCCGTGCAGAGCGTCAGCAGCAGGACCATTCCGACGAATTTGCCGAGCAGAAATTCCGAGCGCCTCACCGGTTTGGCGAGGATCGTGTAGATGGTCCGGTTGTGCAGTTCCTGCGGAATGAGCTGCGCGGTGGAAAGAAGCGTGATCAGGAAACCGAATATCCCGATCGCGCCGCAGCCGGCGTCCTTCACGAACTTGATCTGCGCGTCGAACATCCCGGAGGCGTCGAGGCCGGGCGTTCCGAGTCCCGAAAAGGCGAACGAGCTCGCCACCAAAACCAGCGCGAAAATCAACAGGACGTTGAGGACTTTCTGGCGGATCGACTCGGTCAGCGTGTTCCGGCCGATGGTGAAGATGCGGTAAAGGGAGGAGATCATTTGCCGGGGTGATTTTTCGAAGCCAGGTCGGCCTGCGCCTGGACGGTGCGGAGGTAAAGTTGTTCGAGGGAAAGATGGGGCCGCGTGAAGCGCACGTCCCGGTCGTCCACGCCGGCCTGCGCGATGGCGGCGCGGAGACGCTCCTGCTGCCCGGCGCTCAACTCGGCGGGGATGTTGATCTGCGTGCTCTGGTTTTCGGTCAGGAGCGATTCGAGCGAGCCTTCGAGCACCTTTTTGCCGAGCGAGAAAATAGCCACGCGGTCGGCGACTTCCTGCACCTGTTCGAGCAGATGCGAGGAAAAAATCACCGTCTTGCCCATCGTTTTCAACCGCAGGATGAGGTCGCGGATCTGCGCCGAGCCGAGCGGGTCGACCCCGGCCGTCGGTTCGTCCAGGAAAAGAAGATCGGGATCGTGGATCAGGGCCTGCGCCAACCCGATGCGCTGGAGCATCCCCTTCGAATAGGAGCGCAGGGGCCGCTCGCGTCCGTTCTGCAGGCCGACGAGTTCGATGAGTTCCTCGATCCGCCGTTCGAGCCGGGGACCCGTCACGCCGCAAAGTTTGCCGTAAAAGCGGAGCGTTTCGTCGCCGTTGAGGAAGCCGTAAAAGTAGGGGTTCTCGGGCAAAAAACCGACGCGGCGACGCGCTTCGAGGCTGTCGGGAGGCAGCCCGAAAACACGCGCTTCCCCGGCGCTGGGCACGATCAGCCCCAGCAAAAGCTTCAGCGTCGTGCTTTTACCGGAGCCGTTCGGGCCGAGCAGGCCGAAAACTTCGCCGGGCCGCACTTGCAAATCGAGATGGTCCAGCGCCACGAGCACCTTCCGTTTCCAGGTCAGCGGATAACGCTTGGTGAGGCCCGCCGTCTCGGCCGCAAAGGGTGTCGCCACGGGAGCAGAAGATTCCATCGTCCTAATTTTGACCAAGGAGACCCTCTTGCCAATGGGAAAATGCTGGAGAGTCAGCCTCCGCCCCGCCTCGCATCCCCCGCCTTCAACCCCTTCAGCCCCTCTGCAGCCCTCTGTGCGAAACGTTCCCCCGCCTTCAACCTCTTCAGCCCTCTGCAGTCCTCTGTGCGGAACCTCCGTCGGGTCAGCCCGGAGTCCGCCTCCCCCGGAATAATGACGTGAAAAAGAATGGCTTCCGCGGCGGGTCACGCTATTTTGACGACCTATGCTGTTAGGTTCCTGGACGGATACATTCCTTTATTCATGGTACGTGATGGTCCCGCTGGTGCTTTGCAGCATCATCTCCCTCGCGATCATTTTCGAGCGCATCCTCTCGCTGCGGATCGCCGCCGTCATCAAGCCCTCGCTCGCCCGCGCGATCCACGATCTCGGCTACGGCGGCAAAACGACCCTCGTCGAGCACGAATCGGCCGACGAAGACACCGCCCTTTCGCGCCTCGTCCGCGCCTGCCTCATGTACACGAGCTGGCCCAAGGACGAAAACTCCGACGCCGTACAGGCTTACGCCCGGCGCGAAATCGTCCGGCTCGAGCGCGGCCTGGTATTTCTCGAGGTCGTCACCGGGCTCGGACCGCTCCTCGGCCTCCTCGGCACCATCCTCGGCCTCATCCGCATCTTCGGCTCGGCGGGAAACACCGCCGACCCGACCCAGATCGCCGCCGGCATCGCCGAGGCCATGTATTGCACCGTCGCCGGGTTGATCGTCGCCATCCCGGCCCTCATCGCCCACAGCCTTTTCTCGCGGCACATCGAGGCCCTCACCATCGATCTCGAAACGCTCTGCTCGGAGCTGCTCGGCAAGCTCTACACCCAGTCCGAGGGCTCCGGAACCGCGCAGGGATAGAACAGGCGACGCCATGCAATTTCCCCGGAAACCGCGCCGTTCCCCGGCCATCAACATCATCAACCTGATCGACGTTCTCGTCGTCCTCCTCATTTTCTACATCGCCACCACCGTCTTCAAAAAGAGCGAGCCGAAAATCAACATCGTCGTGCCCAACTCGACCACGGCGACGACGACGCAGGAAACCCCGCCCTCCATCATTTATGTGACAACCCAGGGAAAAATCTTTCTCGATGACGCGCCCGTCGAGCCGGAACAACTGGGCGGCCTGCTCAAGGGCAAAATCGCCGCCAATGCCTCGTTCAAAGTCGCGATGAAAGCCGACACCCAGGCCCCATTCGGCGCGATCATCAAGGTGATGGACGCCGCCCACACCGCGGGAATCGCCGACCTGCCCACTTTCGCCGAACCACCCAAGGCCCCGGGAGATTCGGGGCCATGATCCGGGAAATCGTCCACTACGACGCGCCCGTGCTTCGGGCGAAAGGCCGGCCGGTCGGCGCGATCACCCCCGAAATCAAGGCGCTCGTCGAGGACCTTCTCGACACCATGCGCAACGCGCGCGGCGTCGGCCTGGCCGCCCAGCAAATCGGCGAGGCGATCCAGGTGGCCGTCGTCGACGTCACCGGCATCAAGGAACGCCCCAGCAAAATGTGGATTGCCGGCGAACCGGTCGATCCCGAAATCTACATGCCGCTGGTCCTGATCAACCCCGCGCTCAAACCGACCAAGACCAAGATCATCAGCCATGAAGGCTGCCTCAGCTTCCCCGGCCTGACGCTCGACATCGCCCGCGCCCAGCGCGTCTCGGTCACGACCGGCACGCTCGACGGCGGCCTGTTCGAGTTCGATGCCGGCGGCCTCTTGGGCCGCGCCGTGCTCCACGAGGTCGACCACCTTCACGGGAAGCTTTTCATCGACCATCTCGACGCGGAGGAACGGCGCGCGATCCGGGAGGACCTCGAATACATCAGGCGCGGCGAACCGATTCCGGAGCGTTCCGGCAAGAATGATTCTTAATTTTTCGTTTGCGGCACCGATAAAGTACTATAACCGCATGGGACCCGAGGACAGCAAAATCCATCAACTTCGCGTTCGCGTCACCGCCGAGGAACGCGACCTGCTGGAGAAACTGCGCGCGCAACGCAACCGCGGGGAAACGATCTCCGACCTCGTCCGGGAGGCCATTTCGCTCCTCGCGAAACCCGAGGGCGACGGGCGGGCCGGAGCGCTCAGCCCCGGCGTGCGCGCGCAGGTGGAACGCCTGGCGGTCCTCCTCAAACGCGAGGCGCGGCAGGTCGAGGAGGCGTGCATCGAGGGCATTCTCGACCTCATCGAGCGCAAATGCGAGGTGCCCCTGATCGTGATGGAGACCCATCTTCATTTGAAGTACCGGAGCAAGGACGACAAAAACGGGTTCCCGCGGATCCCCCCCGCCGATTCCGAGCCGCCGCCGGAACAAGCCGCATAAAGCGACGGTTCGGTTGGTAGCCGTCGACCTCCGGGCGACGGTCTTTTCGGGCGGCCCGGCAACGACAGGCGTGCCTGTGTTGTCCGGGTGGCCGAAGGCCACAAGAGGCAGCCACGGAACTGGAGATGACCTCGGCTGCCTCTTGTGCCTCGATCGAAGTTTCGGTCTCGGCACCCCGACAACAAGTTGTCGGGGCCACCCGTTGTGTGTGCACTAAATTTTATTTTGCTCTAGCCGGTGGTTGAGTCCCGTCCCGCCTTGGCGGGAGCGCGACGACACCACCGGATGGATATTTGAATAAAACTTACCCCGGCAGGGGTAGCACCTTCCGGCACTCCTAAAACTCCCCTGCCAGAAAAATCAGAATCGTCAGGCCAAGAATCAGCCCCGGCCGCAAATCGAGATGGAACCGGCTCGAAAGCGTCGGCGCGAAAACCCGCACCAGCAGCGCGCTCAACACAAACCACGCCACGTAGTTGAGCGGCGGAACCGTCCCGCCCGTCCAGATCCAATACTGCTTCACCGTCGTCGCGAACGGTTCCAGGATGAAATCGTAAATCGTGCAGATCACCCCCGCCAGCGCCGCCTCCCCCGCCAGCGACGCATGCGGCGCCACCGCCCGGACCACAAAAAGCGCGTTCGTCACCACCACATGCCACGCCAGCGGAATCGTCAAAGGCACCGCGCCCAGCATCGGCCCGAACCGGTCCGTGTAGTGGTACGCGCCGAACGGAAAACCCGTCATCGCGCCGAACGTTTCGATCCCGAACGCGCAGACCAGCACGATCGCCCCCCACCGCCGCGCGATCGCCGGCGTCCATTGCCGCGCCGCGTGAAGATGCGTGTTCACGAACGCGAGAAAAATCAGTACCGGATCGCCGTTTTGCAGGCAAAGCTCGATAAACTGCGCCACCCATCCAGGCGCGGGCAAATGGGAGATCGTGTCGGGCGAAATCCGTTTGAAGGTGAAAATCAGACCCGCCATGCTCCAGATCACGAAAGCCGCAAAGGCGGCATGCTCGGTGAAGTTCCAATGCCCGCCTCTCGATCCCGTCCGTTCCTTCGACGGGTCGGGCCGGGGGATGAACGATCTCATGCCGCCTCCCGTTCGATCAGCTCCGCCGCCATTTTCCCGCTCAACAGCGCCAGCGGAATCCCCCCGCCCGGATGCGTCGTCCCCCCCGCGAAAAAAACGTTTCCCGCCCCCGGCGCGCGCAGCGCGGGCCGCAGGAGCGACGTCCGGATCGAATGCGACGCCCAGCCGTAGAGCGCGCCGTGATAAGCGAGGTCCCGCGCCGCGAAATCGCCCGGCGTGAAAATCCGCTCCGCGACGATCCGTCGCCGCAAATCGCCGAAGCCGAATCGTTCAAGCCGCTTGAGCACCAGGTCACGATACTCTTCGGCCTCCCCTTTCGTCCACGGTTGCTTCGGGTCGCGCGCCGGCGCGTTCACCAGCACGAAATAATTGTCGTGGCCGGCCGGCGCGTGGTCGGGATCGCTCCGCGAACTGACCGAGATGTAGATCGTCGGCTCGCGGGGGGCGATTTTTTTGCCGTGGATTTCCGAAAACTCCTTCGGGTAATCGTCCGAAAAGAAAATGTTGTGATGGCCGAGCCGCTCGTCGCGCCCGCGCGCGCCGAGGAACAAAATGAAGCCCGACGTCGAAAGCGGCTCCGCCAGCGCCTTCCGCCTCGCCTCCGGGCTGAAAAGCCCCGAAAGAAATCCCGCCCGCGCGCTCAGCGCGTCCCCGTTGCAGACGAGAAAATCGGCCCGGCTCCGCGCGCCATCGTGGGCGGTCGCCTCCGTCCCGTCCCAGCCCGTCGCCGTCGTGTTGAAGCGAAACGTCACCCCGTTCCGTTCCGCCAGCGCCGCCAGCGCCTCCCCGATCTTGCCCATTCCCCCCCGCACGTACCACGCCCCGAACGTCGCCTCGACGTAGGGAATGATGTTGAACGTCGCCGGCGTCAGGTAGGGCGACGACCCGTTGTAGGTCGCGAACCGCAGGAAAATCTGCCTCACGTGCGGGTCCGAAATCCGCCGCTCCACCTCCGCCGCCAGCGTCCGCGTCGTCGCCACCTTCCCCAGATGCCGCAGCTTGCCGAGGTTGCCCGGCGTGAACGCCCGCCAAAAATCGCCCGGCGGCCGGTTCAGGTAAGCCTCCCCCGAAAGCTCGTAGATGCCCCGCGCGTACTCCAGGAATTTCCCGACCTCGGGTCGCGACCAGAACGACGCGTCCTCGTCGATCACCGTCCCGTCCGTCCAGAAATAGCGGCACGCCGAATCGAGCCGCACCAGTTCGAGATGCTCCTCCATCCGCTCCCCCGCCTCCGCGAAAAGTTCCCGCAAAACATCCGGCATCGTCAGCAGCGACGGCCCCGTCCCCCACCGAAAACCCTCGGCCCGCAATTCCCCAGCCTTCCCGCCCGGCCCCCCGTTCTTCTCCCACACCTCGACCGTGCACCCCGCCCGCGCCAGCCGGACCGCCGCCGCGAGTCCGCCCAGGCCGGCGCCGATGACGAGAACTCTCCTGGAGGTCTTGGGTCGGAGTCGGTCAGGCGCTTTCATGGGTCAAGCTTTGCATCATATTCGTGCGGGGCGGTAGCGCTGGATGGCCTGCATCGGTTCCATGGACTAAAAAGATAGGCTATTTAGGACATCCAAGACAGATGACGTCAAACCCGAGGGTGGCGGTCATTTGGAATCCAAGCACAACGCCACAGGTCAATAGGCACATCGGTCGCCCCAAAGGGGCTTAAAACGGATACATCACCCCCACCTTATAAGCCAGTTGTTCCAGCCGCCTGGCATGTTGAGCGGGCGAAAGGGAATTGAGCGAGGAACCGGTATCTTGATTCGTGCCGAGACCCGCGATGCGGTCGAAGGGCGAGCGGGACGGGGGCAAATCGACGCGACCGCAGAGCGCCCAGACGGGACGGTTCAGGCGGTGCGCGAGTTGGGCCAGTTGCGCGGGCGCTTTGCCGAGAAGCGAGGTGCGGTCGAAGCACCCCTCGCCGGTGATGACGAGATCGTGGCGGCGGATGAGGGCGTCGAGTTTCCCCCAACGCCGGACCAACTGGAAGCCGTTCTCCCGTTTCGCGTTGAAGAAGGCGATGAGTCCGTAACCGCAGCCGCCTGCCGCGCCCGCGCCGGGTGTCTTGGCGCAATCGCTGCCGAGATCGCGCCTGACGATGCGGGCCAATCGGCGGAGGGAGGCGTCGAGGCGACGGACCATGGCGGGATCGGCCCCCTTTTGGGACGCGAATTGACGGGCCGCGCCGCAGGGACCGTAGAGGGGGTTATCGACGTCGGTGGCGACGATGAAGCGGGTTTTTGGCATTTTTTTCGGCGGGACAATTTTTGTTAATTTTGCCAATCCAAGGCCGTTTAATTGGATTTCAAGGTCTTCTTTATCGTTAAACCTATATCCGATTTCCGATGCGAGCGAAATACCGCCCTCTGTGGTCGCGCTGCCGCCCAAGCCGATCAGGATTTCGCGATAGCCTTTTTTCACCGCCAGGGCGAGGAGGCGTCCCGTGCCGAGATTGGTGGTTTTCTCGGGATTGCGCAGGCGGGCGGGCAATTGCGCGATGCCCGAAGCAGCGGTCAATCCGATGACGGCGGTGCGGCCATTTCCGAGGACGCCCCATTTGGCGCGGCAGGGGCGCAACGCGGCGTCGAGGGTGCGCGCCGTGCGGAGGCGACCGCCGGTGCGGCGGACCATCCATTCGACGAAACCTTCGCCGCCGTCGGTGAGCGGGAAGCGGGTGGTTTTTACCTTCGGCCACGCCCGGCGGAGGCCTCTTTCGATGGCCTTGGCCGCCGCATCGGACGTGAGGGTGCCCTTGAACTTGTCGGGGGCGATGAGAACGCGCACGTTCGCGTAAAGCGGAGGTTTGTCAGAAACCGGGGGCGTTTTGCGATGTTTCGGCATGGACGTGACGACAGTCTGCGAGATTTATCGGGCGATGGCGATTCTTTGGGGATTGATTTTCCGCGCGACAAATCGGTTCGGATGCGTACGTTTGGTTCCCCCCAATGTCGAGTCCACGCCCTTTCCTTTACATTAAGCCCGGCTGCCCCTGGTGCGACGAGGCCGAGGATTACCTGAAGGAGCGGGGCATTGCGTACGGCAAGGCCGATGTGAACACGGACCGGGCGGCGTTCGAGGAGATGAAGCGGCTTTCGGGACAGACGAAGGCGCCAACGATGCGCTGGGACGACGAGATTCTGGCCGATTTCGGCGTGGAGGAACTCGATCTTTTCCTGCGCGAGAGGAACATGGTCAAGTAGGGGAAGGGTCCATGCGGCCCATGGAAATATGGGTTCATGAGTTTGCCCCATAGAAAACCCTTTTGACAGGAAGACATGAAACCGAAAAACTTGAATTTTTCATATTTTTCCCGCCTTCATGTTTTCCTGTGACCAATGCATTTTTCGGAGCATTTATGACCCACAAATCGCCCAGGATTGACGCGTTGCTGGCGGGCTTTGGGGAGACGCCCGGGTTCGACCGCCATTACGCCGGTTTTTTCCGGTGCTTCAACGCGCAGCTTTACTACGAGGCGCACGACGTGCTGGAGGAGATCTGGCTGCCGATTCGGGGCCAGGCGGAGGCGCGATTTTACCAGGGGCTGATCCAGATGGCGGGCGGGTTCGTTCATTTGCAGAAGGGACGACTCGGACCGGGGGCGCGGCTGTTCGCGCTGGCGCTGGGGAATTTCGAGGTGTATCCGGCGCGTCACGGGGGGATCGATCTCGATGCGATCCGGGCGATTTGCCGGGAACATCGGAGGGTGGTGATCGATTCGGGGGAGACGCGGAATCCGTGGTCGAAGGAGCACGCGCCGCAGTTGGAGATGCCGGCCAGATGAAGACCGATTGGACGACTTTCGACCTATGGCAAGCCGTCCCGGGTTAATCCCATCCAAATTTTTTCCGGCCTCTCCAATTTGGTAATTTGGTCCTGCCTTTCTGCTTTCATGTCTCCCGTCTAAAAAATCAGTTTGCTATCCCGGCTCTTTCTTCCATTTCCTCAGATATTCCCGGACCACATGCCCTTTGAAAAGCTGCGGAAGGATCGCCAGCCGCGCCAGCCCTTCGGGAAACCGCCGCGCTTTTTGAATCTCCAGGCACAAATTCACCACCCGATGAAACATGACCCCGGGTGAAAAATATTTCTCCCATTCCGCCCGCGCGAGCAACCCCATCTCCAACGCCGCCCCTTCCTTTTCCTCCAAAAGACCCGGCACCGACCGGGCCTCCCGCTCCGGAACCTGGATGCTGAACGACTCCCATTGCGGACCTTCCGGACGCACCCACTCATCCGCCAGGATCACCGGCACGCGCCCCATGCACATCGTTTCAAAAAGGCGGATGCTTGACGGCGAAAGCCCGCGCGGACAAAGGATGAATTTGCTCCGCTGCCCCACGTCGACGTATCGTTTCCAGAAGATCGCCCATTCCTCCGCGCTCGCCCCCCACATGGCCGCCTGGCTTTCGAGCGACGCATCCACAAAAAAGCCCCGCGGATGTTCAAGCTGCGCCAGCACGCTTCGCACCGGCGCCGTCTGCACATCGCCCATGAAGCTGTAGAGAAAGTCGCGCGGCGTGTCGGGCTCAAACTTCACCAGCGGATTCATCCTGCAGCTCAGATAAAACCCGGGCCGCGTCCGGGACGGGGAATACCAGCTTTTTTCCAATGACGTGTAAATTCCGGGAAGAAACGGAACGACCCCCCAGTCGTTGCTGAAGAGGAAGCACTTCTCGCGAAACCGCCTCACATACGGGTGCCTCCGAACCTCTTCGCACAAGCGGCCCGTGTTGATCTCCGTAAAAAGAATAATGTCGGCTTCCTCCGGGTCCTCCACCAGACTGTGAGTCTTCATCCGGTCCAACCGCGCGCTTTCCACCAGGGAATCATAGCCCCCCCGGGATCGCGGATCGCTCTCCGGATGGACAGTGAGCAGGTGAATCCGTGCCATTTCTTACGCTTTTATTGCACAGAAGGATGCGATACACTATCGCGGATTTTTTATGGAATTAGAAACACCCCAAAAGCTTTCCCATGAATCCTTTTGGAAATCGCTCTTTTCCGATCTCCAGGACACAGGATTCCTTCGCGGCAATTCTCCCCAGGCCCTCGACCAGCCTCCTGCGTTCAACGCGCATATCCATCTCCCACTCGCCCCCACGGGAGAAGGTCTGCCGCGTCAGGTCCGGCTCGAAACCGTCCTGCGCGGCGCCTGGGCCGTCGTCCTGGCGCGCCACACCGGCGCCGCCGACGTCCTCTTTTTCTCGTCGTTCGACGACCGCCAACCCTGGCTCGCGCCTATCCGCATCGCCCTTCCCGCCGCAACGCCCATTTCGAAATGGCTCATCGAGTTGGAAGATCAGTTGAAAAACGCCGAGGAACACGGCCCCGTTCCGGCCCATCTCCTGACCCATGCCAGATACGACGGCCTCGCCCACAGCCTCCCCACTTTCCTCGTCGTCCCGCCCGAAGCCACCGCCTTCCCTCCCCGCGATCAAATCAAGGGACCCCTCCTCGTTGTCGTCCGGCTCGACATCTCCATGATCGAAATCCATTACGATTCCGCCTGGTTCGACCCAACCGAAATCGAAGCCCTCGGCGACCACCTCAACATCGTCCTTCAGGGCATGGCCGCCGCCCCGCAATCCGCAGTTGGAAACCTCCCCGTGCTCACCGAACGCGAGCGCCGTCTCCTTCTCGACGAATGGAACGACACCGCCGCGCCCTTCGCCGAAAACACCTGCGTGCACGAATTCTTCGAGGAACAGGCCGCCCGCGCGCCCGACGCCGTCGCCGTCGTTTTCCGCGACTCCGAGTGGACCTATCGGGAACTCAATGCCCAGGCCGAAATCATGGCCCGCCGATTGCGGTCCGCCGGCGTCGGCCCCGGCGCGCTCGTCGCCATCTGCCTTAACCGCTCCCTCGAATTGATGGCCGCACTTCTCGCCGTGTTCAAGGCCGGCGGCGCCTACGTTCCCCTCGATCCCTCCTATCCGGCCGAACGCCTCGCCTTCATGATCGACGACGCCAAGCCCGCCGTCATCGTCGTCTCCGGCCAAACCGAGGCCCTTTTTCCCCTCCCCGAACAACGCCTCCTCCGCGTCGACGCCCCCGGCGGCGAAACGGGCCGCGAAACGATCCATAAAAACCCGGTTCCCCCCCAAAGCTCCGACCCCGCCTACGTCCTCTACACTTCCGGCTCGACCGGAAAACCGAAGGGCGTCGTCGTCACCCACCGCAACGCATCCAACTTTTTCACCGCGATGGACGCCGTCATCAGCCCCGAACCGGGCGTCTGGCTCGCCGTCACCAGCATCAACTTCGACATCTCAGTCTTCGAATTGTTCTGGACCCTCGCCCGCGGCTTCCGCGTCATCCTCCAGGAGGAAGGTCCCTGGGCCGCCCAGTCGGGCTCCGACTACTCCCTCCCCGCGCAGTTGAAACGCCACAGCGTCACCCACCTCCAATGCACCCCCTCGCTCGCCTCCATGCTCATCTGCGATGCCGAATCGGTCGATGCCCTCAGGCCGCTGCGCCGTTTCATGGTCGGCGGCGAGCCCCTGCCCCTCGACCTCGCCCATCGCTTGTCCGCCATCATCTCGGGAGACCTCTTCAATCTTTACGGCCCCACCGAAACGACCGTCTGGTCCGCCGCCCAACTCGTCGGCAAACAGGAAAAGCAAATCCTCATCGGACGTCCCGTCGCCAACACCCGCCTCTACGTCCTCGATGCCGCGCGCGAACTCGTCCCCATCGGCGGCGTCGGCGAGCTCTACATCGGCGGCGACGGCCTCGCGAGGGAATATCTCAACCGCCCCGACGTCACCCGCGAACGCTTCGTCACCCACGCCTTTTCCCCCGGCCGGACCGAGCGCCTCTACCGCACGGGCGACCTCGTCCGCCACACCCGCGACGGCCGCCTTGAATTCATGGGCCGCATCGACCAGCAGATCAAGATACGCGGCGTCCGCATCGAGCTCGGCGAAATCGAAGTCGTCCTGCGCGAGCATCCCGATGTCCGCGACGCCGTTGTTGTCGTCCAGGAAAACGAAACCGACGACAAACGCCTCGTCGCCTACGTCGTCCCCTCCTCGCAACCGCCTTCCGTTTCCGACTTGCAGCAGTGGCTCGGTTCCAAGCTCCCCAAAGTCCTTGTCCCCTCCGCCATCGTCTTCCTCCCCGAATTTCCCAAAACCCCCAACGGAAAACTCGACCGCCGCGCCCTCCCCAAGCCCCGGCAGCAAACCTCGCGCCCGGTCGAAGGCGCCGCCAACGACCTCGAGCGCCGGATCGCCGCCATCTGGTCCGACGTCCTCGGAGTCGAAAGCGTCGGTCTCGAGGAACGCTTCTTCGACATCGGCGGCCATTCCCTTCTCATGATCGAAGTCCACGATCAGCTCCGTGACAAAACCGGCCGCCACGTCGCCCTCCTCGATCTCTTTCAGTATCCCACCGTCCGCTCCCTCGCGCGCCATCTCGGTCAGCGATCCGACGAAGCCGCCGGCGAAACCACGGGCCTGCACCGCGGCAAGTTGCGGCAGCAGTTGGCCGCCCGGCAGGTCTCTCTTCGCAAGGCCGTTCCCGTCAAGGAATCTTCATGAACCACGAAGACTCGATCGAACCGGCATCCGACATCGCCGTCATCGGCTATGCCGCCCGGTTCCCCGGCGCCGAAAACGCCGCCCAGTTTTGGGAAAATATTTGCCACGGCGTCGAATCGATCCGCTCCTTCTCCGTGGAGGAACTCGAATCGGTCGGCGTCTCCAAATCCCTTTTGCGCGATCCCGATTACGTCCGCGCCGGCGCGCCGCTCTCGAATCTCGACGCCTTCGACCCCTCTTTCTTCGGGATCAACCCCCGCGAAGCCGCCATCATGGACCCCCAGCAGCGCTTCTTCATGGAAAGCGCCTGGGAGGCCCTCGAACACGCCGGTTACGCCCCCGGAACTTTCTCCGGTTCCACCGGGGTTTTCGCCGGCTCCGGCCCCAATTCCTACCTCTTCAATAATCTCCTCAGCGATCCCGGCCTCGTTGAGAAGGAAGGCATCTTCCTCCTCCGCCACACTGGCAACGACAAGGACGTCCTCGCCACGCGGCTCTCCTACCAGATGAACCTTCGCGGCCCCAGCCTCAACGTCCAGACTGCCTGCTCCACCTCCCTCGTCGCCGTCCACCTCGCCTGTCAAAGTCTCCTCCACCTCGACTGCGACATGGCCATCGCCGGCGCCGTCAGCATCGAAATCCCCCACGCCATCGGCTACCCGTATCGCCAGAACGAAATCCAGTCCCACGACGGGCACTGCCGCGCCTTCGACGCCAACGCCACCGGCACCGTCTTCGGCAGCGGACTCGGCATCGTCATTCTCCGCCGTCTCTCCGAAGCCATCGCCGCGCGCGACACCATCCACGCCGTCATCAAGGGCACGGCCGTCAACAACGACGGCAGCCGCAAAGTCGGCTTTCTCGCCCCCAGTGTCGAAGGCCAGGTCGAAGTCATCCTCGAGGCCCTCGGCGTCGCCGGCGTCACTCCCGCTTCCATCGATTACGTCGAAACCCACGGCACCGGCACCCCCATCGGCGACCCGATCGAATTGAGCGCCCTCAGTCAGGTCTTCGCAGGCCGCGACCGCCCCCTCCAAATCGGCTCCGTCAAAACCAACATTGGCCACCTCGACACCGCCGCCGGCATGGCCGGCCTCCTCAAAACCGTCCTCGCCCTCCGTCGCCGCCAGATCCCGGCCACCCTCCATTTCAAGACCCTCAACCCTCTCATCGACGCCGCGCCCGCAAAACTGCGCGTCGTCGACCGCCTCACCGAATGGAAAACCGACCCCGCTGAAAACGCCCCGCGCCGCGCCGGAGTCACCTCCCTCGGCATCGGCGGCACCAACGCCCACGTCATCCTCGAAGAGCCCCCCGAACTCCCGCCCAGCCACGCCGAGCGCCCCCTCCGCCTCTTCACCCTCTCCGCCAAATCGGCCGCCGCCCTCGAAGACGCCACCCATTCCCTCGCCGGCCACCTTCTCCGCTTTCCCAACGAAAATCTCGACGACATCGCCCACACCCTCCACGTCGGCCGAAGCGAATTCGCCCACCGCCGCATGTTCGTCGCCCGCGATCAAGCCGAAGCCCTCCAGCACTCCCGCCGGCCCCACTCCCCCGCCGTCGTCACCGGCAAAACGTCCGACTTCCGCTCCGTCGCCTTCCTCTTTTCCGGCCAGGGAACCCAGGTCGTCGACATGGCGCGCGATCTCCATCAAACCGAACCGGTCTTCCGCAAATGGATCGACGCCTGCGCCGGCCACGCCCGCCCCCATCTCGGCTTCGATTTCCGCCACATCCTTTATCCCTCCCAAACCGCCGCCGCCGAAGCCGCCGAACAAATCAAGCTCACCTGGAACGCCCAGCCCATCCTCTTCGCCGTCGAATACGCCCTCGCCCGCCTCTGGATGTCCTGGGGCGTCCGCCCCGCCAGGCTCATCGGGCACAGCCTCGGCGAGTACCCCGCCGCCTGCCTCAGCGGCATCTTCACCCTTGAAGACGCCGTCGCCCTCGTCTGCGCCCGCGGCAACCTAATGAAAAAAGTCGCCGAGGGCGCCATGCTCGCCGTCCCCCTCTCCGAAACCGAAACCGCGCCGTGGATCGCCGACGGCCTTTCGCTCGCCGCCGTCAACGCCCCCCGGCAATGCGTCATCTCCGGGCCCGCCCCCGCCATCGCCGAACTCAAAGACCGCCTGCACCGCCAGGGAATCGCCTCCCACCGCCTCCCAACCTCCCACGCCTTCCACTCGCCATCCATCGACCCCATCCTGGACTCCTTCGTCAAACTCGTCGGCCAAAAACAATTGCGCCCGCCGCAAATTCCCCTCGTCTCCAACGTCACCGGCGCGTGGCTCACCGAAAAAGAAGCCACCGATCCCGCCTACTGGGCGCGCCACTTCCGCCAGACCGTCCGCTTTGCCCAGGGCCTCGAAACCCTCCAGGCCGACCCGGCCGCTTTTCTTCTCGAAATCGGCCCCGGTGAAACGCTCTCCGCCCTCGCCATGCAAAACGGCGGCAAAGGGACCCGCTCCAAAATTTTTTCCTCCCTGCCCCGCTCCGGCGAAAAAAACGGCGACCTCGCCGCCATCCTCTCGACCCTCGGCAACCTCTGGGTCAACGGCCTTCCCGTCGATTGGAAAGCCTTCCACGCCCACGAACGGCTCCGCCGGATACCCCTGCCCACCTACTCCTTTCAACGCAAAAAATTCTGGATGGGCCCAAAAATCGGCTCCAACTGGCTCGCCGGCGCCCTCCGCAAAGTCGACGATTGGTTCTACCGTTCGTCCTGGAAACCGGCCCCGCTGCCCGCCGCTGCTCCCTCCGCCGGCCCCTGGCTCGTCCTCGCCGATCCCTCCCCCGCCAACCAGGCGCTCATCGACGAACTCCGCAAACAAAAAGCCTCGGTTATCACCGTCCTCGCCGGCGAAAAATTCCAGTCTCCCGCCGACGACTCCTACGTGATGAATCTCTCCTCCGAAGCCGACTATGCCCTCCTCTTCGATCACCTCGCCCGGCGCCAACAACTGCCCCGCCGCATCGTCCATCTCTGGGGTCTCGAACCCGACCCCGCCGCCAACGAGGACCGCTGCTTCCACAGTCTCCTCTTCCTGATTCAAACTCTCGGCGCCCGCCTCCCCGACCAGCCCGTCGCCCTCACCGCCGTTTCCCGCCGTAGCGTCTCCATCCGCCGCGAACCCGTCCTCCATCCCCACGGCAGCCTTCTCAGCGGACCCTGCCGCGTCGCTCCCCTCGAATACCCCAACCTCCGCTGCCGCCAGATCGACGTCGACTCCACCGACCCCGCCCCTCTCGCGCAGACCATCCTCCGCGAAGCCGAAAGCGATACCTCCGTCACCCTCGCCGTTTACCGCGACGGCAGCCGTTGGACGGAGGACATCGAGAGCTTCCGCCTCGAACCCGCCGCCGACCGACCCCTCCGCGACCAAGGCGTCTACCTCATCACCGGCGGCCTCGGCGGTCTGGGCATGGCCGTCGCCGGTTGGCTCGCGCAAACCTGCCGCGCCCGCCTCGTCCTCATCTCCCGCCACGGGGAACCTCGCGACGCCGACACCCAATCCCGCTTCGCCGAATGGCGCAAGCTCGGAGCCGAAGTCCTTCCCCTCGCCGCCGATGTCACCGACTGCAAATCCCTCCAGCGCGCCCTCGACGCCGCCCGCGAAAAATTCGGCCCCCTCCACGGCATCGTCCACGCGGCCGGAATTCTCCAGGACGGAATCATCCAGCTTAAAAAGAAGGACACCGCCCATCGCGTCCTCGCGCCAAAGACCGCCGGCCTCGAAATTCTTGACGAACTCACCGGCGACAACCCCCTCGACTTCTTCGCCCTCTTCTCCTCCGTCAGCGCCGTCACACCCCCCGACGGCCAGGTCGACTATTGCGCCGCGAACGCCTTCCTCAACGCCTTCGCCCAAAGCCGCCCCCCCGAGCGCAATTTCATCGTCATCGGCTGGGGACCCTGGGCCGAAATCGGCATGGTCGCCCCCAAACCCGGCACCGCGTCCCAGGCCCCTCCCTTCCGCCATCCCTTTCTCGAACGCCTCGACCTCGACACCGCCGCCCGAACCATCCATTCGGGAACGCTCAGCGTGGAACGCCACTGGGTCCTCGCCGAACACCGCTTTCACGGGGGAGATTCCCTCCTCCCCGGCACCGCCCATCTCGAAATCGCCGTCGCCGCGCTTTGGCAGAAAATTGGCAGGCAGCCCGTCACACTCGAGAACGTCGTTTTTCTCGCTCCTTTAAGGGTCGCGCCCAACAGTCCGGAAGTCATCCACGCTGAACTGCAAAAAGCGGGACCCGGCTATCAATTCTCCGTTTCATCCCATGGCGTCGTTTTTGTTTCCGGCCAGTGCCGCCGCTCGCCGGGCAACCCTCCCAGGATCAAGCTCAAAGAAATCCTCGCCCGTTGCCCCGTCGAAAAACGCGCTCCCATCAACGTCCGGCAGCGCGGCCATTTCGATTTCGGACCGCGCTGGCAAAGCCTTCGCCGCATCTCTTTCGGCAAAGACGAATGCCTCGGCGCCCTCGAGCTTCCATCCGAATTTCGTTCCGAAACCGGCGATTTTGCCCTCCATCCCGCACTTATGGATATCGCCACCGGCGTCGCGATGTACCTCGTTCCCGGCTACGAAAACGCGGGTGATCTCTTTCTCCCCTTCGCCTACAAGCGCCTCACTCTCTACGGAGTCCTGCCCCCCCGCCTTTACAGCCACGCCCGGATCCGTCCCAACACCGGATCGGACCTCCTCGTTTTCGACGTCACCCTCGCCGCCGAAAACGGCGAGGTCGTCGCCGAAATCGAAGAGTTCACCGTCAGACGCCTCCGCGGCATCGCCGATCTCTCCCATCCCATAACCGACTCCGCGCCGCTCGCCTCCCTGGGAACCGATGATTCCCCCGGCCCTCTCGCCGCCATCCCCACGAAAGAGGGCCTCGAAGCCTTCCAGCGCATCCTCAAAAGCCGCCCCGCAGACATCGTCTTCGTCTCTCCGACGAAACTTTCCCCCGCCGTTCCGATGAGGGAAACCGAAACCCTCGCCGATTCCGTCACCGCCGGCGCAGGCGACATCGAGCTCGTCCTCATGCAGCTTTGGAAGCGCCTCCTCGGCCTCGACCAGGTCGACGCCACAACCGATTTCTTCGACTCGGGCGGCCACTCGCTCCTCGCCGTCCGCCTCTTCACTGAAATCCGCAACCGCTTCAACGTCGACTTCGGCCTCTCCACCCTTTTCGAGGCCCGCACCGTCGGCGCCCTCGCCGCCCTGATTCGCAAGGCCCGCGAAGCCGACCCCTCCCAAAAAAATCCGGCGTCCTCGTTGGTGCCCATCCGGCCGCGCGGCGCCAATGCACCCCTCTTTCTTATCCATAGCCTTGGTGGAAACGTCCTCAGCTACGAACATCTCGCCCGCCATTTTCCCGACGATCACGCCATCTATGCCATCGAATCGCGCGGACTGCGCGGCCTCCCGGCCGACTTTAAAGTCGAAACCATGGCCGCCAATTATATCCAACAAATCCGTGAACGGCAGCCCCACGGCCCCTATTTCCTTGCCGGACACAGTTTCGGCGGACAGATCGCCTATGAAATCGCCCGCCAGCTTACCGATCAAAATGAACCCCTCGGACTCATCGGACTCATCGATACTTTCCAGGCGAATTTGGTCCCGGGTGATGAACTTCTCCAACAGGAACGTCATCGTTTCGAGGAACCGCCTCTTTCCCAAAGCGCCACCACTTTTCTCCGGACCCTGATCGACAGTCGGGACCGCATCGGCTATTTGCGGGAAACAAAAAACCATTTCCAGAACTGGTTCGCCCACAAAACAACCCGGGCCCTGTATCGCTCGACCTATTTCGCAACCTCCCGACTCGGATCGAAAATGCCTTCTTTCCTCAACGATGTGAACGAAGCCAACGCCATCGCCTCCGACAACTATATCCCCCACCCTTATCACGGCCCCGTCGTCTTTTTCCGATGCAAAAATCGTCCCGAATCCGACCCCTCCGATTCCTCCGGAATCTGGCGGCGCCTCGTCGGCGGCGACCTCCTCGTCATCGACGTCCCCGGCGATCACAACTCCATGTTGAACGAACCCCACGTCCGCGTCCTGGCCGAACAAATATCGACCTTTCTCCAACCCAAAACTACGACCCCCGCCGTCACCGCCGAGGCCTCCGTGCCATGAACATCCTCGGAATCAGCGGCCTCGAACTCGCGATGCCCTTCAAGCGCCGACATTGGCCCCGCCTCGACGAACGCGACTACCGCATCTCCCAGGGCCACGACGCCGCCGCCGCTCTCGTCTGCAACGGAGAAATCGTCGCCGCCGCCGCCCAGGAACGCTTCGACCGCATCAAGCAAAGCCCCTGTTTCCCCCTCCAGGCCATCTCCTGGTGCCTCGAACACGCCGGCCTCCGGCTCGCCGACGTCGACGCAATCGTCCACGGCTTCGACTACGAACCCTACCGCGAAATCTACTCCCTCGATCCCGTCACCCGCGAATTCTACGACACCGTCCTCTCACCCGAATCCCTCGCCCGCCTCGTCGAGCGCGACCTCAAAGACTTCCCCCTCGATCGCCTTCTTCACGTCCCTCACCATCAGGCCCACGCCGCCAGCGCCTTGTACACTTCCGGCTGGGACGAATGTCTCGTCGTCGTCGTCGACGCCATGGGCGAGGCCCACGGCACCAGCGTCTTCGAAGCCCGCGATGGCCAACTCCACCGCCTCGCCGCTTTCTCCGCCCAGGATTCCATCGGCATCTTTTATTCCCTCGTCACCCTCCACCTCGGCTTCGACTTCAATTCCGACGAATACAAAATCATGGGCCTCGCCCCCTACGGCGATCCCTCCCGCTTCCGCGATTTCTTCGCGAAGGAAATCCTCCTCCGCGACGACGGCTCCATCCGCATCCCCTCCCTTCGCCTCAACAAATCCCGCGACGAACGCGAAAACTACCTCGCCACCCGCGATTACCTCGACAAGAACCTTCTCCCCACACGTCCCCCCGCCGCCGAAATCACCGCCGAACACCGCGACCTCGCCGCCGCACTCCAGGAAGCCCTCAACAACGTCCTCCTCCACATCTGCGGCGCCTTCCGCCGCTCCACCGGCCACACGCGCCTCGCCATGGCCGGAGGCGTCGCCCTCAACTGCACCGCCAACGGCCACCTCCTCCGCTCCGGCCTCTTCGACGATCTCTACGTCCAGCCCGCCGCGGGCGACGACGGCACCGCCCTCGGCGCCGCCCTCTATCTCGCCGCCGAGAACGAACCCGTCCCCAACCGCAGAATGCCCGTCCCCCTCCTCGGCCCCGCCTACGACGACAACGCCGTCCGCGCCGCCCTCGACTCCTTCTCCGGCAAAATCAAAGTCCGCCCCTTCGCCTCCCTCGACGAAACCGCCGCCGCCGCCGCCGAGCTGATCGCCGCCGGTTCCGTCCTCGCCTGGTACCGCGGTCGGATGGAATTCGGCCCGCGCGCCCTCGGCAATCGCAGCATCCTCGCCGATCCCGGCCATCCCGAAATGCGCGACCGCATCAACGCCATGGTCAAAAAACGCGAAGCCTTCCGTCCCTTCGCCCCCGCCGTCTCCCTCGAGGAAGTCGACCGCTGGTTCGACGTCGCCGCCGGCACGGAACTCCCCTACATGATCACCATCGTCGACGTCCGCGAGCAATGGCGCGCCGCACTCCCGGCCATCACCCACGTCAACGGCTCGGCCCGCGTCCAGACCGTCTCCGCCCAGGACAACCCCGCCTTCCACACCCTCCTTCAGGCCGTCGGCAAAAAAACCGGACGCCAGATGGTCCTCAACACCAGCTTCAACGTCAAGGGACAGCCCATCGTCAACACCCCCGCCGAAGCCGTCGAAACCTTCCTCGGCACCGGCATCGACCGCCTCTTCCTCGAGAATTATCTCGTCACCCGCAGGTAGCCCGGAGGGTCAGACTCCGTGCCCCGCGTCGCCCTACTCATCCACCGCTTCCACCCGCACATTGTCGAACCATGCGACCCCCGCCGGATAATACGCAAATAGCATGATCTTGAACTCCGTCACATTCGCCCGGTACTTCGTCGGGTGAAACACCCCCGTGAACTGCTTCCACCCTCCGCTCCCGCCGCAATCGACCGTTCCCTCATATACCCGCTTCTTCTCCCCGTTCACGTCCGCGTAACCCCGGAACCAAAGCTTCCCCGCCGTCCCCTTCTCCGACATGTAATCGAACGTCACCCGGTACGTTTTTCCCGCCACCACCGGCGCCGCCTCCGAATAGAGCGACAACCCGTACGTCTCCGCAATCGCGTTGTCCCCCGGCTTTGGGAAGACCCACTGCGTCAGCCCCGCTTTCGCGCAGCTCGCCACCATCGCCTTTTCGGTCTGCGACGTATCCATCCGGATCGCCTTCCCGTGCGGCGGCGCTCCCGGCACGTTCGGCGCCTCCGTCCACCGCACGCCCAGCCCGTCCGGCAAATCCCAATGCGCCGGCTTTCCCGGATGCGCGGGGTCGCCCTGCTCGAAATCGCCGTTCGGCAAAACCGATTGCCCCCGCGCCGCCGTCATCGCCATCAGGCAGGCAAGTCCCAGCCCCATAAATCCGATTCGTCTCATAAGTCCTATTTTCCCTCCCCGGACGAAGTCCCGCTCAGAGATCGAAAATAAGCCCCCGTCATCTCTTCATAGCCCGCCGGCGCTTCCTCCGCCTGCGTGTTGATCATGTCCTTGTGCGCGTCGCGCGTCAGCGAATCGCTCTCGACCCGGCTCAGCCTGTCGCCCGCGTAAGCCGACCGCGCGGCCTCCAGCGCATCGAGCGCCTGGTGATACCCCTGCGCCACGCCCAGCCCGTAGGGATTCCGCGCCGCATCCTCGAATTCCTTCATCGCGTTGATCGCCGATTCGAGGTCCCCCGTCGGCCGCCGCTGTTTGCGCAATTGCAGCGCCAGCGACTCCGCCTGCTGCCTCAACTTCGCCTGCTGGTCGGCCAGCATCCGCAGCCGTTCCTGCACCGGCGGAGGCAGCGGACCCCGCAACCCGTCCTGCCCGAACCCGGCCAGCTTCCCCCCGCCCGTCGCGCCACCCTTCGTGTCTTTCGATTGATCGTTCACGCTCCCGTTCTCAAACGGAGTCGGCGTCATCCGCGTCGGCGTCTCATTCCCACCCTTGCCCGTCGCCGTGTCGCCCACCATCTGCCCGTCGCTCTTTCCGTTGCGCCCTTCGCCCGAACGCCCGCTGATCTCGTCGTTGTTCGGCAATTGATTTCCCGTCACGCCCTTCGCGCTCATGTCCGACGTCGGACCGTCGTCGGCGCCCCAACCCGCACCCTTGTCCAGCGAATCAATCGTCGAACTCGAAACATCGTCCTTGTCCGGGTCCATCTCCTGCTCCTTGTGCAGCAGGTCCCCGATCAGATCGTCGAGTTGCTTCGGCAATTCCGCCAATGGAGTGTCCGTCTGCGCCGGAGGCTCCTCCATCGACCACTTCGTGTTGTCGGGCGTGTTCGGCAGCCAGCGCTCCAGGTTCTGCTCGATTTGCGCCGCCTTCTCAAACGCCTCCTCCTCGGTCGGCACCGCGATCTCCGCCCGCTTTTGATAAAGCGACGTCGAGGCCGCCTGCACCTCCTCGTAAACCTCGTTCATATCGCCCGTCAGTTTTCCGTCCGCGAAATCCTGCAGCGGCAGCTTGCTCAGGTCGGTCAGCTTCTCCTGGAAAAACGCCGCCTCCTGCGCCTCCTCGCGCGCCAGATCGCCCAGCACCGCCTGCTGGTCGCTCGTCAGGTCCTCCGGGTTCACGTCCTTCAACGGATTCGTCGCGTTGATGATCCGTTTTTGCACGTCCTCGAACGCCTTCAACTCATCCTTCAGCTTCGCCAGTTCCTCGTTCGTCGTCACCGACGGCGCGGCATCGCCCTGCTTTTTCGCCAGGGCCTCCGCCGCCTGCTCGCGGTCGCTCGCCATCTGCCCCAGCAACGCCATCAACCCGTTCAAAATGTAGGCCTGCCGCCTCTGCAGCGCCCCCAGCCCGGTCGACAAATCCTCCTGCGTCGCGCCCTGCAGTCGCGCCATCTGCCCCAGCGCCAGGTCCATCTCGCCGTGCACCAGCGGCTGCAACCGCCCGAGATAAATCTTCCCCTCGTCATGCCGGCCCGCCTCGTCCAGCGCCGAGCCGCCCATCTCCTGCGCCCGCTGCTGCGCTCCCGACATGACCGCCAGATGCCTCGGCACGTCGCCCGCCGCAAACGCCTCCGAAAGATGGAGCTTCAAATTATCGGTCAGCCCGTTCCCCTCCGTTTGCAGCGCGATCGTGTTCTTCAGCAGCTCGAACAGCCTCTCCAAAACGTCCCCCTGCGGCAGCGCCATGTCCTGCAATCCCGCCACCCGCACCATGATCGGCCGCGACGTCGTCTTCTGCCCCGCCGGGCTGAAATCGGCCGCCACCGCGGTCAACAAAAAAGTCGAGCCGGGCGTAAACACCGACGGATCGAGCGAAATCGTCCACGTCTCCGGCGCCGGTTCCTTCTCCCCCGGCGGCCCCTCGTAACTCCACGTCTTCAGCACATGCGCCGTCGCCGGATCGTCCCCCGGCGCCATCTGCAACGCGATCGACGCCACCCCGTAATCGTCCGTCGCCCGGATCGTCACCGAAAGCGACCCGCCCGGATTCACCGCCACGTTCCGGTCCTGCGTCACGAAATCGACCTCCGGCGGACGGTCCGGCACCGCCGTGATTTGTCCCGCCGCCAACACCCGCGGATCGGCAAGCCCCGGCAAAGCCGCCAGCACCTCGTAATTCTCCGATTCGTTCACCACCCGCGTCGTCTCCCACCCGCCCCCCGCCTGCGTCATCTCCGTCGTCTCCTTCGCCGCCACGTCCCTCCACATCACCTTCGGCGACTCCGGAGAGAGCGCCAGCGTCGCCTTCACCGTCGAACCGGCGGGCGCATCGAGCGCCTCGGGGGGCCCCGGCTGCTCGTACGGCTTCAGCCCCGTGTAGGCGGGCGGACTCACCTCGAACCCGGAACTCTTCAACTGCGGCAACGGCGAAACATCGACCCGCACCGCCGGACTTCGCGAATCGTCCGCCACAACGTAAAAACTGAACGGCTCGCTCACCGAACTGAAACTGAACGCGTATTCATCCGGCGTCCCCGTCGCGAACATCGCCGCACGCTCGCCCCCGCGGCCCGACGCCTCCGCCGCGCCCGGCCCCTCTTGCCAGACCAGGCTCGGGACCGGTGGTTTGCCCGCCAGCCCCAGCGCCGACGTCAGCCGCACCGTGATGTCGAGCTTGTCCCCCTCCACCAGCGCCACGCGCCCACCCGGCTTCACCTCGATGTTCCAGCTTCCCGCCGGCGGAATGTCGGCCAGCGGCAGGAAAATCCGCTCGATCCCCGTCGTGACGTACCTCGGAAAAACCACCGCCAGCAACGTCCACGCCGCCAGCACCAGCGCCAGCGCCATCAGCCACTTCTTCAGCCGCGCCGTCAGCCAGAGCGATTGCGGCGAAATCCCGCCCAAAATCGATCTCGACGAAACCAGCACCGGCTCCACATATTTTTCCCATTCGGCGTGCGTCCGGTCGCCCTCGAACTGGTACGCGTTGATCAGGATGTTCCCCCCGATCCCGCGATGCGTCTCGAGCCATCGCGCCGCGTGGGCCGGAGAAAACGGACGCAGCGCCGGCGCCAGCACCCTCCGGTAAAACCCGACCGCCACGAACCCCGCCAGCACCACCGCCAGCGGAAGCCGCAGCGCCTCCGGCAAATGGAGCGCGTTGTCGGCCAGCAGCAGCGCCAGCAACCCTCCGCCCGAAAGCGCGCCCCATCGCACCGCGCCCTGCAAAATCAGCGCAAACCGCAACGCCCGCGCCGCCCGCATCAGGGCCGCCTTCGATAAAGTTCGGCGCGTTGTCATAAAAAAGTTTGGTCATCCTGAGCTTACCGCCGACCGCAGGACGGCTCCCCGCGAAATTCCAATTCGCGCATCATTCGTCCTATTCCTATTAAGTCCCATAAGTTCTATCTTCCACCACAAACACTCCGCAAAGCCCCGCTTCTTTAAACCCCGCCGCCGCCTCAAAGTCGCACCCTCCGGCAAACCTGCCTTTACGGAAACGACCCGGCGTTGCCGCTCGAGTTATTGGGCTTGCCCGAGGGTGGCATCGGCCCGACGACCGGCGCCGCATTCGTCGTGGCGGGCGGTGTGCCTCCTCCCGAGTAATCCTGCGCTTTCGCGACCGGGGCGACCGGAATATTCTGGTCGTTGGCGTCGTTCGACGCGGTTGCCGCCGGAGATGGAGCAGGCGGCGCCGGCGAGGGAGTTGAGATCGCGGTCGGGGTGTTCGTGTTCGCGGCAGGCGCGACGGGCACCGCCTCCTCGTTGATCGCAATCGGCGCGACGGGAATAACCTCCTCGTTCGTCGTGATCGGAGCGACGGGCGGGTCCGAAGCGACCTGCGCATTCGTGCCGGCAATGGGCGCTACGGGAACGACCTCTTCGTTGGTCGCGGCCGGCGGGGGCGAAGGGTTGGCCTGGACAACCGCGTTCGTCGCGGCGGGCGGCGGCGCGGGAGCGACGGTCGCGTTGGTCGCCGTCTGCGCGGCGGGCGGAGTCACCACGGCGACGGCATTGGTCGTGGCGGCCGGCGCGGAGGAGGGCTTCGACCCGTCGTCTTTCTTCGTCGTGTCCCCCGGCTTGGCCGGCGGCGCGCTGGTCACGTCGACCGGCTGCGCCTTGGGCGTATGGGCAAGCTGCCAGCAGACGTTGCCCAGCAACGCGCAGCGCCAATAATTGCGCAGGGCGTCGAGGGCCGAGGCGTCGTCGCCTTCGATTCGCTGGCGGGCGGCTTTTTCATAAATCATCGCCAGGACGGAAGGATCGATCCCCGCTTTTTCGGCGAAGGCGATGCCGTGGCGCGCGCCGATTTCCGCCATCTCCAGCAGCGCGTCGAGTTTTTCCCGGTCCTTCATGTGCCATTCATGCGAGGAATCCATCGTGCCGCCCAGGCGAAGGTATTTCTCGTCGAGCGTGGCGATCTCGCAGTCGTTGTCGACCCAGATCAGGCACAGCGCCGCGTCGCTCAATTTCTTCGCCGCCGCCGCCGAGGCGACCTCCGTGTGGGGCGGCCTGTAGGTGTTGCCGGGGTCGAAACCGACGGCGGTCACCGGCGCGTTGGCGTCGAGCTTGATCGGCCCGGCGTTCGGCGCGGCGGGCGCCTGCGCGTTCGGGGCGGACTCGGCTTCACCTTCTCTCTTGCGCAGATGGGCGTCCCAATCGGCCTTCGATTGGCGCAACACGTTCACGTAGGCGACCAGCCGGGGATCGAAAAGAAGGCCGTCGCGCAGATCGCTCGCGCGGATCCCCTCGACAAAGCCGCGCGCCGTGGCCAGTTGGGCCGGGACCAGCTGGGGCAGGAGATGCGCGGCGTTTTCGTCGACCGTGACAAGATTGTCCCTCGAAACATGAGCAAGGAGGCCGGTGTAAAAGTCGGCCTGGTTCAGGAGATATTTGCATTGTTCGTTGGCAAAGAGAATCGCCTCGCGCGCGCGGTCCTTTTCCGCCTCGGTGGCGTCGGAGCGCTGCGAGAAGGCCTGCTTGGCGACGAGCTCCGCGCCTTCGAGCGCCGCGTTGATGTCGTAAGCCCAGTCGGCCATTTCGGCCACGAGAACGGCGCTCTCCAATCCGCCCTGGTCGATCGAGGGGGGATTCATCAGGATGCGCAGGTGGTCGAGCAGGTCGTCCGACTCCGCCAATGCCGATTTCACGTCGAAGGTGATCCGCGTCTGCCCGGCCAGGGCGTTGGCGCCGTTCATCCGGCCGTTGGCGCGGCAAAACAACCGGTAGGCCACATAGACCTGCCCGGCGCGATACGCCTCCTGGCCCGCGCCGAAATCGGCATAGACGCTTTTCCAGATCGCGGCGAGCCGGGGCGGGTAGTTGGCAAGCTCCGATTCCTTCGGGGCGAATTTCAGGCCGCCGGCCGCCTCGGTTTGCTCGCGGCGCGCAAAATCGTCGATGTAGGTGGCGACATCGTTGCTGTATTTCGGGACAGTCGAATCGAGCGCCATGTCGGGCAGCGGATCGTTCATCGTCGCCTCGGTGGCCGCGACGAGATCGTCCACCGGAACGCATTGGAGGTTCAGGCCGCCGGCGTGGCGCGCCATGTTGACGACCTGGCCCGAGGCGTCCGTGTCGAACCGTTGCGCGCTCGGGATGATGACACGCGTCATCCCGGCCCGGGCCGCGGCGTCGATGCGCTCCACCAGATGCGACACCGGGCCGAGCGATCCGTCCGGATTCAAGCTCCCGATGACGACGGTCTTCGGGGGATAGGAACGGCGCGCCGACGTGGCGATCATCCCCACGGCCAGCGCCGCGTCGAGTCCTGTGCCGTCGGTGACGGGCGTTTCCAGCACCTTCCAGCGCGCGCCCTCCCACGGCTGCTGCCATGCCATGGCGCTGGCCAGCGAGGCGCTCCAAAGTTGCGCGGTGAAGACCGGCGCGGCGGGATTGTCCGCCGGGAGATCAAGCGTGAAACCGGCGGCGTCCTCGTTCGGGCCCATGTCGGGCTTCGAAATCCAGTGCAGGCGAATCGACGCACACATGGCCGTCTTGCCGTCCGGAAGGAGAAAGGCGAGCGGAATCTGCTGTTCCGTCTCAATCGACGACAGCACCAGCGGCGCGCCGGTCGGCTTGTCCTGCGCGAGGATCGGCTGACAAACAACCGTCATCGCCAGGACCGCGCCCAAGGCCCTCCGGCGAAAAGAAAGGGTATGCACCCCACAGGTACGCATTACAGGAGTTTAGAGCCTATCTCCCGAATAGTCGAGGCTGCGCCGGGGCCCTTCCGAAGAGGAAAAATGTCTCATTGGGAGCCGGAGGCGCGCCGCGTCAGCGCCTGCGCATTCGCCAGATCGTTCTGCGCCTCGGTGTAGTCGGGCTTTAATCGCAAGGCTTCCTGGAACTCGGCGATCGCCTCGTCCAGCCGCCCCATTTTGAAAAAGGCCCGGCCGAGGTTGTCGTGGGCCAGGGGAAAGTCGGGGTTGATTTTCAGCGCCTTTTGATACTCCTCGATCCCCTGCTCCATCCGCGCCGTTTGCATGAAAGCAGTGCCCAGGTTGTTATAGGCATCGGCAAAGTTGGGATTGATTTCGATCGCTTTCTGGTACGCGGCAATCGCGTCGTCCATCCGCTCCTTTTGCGCAAAAGCATTGCCGAGGTTGTAGCCGGCTGGGGCATTGTCGGGCTTGATTGCCAGGGACTTTTGATATTCGGCAATCGCCTCGTCCACCCGCCCCTTTTGCGCGAGGACAATGCCCAGGTTGTTGTGGGCCTCGGCATAGTTACGATTGATCCCAATGGCCTTTTGGTACTCGGCAATGGCGTCGTCCACCCGCCCTTTTTGGACAAGGGCCACGCCGAGATTGTAGTGGGCTTCGGCATCGTTGGGACGGACTTCGATCGCCTTTTGAAAATGACCCATCGCCTTGTCCACGTCTCCGTCGTTCAAATCAGTCATGCCCAGGTTATTGTGCGCCATCCAGCAGGCCGGATTTCGATCCAGCGTGTCGGCCCACAGCGTGTCCGGGTCCTTGAAAGCCTCCGCCCGCTGCCAGCTCAACGCCACGAGAACCAGCAGCAGCCCGGCGCAAAAGCCCGGCCGCAGCCACGGTTTTTGCGGAATCATCCAATCCGCCAGCAGGGCCAGACCCGCCGCGCACGGAATGATGATTCCAAGGCAGGCCAGGTATTGGAAATGATCCGCCACAAAGGAATAGCGGAACGGATAGACATTGAAAAAGCCGAGCGCCGGGAAAAGACTCCCGGCAAAAAAGAGAAAGCCCGCCAGCGGCCCGCGCCAGCGCCGGCACAGACATCCCAGCGCCACCGCCAAAATCAACACCGCCGCGGGGAAAAGATATTGCCACCCGACGGTCGCATCGATGTCCCAGCGGGGATAGATGAAAATCAGGTCCGCCGGCCAGGCAAGCTTCCCCAGGTAAAACCAGATCGCCCGCCCCGCGATGAGAATCCGCTCGATCATCGTGTAATGATAATCGGCGCCTTCCACTCCGATGATGAAGCGCTGCTCGACCCACGCGGTGAACAGCCCGCTCGAAATCCCCGCGATGAAAAAGGGGACCAGCGGCAACACATCCCGTTTCCACGATAATTTTCCCCGCTTCCACCAAAAAACCACCAGCAACGCCGCGGGCAGCGTGGAGATCACCGTTTTCGACAGCAACCCCAGCACGAAAAAAATCGACGAAGCCGCGTATGCGCCCGGTTTTCTCGTCCGGTCAAACTTCAGATAAGCCAGCGCCGCTGCGAAATAAAACACGCCGGAAAGCACGTTCTTGAGTTCGGTCGCCCACGCCACCGTCTCGACCTGCACCGGATGCAGCGCGAAGAGCGCCGCCGCCAGCCACGCCCCCGGCACTTCCAATTGCCGCAAAATTCTCAGGAGAAGAAGCGCCGAAAAAGCGTGCAGGAAAACGTTGAGAAGATGGTAGCCCAGCGGTGCGTCACCCCAAAGCCCGTGCTCGACCCAAAAGATGCTGTGGACCAGCGGATAGTATTGCTGGGTCGCCCCAAGCTTGAACCAGATGCGTCCCAAACCTTCCCAGGAACGAAGATCGGGTCGCGTCAGATGCTGATCGTCGTCCCAGATAAAACCCGCCTGCCACACCGGCGAATAGGCCAGAACGACGGCCAAAACCAGGATCAGCCCGAAAAGCCAATCGCACTGGAACCACGGCGGCGTCCGCCCGGCGGCACCCGCAACTTTCGCGGGAATTTCGCCGCTCCGCCTGTTCTTTCTCTTGGATCGTTTTGCCATGGAGCCTGACTCACCTATAGCTTCAGTCCAAAATAAGCCAATGCCGCATCACGCCCGCGCGCAAACACCGTTCACTTCCGGGGCGCAGTTTGCCGCGCCGCCGCCTGCGCTTTCGCCAGATCGTTTTGCGCGTCGATGTAGTCGGGCTTCAATCGCAACGCTTCCCGAAACTGCGCAATCGCCTCGTCGACCCGGCCGCTTCGCAAAAGAGCCTCCCCGAGCTTGTCGTGCGCCTGCAGAAAGCCGGGGTTGATTCCCAATGCCGTTTGGTACTCGCCAATCGCCTGGTCGATTTGCCCCGTTTGGACGAGAACATTGCCAAGATTGTAGCGGTCGATGGGATTGTTCGGATTGATTTCCATGGCCTTCCGATATTCGTTGATCGCCGCATCCATCCGCCCCATTTGTGAAAGAGCATTGCCAAGGTTGCCGTGGGCTCCGGCATGACCGGGGTTGATTTCCAGCGCCTTTTCGTACTGGGCGATCGCTTCGTTCAACCGCCCTTTTTGGAAAAAAGCGTTGCCGAGGTTGTAATGGGCCGAGGCGTTGTTGGGATCGATCGCCAGGGCCTTTTGGTATAGGTCCATCGCCTCGTCCACGCGCCCCATTTTGAAGAGAGCCAGGCCAAAGTTGTTATGGCCGTCGGCATAAATGGGGTTGATTTCCAAGGCCATTTGGTACTGGGCCAGCGCCTCGTCCAACCGCCCCTTTTGGAAAAGGGCGTTGCCAAGGTTGGTGCGGGCTTCTGCATACTTCGGCTCGATTTCCACCGCCTTTTGAAATTGGGCGATCGCCTCGTCCACCCGCCCCTTTTGGATGAGAACATTCCCAAGGTTGTTGTGGACCTCGGAAAAGTTGGGGTTGAGGGCCAGCGCCCTTTGGTAATTGGCCATGGCATCGTCCACCCGTCCCTTGTCAAAGCAAGCCAGGCCGAGGTTATTGTAGCCGGCCCAGCAGCCGGGATTTTTGCCTACGGCATCGGTCCAGAGCGTCTCCTGGCTCTCATAAACATGGGCGCGCTGCCAGCTCAACGCCCCGAGGCTCAGCAGCAATCCGGCGCAGATCGCCGTTCGCAGCCACTCCCTCCCCGGAATGGCCACAACCAAAAATTGCGCCAGCCCCGCTCCCGCCAGCGCCAGCGGCCCCATGCTTGCCAGATACTGGAAATGATCGAAGACCAGCGAATACTTGTAAATGGGATTGTCGACCAGCCCCAGCACCGGAAGCAACGCCGCAACGAAATAGGCGAAGACGAAAAACCAGGGCCGGGCCCACGACTCGCGTTTGAGCCACAAAGCAACCATCACGACAATCACCGCCACCAGCGGCAGATACGAGACCCAATCCGCCGCGTCGGCCCGCCAGCGCGGATAAATCGTGATCAACGGATGCGGCCAGATCAGCTTCCCGATGTAAAACCAGACCGCGTCGCCCGCCGTCGCCAGCCGCTCCGGCCACGACCGCACCCATTGCGAATCGTTGACTTTCGCCAATTGCAGCGTTTGCGTCCAGATCGCCAGGGCGCCCGCCGCGGCCGAGATGAGAAACACCGGAACCGTCCTCACCACGTTGCGCCACCGCCACCGGCCCTCGATCCACCAGGCGCACAAGCAAAGCGCCACCGGCAAAATCACCGTCGACGACTTGCTCGCCATCGCCGGCGCCGCGAAAAGCAGCGTCAACGCATAGTTCCATCCGCCGGTTCGTCCGCCCGGTTCTTTCAGCCATCTCACGAAGTAAAAAATCGAGAGCAGAAAGAACAGGCCCGATTGCGAGTTCTTCAACTCGGTGATCCACGCCACCGATTCCACCTCCACCGGATGAAGCGCCCACAACGCCGCTCCCAGCCACGCCCCCGGCACCTGCAAACTCCGCAAGACCCGCCACAGCGCGATCGCGCAGGCTCCGTGCATGAAAACGTTCACGAGGTGATACGGCAGCGGCGCCAGGCCCCACAGCGCGTGCTCCACCCAGAACGTGGTAAACGTCAGGGGACAAATATCGGCGGCGCTCGTCGTCCAGATTTCCTTCAACCCGAGCGGCCCGATGATGCAGGGATTGTCCGTTATGTGTGAAGCGTCGTCCCAGATGTATCCCGCGCGCCAGACCGGCTGATAGGCCAGAATAACAGCCAGCACCAGGATCGATCCCAAAAGCCAGTCAGGGCCGGACCGGGAGGGCGTTCCCTCAGCGACGGCGCCCGTCCCCGCGGCTTTCGCGGGAATCCCGTTGCCCGGCGCCTTCTTTTTCTTGGATCGTTTCGCCATGCCGTCTCGGTGACGAGGATGAACCACCGCTTTTAGAGAAGCAATTTTTGCTTTCGGTCACCCTTGCCGGAACCTCCGCAAAAGTCTCTCTTCAAGAATTCCGTCGTTCGGGAGGAATGACCGAAAGTTTGTCGGCAAGAAATGGCGTCTCCCTGAAGGGACGCTTGATCGGCCGCGCGCAAGCGAATTTCAACCGTTCCGGGACCTCAATCCTCTCTCAATGGCTCGCCGCAAGAGGTTGGTGACAGGTTCCCTCAAACTCGTGCTGCATGACCTTGGAGCTTCCGAGTTCCGTGACCTCAAATTCTTCAAACACCGTGCCGTCGGGCGCAGTCCACGTTGAACGGCCTTCAATCCGCTTGGCGGCTATCTCAAGATTGGTCAAAAGAATCGAAAGTCCCTGCAAGGCGGCGAGGGTTCCGACACACGCAACTAAAAAATCGATGGGTACATTATGCATCTTTTCTCTTTCGTTATTTAGAACAGATAGGTCAATTTGCGCACATCGTCAAGAAATAGTTGGGCATAATATGCATATTTTTTCAAGACGACTTTCACTAAAACAGGTAGTTATTGCCTGATTTAAGCCTGTTTTTGAGGATATTTTTTGGCATATTTATTTTGTATAATACTGTAAATAAGCATCTTATAAAAAGTGTAATTTCATTTTATCATTTTTTGAAAAACACAAATCTATCTTGCTCAAAACTGATACCCTTGCCACTCACAATCGCCAAAACCTTCTTTTTTCGTGCAAATGGAAATTGTCGCTGCAACCTACCGGCATGGACATCGTCGAGGCAACGCGGCGGTTCGAAACATGGCTGAGACGGCAGATCACCGTCGTCGGGCGCGACCTCGACTATAAGCACGAACAGATGCGCGCCGATCCGTTCCTCTTCTTTCGCGCGACCTATTATCGTTGGGCGCAGCTTTGGACGGAGCATTGTCCGGACCTCGCCGGCGCTCCCGAAGTTTTCGCGGTCGGCGATCTCCACATCGAGAATTTCGGCACCTGGCGCGATGCCGAGGGACGGCTCGTCTGGGGCGTGAATGATTTCGACGAGGCCTACCCGATGGCCTTCCCCAACGATCTCGTGCGCCTCGCCGTCAGCGCCCTGCTCGCCGCCGAATCGTCGCCCCATTTCAAGCTCAACCCCGGCGAAATTTGCGCGCAGATCGCCGACGGTTACCGCGCCGGGATCGAGCGCGGCGGCGAGCCTTTCGTCCTGATGGAGTCTCATCCCAAGCTCCGCAAGATGGCGCTTCAGGATTTGCGCCAGCCCGCCCCCTTCTGGGAACGCCTCCAGGCCAAGTCGGCGCCGCTCAGGGGCGGCCCTCCCGATTCCGTCCGCAAGGCGTTTGCGAAAATACTCCCCGGGGAAGCCGAGCCCGCATACCGTGTCCTCAAGACCCCGAAAGGGCTGGGCAGTCTCGGCCGGCGCCGTTACCTCGCCCTCCTCGACTGGCAGGGCGGCCGGATGGCGAGGGAGGCCAAATCGGTTGTCGCCTCGGCCTGCGTCTGGGCGAAGGGAAAGGGGAAACGCGCCGGGAAAGGCAATCCGTGGATCGAGAAAATCGTTCGCTCCGCCGTCCGCTGCGCCGATCCCTACTATGAAGTGAGACGCGGCTGGCTCGTCCGCAGGCTCGGGCCCGATTGCAGCCGCATCGACATCGACGAGCTTGTCCACCACGAGGACCTCGCCTCGCTCCTCCATTGCATGGGACTGGAAACCGCCAACATCCATCTCGGCACACCCAAGGGCCGCAAACGCATTCACGCGGCATGGCACCACCTTTCCCCCGACTGGCTCGAAACCACCTCGCACCTGATGTTCAAACTCAGCCTCAAGGATTGGAACCGGTTCAAATCGGCGCGCACTGGCAAAAAGTCGCGATAAAGAACCCCTCCGCAAGCAGCGGGGTGTTGGGGATTCGCTTCCTGTCGTCCCGCCTGAGCGGGACGATCCGTACAACACAGGCACGCCTGTCGTTGCCGGGCCACCCGAAAAGGCACCGTCGCCCGGAGGTCGACGGCTACCTTCGGAAGACACCCGCGCAAGGGCCTGCGCGGGCTACCTTGGTCCGACGGCTACCAACGGTACGTCGCAAGCGACGGGGAATTGACCCAAACGAGATTGAGCCAATCGTAAAAACCGCTCTTTCTTCCTCGGCAACGTCGCTTTTTTTGCGATGGGAAAAGGCTGAAGAAACGATTCGTTCGGCCTCTGAAAAGCCCCTCGATTTGGACTCATGGCATAAAAAGTGCTTCGTCGCGAACCCCGACGAAGGTGTTTTGGAATCGAGCCTCGAATCAAGACACGGCGAGGGGTCGGACTTTTTACGCATTTACAGCGAATTTGACTCTGAAAACGGGCTGGAAATGAGGCGCCCAAAGGCACCCGTGGCATACCCATTGCAAAGAAGGGGGTGACGAAACAGCCAGCACGAAATTCCGAAGAAAAATCAATCGAAGCCGAAGATCATGCATAAAAAGATAATTTATTTACTCACCGGGATGGCCCTGGCGCTGGGCGCGCTGTCGGCCCGGGCCCAAACCGCCACCGTCGCCACCATCCCCGAAGGCATGATGCTTTTTACCCTGACCGGCGGCACGACCAACTATCTGAGCCTGCCGTTGACCAATAACGTCACCTATACCAGTTCCGTAAGCGCCGTCACCGGAAACACCATCAGCGTTGCCGACACCCCCGCTCCCTTCACCACCAGCCTGACGGCCCCCGGTTCGCCCTATTTCGTGAAGTTCCTTTCCGGCAGCGAAACGGGCCGGGTCATGCTGATCACGGCAAATACCGACGATTCCCTCACCCTCGACACGACCGACAACAGCAACCAAACGGTGTCCCTCACGACTTCGGGCTTCAGCGTCGCGGTGGGCGACACCTTCGAGATTTTCCCGGGCGATACCCTCGCCTCCATGTTCGGAACCAACACCACCCAAAATCCGCTCCTTTTACACGGTTCCACGAGTACCTTAACGGCGGACACCGTCAGCATCTACGTTCCGGCCCTGTTTCATTGGCAGTCCTACTATTTTAACACCACCAGCGGTTGCTGGGAGATGGGCCATTCGTCCGCGAATGCGAACAATACGATTCTTTATCCTTACGGGACTTTGGCCGTTAACCGGCGGCTCAATGAAACAACCGCCACCACTTTAGTCCTGACGGGCCGCGTGGCCGAAGTTCCGATCCTCACCAAAACCACGGGGAGTAATTCCGTCGTTTACGGTTCAACCGGTTATCCCGCCGACACCACCCTTTCCCAGTTTCAACTGGGACCCAGTTGGGTCACGGGAACGAGCGTCCTCACTGCGGATACAGTCAGCATATGGGATTCCGCGCTGGACCGCTTCAATACCTATTATCAGGAACCTGATTCGACCTGGCGCAGCTCCACCGACGCCACGACCGACCAGAGCAATCTCGTCATCAGCGGGGGTAATTCCGTTGCTTTCATGCAGCGCGCGGCCGTCAGCGGGGCGCCCTCCTTTTTAACTTCGAGTTTGCCTTACTCGTTAAATTAGGGCGTGTCTGCAAAATAAGGACTGGCCGCACCAGGAAAAATGCATTCTCCTTTGTTGCGCCCTAGTTCGAGACCTCGGCAAAGCTTCTTCTTTTCCAATCTTTACGTTCTTCGCCTGCTTTTGCGGCTTGGATACCGGCAGTCGCGATTGATGTTAAGGAGGTTATCGTGATCAAGACGTGTATTTCGGATGTCGAAATTTGAACAGAGACACAAGCCAGGTACAAATTTCACGGGCTAATGGTGTAAAAATGGCATGAGAAGCCGATTTTAAGCATTACAATATCGTAATATAGTCAAACTCCGTACGGAATATGCGTAGTCGTTTTTGTATCAAAAAACCCGGCAGAATGTTGCATTTTTGTACATATAAGAAGGCAATAATTGCCTAAGTGTCGGCTAGGTGACGATGCAACGCCTTAGAAAGCACATGCTTAAGAGCTTTCAACTCGTAACAAGGTCGAATAATATTGCAACCGCTCTTTTACTCGATATCCTGTAAATAAACAAGCCGCGGGCATTTTCCTCCTTCCATCGATCCCGGAAGAATCACAACCGGGTCCGGGTAGGCACGGTCGATGCGTTACGTCGCCGAAGTCAAAAAGAGAGAAAAACCATGATTAGCCAACGCACATCCGGTTTGTACCACTTGGTTGTACTCGTACAATGCCTGCTCATCAGTATTCTCTACTGGTCGCTGGTAACGGCCTTTTATCTCTACCACACGACGTTCAGCCTTGACGGCTATCGCATGTATGCGATTCCCTATTTGTTCGCCCTCATCGGCCTCTTGGCCGCCGCCGCGCTGAGAACCGACGCGCTGGCCAGCCTGCTCCGGAAAGACATTTCGGCCATTCACCGCGAATCGTTCCGTCAGATCAGGTACGTGATGGCGCTGCTCTTCATTTATTTTCTGACCGCGCCAACGCCGCTGCTGGGAACCAGGTTCGTCGTCGGCTTCTTTGCCCTCAGTTATCTCGTCCTGCTCCTGACCCACTGGAAATTGCCGGCGGTGATCACCAAATATGCCTTTAGCGGATCGCGCGTCGAGCGCACGCTGATCGTGGGTACGCCCGAGAGGGTCTCGGAACTGGGTCTTTACCTCGCGCATAAGGAGGAGATCGGGATCAAGACGATCGGCCTGGTGTGCGACGGCATCCCCCGCGGCGTTTATGGAAAATATCGCGCCTTGGGCGAGTTGTCCGATTTGAAGCCCCTTTTGAAGATGCACAACATCACCCAGGTGATCGTCGCCGAGTTTCCCGTCTTCAAAAACCAACTCGAATACATCACCGACATCTGCCAGTCGCAGGGCGTCAGGCTCCTCGTCGTCAACACGCTCCCCTCGATGTTCATTCACAAGGTCTCGATGTTTGCCGACGACGGCTTGAATTTTATCGGCCTGCGCGAAGAGCCGATGGAGAATCCCTATCACCGCCTCCTCAAGCGGACGCTCGATCTCGCCGTGGCCATCCCCGTCGTCTTCCTGATCCTGCCCGTCACCTCGCTCATCGTCGCCCTTCTCCAGGCCATCCAGGCGCCGGGACCCCTCTTTTGCATTCAAACCCGGGCCGGTTTGCAGAACCGGACCTTCCGCTGCTACAAATACCGGACGATGTACGCGTCCAATCACGACGCCACCCAACAGGCCAAGATGAACGACTCCCGGATTTTCTCGGCCGCACGCTGGCTGCGCAAATTGAGCATCGACGAGCTCCCGCAATTCATCAACGTCCTCCTCAACGACATGAGTGTCGTCGGCCCGCGCCCCCATCTGGTCGAGCACAATGATAAATTCGCCAACATCACCAACAATTATCACATCCGGGCCTTCATCAAGCCGGGGATCACCGGCATGGCCCAGATACGCGGCTACCGCGGCGAAATCAGTTGCGAGAGCGACCTGGAGAATCGGATCAAGTCCGACCTCTACTACATTGAAAAGTGGAGCTTCAACCTCGATCTCCTCATCATTCTTCGCACCTTCATGACAGTCCTGCTGCCCCCGGCGACCGCCCGGTGAGGCCGGCTCGCGCCGCAAATTCAGCCGCGCTCTACGGGCGCGGTACGCGGATTAAACCTTCCCCTTCGCCTTCATATCGTCGTAAATCCAGCGGTAGGTCTTTTCAAGCCCGCTCTTCAACGAAATCGACGGTTCCCAACCGAGGAGCTTTTGAATCAGCGTGTTGTCGCTATTCCGTCCGTTGACCCCCTTCGGCGCCTTCAAATTGTAGTTCCGCTTGAGCTTGATCCCCGCGATTCCCTCGGCCAGGTCGACGAGCTGGTTGATCGTCACCATTTCGCTGCTGCCGAGGTTGATCGGCATCGTCACCGCCTCGCTGTGCATGATTTTCTGCGTACCCAAAACGCAATCGTCGATGTACTGGAAACTCCGGGTCTGATGGCCGTCGCCCCAGATCTCGATTTCGTGCTTTCCGGCGAGCTTGGCCTGGATCACCTTCCGGCAGATCGCCGCCGGGGCTTTTTCCCGGCCGCCGTCATAGGTCCCTTCGGGCCCGTAAACATTGTGGAAGCGGGCCACGCGGGTCGTCATGTCGAAATCCTCGCTAAAGTGGCGACACATCCTCTCGCTGAACAACTTTTCCCAGCCGTAGCCGTCCTCCGGCATCGCCGGGTAGGCATCGGCTTCCTTCAACGCCGTCACATCGGGGTTGACCTGCTTGTCGGCGGCGTAAACGCAGGCCGACGAGGCGTAAAAAAACCGTTCCACGCCGTGCTTTTTGGCGGCCATCAGCAGATGGGTGTTGATGAGGACGCTGAGCATGCAGAGCGCCTTGTGCGTTTCGATGAAACCCATGCCCCCCATGTCGGCGGCGAGATTATAAACGAGCGCGCAGCCTTCGAGCGCCTTCTCGCACGCTTCCTTTCCCTGAAGATCGAGGACGAGGTTTTCCACGTCGTCGAATTTCTGGAACCACTCGCCGAAGGGCTTGACGTCGATCGCGCGAATCCGGGTGTGTCCCTGCCGCCGGAGATCGGCCACGAGGTGACCGCCGATGAATCCGCCTGCGCCGCAGACGACAATTTTCTTTTGAGTGCTCATTCTTTCAGGCGAGAGTATTTATCCGACCTTTTTAAGCAATAAAAAACCCCTCGAGGCTATCCGCAAAAGAAAAATCCGGTTTGGACTTTTCATCCAAACCGGATTTTAAATCTTCGTCCCTAAAGTAAAATCAGAGGGAAAAGCTTCCCCAATAATTCAGCTTGGGCTCCTTGGCTTTGCGGCGACGCTTTTCGCTGGGCTTCTCGTAATTGCGACGGGTGCGCGCCTCGCGCAGCGTGCCTTCACGATCCAGTTTTTTCTTGAGACGTCGCAATGCCTTGTCGACGGACTCGCCTTTTTTTAATCGTACTTCGCTCAACGTGATTCACCTCGATCCATTTTTGTTTAGTCCGGGAGACGTGGGTCTCCGGACAAGCATTGTAATGGTCGCGGGCCTCATGTCAAAGAAATCAGTTAATATATTGATTATCAATTATTTGCATCTTGATTTTTAGCTTCTTCAGGCGGTTCCGTGCTTCATTTTTGAATCAAAATGCTCCAAATATCGACGCCGTAATCGATCGTTTTGGATACTTGATCGTCGCCGCCGTGACCGCTCTGTGTTTCAAGCCGAAGCAAAATCGGGTTCGACGAGTAGCGCGTGCCGGGCTTGACGTGATGGCGAGGTGAATAGCCGTGGAGCGCCTTGAATTGATCGGGATCGTCGGGCGAACCCGACTCGGGAATCGACGTTTTTGCGGCAAGGTCACAAGCTTTGAGTCCCTTGCCGGAGCACCTTTCCTGAAGTAGACTCTCTTCTTCCCAAACACCCATGACCCTCTACACCCGCATCGACAGCCCCCTCGGACAATTACTCCTAACCAGCCGCGAAGGCAACTTGAGCGGCCTCTATTTCGCCGATCAGCCCCACGCGCGGATCGCTCCCGGCTGGACCCGGCGGGATGACGCCGCGATCTTCGCCCGAACCGCGCGACAGCTTGAGGAATATGCCTCCGGCGAAAGGGAAAGCTTCGATCTTCCACTCGGTTTGAGTGGAACGGCCTTTCAAGTATTCGTCTGGAACGCCATCGCCGCGATTCCCTTCGGCGAGAAAATCACCTACGGCGAACTCGCGCAACGCGCCGGACGTTCGTCCAGGGACGCCCGCGCCGTCGGAACCGCCACGGGACAAAACCCGGTTAGCTGGATCGTTCCCTGCCATCGCGTCGTCGGAAAAAGAGGCGACCTCACCGGTTACGCCGGGGGCCTCGCGCGCAAACACGCCCTTCTCGAATTCGAAGCGGCCAAGTCCGCCGGCCGCGACGCGTTCCTCTCCCACGGCCAGGAGCAGCCCGCGCTCGCGTTGGTGTAACAACCTCCGTGCGTGGCCCGGAAAATGTTATAGTTTTAGAAAAGCCAGATCTCTTTTCGTTGGATGGAAAATATTGGCAATGGCCTTGGAAAAAGATCCGAACGTGACCGGTTTTTCAACGTAACTGATGACCTTGAGCTTTTGGCACTCCTCCATGTCCACCGGGTCGTTGGAACCTGTCATGACGATGACCGGGAGGTCCTCCATGCCCCGCATGGCGCGGATCCGGCGCAGGAGTTCGATGCCGCTCATGCGCGGGAGGCGGAGGTCGAGAAAAAGGGCGATGAGTTCCTCGTCGCGTTGTCCGCCTTGATAACTCTCCAATGTGGCCAGGGCCTGACGCCCGTCGGGAACAAAGATGACGTTGTCCCTTATTCGGGCCTTTTGCAGTTGCTGCTGCAGGAGCTCGCGATCCAGCGGATCGTCTTCAACCACCAAAATCCGCGCCCATGAATCGGAATGGCGGTCGATCCAATCATTGATGGCCATGATGTTCAGCGTGAGGCGCACCATTTCGTCCCGATTGAAATAATGTTTGGCCTCTTTCAGCACGTTTTGCGATTTTTTTTCGGACTGCCCCAAGGACATCGATTCCGCCAAACTCAAGGCGGCTTTTTCCCTTGGGGTGAAGATTGAGGACTCGCGCCAGTTGTTAAATTCCCGCAACCGCTGGTCGGTTTCTCCGTTGGTTTTCAGAATCTTGCGATATTTTTCAATGTTGGCGGCGTTCTGACGGACATGGCACGCCATCAGATGAATCCATTCGAGAATGTGTCCCAAATCGGGATCACCTTCAGGTTCATCGTCGTGACGCTCTATTTTCACCCCATCGTCCATGGTTGGTCGGATTGACATGTTCGGTTTTACGGGAAAGCGCCGCTGCATGGGCCGAATTGACGGCGTTTCATGCTATTGAGATGCTAGTTGATGCCCGGCAAATTTGATAGAAGTCGAATCCTGATTTGTCCCTAAGCTAAAAGCTTAGGGTGCGTGTGTTAAGACGGGCCAAGGCGGCTTTACGAGTCGATTTTCAGTCGTGGCGGCGGGCTATTTGGGCAACCGCAGCCGCGCCTCAGTGGGAGAAATTGACCTATCGCCCGCCATTTGACACGAGTTGCCTGACGCTTATTTTTATTTATAGAACAAAACCACGGCAAGATGTGACTGGCTTTCAGAAGTCTGCTCCTTCAAGCCCATGTCCCCTTCGAGGTGGCACTTACCAGCAAACAACTGGAAGTCATGAAATCACATTTGCCGGAAGGATGTTCAAGCACTCGGATTAACCAAATAAAGCCTATGAAAACACAGACTCTTATCTTCGGCGCCGCAACCCTTTTGGGTTTGCTGGCGGCAACCACGAACATGACCTATGGGCAGATGCAGGTTCCCGTTGAAACAAAAACAACGATCACATCGACCGGAACACTAACGGAACTCGGTCCCGATGCGATAGCCGTCAAGGTCAACACGTCGCCCGCTCCGGTTCGTTATACGTTCACCAAGACAACCACCTACGTGGATGAGAATGGAAATCCCGTATCCGTTGAAACGGTGAAAACCGGCGCTCCGGTCACCGTTTATTACGAAAAGAACGGGGACGAGTTGATCGCCGATAAAGTTGTTCTGAAAAAGACCATCTCTACGACGACTGACGACGCCGTTCCGGCGGGAGCTTCTCCGGCGGCGGCGCCACCGTCAACCGATGGAGTCATCCTCGGAACGGGCTGGGGTGAAATTGCCGTGAGGACGCCCGCATCGGATGAGCGTGTCCACTACGAGACGGGAGACAGCACAGCCTATGTCGATGAAAACGGGAATCCCGTTTCACGAAGCACGCTGAAAGAGGGCACGCCTGTCACCATCTTTTATGAAAGGGATGGAGACAGCCTGAGGGCGACGCGCATCGTCGTGAAAAGCCCCGTTCAGGTGGAGAAGACGACAACCACCACGGAGCAAACAACGGTTCCGCAGTAATGATGAATCAAACAAAGATGCCGGGTTCTTGAAGGAAAGAACCCGGCTAAAACCAAAAAAATACAACCATGAAAACCACATCAAACTCCATATACAGAAGCACCTTGGCAGGAATAGCGGCCCTCTTTATATTCACGGGCGCAGTCAATAACCTTTGGGCTCACGATGGCCAATGGGACACAAATCATCACTATTACCGGGACAAGCACGGCTACTGGGATGAACAGGACCATTACCGTCCTTTTATCATCTATCATGACCACCATGGGTATTGGGACACTCGTGGATCGGTCCGCGTGTTTATCAATGTGGATTAAGCGCTCAATTTAGCGCTATCATCTGCTCTCGCGGCGCGGCTACGGTGCGACGTAGCCGCCATTCTTGGTTTTTATGAAGACGACTACATGGGTGCTTATCGTTATGTTTATGGGGTTCGCGAGTTTGCGCTGTTCGGGCGATGCCCCCTTTAACCTGGGCAATGTGCAGGAAATCGCCCAAAAGCTGGCTCAGGGTCCCTACCAGAATACGACTCCGCCTCTCCCAAAAGAAATCGATAATGTGGATTACGACGCCATGCGGGACATCCGCTGGAAAGAGGAATTCACCCTCTGGAAAGACAAGAACCTCCCCTTCCAGGCGAAGTTCTCGCAACGCAGCGGTTACCTTCGGGACAAGATCACCGTCTATACGATAAGTCCGGAGGGGATGAAGCCGTTTCCCTACTCATCCGATTACTTCACCTTCGGACGTACCGAGGTGAAAGGACCTCTGCCCCCCGACACCGGCTTCGGCAGCTTCCGCATGCACTACGCCATCAATAATCCCAATTATCTCGACGAGGTCATTGTCTTCACCGGAGCGAGCTACTTTCGTTCGCTGGCGCAGAGCCAGGTTTATGGACTTTCCTGCCGGGGGCTGGCGGTCAACAGCGGCATCTATGGCCTGACGGAAGAATTCCCGCGCTTCACCACATTCTGGCTCGAACAACCCGCCGCCGATGCCGTCGAGTTTACGTTTTACGCGTTACTCGACGGCCCCAGCGTCACCGGCGCCTATCAATTCAAGCTCAGGCCCGGCACTGAAACTCAAGCCGACGTAACCGCCACGCTTTATTTTCGCAAACCCATCGAACACCTCGGCATCGCGCCTCTCACCAGCATGTTCTGGTTTGGCGAGAACACCTCGAATCACTTCGGCGATTTCCGGCCCGAAGTCCACGATTCCGACGGCGCACTGATCGCCAACGGCCACGGCGAGTGGTTGTGGCGTCCGCTTGAAAATTACGCCACTATTCATTTCAACAGCTTTCAGGACGAGAATCCGAAAGGCTTCGGCCTTCTCCAGCGCGACCGCAACTTCGACCATTATCAGGACCTTGAAGTCAATTATCAGTTGCGCCCGAGTTGTTGGGTGGAACCGATCGGAGCATGGGGTAAAGGCACGGTGAATCTTGTACAACTCCCAACTCCCGATGAGACGCTTGATAATGTCGTGCTCTATTGGCAACCGGAAAAGGCTCCGGTGGCCGGGGATAAAATGAATGTCAGCTATCGCCTCCACTGGTTCATGGACGACCCGAGATGGCCGCCGCTGGCCCGCGTTTCGGCCACGCGGGTCAATCATCCCACGCGACTTTTTCCCAATCCCCGCATGGTTCTCGATTTTATCGGGGCGGGCGTCGAAGACATCGATCCCAAAGACTTCCCTCGCGCCGTGGTTTCCACCACCTCGGGGACGCCGATCACGGACGTCCAGGTCATCCGAAATCCTTATGAGCATTCATTACGGGTCAGCTTTACCATCCCCAACAAGGACAAATTGTCCGAGCTGCGCTGTCAATTGCAGCGGGCCGACGGCACGCCGTTCAGCGAGGTGTGGACATATACATGGAACCCTTGATTGATTCATCCATCGGTTCCAGTTTATAGAAGGGGCAATGGGGCCTCCATCACCATCCTCTGGATATGCCAAGACCACGCCGCGTCATTCATATTTCCCTGCATCTTCCTCATCGGGAGGTGGCGATCCCCGCCCTGTTGCTGTTGGTCATCGCGGCGGTCGCGGTGTTTATGGCGTTTCCCCGCCACCATCCGGTTTCACCCACGACTTTGGATCAGGACCTGGCGCTTCCCGTGGCGGAAAAGCCGTCGAACGCGCAACTGGCGGACAAAGCCCTCAACGCGCGGGTGGAAAAACTGCTGACAGCGATGTCGCTTGAGCAAAAGGTCGGGCAACTGACACAGTATACGGGCGGAGAATGGACGGGGCCCGAGGGTAATCCGCTCGATTACGACGCGATGATCGAGCGGGGCGAGATCGGGTCGCTCTTCAACGTGGTGGGCGCCTACTCGACAAACCGTTATCAGCATCTCGCCGTGGAAAAAAGCCCGCTCCATATTCCGCTCCTTTTCGGATACGACGTGATTCACGGCGAGCACACGATTTTTCCCGTGCCCCTGGCGCTCGCTTCCAGCTTTGATCCCGACCTCGTCCGGCAACTGGCGCATATGGCCGCGCAGGAGGCGGCGGACGACGGCGTCCGCTGGGTTTTCTCGCCGATGGTGGACATCGCACGGGATGCGCGCTGGGGCCGGATCACGGAGGGAGCGGGCGAGGACACTTTTCTCGGCTCGGTAATGGCCCGGGCCTACGTCGAAGGTTATCAGGGAGACGATCTGAGCCAGCCCGATGCGGTGGCCGCATGCGTGAAACATTTTGCCGCTTACGGCGCGGCCAATGCCGGTCGCGAATACAACACGGTCGACATGTCGGAACTGAGCCTGCGCCAGGTCTATCTTCCACCCTATCACGCGGGCATCGCGGCGGGCGCGGCGACGGTGATGAGCGCCTTCAATCCGCTCAACGGAGTCCCGGCGACGGCGAATCCGTTCACGCTCACGGAAATTTTGCGCCATGAATGGAAATTCGACGGGATGGTCGTAAGCGACTATGGCGCGATCCGGGAGCTGATCAATCATGGCATAGCCAGTAACGAAAATGTCGCCGCCCGCAAGGCGCTTTTGGCGGGCGTCGACATGGACATGGAGAGCGATCTTTACCGCACGCGTCTGGCCGATCTGGTTCAATCGGGCCGTATTCCCCAAGCCGCGCTTGATGAAGCGGTCCGGCGGGTGCTTCGGGTCAAATTTGCTCTGGGACTTTTCGACCATCCCTACACCGTTGAAAAAAAGGGAACACCGGTCATCACGCCGGAAAAGCGCGCACTTGTCCGCAAGGCGGCGGAGGAGACGCTGGTTCTTCTCAAAAACAACGTGGAAGCTCCCGATACCGCGCCCGTTCTGCCGCTGGCCAAAAATGCGCCCTCCATCGCTCTGATCGGGCCGCTGGCCGATTCGCCTCTCGACATGCTCGGTTCCTGGCCGGCCGAGGGGCGGATGAGTGACGTCGTCACGCTACGGGCCGCACTTCAGGACCGCTTCAAGGACGGCAAAACGAAGGTGCTTTATGCCAAGGGGACTTCCGTTCTGAGCGATTCGGATGCCGGGTTCGCCGAAGCCGTGGCCGCGGCCCGGCAGGCGAGCGTCGTCATTCTCGCTCTCGGTGAATCGGCGGCGACGATGACCGGCGAATCGAGTTCTCTCACCCGGCTCGATCTGCCGGGCAATCAGGAAGAACTCCTGGAGACCATCACGGCCCTGGGAAAACCGACGGTGCTTGTCTTATTTGACGGACGTCCGCTGGCCCTCAAATGGGCGGCGGCCCATGTGCCCGCGATTCTTGAAGCGTGGTATCCGGGAATCGAAGCGGGCCCGGCGGTGACGGATATTCTCTTTGGCGATGCCAACCCAAGCGGAAAACTGCCTGTGACTTTTCCCCGCGCGGTCGGCCAGGAGCCGCTCTATTATAACCAGTTGCCGACCGGACGCCCCGCCGATCAAATCGATCTGACCCTTCCGCCCACCACCGCCACGAAATATTTTTCGCGCTACATCGACGAGACGAATGCTCCGCTTTTTCCTTTCGGATTCGGTCTTTCTTACACGCAGTTCGCTTATTCCAACCTGAAACTGGACCCGTCCACGATTTCACTCACCACGCTCCAGTCGGGTAAGGGAGGTCTCTTTGCCACGGCTCCTGCGGTGCGCGTTCGCGTGGATGTGAAAAATACCGGATCGGTGCCCGGCGTTGAAATCGCCCAACTCTATCTTCGCAATACCGGCGGGAGCATGGAGGAACCGGTGCGCGAACTGAAAGGCTTCCAGCGAGTGTCGCTCAAGCCCGGCGAATCGAAACAAATCGAGTTCACCCTCGGTTTTGGCGAACTCTCCTATTACAACTTCGACCTGAAGCGGGTGATCGAACCGACCGAATACCATGTCTGGGTGGGCGGAAGCTCCGGGGCCGCGCTGGACTCGCAATTTGAAGTGACGCCATGAATGAACACGGCGATTCCCCATAATCACGACCATGCGACTTCATCTCACGCTCGCCCTCATCACCGTGCTCCTGCTGGCGATCACGCTTCGTCCAAGCGAGCGGCATCGCTTTACCTTCGACCAGGTCCAGGCCACGGCACAGGAATTGTCGCAAAAGCCCTTTGTCCCCCTCCCAGATCCTCTTCCCCCTCAGCTTAAAAAGCTAACGCCCGCGCAGGAGCTGGGCATCTTTTGGAACGACAAGTACCGGCTCTGGCGAAACGACGGGCTTCCCTTTCAGGTCGATTTTTACCATCTCAGCAATGAATGCCCCACTTCGCCAAAAATCAATATGGTGGATAACAGAGGCGCGCGCGCCCTGGCCTTTTCTCCGGCCTTTTTCAATTATCAGGTGCCCATCAATCCGCCGCTGCCGCCCCATCTTGGCTACGCCGGATTTTATGTTCGTTATCCGATTAACAAGCCTGATTCCCTGGACGGTTTCTTTTCGGCCCTGGGGGCAAGTTATTTCCGCGTGCTGGCCGAGGACCAGGTTTATGGCCTTTCCGCGCGTGGACTGGCCGTTAACGCCGGCTTGGACGGCAAGCCGGAGGAATTTCCCGGGTTCAAAGAGTGGTGGCTGCACAAACCGGATCCAACCGCGAGCCAACTGGTCCTCGACGCATTGCTCGACAGCGCCAGCATGACGGGCGCTTACGAGTTCAAGCTGCATCCCGGCGCGGTGACGTCGGTAGACATTCATGCCGTTCTCTTTTTCCGGAAGAAGGTCGATTGGATCGGGATCGCCCCTTTTTCCAGCATGTATTTGTATGGTGAAAACGCCCCCAACCATTTCGGCAATTTCCATCCCGAGATTCATGATTCCGACGGCGTGCTGCTCAACACCGGCAAGGGTGACTGGCTCTGGAGACCGCTCGAACAGGAGCCCTTTTTCCAGACTTACAAGTTCAACGACGAAAATCCGAAGGGCTTCGGGCTGTTGCAACGGGACCGTGATTTTCAGCATTACCAGGATATGAACCTGAAATACAACGTGCGGCCCAGCGCCTGGATCACACCGCATGGCAACTGGGGGAAAGGTTCGGTGGTCCTTGCCCAGCAGCCCGGCAACAATCCGAATACCGACAACGTGGTGCTCTTCTGGCATCCCGATCAAGTGCCTCAGGCCGGCGACCGGATGGACCTCGATTACACCATCGACTTCTATATGAACGATGCCTCGCGTCCTCCTCTGGCTTATAGCAATGCGACGTGGGTCATCAATCCCGCGCCACCGCCCGCCCAGCCGACAGCAACGCCTTCCGCGCTCAAACAAAACGCTCCGCCGGACCTGGCGCCTGCATCCATCCCTGGGGGTGGCACGCCGGTTCAATTCCAAATTGATTTCGCCGGCAACGGAATCGAAGGCATTCCCGCCGACAAACCGCCTTATCTGGAACTCCACTTCGACCCGCCGGAAACCCGGCTGCGAGACTCAAGCCTGCAAAAAATCGGCTATGGCAGTTCGTGGCGGGCCACCTTCACCATCATCCCGTTCAAGCGCAACGTTCCCACCGAGCTGCATTGTCGCCTGATGCAGACCACCCAACCCCAAAGCAACGCCAAGCCTCTTAGTGAAGAGTGGAACTATACCTGGCATCAATGAACACCTCTTCTCACATCGTCGCCGTTGACGAACAAACCGCTTGGAACCAGGCCCATGATCGTCTGCGGGATTTTCTGAACGCCTTCGCCCTTGGCGATCATGCACAGATTTCGCGGCTGACTCTTAAACTTCTCGACCAGGCGCGGGAACGGCATTGTCAGGACCCTTCCCTCGATCCGGTTTCGCTCGCCATGGCCCAGGCGCAAAAACTGGCGCGGGAGTGGTTCGCGTCCAATCTTGAAATGAGAGACCAGCCGCCTGCCGAACTTTTGGCTTCCGGCTGTGTTGCCCTGCTTTTAAGCGGCGCTTTTCGCACCGCGCCGAAAACATTTCTGACCGCCCCGCTTCCTGAAAATCTCAAGGAATCGATGCGTCAAACATTGCTGGTCACCGGGCCCGATCTCAAGATTTCAAGCATGACGCCCCGTCATCTCGACTACGGCCCGATGCTCGATCTGGCCCGAAGAACCTGGCATCGCTGGAACAGCCGGGAAATCATCATCGCGCTGCTATTCTGGACCGTCGTCTATTTTGTTTTCTACTGGTGGCTTTCCGAGGCTCTATGAACACTTCTCTTCCAGAAACCTCGGGGGCCGCGCGACGCACCCTTTTCATCGGAGGATCGATCCTCCTGACGGCGACCGGCTTCGCGCTGCTCCTGCACAGTTATTCGGGACAACCCATCTTCTGGCCCGATTATATCGTCATCGCGCTTTTCCCGCTTCTCTTCGGTCAAATCGCCATCGGATTTTTGCTGGCCCTGTTTGGCTTTTGCGACTGGCTCCGGGGCGGCGATCCGTTCCATCTCATGCGCCGGCCGTGGCGTGAACGCGAGGACTCGATTCCATTGGCCGCGACGGCCATCGTCATCCCCGTCTTTAACGAGGAGGTGCAACGAGTCGGCCAGGGCATCGAGAACATGTGGAACAGTCTCAAGAAAACGGGGCAGATGGAGCATTTCGATTTCTACTTTTGCAGCGACTCCAACGATCCCGACCATTGGATCGAAGAGGAATGCGCCTGGCTTCATCTCTGCCAAAAGTTGGACGCTTTCGGAAAAATTTTTTACCGCAAACGCCGTCATCCCATCAATAGCAAGAGCGGCAATGTGGCCGACTTTTGCCGCCGCTGGGGCAAACGCTACCGCTACATGATCCTCCTCGATGCCGACAGCGTCATGAGCGGCCCGACCATGGTCCGGCTCGTCCGCGCGATGGAAGCCAATCCCGAAGTGGGCATCCTGCAGACCCAGCCCGCGATGGTGCTGGGGCAATCTCCTTTCCGGCGGCTTTTGCAATTTTCCAATGCCGTTTACGGCAAAATTTTTTCCCAGGGATGCAGCATGGCGCAAATGTCGTCGGGTTCCTATTGGGGACACAACGCCGTCATCCGCATCGCGCCGTTCATCGAGCACTGCGATCTGCCCATGCTGCCCGTCCCCAACCCCAGCCGCCGCCACGTATTGAGCCACGATACGGTCGAGGCCGCGCTGATGCAGCGGGCCGGTTACGAAGTGTGGGTCGCCTACGATGAACCGGGCACCTACGAGGAGGGCCCGCCCAACATGAGCGACATGCTCAAGCGGGACCGTCGCTGGTGCGCCGGTAATCTCCAGCATTTCTGGTTTCTTTTCGCCCGTGGCATCGAGATGGGAAACCGCCTCCAAATCTGGATCGGCCTGATGGCGTACCTTTGCTCTCCCATCTGGCTGACATTTCTGGTGGCGGGCTCCATTGGCGCGTATGACCGCGCCCGGTTTCTCGCCTTTTCCGCAGGCCCGGAGGACCTTGGCGCGGTGCAACATTCCGAAGCGCCGTTTCTTTTCATCATGACGATGCTGCTTCTGTTTTTTCCGCGCTTGCTCGGCATCGCATCGTCTCTTCCAGGGGCGAAGCGATTTGGCGGTTTTTTTCATCTGCTGCTCAGCTCGTTGGTGGAAACAGCTTTCTCAATCCTGATCGCCCCGGTCCTGATGTTGTTCCACACGTTTTTCGTCCTTCAGGCGATATTTGGCTGGCAGACCAAATGGACCGCTCAAAATCGGGCGGACACGAGCCTCTCGATTCTCCATTGTTTGAAGCTCTACGGATGGCAGAGCGGGCTTGGAATCACGGGCCAGTTGCTGGCCTGGTTTTATCTGGGATTTAATTCCTACTGGCTGACGCCGATTTTTGTCGCGTGGACGCTTGCCCCTCTGACCGCCTGGATGACGAGTTCGCGCGGCTTGGGGGAAAAACTTCGCTCCTGGAGCCTCTTCGTCATCCCCGAAGAATCGCAACCCCCGACGGAACTTGATGGTTTAATTGCCCCCGACGACGAGGAGACTCGGCCCGCCGCGCCGCTCTGGCCGCAAGCCCTCGTATCTCCCTACGTCCAGGCGGTGCATCTCTCCATGGTCCGGCAGCGGTCATCGCACCGCAACGGCGCAAAGCCCTCCTCTTCGATGGCGAACCTCCGCGAACGGTTGGTCCGGCAAGGCGCGGCGGCGTTGGAACGGAAGGAAATCCTGCGGCTTCTTTGGCACGCGGAAACCGTCTTTTGGCTTCATGAGGAGCTCTGGTCGCGTCCCGACGCGCGCCTCCATTCCAGTTGGAGATCCTTGCAGTCCGACAGTTGGAAAAACGCGCTTCTGCGCCATTATTTGATTGCCGAATAAAGCCGTGTCGGGAAGCTCCACCTACCCACGCAATTTATCCGCGCTTTTCAAAAGTAATTGCTCCGTTTCGGCCCAGCCCAGGCAAGCATCCGTTATGGAAAGGCCCGGCAGAAGAGATTTATCGGGAAGCAAGTCCTGGCGTCCTGTTTCCAAATAAGATTCCAGCATTGCGCCAAAGACCCGTGATTCGGTGCTCCTATGGAATTCCAAAATCGTTTCCCAGACTTGCGCTTGAGCAAGGGCTTGCTTCTTCGAGTTGCCGTGGCTGCAATCGACCAGAAGCGCCGGATTCAAGCCTGCTTTGTCCATTTTTTGCAAGGCATCAAGCATCGTCGCCGGATCACAGTTTGGACCGCTGCGTCCTCCACGGAGCACGAGGTGCGTTGTGGAATGCCCCTGCGTGCGAATGATGCTGGCCAAACCTTGGGGAGAGATTCCCAGAAAAGAATGAGGAGACCGGGCGGACAACATGGCATCGAGCGCCGTTTGAAAATCGCCATCGGTGCCGTTCTTGAAACCAACCGGCATCGACAAGCCGCTCGTCATCTCACGATGAGTTTGGGATTCCGTGGTCCGGGCGCCAATCGCGGCCCAGGAGACCAGGTCCGCCAGGTATTGAGGCACGACCGGGTCGAGAAATTCCGTGGCGGCGGGCAGCCCCAAGTGTCCCACTTCCAGAAGAAAGGTGCGGGCCATTTTCAATCCCCTGGCAATATCGTCAGAACCATTCAGGTCCGGGTCGGTGACAAGTCCTTTCCATCCTACCGTGGTGCGCGGCTTTTCAAAATAGACTCGCATGACCAAAAGCATCACGTCTTCCACCTGGGTGCGGAGCTGGGCCAGCCGTTGGGCATAAACCAAACCTTCCCGGGAATCGTGAATGGAGCAAGGCCCCACGATGGCGAGAAAGCGATGATCGTTGCCTTGAATGATCTCGGTGATGCGCTTTCGACTGGCGGCGACCGTTGAGGCGATTTTTTCCGATACAGGCAAAGCCTCCTTGATCTGCCGGGGAGAGTAGAGCGGCTCGATGGCGCGAATGCGAATGTCTTCCAAGGCAAGTTTCATCTTCGACCATGCTGGGAAGAACCTGCCTGGGAAGTCAATCAAGACCGGATCATCTTGAGTGCGTCTCCTGACGCCACTTCTCCGTTCATCGTTTATTCTCTTTGTTTTTGAAGGGCTGTCTTAATCGTTTTGGACATTTAGACTTCATTGCCGGCGCCCTGAATTGGCTTATTTTATGATTGGAGGTGATGGCCTCCATAACGAAAGGGTATTTATGAAATCAATCCTACTTTCCTTGGCGTTGCTGCCGCTATCGCTGACGGGATGTGTCAGTGTCGGAGCCGGAGCGGGGCCGGGTGGAGTCGGAGCGGGAGTAAATGTTGACGCGTATTATCCATCCTCATTCCATCTCTCATGAGTTTTGTTCCGCAGCCGATCGCGCCCCCTCCAGTACAAGTGGCAACCATGCTTCCGAATCGTTAACTGCCCGTCTCGACAATTCGGGCCAGAAAATCGCCCAAGAATAGAACTCCTCAAAAGCGCGCTGATTGACCTGTGACTCAACTAAATGTCCCTGGAATCGGCTACTTGACCGATCTCTCGACAAAGCTTTCCACAGGCCTGGCCGGTCTGGATTTGGCCTCTTCATCCGAACCGATGACTTGTTTGAGGAGGCAGGATGAACGTGCTTCAAGGGAAACCTCGGCCCCGGACGGCTGGGGCAGTTCCTTCTCCCCGTCGACAAATCCTTCCGCGAGGGCGGTGTTAAGGATCAAGAGCCAGCGAACCGCGGGCTGGCCCGGCAGGGTAAAAACAACGCGTTCATGATGGGCGTTGAAACAAAGATAAAACGTGTCATCGGTGATCGTCTGTCCCTCGAAAGTTTTTGCCCCCATGTCATCACCGCAAAGAAGAATTCCCAACGCGCGCGTATGCGGATCGTTCCAATGCTCCTCGGTCATTTCACAGCCGTCGGGGTGCATCCAACTGATGTCCTTGGTATCGCCTTTGATGGCCTTGCCCTGAAAAAACTTGGGGCGATGGAAAATGGGATGCTGCTTGCGAAGGGCGATTAATTTGCAGGTGTATTCGAATAGCTGGTTTTGCTCCTCCGTTCTTGTCCAGGGGTACCAGCTTATTTCGTTGTCCTGACAATAGGCGTTATTATTGCCCAATTGGGTCCGTCCAAATTCATCGCCTCCGCACAACATGGGAACGCCCTGGGATAAAAATAAGGCGGCGAGAAAATTGCGCTGCTGACGCGCGCGGAGCGCCAGGACAGCCGGGTCGTCGGTTTCTCCTTCAATTCCGCAATTCCAGGAATTGTTTTGGGATTCTCCATCCGCGTTGTTTTCGCCGTTGGCTTCGTTGTGCTTTTGGTCGTAGCTGACGAGATCGCGCAGGGTGAATCCGTCGTGGGCGGTGATGAAGTTGATGCTCGCCGTCGGGTTCTTGCTCGTATTGAGATAGAGATCGGAACTGCCGGTCAAGCGGTAGGCGAAATCGTTGACCTGTCCCGCATCGCCCTTCCAATAGCGGCGGACGGTGTCGCGGTAGCGTCCATTCCATTCGCACCACAAAACGGGAAAATTCCCGACTTGGTAGCCGCCTTCGCCGACATCCCACGGTTCAGCGATCAGCTTGACTTGAGAGATAATGGGGTCCTGGTGAATGACGTCAAAGAAGGCGGAGAGGCGGCTCACCTCGTGAAGTTCGCGCGCCAGGGCCGCCGCGAGATCGAAGCGAAAGCCGTCGACGTGCATTTCGATCACCCAGTAACGCAAGCTGTCCATGATCATCTGGAGCACACGCGGATGCGGCGCATTGAGGGTATTGCCGGTCCCGGTGTAATCGAAATAATAACGCGGATTATCCGCGACGAGGCGGTAATAGGCTTCGTTGTCAATTCCGCGGAAAGAGAAGGTCGGGCCAAGTTCATTGCCCTCGGCGGTGTGGTTGTAGACGACATCGAGAATGACTTCGATCCCGGCCGAGTGGAGATTTTTTACCATCTGCTTGAACTCGGCCACCTGTTCTCCGCGAGTGCCCCAGCCGGAATAGGTCGCCTCGGGCGCGAGGAAGGCAATCGAGTTGTAGCCCCAATAATTGGTCAGCCCCCTGTCGAGCAAATGCTTGTCGTCGATGTGGACGTGCACGGGCAAAAGTTCCACGGCGGTGATGCCAAGTTTTGTGAAATACTTGATGGCCGCCGAGCTGCCGAGACCCGCATAGGTTCCCCGGGCTTCGGGTTCGAGTTCATCCCAGAGCTGCGAAAACCCGCGCACATGCGTTTCGTAAATAATGGTCTCTTCGAGCGGATGGCGCGGAGACCGGTCGTTGTCCCAATTGAAGGTCTGGTCGACGACGACGCATTTGGGAATAGAGGCGGCGTTGTCACGATCGTCGCGAACGAGGTCTTTTTCCGGATTGTCCAGCGGATAGCCAAACATTTCCGGCGCCCAACTGACATTGCCCATCACCGCGCGAGCGTAGGGATCGAGAAGAACCTTCGCGGGATTAAACCGATAACCTTTGGAAGGTTCCCAGGGACCGTGAACCCGGTAGCCGTAGAGCTGGCCCGGTCGAACGTCGGGGAGAAAAACATGCCAGACTTCGTCCATTCGCTCTTCAAGGGTAATGCACGCCGTTTCCTTCGGGTCGTGGGGATCGTCGTAGAGGCACAATTCGACGCCGGTGGCATTTCGCGCATAAAGCGCAAAATTCGTTCCCGTCCCCATCCAGGTTGCGCCCAAGGGGTAGGCATAGCCTTTCCAAACTTTCATAAGGTATTATGCAGCATCTCATTTGCGAAGGTGCGGCAGGCGTGGGAGATTAATATAAGAAAACCTCGTTGGACGAGGAGATAATCATCAACCCCATTACCAATATGACAACCATGAACACGGAAACAAAACTCAATCTGAAGGGTAATTGGAACATCATCAAAGGAAAGCTCAAGCAAGCCTATGGCGAGTTGACCGATGACGATTTAAAGTATGTGGAGGGCCAGGAAGAGGAACTGGTGGGCCGCATCCAAAAGCGGATCGGTTCAACCGCCGCCGATATCCGTTATCTGTTGGAGAAGTACAATCGATCCTGAGCGTTGCCAAACCCAACCCAGCGCATTTCCATCAGGCAGATCGATAAAAAGAGGGAAGCGAGGATTCGATGCGACTCGAGGATTACGGCTTCATTGGAGACAACCATACCGGAGCACTTGTCGGTATCAACGGCTCCATTGATTGGCTTTGCACGCCGCGCTTTGGCTCCGATGCCTGTTTCGCGGCGCTTTTGGGCGACGAGAAAAACGGGTGCTGGCAGATCAGCCCGAAGAAGCCGGTACAAAGCGCCCACCACGCGTATCGACAGGATACGTTGATCCTGGAAACCACGTTTGAAACCGAAGACGGCGCGGTGCGGTTGATCGATTATATGCCGCCTCGCGGAAAGTATCGCGACGTGGTTCGCATCGTCGAGGGAATTCGGGGGCGCGTCGAGATCGAGTCGAAGTTGATCATTCGTTTCGATTACGGCCTGACGATACCCTGGGTGAAGAGATCGGAGGAAGGGCTGACGGCGGTGGCCGGGTTCAATGCCCTGATTCTCCGCGCCGATGTTCCGACCTTCGGAGAAGATCTCTCCACGATGGCGCGCTTCAGCGTGGGGGAAGGCGAGCGCAAGTCCTTTATCCTGACCTGGTATCCCTCCCACGAGCCCGCGCCCGCGCCGATCAATTCGTGGTATTCCCTGACGGAGACGGAAAATTATTGGCGCAAGTGGGCCGCCCGCTGCACCTACCAGGGAGAATGGCGGGACGCCGTCGTGCGGTCGCTCCTGACCCTCAAGGGGCTGACCTTGGGAATCACCGGCGGCATCGTCGCCGCGCTTACGACTTCGCTGCCGGAAAAACTGGGCGGCGTCCGCAATTGGGATTACCGCTTCTGCTGGTTGCGCGACGCCACCTTCACCCTCTATTCGCTGATGCAGGCCGGCTACACCCAAGAGGCCGCCGACTGGAGCCATTGGCTGCTTCGCGCGGTCGCGGGAGACCCGGGCCAACTGCAAATCATGTATGGCGCGTCGGGAGAACGCCGTTTGACCGAGGTTCAACTCGCACATCTGGCCGGCTACGAAAATTCCTCGCCGGTGCGCATCGGCAATGCGGCTTCCGAGCAATTCCAACTCGACGTTTACGGCGAAGTGATGGGCGTGATGTATCTGGCCCGCAAGATGAAGATCGACTGTGACCCCGCCTACTGGCATCTCCAGCGCCACCTGATCGACTTCGTGGAGGCCAATTGGATGATGCCCGACGAGGGCATCTGGGAGATACGCGGCCCGCGCCGTCACTTCACCCATTCCAAGGTCATGGCCTGGATGGCCATCGACCGGGCGGTGCGTTCGGTGGAGGAATTCGGCCTCGATGGCGAGGTCGATCGCTGGCGGAAATTGCGTCAGGACATCCATGACGAAGTCTGCGCCAGGGGCTTTCATCCGGAACGCAAAGCCTTCACGCAATTCTACGGTTCGGAGAAACTCGACGCGAGCGTGCTGATGATGCCGCTGGTCGGCTTTTTGCCCGCAACGGACGATCGGATGCGCTCGACGATTGAGCTTATCGAAAAGGAGTTGCTCGTGGACGGCTACGTTCTGCGCTACCATCCCGACGGATCGGCCGCTGTGGACGGCCTCCCGCCGGGTGAGGGCGCTTTCCTGCCCTGCACTTTTTGGCTGGCCGACTGCCTCCACTTGATGGGGCGCGAAGAGGAGGCGCGGGCGATTTTTCAACGGTTGCTCGATATCAGAACCAGCCTCGGCCTCATGGCGGAAGAATATGACCCCGAACAACGCCGGCTGGTGGGCAATTTTCCACAGGCGTTCACTCACGTGGGCCTGATCAATACCGCTCTCCACTTGTCGGGGAAGCTTGGCCCCGCCGAACACCGGGGCCCTATCGCCCCCAACCCATGACATCGATTTCCCCAGCCCGATTTTTGCAGCCGGAAGAGATCGTCCTGACCGATTTGGGACCCTGTCTGCATGAAGGCGGGGTCACCTATCGAGTGTGGGCTTTTGGCCATGCCTCGATTGTCGCCCGGATTGAAAAGCAGGATGGAACTCGTTATGCCATTGATCTCCGGCAAGCGAAAGAATCGGGTTATTTTTACGGCATCGACCCGCGCGGCAAGTCAGGCGACTTGTACCAGTTTTCCATCGACGGCGGCGCGCCCATTCCTGATTTGGCTTCTCATTTTCAACCTTGCGGAGTTCATGGTCCCTCGCTGGTCGTCGATGCGAAGACTTACGCCTGGAAGGCGAAAGACTGGAAGCGCCCGGCATGGGATGGGCAGGTGGTTTACGAATGCCACATCGGGACCTTTACGCCGGAGGGAACGTTTCAAGCCGCCATCGAAAAGCTCCCTCATCTTTCTTCACTGGGTGTCACGGCCCTCGAATTAATGCCCGTGGCCGATTGGGCCGGTGAAAGAAACTGGGGCTACGACGGGGTCATGCTTTTCGCTCCGAGCCGCGCTTACGGCACCCCGGATGATTTGCGGGCTTTGATCGATGCCTGCCATTTGCGCGGCATCGCGGTCATTCTCGACGTTGTTTTCAATCATCTCGGACCGGAAGGAAACTTCAGCCATCGCTATTCCGATTATTTTTTTTATCAGGGCAGGGACAATCCGTGGGGCCAGAATTTCAACCTGGACGGCCCGCACTCGGAACCTGTCCGCGCTTTTTTACGCCAGAATATCCGTTATTGGCTCAATGATTTTCGAATCGATGGGTTTCGCATGGATGCGACCCATGCCGTGCACGATCGATCTTCCGTTCATCTGTTGGCCGAGATCGCGGACGTCGTCCATGACCGGGGCGGCTTTATCATCGCCGAAGATGAGAGGAACGAGCGCGAAATTTTAGAGCCGCATGACAGGAAAGGTTGGAATTTTGACGCCGTCTGGGCCGACGATTTTCATCATGTGATTCGGGTGAGCCAAACGCGGGAACAGCACTCCCATTACGGCATGTTTCGCGGTTCGGCGGAGGAGATCGCGCAAACCTTGCGGCAAGGCTGGCTCTACTGCGGGCAGGTTGGCTCCCCCCACAAAAAATCGCGCGGAACGCCATGCGAAGATTTTTCTCCCGAACGCTTTGTCTTCTGCATTTCCAATCATGATCAGGCGGGCAATCGCCTGCTGGGCGACCGCCCGCATCGCGCGATTTCTCCGGAGGCGTATCGGGCGCTTTCGCTTTTTTTATGTCTCGCGCCCTATACGCCCCTCTTGTTCATGGGCCAGGAATGGGGAACGAATTCTCCCTTCCTCTATTTCACCGATATGCCCGGCGACTTGGCGGTGAAAATTGCGGAGGGCCGCAAACGCGAATTTCTGGAAACAAAATTTGTGACCGATCCCGCCGATTTGGAGAAAATGTCGGACCCCAATAATCCGGACACTTTTTTCCGCTCGAAATTGGATTGGGATGAAATCGCGAAGGACAAGCATCGATGTCTTCTCGATTTGTATCGGGCCGGATTGAAGTTGCGCGCGGAACTTTTTGGCCGGCGCAATCCACCCCGCACGTCTTGGAAGGTGGAAGCGGGAGAATCCTCGGTCATCATCCCTTATCAGCTTAAGGGCCAACACGTCGATGTTGGCCTGCATTTACAAATGGTGGAACAATATGTGGTGAAAAATGCGCGCGTTCTTCTTCGCTCGAATGCGCCTGAATTCACCGGGACGGTGCCAGGCAAAGGCCCCGAAACGATTGTAACCGCTGTTGATGAAGCTTGATTCCATGAACCCTCCTTTTCGCGCACCGCGCGCCACCTACCGGGTCCAACTTCACGCGGGCTTCAATTTTGGGCAGCTGGCTCAAATCATTCCGTATCTGGACGATCTTGGCATTTCCGACATCTATGCATCGCCTGTTTTTCGCGCCACACCCGGCAGCACGCACGGGTACGATGTCTGCGATCACAACGAGATCAACGCCGAGTTGGGCGGCATGGACGGCCTGATGAAAGTCAGCGGACTGCTGCGCGAACGGGAGATGGGGTTGCTGGTCGATTTCGTGCCCAATCACATGGGCATTGCCGTGCCGTTCAACTGGCGATGGATGGATGTTTTGGAGCATGGGCATTTTTCCCGCTTCGCCTCGTTTTTCGACATCGAGTGGAATCCGCGCCAGGTCTCGCTGCAGGACCGCATTCTGGTTCCGATGCTTCACAATTTTTATGGGCGCGTGCTGGAAGCGGGTGAAATTCAGCTCAAGTACGAAAAGGCGGCGTTTTGGGTTTGTTACCGGAGTTTGCGTTTCCCGCTTCGACCGGAATCGTACACCGCCATCTTACAGCGGCTGGCCTGGTTTAAAAATCCGGGAACGCCGCTTTCACAAAAACTCGATCACATGGCCGAACAATTTCGCGCCTTGCCGAAGTCTTCGGCGACCGAAAGCATGGAAGAGGTGGAGCAGCGAAATCGCCGGAGCCACGGTCTCCGTCATGAGCTGGCCGAGTTGATTGAAGCCGAGAATCTGACCACCGATCTCGATCTGGCGCTTGCCGCGCTCAATGGCAAGCCGGGCGACGCGGCGTCGTTCGACAACCTGCATCAAATCCTCGAGGAGCAAAATTACCGGCTCGCCTTTTGGAAGAGCGGGACGCATGAAATCAACTATCGCCGTTTTTTCGCCATCGACACGCTTGTGGGGCTGCACATCGAAGTGCAGGAAGTTTTCGATGACTGCCATCGCCTGCTGAAACACCTCATCGAAAAGGGCGGCGTCACCGGCGTGCGCATCGACCACATCGACGGGCTTTGGGATCCCGCCCAATACTTGGAGCGATTATCCATTCTCGGGCGGAATGAATCGCCTCCGATTTATCTCCTCGCGGAAAAGATTCTCGGTGACGGAGAGCGCCTGCCGGAGGATTGGGCCGTTCACGGGACGACGGGGTATGATTTTTCCGGCGATTTGATCAATCTCCTCATCGAGTCTCGAAGCGAGACGCAGTTCACGCGTCTCTACCGGGAATTTACCGGGATGCATCTCGATCCCCGTGAGCAAGCCTATGAACTCAAGCTCTTCGTCATGGAGGAACTCTTTTCCAACGTGATCGACAGCCTGGCCCTGGAGCTGGAGGCGCAGGTCAAGTCCGACAGGCGCTGGCGCGATTGGACCGTCAACGATCTGCGTCTGGCCCTGTCCCGGATTATCGCCTGCTTATCCGTCTATCGGACGTATCGGAGAGTCGACCAAAATCCGGGCGCGACCGATGTCGCTGTGGTGGGAAGGGCCGTCGCCGAGGCCTTGCGTCGAAATCGTTCGTCCGACCCGATTCCCTTTCTTTTCATTCTCGACCTGTGGACCGGCCGCTATCCCGATGCGCGTGCCGCTCCGGAATTAAAAACGTGGGCCGACAACTGGGTCTGCAAACTGCAACAGTTTACCGGAGCGATCATGGCCAAATCGGTCGAAGACACGTTTTTTTACCGGTACGTTCGCTTATTCGCCGCAAACGAGGTGGGGCATGATCCCGCTGAATTTGGCCATCCAGTTTCCGTATTTCATGAAAAGAACCGGGCGCGGCTGCGGCAGTGGCCGACGTCGATGCTCGCGACCTCGACTCATGACACCAAGTTGAGCGAGGATGTCCGGTCGAGGCTGCTGGCCCTTTCCGAACTTCCCGAGCGCTGGGAAAGCTCTCTCAAGAAATGGAGCGCGCGCAATCATTCATTCAAAACGCAACTTGACGACTTGCCGGCCCCCGATGCCAACGAGGAATATCTACTCTATCAAATTCTGCTCGGCGTCTGGCCGATCCATGGAGAAAGCGTCGATGATGTCTTTCGAGATCGGATTAAAAACTATATGCGCAAAGCGCTCTCCGAATCGAAGACCAACACCAATTGGATCAATCCCAATAAATCATGGTTGAAAGCCTGCGATAATTTCATCGATGCCATTTTAGATCGTCAGAGGGCCGGTTCCTTTTGGGATGATTTTCTCCCGTTTGCCACCGAGGTGGTCTGGAGGGGAATGAATCTGTCGCTGACGCAAGTCGTTCTCAAACTAACGTCGCCAGGCGTCCCCGATTTGTACCAGGGAAATGAACTGTGGGATTTCAGCCTGGTCGATCCCGACAACCGTCGCCCGATCGATTACGCGTTAAGGCACGAGCTTCTTCAAAGTCTTGCCAAGGCGTCCGTCCAGGATTTGTTTCAATCGTGGGAGGATGGACGGATCAAAATGTACATCACCCGCGCGCTTCTTCGGCACCGCCGCAAATATCCACAACTATATTCGCAAGGCTCCTACGTGCCGATCGAGATGATAGGCCCGCACGCAGATCGCTTTATTTCGTTCATGCGAGAGGACGATGAGAAACAACTTCTCGTGGTTGCGGCAATACGCATGGGAGACAGCGAGGCGGATCATTCGCGCAAGATGGGCACCGGCACGTTTTTATCCGGGTTGAAACCATCGCCAACCTGGCATGACCTCTTTTCCTCCCGGGAAATTGCCAAGCAAGCAACAGATCTTCCTCTCGATTTACTCCTGAACGGCTTACCCGTAGGAGTCTTCCGTACGACACATTGATGCCATCCAGCCCAATCACCACCAGCGTGGAGCTTAACCGGTAGAATTTCGCCAAGGCCAACGAATCGGCTCCATGGCTTTCAATAAATCGGCCACGGGCACGGTGGCAAACGAGCCGGCCGTGTCGGACATGGCATAGGGCATAATCAACAACCCCGCATGGATCAACGCGGCAGCGAGAAATAAAAAGTGGCGCCCCCGTCGATTTTGCCCTCCGCCCAGGTGCGTCCGCCGTGGCGTGCGATGATGCGGCGGACATTGGCCAGACCGATGCCGGTGCCTTCAAATTCCTCGTTGCTGTGCAATCGTTGGAAAACGCCGAACAATTTGTCGGCGTACTGCATGTCGAAGCCGACGCCGTTGTCGCGGACGAAGATCACTGTTTCCCCCAGCTCGATTTTGCAGCCGATCTCGATTTCGGCCGGGTCGCGCGGACGGCTGTATTTGATGGCGTTGAGAAGCAGATTGCTGAAGACCTGCCGCAGCATGGAGGAATCAGCCTGGACGACGGGCAGAGCGGCTTTCTTCCAGACGATATGGCGGCCTTCGATTTCGGGTTGAATTTCCTGGAGCGTTTTCTCGAGCAGGCCCTGAAGATTGACCTCGGCGCGCCGCAATTCGGCGCGGCCCATGCGGGAGAATTCGAGCAGGTCGTCGATGAGGCGGCTCATCTGGCCGACGGAACCGGTGATTAAATTCAAATAGCGCGCGTCGGTTTCCGAAAGCGTCGGGCCAACCGACTGGGCCAGCAACCGGGCGAAGCCGTCGATGTGGCGCAGCGGCGCGCGCAGGTCGTGGGAGACGGAGTAGGAAAACGCTTCGAGTTCCCTGTTGGCCGATTCGAGTTCGGCGGTCCGCTCGCGCACGCGCCGTTCGAGCGCGACATTTTCGAGGCGCAATCGCCGTACCTCGAGCGCGCGATCGAGGACAGGAATGATGGCCTTCAGTTTGAACGGTTTGAGAATGTAGTCGAGCGCGCCCGATTTCATCGCTTCGACCGCCGTGGCGATGGTTCCTTCGCCTGTCATGATGATCGCGACGAGGTTGGCGTCCTCTTGCAGGGCCGCCTGGAGCAGCGCAATGCCGCTCATTTCGGGCATCATCAAGTCGGTCAAAAGCAGGTCGAAGGCGGTTTTCTTCATCGTGTCGAGGGCCGCCCGGGCCGAAACGAAGCCGGTGGTTTCGTAACCGTGATCCCGGAGCGTGTCGCACAACGCCTTCATTTGCGCGGCTTCGTCGTCGACGATCAGAAGCTTCACCGGAGGATTTTCAGCCATGGCGTTTTAGGGTTTTGCGGACAATAATTGGGCGAGCGCCTCGCGTATTTCACGCAGCTTGGGCGGTTTGTTGAGAACGCGGTCAACATGCGGCGGAATATCGCCTTCGGCGATCAGGCGCTGGCCCCAGCCGGTCAGGAGAATGATGGGCGTCGAGGGAGACATTCCCTTGATGGCTGCGGCCACCTCGCGTCCATTCACGTAGGGCATTCCCAGGTCGGTGATGACGACCGCAAAAGGTTCCTGCCTCTGCTGCGCGTCGCGAAACGCGTCGATGCCTTCCCGTCCGCCGTTCACGGCGACGACCAAATGACCGTCCGTTTCGAGCGTATCGCGCAGCGATTTCACCAGGAGAGGATCGTCGTCCACCACGAGAATGCGCAGGCGCGTCGGCACGGTGAACGCGACCGCGGTGGGAACCGATTCAATCGCCGGAATGACGGGAACGGGGAAGATGAACCGGACGGTCGTGCCTTTTCCCACCTCGCTGTCGATTTCGATTTCGGCGTTGTGGCGTCCCGCAATGCCATACACCATGGCAAGGCCAAGACCTGTTCCGCGTTCGCCCTTCGTCGTGAAAAACGGCTCGAGACAGCGGCGGCGCGTGTCTTCGTCCATCCCGATTCCGGTGTCGCTCACTTCCACGTAAAGTTGCCGCTGCGCCGGAGCGCGTTCGGAAGTTTTTGTCCGCAAGGTGAGCGTTCCGCCTTCCGGCATGGCGTCGACGGCATTGAAAACGAGATTGACGAGCGCCTCGCGAATTTCGCTTTCGATCCCCAGGATGGGCGGAGGTTCGGGCGCCAATTCCGTTTCCACCCGGATAAAAATGCCGCGTTGCTGGGACATGTTGCTCCAGCGGGCGCGGGAGAGATCGATGACCTGTTGGACAAGGGGGTTCATCTGCACCGGCAGAAGCGTCAACTGCGGTTCGCGCTGGCGATAAAATTCCTTCATGCGCGAGACGGTTTGCGCGACATCGTCAATCGCGTGTTGGATCGTGTCGAGGTATTGGCGGGCGCGCTCGCTCAACCCCGGCTCGCTTTCGAGGAGCGATTCGGTGTAAAGCGCGACGGGCGAAATGGCGTTGTTGATGTCATGCGCGATGCCGCTGGCCATCTGGCCGAGCGCACGGAGCCGTTCCTGCTGCATGACGGCCTGCTGCGTCTGCCGCAGATCCTCGTAAGCCTGATGGAGGGCCTCGTAAAGTTGCGTCTGGTGCGCGGCCAGCGCAACGTGCTCGCTCAATTGCCGCAAAAATTCGCACTCGCCGCTGCTGAAACTTTGCGGCTCGCGGCGCGCCGCGATGAGGACGCCGAAAAACTTGCTTTCGACCAAAAGCGGCGCGGCCACGAGGGAATGCAGACCGCCGCCCGCGAGCCGCTTGAAAAAAGGATATTCGTGCAGGCTGATGTCGGGTTCGTAGGTCAACTCCCCGTTGACGCACCTGGAAAGGCCGTTTTGCGCCACATCCACATGGGCCAATTCGGTCGCGGTGAGTTCCAAGGCGAGCGCTTCGCTTCGGATCCCGACGCTGGTGACGTTCAGCAGGCCGGCAGCCTGTTCGTAGAGACAAATGCAGCAGAAATCGAGCGGCAGGTCCTCCTCGAGCGTGCGGATGACGACTTGAAAGATGCTCTTCAAATCCTGCCGTTCACTGATCGCGCGGGTGATCCGGTGCAGCAACTCGAGCCGGGCCAGCTGCGACTGGACGCGCTCCTCGGCGCTTTGCTTCTCGACGATTTCCTGGCGCAGCGATTTGTTCGCGTCGCGCAAGGCCCGGTCGCGTTCTTCGATGCTGGCGAGCAATTGGTTGAGGGCGTCGCTCAACTGCCCGGTTTCGTCGCGCCCTGGCGCCGGAACGCGCACGGTGTAGTCCTTCTCCTCGGCGATAAGCCGGGCGATTTTGGCCAGGGCGAGAATCGGCTGCGAAATGGGCCTCTGCAACCGCGAGGAAAGGCCCAGCGCCACCAGGACGGAACCGATCAGGACCATGACGGAGATCGCCGCAAACAAGCGCAACTGCCGGTACATGCCTTCCAGGCTGGTTTGCAGGTAAATGGTGCCGATGCGCCTGTCGTTGAGAACAACGGGGCGGAAGATAACGAGGCAGCCCCGCTCGAAATGATACCCGTCGGGAGAAGGCCGGTCGGGAAAAACGACTTCGGCCCCTTTGCGCGTGTAGTCGGTGAACCGGCTGCCATTTTCATCGTAGAGACAGGCCGCGACGACCGAGGGTTCGGCTCGAAGCGCAAGCAGGGTTTGCCGCGCCGCGCCCTCGTCCTGAAAGGTCAGCGCGGCCTGGGTGTTTTGGGCCAGCACATCGGCCAGCGCCTTGGTGTCCCGCACCATGCCATTGCTGTAGTTGAGCGCTTGATAGAGGGCCAGCACCGCGCAGGCGAGCAGCAGCACCATCGCGCAGGTCAGCAAAATCACCAGCGTCAGCTTGCGCCGGATGGGCAGATCCCGCAGCCAGTTCATGCTAGTTGCCTCCTCCCGTGACGATTTTCCCGAGGCTCAATAATTGCGAACTGATCTTCAACTGGCATCGCCGGGCCGCCTGGGGATTGATTTCAAAGCGGACCTTGCCGTCCGAGAGAAAAAAATCGATGTCGCCTCCGTCATTGGCAAAACTTTCGACGTCGCTTACCGTCAAAATGGGCTTCGAATTGAGCTGCGATAAAATCGCGCCCACCTGGCCTTCCTCGGAACGGCAGACGAAAATCATCTGGCAATCTTTCAGGTCTTCGATCCGCTGGGAGCGCACCACAGTCAGCCGGTGGCTGTCGATGGTCTCGCCGTTGACGGTTGCATCGAGGGCCGAGCCGAAAGGATCGTCGCCCAGGATGCCGATGCAAAACGGCGCATCGGCCGTTGGGAAAGCGCCGGGCGGCCATTTGACGAACTGCGCGAAGTTGAAGAGGAACGCCGCTTTGATCTGGTATTCCTTCGACTGCTCCTGCGCATGGCCCACGCCCGATGCGCCGATTGAGAAAAGGAGAAGCAGCAGGCCGAAAAAACATCTTCGCAGTTTCGAGAAAAGCAACGGAAGCCAATACGATGTGGCGCGCTCAAATGGTGAAAGCCAAAGAGTAAAACCTAAAAGTGCCATGTAATTTTTCCATAAACGCTGCGTTGAATCGCTTCCTGCGTCGAATCGGGAAAACCATATTCAACATGGTAATCATGCAAAAGATTCTGCCCGACAACGGAAATCTCCAGGTTCTTCGTCGGGTGCCACGCCAGCCGCGCGTCGAGTTCAAAGTAGCTCGGCACCTCGCCGGCGGTGGGCCCGTTGTTGATTCTCAGCGAGTCGATAAAGCGCCCTCCCAGGTCAAAATCCATGTTCTCCGGCAAATCCATCGACGAGCGCAAAAAGACCTGGTTCTCGGGATCGGCCGTTTCGTTGAGCGCGTTGGTAAAATCGACTTCCCCGGGTTTCACATGAATGTGCTCCTGGAGATAATCGTACCCGGCGTGCCAGCGCCACCAGTCGAGCATCTGATAATCGGAACTCACCTCGATCCCGTAGGTTTCGCCCTGAAGATTATTTTGTATGATGATCGGAAGGTCCAAAGTTGCGGGAGTGCCGGTGGGAGTCGTGCTTCTGATGTCGCTGTAGAAGTTGTAGAAAGTTGAAATGGACCCGGAAACCTGGGACCCAAGCTGGGCGCGATAGCCCAATTCATACGCGATCAATTTCTCGGAAGTGAATTGGGTCGAACCGTCCAGGAAGCTCGGGATATGGAAAAGGGGATTAAGACCCGTGGGTTCGTACAGGCTGCGTTCGCCGATCGAGGGCGTCCGAACCGCGCGTGAAACCGCCGCCCAGATCATCTGCTTCGGCGTCACATTCCATTGCAGCCGCGCGCTCGGCTCGAATTCAAAGTGGGTGTAGTCGTTATGTTCGACTTTCGTCCCGATAGTAAAAAACAAATCGTCCCGAAGCTTGATTTCGTCCTGGCCAAAAATATTGAACACGTTCAAATCCTGGGTTGACGGCAAAATCTCCACCCCCGGCGCATTGTCAACCACATCATGGTAAAAGCGATAACCGCCCCCCCAGGTAAACTTGTTGCGGTCTCCCGCCTGGAAGTTGTGCTGAAAACTGATGTCGGCGGTGTCGAGATCCTCGGTCGCAATACCGGCCGGTTCGAGCGCAATCGACGGCTCCGGAGTGGAGCTGTTCACCCGGTCGTAGTAGACTTGCAGGCTCATGTCCGAATCGGATGAAAGGGCGTGCGTCCAGCGGCCGAGGAGATTGCCGCCGCTTTGCACCTCCGTCGTCCCCGGAAGCACCGGATCCCCCGCGGCGCCGTTGTAGTAATCGCCCTGCAGCGTGAATTTATCGTCCGACACGCCCGCCGTGTCGATGCGGAACCCGCCCCGCCCCTCGCTCCAGTTGTCATTCGCGGGAGCCCCGTTGTCGGAAAAAACTTCGTTATTGCGGTCGAAATATGTTCCGTAGACCCGGAAGTAGACATCGGGAGCAAGCGTGCCGCCGTAGCGAATGGCCCCGTAATCGCGCAATTCCGAACCGCCCGCGCCTTCCATGTACCACCCTTGCGTGTCCTCCGCACTTTTGGAGACGATATTGATGACGCCGTTGACCGCGTTCGCGCCCCAGAGCGTTCCGCCCGGACCGCTGACCACCTCGATCCGATCGATGTCTGCGAGCATCACGTTCTGCACGTCCCAACTCACACCCGCCAAAATCGGCGTGTAAATCGCCCGGCCGTCGTCCAGGACCAGCAGCTTGTTTCCATCCTCGGCATTGAATCCGCGCGCGCTGATATTCCAGTCATGGGCATTGTCCTGCGCCACGTCGAGATTGTCGGCCAATCGCAACGCCTCCGGCAGACTCGAAGCGCCCGAACGGCGAATTTCATCATTGGTGATCACTTGGATCGCGGCCGGCGCCTGCCCCAGGGGTTCCGGCGTCTTGGACACGGAAGTGACGTCCTGATTCATCAATTCTTCGAGGCTCATCTTCTTGTAAATGTCGGGTCCGGCGGGGTTCGCGGAAGACGCCGGCGCGGCGATTGCCGGCGCACTATTCGCAGTTGCCGTTGCGGCGGCGGGCATCGGGGGCGGCGTTTGACTCGACGCGTTTGTCGCCGGGGGTGTCTGAGCAAAAAGAGTCGTCGCCATCAACCAGACGAAGAAGCCGCTCCACCGGGCGATCCGGCCATCCCGGCGGCATCGCTTTGATCCAAGCTTTGGATTGAACGACGAACTACCCAAATAAAAATCGCCTGGCTTGAAGAACCCAAGCCAGCGCACGACCCGCATCGTGTTACAAAAAGCCGCCATACCAGAATCTTGGTTATCTGACCGGCCACCCCAACGCTGATTATTCGGCAACCCTAACAGCTAAACATATATACACAAGGAATTTTTGATTCTACTAAAAAAACGCCGATCAGATCGCTTCCCGCCCGAATCGGCAACAAAAGCACCCGCATGCGTTCAGTTTTGCACGAGAAAAGAGTCTCTCCAAAAATAATTGAAAAATAACTTGCGCTATACCAACCAGTCAACTAATGTCGCGTTGTGAAACAGGAAAGCGAATCCAAGCGCAAGCTCCTCGAAGCCGCCATGGAGATGATCTGGGAGAGCAGCTACGGCTCCGTCAGCGTCGATGACATCTGCACCAAGGCCGGCGTCAACAAGGGAAGCTTCTATTACGCCTTCAAATCGAAGTCCGACCTGGCCGTCGCGGCCTTTGAGCGCTACTGGGAAAATAAACAGCCCCGCATGGACACAATTTTTTCACCTCAAGCTTCCCCTCTGGAACGGCTCGACAACTATTGCCAGTTGATCATCAAGGACCAGAAGCAAAAATATCAGAGTTTCGGCAAGATGCTCGGCTGCCCCTTCTGCTCGGTCGGCAGCGAACTGAGCACCCAGGATGAAAAAATCCGCCTCAAAGCCGAACAGATGAGCCGGCGGGTCATCAAGTACCACGAATCACTTGTGCGCGACCTCGCGGCGGCGGGCCTCATCGAAGTCAAAGACCCCGCCGAACTGGCCCGGGAACTCTACTCCTACGTCACGGGCGTGCTGATGCAGGCCAAGATCGAAAACAACGTCAAGCATGTCGAGCGGTTGCAGCATGGCGTCATGCGGCTGCTCGGGATCAAAGAACAACTTGCAACCGCAGCGCCTTAACCCTTTTTTTATCCGTTAATTATACCAACCAGTCAACTAAAATTCTAAACTCAGGCAATCACGCCTCACATGAAAGGAACCTCCCCATGATCTACCAAATCGCCACCGTTAAAACCAAGACCGAACCGTTGCCCACCATCAACCGGGACCTTCTCAAGGCGCGGCACATTCAGTTTCTCGTCAAAGAAAAGGTTGCCGATAGAGCGCTTCCAACAGAGGTTTTTATCCGGAACCCGATGAACGGCGGGCATTACGTGGTGCCGATCACCCGCTGGATCGAATGACTTTCTTCAACTCACCTCAACCAACAAATCAATAAAATCATGAAAAAACTGGAAGGAAAAGTCGCAGTCGTCACCGGGGCTTCCAAGGGAATCGGAGCCGGAATCGCCAAACAACTTGCCGCGGAAGGCGCGGCGGTCGTCGTCAACTACTCGTCGAGCAAAAAAGGCGCCGACGGCGTCGTCGCCGAAATCACCGGGAAAGGCGGCAGGGCGGTCGCCGTGGGGGCGAACGTGGCGAAGAAGCCGGAAATCGAGAAACTCTTCGCGGAAACGAAGAAGGCCTTCGGGAAGATCGACATCCTCGTGAACAACGCGGGGCTCTACGAATTCCAGCCGCTGGAGGGCATCACGGAGGAGCACTTCCACAAGCATTTTGACCTGAACGTGCTCGGCCTGCTGCTCACCACGCAGGAAGCGGTCAAGCATTTCGGACCCAACGGCGGAAGCATCATCAACCTCGGCTCGGTGGTGGGCCGCAACGCCATGCCGGGCACATCGGTCTATTCGGCCACGAAGGGCGCGGTCAACTCGATCACCCAGGCGTTGTCGAAGGAACTCGGCCCGAAAAAAATCCGCGTCAACGGCGTCGCGCCGGGCCTGGTCGTCACGGAAGGCACCGCGGTGCTGGGCGTTTCCGATGTGGAGAACGACTTCAACAAGGCGTATATCGCCCAAGCCCCGGTTGGCCGTGTCGGCCAGCCCCACGATATCGCCACGGCCGTCGCGTTTCTGGCCTCGGATGACGCATCGTGGGTCAGCGGCGAGACGTGGTACGTCGCCGGGGGATATCGGTAAGCCGGATCGGACAGACTCCAGGCAGACCCGGTTCCCGGATCGGGGACCGGGTCTTTCTGCGGAAGATTTTTGGCCGGGCATGGGATAAGCTTCAAAGGACCGGGCTTATGCGCACCCTTCCCAGTAAAATCGAACTTGCCGCGCGAAAACAACCGGCGTGGACCGGTTCCCGCCCCGTGCGGACCCGCCTGCACCGCGTTCTGCAGCACGAAATTCAGAAGCGGCAACAGGCCGACCAGGCGTTGCGGCAGGTCGAGCACAGGTACCAGAGCATCTTTGAACACGCTTTGGAAGGCATCTTCCAGACCTCGCTGGAGGGCGAATATATCGCGGCCAATCCCGCGCTGATGAAGATGTACGGCTATCGGTCCTTCGACGAATTGGCCGCCAATATCAACAATATCGCCACCCAGCTTTACGTCGATCCGCATCGGCGCGCCGAATTCATCCGGATCATGGAGGCGCATGGACAGGTGCTGCATTTCGAGTCGGAGGTGCGCCGCCACGACGGGACGACCCTGTGGATTTCGGAAAATGTCCGCTCGATCCGCGACGATGCGGGCAACTTCCTTTACTACGAAGGAACGGTGGATGACATCACGGAACTGAAACTCGCCCGTGAAAAGCTGCAACGGATGTTCGAAGCGCTGGAACAAACGCAATGCCGCCTCGAAAGCGAACTGGGCGAGGCGGCGAGTTACGTTCGCAGCCTGCTGCCGAATCCGCTTGTGGGCGCGATCGAGACGACCTGGTGCTACCTTCCCTCCTCGCATCTCGGCGGGGACGGCTTCGGTTATCACTGGCTCGATCCCGAAACCCTCGCCGTTTATCTTCTCGATGTCTCGGGCCACGGCGTCGGCTCGGCCCTCCTTTCCATCTCCGTTTTGAACGTTCTCCGCACCCAGTTGCTGGCCGGCACCGATTTTCACGACCCGAGCGCGGTGCTGGCGGGCCTCAACCGCGCGTTCCCAATGACCCGCAACAACGAAAAATACTTCACGATCTGGTACGGCATCTACCATCAGCCTTCGCGGACGCTCACCTATGCCAGCGGAGGCCATCACCCGGCGATCCTGGTTGCCGGCCAGGGCAAGGCCCTGCACCTCCAAACCAACGGACCCGTCATCGGCGTGGTCCCCGATCTGGACTATCCCTCGGCCCGGGTTCAAGTCCCCTCCCCGTCCGAGATCTATTTCTTCAGCGACGGCGTTTATGAGATTGCCCGGCCCGACGGCAGTTGGCAGTCATGGGAGGAATTCTCCCGGTTTCTTCGGGAAAATCAACCGCCGATCGAGACCATCGTCAAGCAAATGCGCGAGATGCGCGGCGTTGCGGAATTCGAGGACGATTTTTCACTGCTCAAAATGAAGCTGGCCTGATCGGGACACCACGAGTTTCCCGTTGGGAAGTTTCTTCCGCCCGGACCGCTCCTTCCCGTCGACGGGTCTTCGCTGCAATTCTCACGCCTGGGATTGCTACATTTGACGAACGAGATTGCCGGCCTCTTTAACTTTCACCGCATCGCGTAGCGGGGAATCACCAAACATGCGGGAATATTCGCGGCTGAATTGTGAAGCGCTGTTATAGCCGACTTTAAAGGCGGAGGCCTCGGCGGTTTCGCCTTGCTCAATCATCAGACGTCGCGCCTCGTGCAGGCGGAGGCGCTTTCGGTATTGAATCGGACTCATGGCCGCCACTTCCTTAAAATACTTGAAGAAGGCCGAACGGCTCATATTGGCCGTCTTTGCGAGCGCCGGGAGGTCGGCCTCTTTGCTGAATTCAGAGGCCAGGGCATGAATGGCGCGGGATATTTTGTGCATTTTGCTTCCCGAACGCACGAATTTCCGAATCGCGGCTCCTTCCGGCCCTTTCAAGAGATGGTAAAGAATTTCTTTGACGATCAAGGGACGGAGCACGGGCGCATCGTCGGGGTTTTGAAACAGCTTTGCCAATCGAACTGCGGCCGCAAGCATGACATCGTTGGCTTTTCCGACGAATACAGCGCGCAGAGCTTTGTCCGACTCCTTGGGGGTTTCTCCATCGATTTGAGCGGAAACTTCGGTCAAGAGCGGTGGATCCAGATCTATCAGCAGGGCAAGGAACGGTTTGCCGGGGGAGGCGGCAACGACGCTGCTGACCACGGGCAATTCAACAGGAGTAGCGGTGTAATGACCGGCTTCCAACCGGTAAATTTCGCGTCCCAGGACAATTTTCTTGCCGCCTTGAATGACAAGCCCAAGACACGCGCGCCAACGCCGCTTGGCGGGCTGCTCTGTTTTGGAGAACTTTAGGCAATACACGCCAGGGACGGGCGAGGGGTGCAATCCATCGCTCGGACAGTAAGAACGGATGATTTTCAAAAGCTCAACTTGCAAATCGTTCCTTGCGGTTTCCACCGCTGCAGTTTCGTATCCCATTCCTAAACTATAGCCTGTTTTGGACTATTAGGCAATAATTTTGGATTGCTGTGGATTTACCGGATTAAGAAGTCGTGGCACGTTGCGTCTGTTAAGACGTTATGGCAGGTTGCATATGAAAGGACAGAATATGAGACAAAATACCAAAAACATGAATGTCTTCGTTATGAGGTTGGGCGGTCGGCATAAGCAGCACACACCAACGCCCTGGCTTCATTGCGCAAGCTTTCCAAGTCTGCGAAGGCAACAAATTACTTTATTTGCAAGTTGTTAATGAATGTGAGAAGACACTATGAAAAATAGCGGCAACACCATTTTGATCACGGGCGGCGCAACGGGCATCGGATTGGCTCTTGCGGCCCGATTTTTGAAGAAGGAAAATACAGTCATTGTCTGCGGGCGGCGGCAGGAAAAACTGGATGAAGCCAAAAGGAATCATCCGGGACTGCACACCCATCGCTGCGACGTGTCGCAGGAGTTTGAACGCGTCCAACTCTTCAGCACAATTACGCGGGACTTTCCCAAGCTGAACGTCCTTCTGAACAATGCCGCCGTTTCCGGTTTCCACAATCTCGATACAACTGCTTCCTGGCCGGAAGAGCGCAACATGATCGCGACGAACCTGGAAGGCACTATTCATTTAAGCCAACTGTTCGCGAGCCACTTATCCAAACAGGATGCCCCGGCAATTTTTGTGACCACTTCAGGATTGGCATACGTCCCGCGCGCCAGCTTCCCGATTTATTGCGCGACGAAAGCCGCCCTTCACTCATTTGCGCTGTCATTAAGACATCAGCTAAAGCCTTTGAAAATCGAAGTTATTGAAATTTGCCCGCCGCACGTGGACACCGATCTTGGCGCGCCGGGTCGAAATAAAGCGGGAATTCCCGTGGACGAATTTGCCGATGGAGTGATGGCGGAGCTGGAAAAAGGAACCCTGGAAATCACCTATGGGACCTCGACAAAATGGGCAAATGCGTCGAGGGAGGAAAGAAACGAAATTCTTAAAATGGTCAATCAATAGGAGTCAAATATGAAAATTTTTGTCACTGGTGCCACTGGTTTTGTTGGTTCAGCCGTGGTTCAAACCCTTCTTCGCGCAGACCATGAAGTCGTGGGACTTGCCCGCTCAGATGCAGCCTCCCGGTCGCTGACCGCTGCGGGAGCGAAAGTTCATCGAGGCGATCTTCAGGATTTGGAAAGCTTGCGGAAAGGCGCTGCTGAATCGGACGGCGTGATTCACACGGGCTTTATTCACGACTTCTCGAAATTCAAAGAGAACTGCGAACTGGACCGGAAAGTGGTTGACGCCTTGGGGTCAACACTAGCCGGCTCAAACCGTCCGTTAATCGTCACATCCGCGATTGGCGTCCTTCCGCCGGGGCAGATTGTAACTGAAGATACCAGGCCGTTATCTCCAAGTCCAAATCCCCGCGCGGCCACAGAAGAAGCCGCGCGCGGATGGATGGATCGTGGCGCGTGCGTTTCGATTGTTCGTCTTTCCCCGTCCACTCACGGCGAAGGCGATCACGGTTTTGTTCCCATTCTCATCAAAATAGCGAAAGAGAAAAATGCTTCGGTTTATATTGGCGAGGGGAAAAATACATGGCCGGCGGTGCACAGGCTGGACGCGGCTCAAGTATTCAAGCTTGCTTTGGAAAAGAAAACGCGCGGCGCCTATTATCACGCCGTCGCCGAAGAAGGGGTGGAATTCCGAAAAATCGCCGAAGTCATCGGTCAACGTTTGGGAGTACCGGTTGTCGGCAAGTCTCCCGAAGAAGCCGCCGCTCATTTTACCTGGTTTGCGCACTTTGCGTCCATGAACGTCAAGGCATCCAGCAAACAGACCCGGGAAACATTGGGCTGGCATTGGAGCCAGCCCGGACTAATCGCCGATCTTGATAGACCACAATATTTCAAGGCTTGATCTCGGCACCTTCAACACTCCGTGGGTTGGCTGCTTTGGTTGGGGCCTGTTAGCTCATAATCGCGACACCTCTCAGAACATAGCTGACGAAGCCAGCTTTGCCTGACTTTTTGTTAGTTTTATTGTTAGTAGGGCCGTTTTTTGGGCGTTAAAAATACGCATGCCCTTGGAAGACAAGAGCATGAGCGGGTGACGAGACTCGAACTCGCGATTGCATCTCGTTGATGTATAGCATCTTATACGACTATCATTCCAACAAAATGGAGCGCTGTCAACACCATAAACAAGATGGGATTGTTAGGAGTTTTGTTAGGAGTCGGAGCCATTCCAAGGGATCTCGTCTCAATGGAAAGTCTCTGGCCACACCAGCTTCAAGGCACCGGCGAATTCGGGCTTGTCACAGTATTCACATTCCGCATCCCGGGACCGAATGCGACGGAGCTTAGGATGCGGAGGATACCACGGACTAATAGACATATAGTTTGAATCACCTGCTCTGCCATGCAATGACCGGGCCAGTTCAAGAGCCAAAAAAGCGCCCGCTAAGTTGGAAACAAATGCGAACGGAGCAAGAATTTGGGCGCCCGTTGGGGTTAGGAGGGCTTGTTCTCCGCAAAGGTTTTTGAACAGTGAGTCGTAGGCCATACCGGTGATTGTGTTGACATCCAACTGAGGGTGGCTGCGGACAATTCGCTCAGCTACCGCGAGCGATATACGATCGTCGGCGACGTCTGCCAGATCAATACCCAACCCGGCAGCGATGTCCTTGGCTCGTGCCTGCTCGTCCGGGATGTGTTTGTAGATGCAGCCCAGGCAAGCGTTTTCTGTCGGCTGACGATGGGAATGAATGATGATTTCCTTAGCCTCCGTGGTAGAGGAATCGACCACCTCCAGGTGCAGATCGCTCTGGATGCTCCTTCTTGTTTTTCGGCTATCTACCGCGACGATAACCCGGCGTATCCGCCCCTCCTTTTTGACGAGGTCCGTGGAAGTACCTTCAAATGGCTCAAGCTTGAGGGCGGGAAAGTCCGGCTGGGCCTTGCTGCACAGGGTTGGAGCCTTAAGCTTTCGGATATCATTCGGCTCGTAGTAGAGACACCGATTCAAATTGCCTTCACCGACAATCTTCGGATCAGCCACCCACAGTGTACCTTCGACCCGAAAATGACGCAGGGCGCGCAGGAAGCCATTTCCAATTGCGCCAGCGCCAGCCAGAACGGTTTCAGACAGGCGAATCGGCTGTTCTAGAAGTGCTCGATCAAGGCCGAGATTGGCATACTCAACCTTGAAGGGATCGTAATCCTTTGCCAGTTGGCTCGCCCCCAGAACTAGCCGCAACGCAACCGAGCAGACGTAGCAGGCGGCGATGCTCCGGATAAGCCCCGGAAGGTTGGGAAGCGTGTTGGGCTCGAACTGAACCGGTGATCGAGAAACTAGGAGGTAGTCTGGGGTTCCACCCACAAAGATTCGCGGATACTTCCCTTCAGCCGGAGAGCAGTCTAAGACCACCTCCAGGTCAACCCGGCCGCCGGATCCGGCGATCTGGACCGTCCGTTCAAGCTGCTCCCGTAATTCATCTCCCAAGGGCTGGGCCGGGCTGGAATAGGTGATCTTAACCGCTACCTCCAGGCGTTTGGCGGCTTCATCCTCATTGATGCCGACCAGCGAGGCCAGCATTCGCTGATTCTCAATTTTTGCGTTCATGGCTTTTGATTTCGAAGTTTGTCCGTATTAGCTTTTCGGATGCCTCAGTCCATTCCCCGGACGGCAGAAGATAAAAAAATTTGGACACATCGGTGAAGTTATCGGCGGTGACGCCCTTGGCGAAATGGGGGATGACCACGGAAAGAGCGCCTGCATGGCTGACGACGGCGTGGTTATTGTCGGTTTCTGAATGAAATGCTCGCGCGGGATGAGAGTGAACTTGGGCAACAATCATTCGCCTAGTGGCTCTGAGATGGCCCATCAACATCCGCATGCTCTGCGGCGGCAGCCAGAACCGGATTCTGGATGTTTTTTGAACTGGTTCGTAAGCCTCCACGACAATGCCGGGTTTGGCTAGATTCGCCAGCCAGAGCACACCTCGCTCCTTCTTGGAACTCCCCGCTGCCTGCATAATTTCAAGCGTTCGGGCAAGAATAGGTTCCGGACAGTAAACTGGTTTCATTGGACGTTCTTGCGCCAAAAGCCAATGAGCTGTTGAAGAATGCCCAGCAGACTCATTCCCGCTTGGTTGCGATAGTTGTCCCAAGCGTCGTTAAGGTGGCCAGGATGGGTATGATACTCTCGACTGCCCCTCATGCAGATGAACGGGCAGTTTGTAGCAGGATGTAGGCCTGCGTTGAAGATGTTGCCGGAAGGAAGGGACTTGCTCCAAGGCGTTCCGTCTGGGTTCAGGATATCTATAGAAGGGGGTAGCTCATTCCAATTGTCGCAGGTGAGACGAAGCCGAACCGATTGGGTGTGGTTCGCGGTGACGTCCAGAATTGGGAAGGTCTGGTTGTTTACCGTCCATCCGGCCTGTTTAGCGTACTGGGGAGTCAGTACAGCAACATCTTTGTCAAAATTGGCTTTGGCAAGTGCTTCATGCACCGCCGCCGCCCTCGCGCAAATGCCAATCCAGTTCGACAATGCCTTTCAGGTGTTCCTCGTGGAAAGTCCGATCTGGATGGACTTCCCGGTCCTTGCCATGTTCTTTCACAAAAACCACCCAATTGCTGGTGTCGGCAATCTCCAGTTTTTTTGCGGCAAGTTCCAAAACGGTCTTGATTCGCTCATTTCCTTCGGCCTTGTGGTAGTCCTCGTCGTCTGGGTATATACCAGAGGGAGTGATTACTGAAACCGCCACCTCGTTGTCATTATGGTGGTGATGGCCTTCGTGCTCGCGTTTTTCTTCATCGCCCATGCAAAATCCTACTTCCTTTGACAGCCTTGTCAAATTGGTGGAAATTGCTCGGCGCTGTTAAATAGAAAAGATTGTTCTATGCAGGCGATTATTAAATTCTTGCGGTGGATCCTAAGCTTTTTTGGGAAGAAACCCGCTACCCTGCCGGGGGAGCCGCAAATTACTTACATCGACATCCCGCGGTCGAACACGATGACGCCGACTCCACCAGCAGGACACTGGTCGCCATGTCACGCCGCAACGATTAAAAGGTTCAAGGCTTCAATGACGTGTCCCCACGGTCATGGGCTAGTTCTCAAGGGACACCACATCTTTGATAACGGGCGTGTTCATCCAAGTGTTGTCTGTCCAAATCCGACCTGTTCGTTTCACGCCTTCATCCGACTGAAAGGGTGGACCTTTGGCGACGTCCCTTGATTCTTGTAACACCTTCAGAACTCAGATGCATCATCAAGAGGCGACCCTTTTAGTATTTTGATGCTAGTCTAGTTTCTTTAAGAAATTTCCAATGGTGACGCCGTAGACTCGGCAGAATTGCGCCAGTTCCACGACATCGACACGACGCTCACCCGATTCGCACTTGGATACAAAGGATTGAGGGCGCTCCAGTCTTCGGGCCGCTTCGATTTGAGTGAGTCCGGCAGCCTCCCGCGCTTTGCGGAGTAATTGCAAGAAGCGTTCGTACTCGGAGGAGTAGAGGGACTTCCTAGTTGGAACCTTGGCCACGCGCCAATTCTTGATCCCAAGCCGGGATTATCCCAAAATGGGATTGACTCACTTATAGGCCCTGTTAAGCAGATCGAGCGGATGCAAATAATCCGCGCCGTTCCATGTGATGTGGAGCGTTACGCCCAAGAAGGCTTTCAACGGTGCCTGCCACCACCGCCGCATTGCCCTCATTGCGGAAGCGCACACGCCCTTTGGGCACTCGGGTACTACGCTCGAAATATTAGCCGTCTCCAACTTGGATTTCTCCGCATTTGGATCAGGCGCTTCCGCTGCCGCTTTTGCCGCAAGACCCTTAGCATTCTTCCCTCTTTTGCCCAGCCGTATCGCTTGATTCAGAACAGCACCATTGAAAGATTTGTCCGCGGAGGTCCTTGGAGTAATGATGTCATCCGGTTGCTGCCGTTGCTCCAGCTCTATTGGAAGCGGTTCGCAACCTGGTTGCCCGAGGTCAGGCGCATCGTTAGCGAGGGATTTCCGAGGCCTCCTCCAACAGGCGAGCCCTTGGAATGGTGGATGTATTTACTGCGTTCTAATGACGGTCTTGGCGCAATAACTCTGAGGCTCGTTTCCACCTTCCAAATTACCCTCTTTGGCCGGTATCGGTGCCATTGCCCAAATCCACCTCAAGGAAGAAAAGTCACATCCTGAGATTCAGTCCACACAACTTGTTTATTTCCTGGATGAGAACGATCTGAAAAGGTTTCCACAGGAAGAGAAACCAGATTTAAGCGACGGTAACCAAATCAAAATCGGCCCAGACGACTAAAAGGAGATTCGAACCAACCCAATTTTACTTTCAACCATTTGGAGCAAAGAGGGCTTGCAGGGAGGTGTGCCCGAAACACCGAAACATCCGCCGTGAACGCCTGCGGGTGCGATGCTTCTGGGAAGGATCGACCAACCTCCCCGGAGCATGGCAACGGATGCTGTTCTTTTTCCGGGTGTGGCCGCAATGGCACACCCGACGTGCTGCCTAACCTCCGTAGCAGGGTCTTCTCTCCCTCAAAAGCTCCAAACCTGCTGCGGAGGTAACGCGGCTTTAATTTATACCAACCATCATGAAAACACCTGCTGCATCTCAACCCCCAGGAAAACAGCCCATCATTCGCGCGGCTGCATATGTGCGGATGTCCACAGAACACCAGCAATACTCCACGAGTAATCAGATGGACGTAATTCGGGAATATGCCGCTCGTCGCAACATGGAAATTGTCATCATCTATTCAGATGAAGGCAAAAGCGGCCTGAACATCCAAGGGCGGGAGTCGCTGGCCCGCATGATTGCCGATGTTCAGAGCAAGAAGGCCGACTACCAATGCATCCTGGTTTACGACATCAGCCGGTGGGGACGGTTCCAAGATGCCGATGAAAGCGCCCATTACGAATATACCTGCCGTCGGGCGGGCATTGCCGTCCACTATTGCGCCGAGCAGTTTGAGAATGATGGCACGCCGAGCTCGACCATCATCAAGACGGTCAAGCGCGCCATGGCAGGCGAGTATAGTCGCGAGCTGTCATCCAAAGTATTCCAAGGGGCGTGCCGGCTGATCCAGCTTGGATTCAAACAGGGGGGTACGGCAGGTTTTGGCCTACGCCGGATGTTGGTCGATCACACCGGTCAGCAAAAGGGCATGCTTAAGATGGGCGAGCACAAAAGCATCCAAACTGATCGCGTTATTTTGGTGCCCGGCCCGGACGAAGAGGTCGCCATCGTTCGCTGGATGTACGAGGCTTTCGTTAAGGAAAAGAAAAGTGAGGGAGAAATTGCCAAGCTTCTCAATGAACGGGGTATTCTAACCGATTTTCAACGTCCCTGGACGCGCGGGACGGTTCATGAGGTCCTGACCAACGAGAAGTACATTGGAAACAATGTCTATCACCGCACCTCCTGCAAATTGAAGCAGAAGCATGTTGAAAATCCTCCTGACCTATGGGTTCGGGCGGAAAAGGCGTTTGCAGGCATCATCGACTCTACTCTTTTTCTTGCCGCTCAAGGCATCATCCTGACGCGCAGCCATAGGCTATCCGACGAAGAGATGCTCGAAAAACTCCGGGGCGTGCTGACCCAGCACGGACGCATTTCCGGCTTTCTTATCGACGAGGCGGAAGATTTACCGTCGAGTTCGGCCTTCCGAAACCGGTTTGGCAGTTTGGTGTCCGCTTATCGCCTCATCGGTTAGCTTGATTTTACGCATGGAGGACGGCGAATGAAGAGGCTCGGGCAAATTAGGAAGCCAGTCTTTTGAGGGTCTTTTTCAGAGAATCCCTCAGGGCGGCGTGAAGCTGGTCGACGTGACGGACAATCAGACTGCCCGCGCTGCTCGCCAGAGCCGCCTCGATGGGCTCGGCGTCCCTGCGGACACCGACGGCTTCCAGCAGTCCCGCGAGAGCACGAATGTCACTGATTAAAACGACCGCCTGGTCATAAGCTGCGATGGCACCACTCCGATGTTGAAGGGCCTCCTTTCGTGCAGGTTTTCGAGATGAAGGAGATGGACGGATTTTTCGTTTTTTTAGGGTCATGAGAATTTTTTCTTTGGGGTTCTTGTTTTGAATTTCACATCTCTGAATTTTCGGAAATGCATTCCACCCCTTTTCCACGGAGCGGCACGGGAGAAAGAGCCGGAGGCTCCTCGTGTTGGCGCAAGGAAAAACGAGCCGGTCACCGACCGGCTCAGGGCGCCTTTATATCTGCGGTCGAGATCGACATGAACCGGGTACGTTGAGGCAAGTTAACAAGGTCGGGGGCGGCAGCACTGTCTGCCTTGCCCCGCTCGAGCGAACGCCGGGTGATTGACGATCCGGGCGCCGGGAATGGATGCGGGTATTACAACCGGCGCGCCTTCTTGGTAGAAGGACGGCAAGCAATTAACGCCCCAATTAAACCGAGTGTCCGGCAGAATTGATCAGCGAGACGACCGACGTGGCTCTCTCTCACAAGGGTTTCGCGTCCTCGAGGATTCGATTGTGAAATCCGAAAGGAATCGACGCCTTCCCCAACCATCTTGCCTTTTGCTGCGCATTGAGTAAAATAACTCATTGTATTGAGTAAACCGCGCAGAAGGAGTCGCATGATACGTCACAACATCCATCGTGAACTGCTGAGAAGGCTTAAGGAAAAGCGCCGGTTCGTGCAGGTATTGGCTGGCCCGCGTCAAGTGGGCAAGACCACGGTTGTTCGCCAGGTCATGGAGGCGTCGAAAATACCCGCCATTTATGCCTCAGCCGACGAACCAACTTTGCGCGACCGCACCTGGCTTGAGCAGCAATGGGACATTGCCCGGCTTAAATCCAGGGAAAGCAAAACCGGAGCGTTGCTGGTGTTGGACGAGATTCAAAAAGTCCAGGACTGGTCGAGTGTCGTGAAATTACTTTGGGATGCGGACACCCATTCCGGCATCCCTTTGAAAGTGGTGTTGCTCGGCTCATCTCCCCTGCTTATTCAAAAGGGCCTCACCGAAAGTCTCGCCGGACGCTTTGAAGTGATTGCCGTCCCGCATTGGTCATTCACGGAAATGCGCGAGGCCTTCGGTTGGAATCTTGAGCAGTACATTTTTTTCGGAGCTTATCCGGGAGCGGCCGGGCTGATCGACGAACCGGAACGCTGGCGGCGATACATTTTGGATTCGTTGATTGAGACGACCATTTCGCGTGACATCCTGCTTTTGACCCGTGTGGATAAACCGGCTTTGTTGCGGCGCATGTTTCAGCTTGGTTGTGCCTATTCCGGGCAAATCCTCTCCTACCAAAAAATGATCGGCCAGCTTACGGACGCCGGAAACACGACCACACTGGCGCATTACCTTGAATTGCTGCACGGTGCGGGGATGCTGGCCGGGATAGCCAAGTATGCTCACGGTCAGGTTCGTCAACGGGGTTCCAGTCCCAAGTTGCAAGTGCTGAACACCGCCTTGATGACCGCACAGGATCAACGCTCCCTAACCGAAGCGAGACATGACGGCGATTATTGGGGACGGCTGGTTGAATCCTGTATCGGCGCTCATCTGATCAATTCCAGTTTTGGAACCAATATCGGCGTAACTTACTGGCGCGAGCGAAATCACGAAGTGGATTTTGTTTTGCAGCAAGGCAAAACGACGGTTGCCCTTGAGGTGAAAAGTGGAAGCCGTCGTGAATCGCTGCCGGGAATGGAAGCCTTTGCCAAAATATTCAAACCCAAAAGACAGTTGTTGGTCGGGGGCCAGGGTATCGCCTTGGAGGAATTTCTTTCCAAACCGGCAAGCCACTGGCTGATTTGAAATCACGAGCCGGCTGATAACCGACAACGGTGCTCATCGACGCGGGGAGGCATTCTTTTGAACGTGGATCCTTACACTCACGAGTCCCGCTGCGAAACGCCCGGCAAGGATGCGAATATATCGAGCTGCGCTTTGAAGGAGTCCAACGCAGTCATTAATTGTTCGGATTCCACCTTGTTGGGAAGCTGGTGAATGATTGGAAGCGCCTGTTCCAGGCTTTGGAATCGAGCTTCCAGTTTGGAGAGTCGGGTTTCGTAGCTGTCGCGCAGTTCTTGCAAGAGGGCTAGCTGGTGATGTTCGATTTCGTTGGTGTTCGGCTTTGGGGTCTCGGGTGGCATTGAGTTCCTTTAGGGTGATGGGTTGGAAGTTGTAAGATGGAATTATAGCGTCATTTTGCCTTGAGCGGCCGTGGTAACGGTCCCAATTGCGTTTAGCCCGTACCGAACAAAGCTGGTTCAGCTCCTCCAAAAGTGATTCGGTTGACGTGGCCGCGTCACGTTGACGCCGTTCAAAGGCCACTCGACTCGCCTGGTCAAACGGTGCTCCGATCAGCCTGACTTCATGACCGTCAGGCCACAAGATAGTCAGCGCCTTTTTGCCCCGCATCTTGCCATCCTTGCTCTTTCTCACCAGAAGCCCATGTGCTTCCAGGGCGGCAGCCAACTCTTCTCGCGACTGAATCAGGGACACGACGCATAGTGTGTGCACTACCGTCGCGGCTTCATGGCTCTTGGTCCCAGCCACGGTAAGTCCATAGAGCCGACTTCTCCGGGGATCGGATGGATCTTCATAACCTCTCGTTCGATTTATAAGCTGTTTCGCCAAGTCGAATCGACGCCAGTCGGCTCGGTGATAGTAGGGATTTATCGAGCGCCCCGTTTCAAGATGCTGGCGTAACCATACGCCATGAACGTCGTGCCGTATTGTTGCCTGCTTCTTTTGACGATGTTCAACGAATACCCCGGTGTATTCATTTCGTGTCAGCCCCGGGAACGCAACCCGCTCCAAAATATCAATGTCTCCCTGCAATTCCCGAATACTGGGGCGATCCTCAATCGCATAGGAGAACGCCATGCGAGTATGGCACCGGTGCTCCTGGCATTCGGGCAAGGCAGTGTTGGCTACCTTGTTCCGAGCTGTGGGCCGAGTCGCGCGAAGTTGAAACCGAACTCGGGATGGTATGCGATCAGCCATGGACTTAGGTGGTGACATGGCTATCGCCTGGGCTCGCGCCGTTGCCCGCGCCATCGGCGGAAGGAGGTTCTGCCACCGCGATGGCGGGCTCGGGGGGCACTTCGGTGGAAATGGCAGGCGCAGAAGGTTGCTCCGTGGCGGCATCGACGTTGCCAGGGGAGAGCCCTTCAGTCGTAGTGGCAACCGCGGGAGGCTGCCCTTCAACTGTACCGGCATTCTCGCCAGGAGACTCTGCCGCCACCGTAACGGGTGCGGAGGGTGGCACTTCAGCAACGGTGGTAGACGTGGGAGGTAAGAACGCGACAGATAAGCTCAATGACTGTGATGCCGCTCTCAGCGACCTCTTTGATCTGGTGTCGAAAGTAAAATTGGCACAATCACCGGCTCTTGATTCGTCGAAGAACCCGCCTAGCACCGAAAGCTGATGTCCTTCGAGGTTCCGGCTTCCGCTTGTAGCCGAGGCAGGCGATGGATCGCCTCGCGTAGGGTATCGAGCTCAACGTGGGTGTACCCATCGTTGACCGCCTCGGATGCGTGCCCAACGAGCTTTTGCCGAAGTTCCTGACTGACGCCGAGGTTGGCAAGGTCGCTGTTGAATGAATGCCGCAGGGAGTGGTATCCCACCGCGTATACTCGGCGCCCTCGCTTTCCTTTCGCCGCTTTGGTCGAGTAGGTAATTCCCGCCTTGTCCAGTAAGTCTCGAAATGTCAGCGAGAGTCCCGTCTTGCCACCGGTTGTCAGCTTTGAAAGATGGGGAAATACCGGGCCTGAGGACTTCCGTCGCTCGAGGAGATATTCCAATAGTTCCGGGTGCAGCGGGACTTGCAGCGTTTTTTCTTCGCGATCCGTTCGTTGTTTGACAGGGCTGTAAGTAACGGAGTTTTGTTCGAACTGAATTTCCTCCCATCGAACTTTAGCCGCATTGCTCAGTCGCGCACCGACGTAATAGCCATATTTTATTACGCCAACCCACTCGTCATCGTCAGCAGCGGCCAGAATCTTCGCGACTTCCTCGCGGGTGAGCGGTCGCTTGTTGGTGCGGCCCTTGGGGAGAAGATCAATCGCCATCGCGGGGTTGGAAGTAAGCAACTCCTGGCGCACCGCCACGCTGATGCAACTTCGCAGCATCTTCAGCGCAAGATTCGCCGACGAAGCGGAAATGCCCGTTTGGAGCTTGCTGTCCCGGTAACGCTGGATGTCACCTTTGTTCAGTTGCGATATATCGCGATTTGCCTGCGGGCCCAGAAATTCAAGGAACTCCTCCATTTCAGCGGCGTAGCGCTGGCCGGTTCCGGGTGACCGTGTCAGGCTCTTGTCGGCGACCCATGACCGGCACCAGTCGGCAATCGTATGCAGGACAGGTGATTCCCCGGAAATATTCTTTAAGGTCATCCCAATTACTTTGCGCATTTGTGCAGCCGTCACGTTGCCGTGCCGTGCTTCGCGGGCGGTATCTTCAAAGGTAAGCGCCACGCGCCAGGCATCCGAGCGATTCGTTTGCTTGGTGCTGCGGTACACCCGCCGACCATCGGCATCAACATATGCCGCCTGGTAATAGCGCGAGTCTGGGTGCCTATGGATGCTCGCCATTTTCTTCCATTTTTTGGTCTCCGCGTGCCTGTTCCGCGGCGAGTTGATCGAGGTGGTCCAGGACCGATCCAACCGAGTAGTAGCGCGCGCCGTGCTTTTCCCCCTCTTCTCGAAATGACACAGTTCTGATCACAGGGCTGCCGTCTTCGTTGCGCAGCTTGAGGAGTTCGTAGAGGCCGCTTCGGTTTATGCCGCTAAACGGACAATGCTCTGCCGGACTGTCCTTGGTGCCAGCCTTGGGCATGCGACGGTAGAGACGCTGAAGCATCGCGTCGACGATCTCGGCGGCGGAAGCGGCAACTAACGGACCATTGCTCACCGGGGGCGCCGGCATCGGAAAACCAACTGGCGCGTTGGTGCTGCACAAGACCTGCATGACTTCGGCCACCTTCATCAAGGTCGCCGCGTTCAATTGCGCGGCAGAGTTCGATTCCGCAGGAGGTGCGGAAGGCTTGTTGGTGAGAGGCCGTTTTGTCATGCCTCCTATTTTAAAAAAGATTTTTGCTAGCCAGCCGGATTTCTTTGCAGCATCGAAACTTTGTTTCCAAGACACGGGCAAACACCATTTTACGTCACCAGATTCAGAGGTGAAATGAGATCCCCTGTTAGGATTTTTGTTAGGAGTAGGGCCTAAAAGCGGCCCTTCAAAAGTCGCATCTCTTTGCGGCAGAAAGAGATGAGCGGGTGACGAGACTCGAACTCGCGACATCAACCTTGGCAAGGTTGCACTCTACCAACTGAGTTACACCCGCGTATTGGCAAGGGACGAAACCTACCAAGCCACCGGGAGGGTTCAAGTCTTTTCCTGAAGTCCTGCGGACGGCAGCTCCTGCGGAGGGCGGTAAAGCTTCGCCAAAGAAATACCGCCGTGCGCAGCACCTGCCCTCCGCAGGAGCGCCGGACCGCTGGCAGGCTTCCTGCTCAAAATGCCCTGCTTTCCTTATGCTTTCACCTTAAGCTCCACTCTGCTTCCTTTACTGTTTATTTGTCGGCCATTCATCCCTTAGCTTCTCCCCACGTTCCATGACCACGCAACCCAAGTTCAGCAGCACATTCGAGACGTCGTCCCAATCGGTGAAGGATTCGATTCTCTACCACCTGAAGTACAGCCTCGCGCATGATATTCAGACGGCGACGCAACGGGACTGGTGGCTGGCCACGTCGAAGGCGATTCAGGAGCGCGTCATCGAGCGGATGATCGCGACCATGGCCGTGCATAACCGGGAGGACGTCCGCCGCGTCTATTATCTCTCGCTCGAATTCCTCATGGGGCGCCTGTTCAACAACAGCATCTACAGCGTCGGCCTCTTCAAGGAAACCGAACAGGCGCTCCACGAACTCGGGTTGCGCCTCGAGGACCTGCGCGGCGAGGAATACGACATGGGGCTCGGCAACGGCGGCCTGGGCCGGCTCGCGGCTTGTTTCCTCGATTCGCTGGCGACGCTCGATTACCCCGCCGTCGGCTACGGCATTCACTACGAGTTCGGCCTGTTCCGCCAGCAATTCAACCACGGGCACCAGATCGAATTGCCCGATGACTGGATGAGATACGGCACGCCCTGGGAAATCGTCCGGCCCGAATTCACCCAGGCGGTCGAATTGTACGGCCACGTCGAAAATGTTTTCGACGACAAGGGCAACTACGTCCCGCGCTGGAAAAACACCAAGAAGATCATCGGCATTCCCTATGATATTCCGATCGCCGGTTACGGAACCAACACGGTCAATTTCCTCCGCCTCTGGGAATCGCGGCCCTCCGAGAAGATCAACCTCGAGGCCTTCAACCGCGGCGGTTACAGCGAGGCGCTCGCCGAGAAGACCCAGAGCGAAACCGTCTCCAAGGTCCTTTACCCGAACGACAAGACCGAAGCGGGCAAGGAACTGCGCCTCATCCAGCAATACTTCTTCGTCTCGTGCTCGCTGCGCGACATCATCCGCCGCTTTCACCGCATACCCCGCAAGTGGAGCGACTTCCCCGACAAGGTCGCCATCCAGCTCAACGACACCCATCCCGCGCTCGCGGTCGTCGAGCTTCTGCGCATTCTCCACGACGAAAACGGACTCCCGTGGGACGAGGCGTGGGGCATCGTCACCAGAACCATGGCCTACACCAACCACACCCTTTTGCCCGAGGCCCTCGAGAAATGGAGCGTGCCGCTTTTCCAGAAAGTCCTGCCCCGCCACCTGCAACTCATCTTCGAAATCAACAAGCGCCTCATCGAAACCATCGAGGCCTCCTATCCCGGCGATTCGCAAAAGAAGCGAAGCATGTCGCTGATCGAGGAGGGCGGCGTGCAGATGGTCCGCATGGCCAACCTCGCCGTCGTCGGCAGCCACTCGGTCAACGGCGTCGCGGCGCTCCACACCGAACTGCTCAAAAAGCACCTCTTCTCCGACTTCGATGCGATGTATCCCGGACGCATCAACAACAAAACCAACGGCATCACGCCCCGGCGCTGGCTCCTCGCCTCCAACCCCCGCCTCTCCAACCTCATCGCCTCGAAAATCGGCGACGCGTGGGCCAGGAACCTCGACGAACTCCGCAAGCTCGAACAATGGGCCGACGACCCCGCCTTCCAGAACGACTTCATGGCCGTCAAGCACGCCAACAAAGTCCACCTCGCCGAAATCATCCAGGCCGAATGCGGCGTCAAGGTCGACCCCTCCGCCCTGTTCGACGTGCAGATCAAGCGCCTCCACGAGTACAAACGCCAGCATCTGAACCTGCTCCACATCCTTGCGCTTTATCGCCGCATCCTGCAAAATCCGAAACTCGACATCCAGCCCCGCGTCTTCATTTTCGGGGCCAAGGCCGCGCCCGGCTACGAACTGGCCAAGTGCATCATCAAGGCGATCAACGCCGTCGGCGACAAGATCAACGGCGACCCGCGCGTCGGCGACAAACTCAAGGTCGTCTTCCTGCCCAATTACCGCGTCTCGCTCGCCCAGCGCATCATCCCCGCCGCCGATGTTTCCGAGCAGATTTCCACCGCCGGCAAGGAAGCCTCCGGCACCGGCAACATGAAGCTCGCCCTCAACGGCGCGCTCACCGTCGGCACCCTCGACGGCGCCAACGTCGAAATCCTCGAGGAAGTCGGCCCGGAGAACATCTTCATCTTCGGCCTCACCGTCGACCAGGTCGAGGCGCTCTGGCACAAGGGCTACCACCCCCATGATTATTACAACGCCGACGAGGAACTCCGCGCCGTCGTCGACTGGGTCGGCTCGAATTATTTCACCCCCGACGAACCTGGCGCCCTCGCTCCGCTCCGGCACAGCCTCCTCGAGGGCGGCGATCCCTATCTCTGCCTCCCCGATTTCCGCGCCTACAGCGACGCGCAGGAAAAAATCGACGCGGCCTATCGCGACAAACCCCGCTGGGCCCGGATGGCCATCATGAACACCGCCCGCGTCGGCAAGTTCTCCAGCGACCGCACCATCCACGAATACGCCCGCGAAATCTGGAAGCTTCCCCAGGTGCCGGTCTAAGAATGTAGCGGCAGTCGGAGCCTGTCCTGAGCGGAGTCGAAGGAACCGTCGCCAATTAAGCTCGCGACGACAGAGACTTCAATACCTCCCCGCCGCCGCCATATTCGCCCGAAAAGGCCGCACGTCGATATAGTCCATCCCCGCGGCCTTCGCGGCGGCGAAGCCCGGCTCCGCGTCCTCGAAAACGAGAGACCGCTTCGGATCGACGCCGAGCAATTCCGCCGCGCGAAAAAACAGGTCCGGGCTTGGCTTGCCCCGCGCGACCTGGTCCGAGCCGACCAGAAACTTGATCTTCTCCTTCGGCCCCACGGCGAGCCCTAAAAATTGCAGCGTTTCGCGAACGATCTCCGTCAGCCCGCCCGACGCCACCGCAACCTTCGCCTCCGGGCCGAGCCGGTTCAACACATCGATCACTTCCCGGACCGGCCCGATGCCGGGCAGCAGTTCCACAAAGCGCATTTCCTTGTCGTGGGCCGTCCGCTCGACCGGCAGGTTGTAGCCGTACTCGCGATTGAGCCGCTCGATAATCTCCCGCGCCGGAATTCCACCGAAGTGATAGAACTTCGACTCGGTGAAATCGGAGGGCCGTCCCAATTTGGAAGCCAGCGTTTCGCTCCATGCTTGGTAATGAAGCGGCATCGTATCGGCCAGCGTCCCGTCGCAATCGAAGATGAAGCCGTCGTATTTGCCCGGGTCGAACGTGATCATGGCCGGTGGATTTGCCGCCCCAGCATCACTAGGATGAAATGCCCCAGCACGTCGATCTCCAGAATGCTCGCGCGCCGGGCCTCGTCGGCGATCTCCCGCGGGTCGGCCTCCATGTCGGCCTCGGCAATTCCGAGTTCCAGCGCCAGCAGCATCCGCCGGTCGTTGAGCATCGCGATGAATTCGTCCCGTTCCGCGCTCGAAATCTCGACCTTCCACGGATTGCGCTCCTCGGCCAGTTCAAATTCCCGCATCCAGTTTTCCACCAGCGTCAGCCGCTCGGAGCGCAGCTCGGCCCGCGCCTCGGCGAGGACCTCCCGCGATTCCTCCATGTCCTCCACTTCATCCAGGCTGATCGTTCCCTCCCAGTAGGCGCGCAGCATGGGCGGCATTCGCGCAACGTCCTCCTGGTAATGTTTCCCCAGCCGCGCCAGCGCATTGATCAGGAAACCAGCCTCGGGCCGGGTAAAGCTCAGGCGCCATTGGCCGGGGGCGATTTGTTCGGAAGTCATGCCTGCTCCAAAGTGGCGTTCAAACCGAATCCGCGCAAGCGGTGAACGATCATTTCCGATTTTTCCCGCGTCTCCCGCGCCACGACGCTCTTGCCCTGCTGATGTACCTCCCACATGTGCCGCGACGCGTCCTTCTCGTTCATTTTCAGCACCGTCTTGAAAACATAAACCACGTAATCCATGAGATTCACCGGATCGTTCCAGACGAGAACCGACCAGCCCCGCTCGAAGGCCTTCTTCAGCTTTTCCTCGACGTCGATGTCGGGACTCGTCTCCGTCCCCGGTTTGGCGGCGAAGGTAGCCGTTGCGCGCCGCGCAACGGAAAGAAAACGAACGACCGTCGCAGGGCCTGCGACGGCTACCTCAATACCTCGGCGTCTCGGGGTCAACATCTTCGCTCCACGCATCGATTCCACCTGCCACATTTTTGATCTTCCTGAATCCGGCATCGTAAAGCAATTTCCACGCCTTCCCGCTTCGCGCGCCGTCCTTACAATAGAGCCAAATCTCCCGCGCGCTATCGAGTTCGTGCATCCGCTTGCCGAATTCGGCGAGCGAAATCAGCCGCGAATGGGGAATCTGCGCGATCTTCGCCTCGAACGGCTCGCGGATGTCGAGCAGGTCGATCTCCGCCGGGATTTTCCCCAACTGGATCGCCGCCGCGACGTCCTCCACGTCGACCTCCTCCACATGCACCGATTTTTGCCGCTGCGCCGGACTCGTCCCGCAGAAAAATTCGTAGTCGATCAGCTCCGTCACCGTCCGGTTCGTTCCGCAAAGCGGGCATTTCGGGTCCTTCCGCAGCTTCAACTCGCGGAACTTCATCTTCAGCGCGTCGAAAAGGAGCAGCCGCCCCATCAGCGGATCGCCCTGGCCGATGATCAACTTCACCGCCTCCGTCGCCTGGATCGTCCCCACCACGCCCGGCAGCACGCCCAGCACGCCGCCCTCCGCGCAACTCGGCACCGTCCCCGGCTCGGGCGGTTCGGGATAGAGGCAGCGATAGCACGGCCCATGCGACGCCCAGAACACCGTCGCCTGCCCCTCGAACCGGAAAATCGAGCCGTAGACGTTCGGCTTGTCGAGCAGCGCGCAGGCGTCGTTCACCAGGTACCGCGTCGGGAAGTTGTCCGTCCCGTCGATCACGATGTCGTAGTCCTTCAGCAAATCGAGCGCGTTGTCCGACCGCAGCGACGTCTCGTACGTCTTGATGTCGATGCCGGGGTTGATCTCCCGCATCATCTCCACCGCCGAAAGCGTCTTCGCCTTGCCCACGTTCCCCGTCTTGTGGATGATCTGCCGGTGCAGGTTCGAGAGATCGACCGTGTCGAAATCGACCACCCCGATCCGCCCCACCCCCGCCGCCGCGAGATAAGCCAGGACCGGCGCGCCGAGCCCGCCCGTGCCGATCACAATCACCCGCGCCGCCTTCAGCTTCTGCTGCCCCTCCAGCGTCACCTCCGGCATGATGAGATGCCGCCCGTAACGGCGGATATCCTCATGGGTAAAGGTCACGTCCTTGTAGACCTTGTCAATGCGGGGGATGAAACTCATGAGCTATCCATTATGGAACGAAAAAGGGTCTTCGCAAGTCTGGAGGGTCGCCGTCAGGTCTGCGTGCCGGCCCGACCCACTTCGGTCCGCCCCATCCTCGCCATCGCCTTCACCATCCCGATCAACACCAGCGCCGCGATGCCGAATAAAATCCCCGCGCCCACAGTCCACCCTGCCAGAACACAAATCCCGCTCAGCGCCGCCAGTAGAATCGAAAGAAGAAATTCCCCGATGTTCCAGACAATCCCGAAAATTCCGAGCGAGGCGACATTCGCCGGCGCCGTCATCGCCCGCGCGCCCGTCACGCCGAGGTGCGTCAGCGTCGCCGCCCCGCCGCCCACCGCCGCCGCCAGCGTCCACTGGTAAAGCGGGTTCTTGTCCCCCAGCGGCACCGCCATCAGCAGCGTTCCCGCGACGAACGCAAGCGGCGTCGCCATCGCCTTCAGCCATGTCCCCGCCGCCGGAATGAAATGGACGATCGTTTCCGCCGCGCACGCCGCGGAAAGAATGATCAGCGTCGGCTCGGTGCCGAGCCACGCCATGTTTTCCGGCAGCGTGATCTCGTGATAAAACGCCAGCAGGTTCACCGCCAGCAGCGGCAGCGTCACCCGCACCCCCGCCGAAAGGCTCAGCAAAAGCCCCACAATCACCGCCGCGATCGGTTCGTTCATGCTCATAATTTATCAGATCGAAATCGGAATGCATGGCTCAATTCCTCTCGTTTTGAAACCCATCCCGGATCGGCGAAGGGTAAAGAGTTGCGTTTGGGCCTCCATCCCTTACGTTGTCGCCATGCGTTCGATCTCCCGGCTGGCCTTGGCGGCCCTTTTATTCGTCCTTCCGGGTTGCAGCTTTTCGGGCGCACCGTCCTGGATGCAGGGCGACTGGATATTTGATCTCGACGCCTCTCAAAAGGCGATGAACGAACCCGCCAAGCCTCCTCCAGGAGGAGGCGGCCTCTTCGACGCGATGGCCAATGCAATGGGCGGCATGCTTTTACCCGCTGTTTCCGGTATGGAGTTGAGAATTACCGACAAGGAAATCATGACGATGATGAACGGTAATGGCAAGGCCCAGACATATGAAGTGGTCAGCACCGTTCCCGATCAGGAGTGTCTCATCAAACTATCCGACGGCACCCTGCAGACCTACTACAAGGCAGGAGACTCGATTTACGCCTACCCGGACAAAGGCGGCAAAACCAAACTCTTCTTCAAGAGAAAGTCGTAGCGAATGGCCGAATCGGTGGGTGATGCAAACTTCGCCTCTGCCTCGATGCCCCGGTTGCTGGCCGTCGAACCCGACTTCCTCGTCGTCGCCAAGCCGCCCGATCTCCTCTCGCATCCGACCCGGCCCGACGGCGCGCGGACGCTGCTCGGCTGGCTGCACGAACAATTCCCCGGCGAATTCGTCGCCCTCGTCAACCGACTCGACCGCGAGACCAGCGGGGTCCTCCTCGCCGCGCGTTCACCCGAGGCCGCCTCCCGACTCGGCGCGCTCACCATGCGCCGGGAAATCGACAAGTATTACCTCGCCCTCGTCTCGGGCCGCGTCGAGCTCGATCACGGCCTCATCGACGCGCCCATCGGACGCCTCGGCGTCTCTCCCGAAAATCCAATCTGGCTCCGGCGCGGAGTCATCCCGCCCGACGATCCGCACGGGCGCAAGAGAGCCGAAGCCCGCACCGAATTCTGGCTGCTGGCGTCGAGCATACCCGACGCAACTAATCCGGTTTCGCTTTTGCGCCTCCGCGCACACACGGGGCGCCTCCACCAACTCCGCGTCCATCTCGCCCACATCGGTCATCCGGTCATCGGCGACAAGATTTACGGGCCCGACCCCAATCTCTATCTCAAATTCATCGCCGAAGGCTGGACCGCGGAACATCAACGCCTCCTCGGCCTCCCGCGCCACGCCCTCCACGCCCACGAGTTGCGCTTTCCATGGAACGGCAACGAGATGGCCTTCACCGCCCCACTCCCGGACGACATGCTTGCTTTGATTGCAACGCATTTGCCGGAGGCCGGCTCTCTCACACGTGTGTGCGATTAGATTAGATATCCTTCGACAGCGCCGATACAAAATCGAGTCGCTCAGGATGACAGTGACAGGCTTTTATATCTTCCCATTAAAAAGCCGCGGCGACGTATCCTCCGCGAACACCAGCGATTCGGCGCGCGAGTGCCGCCGCTCGAAGACGAGCTTGTCGAGCTCCGGATTCACCACGACCGGATATTTCTGGTTGAAACACGCCATGCAGAATTTATTCTCGGCCCGGCCCGTCGCCCGGACCATCCCCGCCTCGTCGAGATAGCCGAGCGAGTCGGCCTGGAGATACTTCGCGATCTCCTCGTGCGAAAGCTGGTTCGCGATCAGGTCCTTCGGATCGGGAAAATCGATCCCGTAATGGCACGGAAAACGGTGCGGCGGGCAACTGATCCGGATGTGGACCTCCTTCGCGCCCGCCTCGCGCAGATTCATCACCCGCGACCGCGCCGTCGTGCCGCGCACGATCGAATCGTCCACCACCACCACCCGCTTCCCCGCCACCCGCGCCTTGATGATGTTCAGCTTCACCTTCACGCCGAACTCCCGCGCCAGTTGCGACGGATTCAGAAACGTCCGCCCCACGTAATGGTTCCGCACAAATGCCGCGTCGTAGGGAATCCCCGATTCCTCGCTGAACCCGAGCGCCGCGTAGTTCCCCGAGTCGGGCACCGGCACGATCAGGTCGGCTTCGACCGGATGCAGCCGCGCCAGCTCCCGGCCCATCGCCGTCCGCACCGCGCTCACGTTCACCCCCTCGATCATGCTGTCGGGCCGCGCGAAATAGACGTACTCGAAAATGCAAAACCCAAGGTTCTCCCTCGGCACGAACGGCTTGATCGAACGCAACCCGTTCTCGTCGATCACCACGATCTCCCCCGGCTCCACGTCCCGCACAAATTTCGCGCCGGGAATGATGTCGAACGCGCAGCTCTCGCTCGAAAGCAGCCACGCGCCGTTCACCTTCCCGATGCAGAGCGGCCGGAACCCGAGCGAGTCCCGGACCCCGATCACCTCCCGCTCGTTCATCAGCACCAGCGAAAAAGCGCCCGTCACCTTCTGCAGCGCCTGCACCAGGATGCTGTCCCCCGCGCTGTTCGCCGGCTGCGCCATCAGGTGAAGAATCACCTCGCTGTCGACCGTCGTCTTGAAAATCGCCCCCTCCCGTTCCAGATCGTCCCGCAGCACGTTCGCGTTCACCAGATTCCCGTTGTGCCCGACCGCGATCTGCCCGCGCGAACAATCGACCACGATCGGCTGCGCGTTCTCCAGCGTGCTCGACCCCGTCGTCGAGTACCGCACATGCCCGATCGCCCGCGTCCCCGGCAGCTTCGCCAGCTCGTGGTCGTTGAAGACCTGCGACACCAGCCCCATCCCGTGATGACTCTTGAATTTCCGCTCCTTGTCGCCATGCACCACGATCCCCGCGCTCTCCTGACCCCGGTGTTGCAGCGCGTAGAGCCCGAAAAACGTGATCTCCGCCGCGTGCGGATGCCCATAGACCGCGAACACCCCGCACTCATCCTTGGGACGGTGTTGAAAAACAGCCTTCGCCGCGGATGATTTGTTCATGTTCCACCCCCTTTATACACCATCTGCCGCCAAGGAAAAGCGTTTCGGACTTTTTTGACGCTTTTTTGTCGCAAGCCGATTTCTGTCGCGGCGGTCTGTGACCGCCGTTTAATATCTTTCCACGGACGGCGGTCGCAGACCGCCGCGACAGACCAAGTGAAACCCGACGTCATCCTCTCCCTCCCCGCACGGCCCGTCCCCTACGCCGTCCTCGGCAGCCCCATCCACCACTCCCTCTCGCCCGTCATGCAGCAGGCCGCCTTCGACCACGCCGGCATCGACGCCCGCTACTACCGCATCGACGTCGACGAACCCGGCCTCGAAACAGCCGTCGCCCGGATGCGCCAGGTCCCCTTCGGCGGCTGGAACTGCACCGTCCCCGACAAACTCAAAATGTACGACCTCTGCGACCACCGCGCCGAATCGGCCGAACAATTCCGCGCCGTCAACACCGTCGTCAACGAAAACGGCACCCTCACCGGACACAACACCGACGGCGTCGGCTGGAGCCGCGCCCTCCGCGACGCTTTCGGCCGCGGACCCGAAGAACTCCGCATCCTCCTCCTTGGCGCCGGCGGCGCGGGCCGCGCCATCGCCACCCAGGCCATCCTCGAAAAATGCCCCCAACTCCTCGTCGCCAACCGCGACCCCCGCCGCGCCCTCGAACTCCTCGACCACCTCAACACCCAATTCGCCCCGGGCCCCCTCGCCCGCACCCCGCAAAACCTCCGCGCCGTCCCATGGCGCGAACCCGACCTCCACGCCGCCCTCCGCGAAGTCGACCTCCTCGTCAACGCCACCTCCGCCGGACTCGACCCCAAAGCCCCCGCCATCCTCCCCGCCTCCATTCTCACCCCGAACCTCCTCGTCTTCGACACCATCTACGGCCCCGGCGCCGAAAAATTCCGCCGCGAGGCCGAAACCGCCGGCGCGCGCTGGAGCGACGGCCTCGGAATGCTCCTCCACCAGGGCGCCGCCGCCTTCACCCTCTGGACCGCCCGCCCCGCCCCCCTCGAAATCATGCGCCGCGCCCTGGAGGGTCAACCTCGGGCCTGACCCTGACTTCTCCCTTCCCTCCCCCCCCTCTTCGGCCCTCTGCAGTCCTCCGTGCGAACCCACTTCGTTCCAAACCTGCCGCCGTCCGCAGGAGCTCGGAAACGAGGAAAACTCGCTTTCCGTATAGACTCCCGCTTCCCTGAGCGATAACTTCTTCCCTTTCGTTCATGGACCCCTCCCTACACCGCATCCTCGAAGGCTTCTTCGCCTTCGTCGTCGGCGCCTGCATCGGCTCCTTCCTCAACGTCTGCGTCTACCGCATCCCCCTCAACCTCTCCGTCGTCAGCCCCGGCTCCTGCTGCGCCGCCTGCGGCGCGCCGATCCCCTGGTATTACAACCTCCCCATCATCAGTTGGCCCATGCTCCGCGGCCGCGCCGCCTGCTGCGGCACCCGCATCGACCTCCGCTACTGGCTCGTCGAACTCGGCATGGCCTTCCTTTTCATGGCCGTCTGGCTCCGCTACGGCCCCACCGACCCCGTCGCCGCCGTCATCTACGCCGTCATGATCAGCGGCCTCGCCATCGCCTGCCTCATCGACCTCGACCACTACATCATCCCCGACCGCTTCAGCCTCGGCGGCTGCATCGCCGGCTTCATCGCCTGCGCCATTCACCCCGCGCTCATGGGAGAAAAAACCGCGCTCCTCGGTTTCTCGTGGAGCCTCACCGGCGCCATCGCCGGCGCCCTCACCCTCATCGGCGTCGCCTGGCTCGGCACCATGCTCTTCAAAAAAGAGGCCATGGGCGCGGGTGACGTCAAATTGCTCGCCGCCCTCTGCTCCTTCCTCGGCGGCACCTCGATCATCTGGATTCTCCCTCTCTCCTCCGGAATCGGCGCCATCCTTGGCATTGCCATCATCGTCTTCCAACGCGGCGCCTGGGGCACCCGTATCCCCTACGGCCCCTTCCTCGGCCTCGCCGCCATCCTCTGGCTCTTCGGCGGTGCCGACGCCACGCGCTGGTACTTGCAGAGCGTCGCCCACATACCATGGGGAGACTACCTCAACACATCCACCACCCCTGTCATCGACGGAAAAATGATCTATCCCGGACGGTAACCTCCTCCTCGCGGCGGCCCGTTTTCCCCAAAAAATTCCAGCCTTGCGCTTTCGCCTTTCAGGTTGGAACGTACCCCGTGCTTCGCCGGTATTACCTCCTCCTTTTGGCTCTTTTGTTCGCCGTTCTGGCGGGAGAGGCGGCCTATCTTTACTGGCTGAAAAATCAGCCCCAGGAAAGCGCCTACGACCCGCTCATCGCCGGCATCGCCCGCAACGAGGGGGTCGATCCGTTCCTTGTCCGCGCGCTGATCTGGCGCGAGAGCGGGTTCAATCCCGCCAGGCTCGGCGCGGCGGACGAACACGGCCTCATGCAGGTGACGCCCGAGGTCGGCCAAATGTGGGCCAAGGCGAACAAGGTCGAAGACTTCAAGGACGACGACCTCTACGATCCGGAAACGAACATCCGCGCCGGCACCTGGTACCTCAACCGCGCGCTCAAATACTGGAGCCAGACCGACGACCCGGTCGCTTTCGCCCTGGCCGAATATAATGCCGGGCGCAAGAACGCGCGGAAGTGGGTCGACCCGATCGCCCCCCTCGACCACACCGCATTCCTCGATCGCATCACCTATCCCGGCACGCGCCTCTACGTGGAGAAGATACTGGCCATGCGCGACCAGTACCGGGCCGAGTTCGGAAACAACCGCTGGTACAAGGACGATTCCGGGCCCAACGGGCCGGTGACGCAGACGCCGTGATCGCGACTCCGGTTTACGCAAGTCTTGCACATTCCACGGATGGGCTACATTAAATCATGCCCGACTCCCTTTCCTTTACTCCGATCCTATTTATTGCCGTGGTGCTATTCCTGCTTTCGGGGATTCGGATCGCGCAACAGTACGACCGCGGGGTCGTCTTCCGGCTCGGCTGGTTCGTCGGCATACGGGGGCCGGGCCTCTACTACCTGATCCCTCTCATCGAATGGCAGAGGAAGATCGACACCCGTACGGTCACGGTCGCCGTCGAGCAGCAGGAGACGATCACGCGCGACAGCGTCACGGTGAAGGTCAACGCGGTGCTCTGGTTCCGGGTCGTCGATCCGGCGAAGGCGGTGCTTTCGGTGGAGAATTACAGCATGGCGATTTACCAGGTGGCGCTGACCGGCCTGCGCAACATCATCGGCCAGCACGATCTCGACGAGGTGTTGAAGGAACGGGACAAGATCAACGGCATTCTCAAGGCGAGCCTCAACGAGCTTTCCGCGCCGTGGGGGACGGCGGTCGAAATCGTGGAGATGAAAGACGTCGAAATCCCGCCGAACATGCAGCGGGTGATGGCCATGGAAGCCGAGGCGATCCGCGAAAAGCGGGCGCGGATCATCAAGGCGAGCGCGGAACTCGAAGCCTCCGAGAAACTCGCGCAGGCCGCCCTGCGCATGATGAGCACGCCCGCCTCGCTCGAATTGCGGCGAATGCAGATGGTTTCCGAGGTCGGTGCGGAGAACAACTCGACCGTCGTCGTCATGATTCCCGCCGAATTCCAGGCGCTGGCCCGCAACCTCAACGAGCAGGTCGCGCGTCAGAACAAGCGGGAAGGTCAACCCCCGGGTTGAGGCTTCGGATTCACAGTGGCGGTCCGGACAACGCAGGCACGCCTGTCGTTGCCGGGCCGCCAAATTCGCTCTAGTAATCGGTGCCCCAGCCCGGACGTTCGGCATCGTTGAGCACCTTCGGCAACAGCGGCTGTCCGGACCTGGGGCCGCGATGAGCGGAAATGAACTCGCTCGGACCCAGCCAGCCGTCCCGTTTTTTGTCAAAGCCCGGCCCCAGGCCCATCCCGACCGTCTGGCGCACTTCCCAATGGAGGTGCGCTCCGGGGGCGCCGTTGGCCACGGAGTAGGTGCCACCCGCATTTCCGACCGTGCCGATCCGCTGGCCGCGCTTCACAAACTGCCCGGCGTGAACGTCGATTGAATTGAGCTGCGCGTACATGACCTCGACGAACGGAGGCCACCGGTTCTCGGGCAGCCGGTGGCAGATGAAGATCACCTTGCCCCATGTGTTCTCAAAATCCTGCGCCACCGAGACCCAGCCGTCGGCCACGCTGTAAACCGGCTCGCCCAGCGCGGCATCGCCTTTGGCCGTCGTCCAGTCCTCGCCGAGATGGCCCTGATAAAGAAACGGCAGCGAGACGACGGCGTCCGCGCCGTCGGGAGGCCGCAATGGCGCATCAAATTCGTCCGCGACCGGCAGGCTGGGCAGGATGTTCGCCGCGAAGAATTCGGGCCAATCGACCTCCGTCGTCGGCACCGCGGCGGGCGGCGCTTTCGGCCGTCCCGCGAAATCGAGGCCCCACCAGAGGGCCGCGATCCAGGCGGCAAGGACCACGAGATGGGAAATGCGGGAGGCCATAACGCGCGAGGGCTACCTTCCGAACAATTTCTTCAAACCGGCTTCACCGGCGGCGCAGACGCCCTTCTCGGTGATAAACGCGGTGACGAGGCGCGCCGGGGTGACGTCGAAGCCGTAGTTGCAGGCGGACGTGCCGTCGGGCGTGAGCTGGATTTCGACGAGCGCGCCGTCGGCCGTTTTGCCGCGCAGGTGCGTGACTTCGACCGCGCTCCGCTCCTCGATGGGGATTTCCGTCAGGCCGTCCCGGAGGGTCCAGTCGATGGTGGAACCGGGCAGCGCGACGTAAAACGGGACGCCGTTGTCGCGGGCGGCGAGCGCCTTGAGGTAGGTGCCTATCTTGTTCGCCACATCGCCCCGCGCGGTGACGCGGTCGGCGCCGACGATGACGAGATCGACGAGGCCGCGCTGCATGAGATGGCCGCCCGCGTTGTCGACGATGACGGTGTGCGGAACGCCGTGCTGGTTGAGTTCCCAGGCGGTAAGCGACGCACCCTGGTTGCGGGGCCGCGTTTCATCGACCCAGACGTGGACGGGCAATCCGGCGTCGTGCGCCATGAAGATCGGTGCGAGCGCGGTGCCCCAATCGACGCACGCGAGCCAGCCGGCGTTGCAATGGGTGAGGACGTTCAGCTTCGCGCCGGTTGGTTGCAAGCTGGTTGGCTTTTTCGCCACGATTTCGCGGAAGACGGCGAGGCCGTGGCGGCCGATGGCTTCACACACCGCGACGTCCTCGTCGCAAAGCTCAGCGGCTTTTTGCCAGGCGCGTTCGAGCCGTTTTTCGGGAGGAAGCGGCAAGGCGGCGGAAAGCATCTGGTTGAGCGCCCAGAGGAGGTTGACCGCCGTGGGGCGGGTGCTCGCGAGCGTACCCAATGCGGCATGGATCGACTTGTCACCGGGATCATCGCGAATGGCGAGGCACATACCGTAAGCCGCCGTCGCCCCGATGAGGGGCGCGCCGCGGACTGTCATGTTCCGGATCGCCTCGGCGCATTCCTCCATGGTTCGCAGGGTGAGCGTCCTGAATTCGTGCGGGAGGAGACGCTGGTCGATAACGCCGATGGTGGCGTCGTCGTTGCGCCAGATCGTGCGCCAGCGTTTGCCCTGGTAGTTCATTTTGGAGACTATAGCCGCAAAAGAACGCAAAGAACTCAAAAAATGGCGGATTTTACGCCGGAACATGGAATAAACCTGCTCCGATCAAAAAAAAGCTAAATCCCTTTTGCACTCTGCCGACCTTCTAGGGCAGACTTTCCTCCGATTAAAAAAACATGAGCGACCGCCTTAAAGCCTATGCCCGCGCCGGTGTCGACGTCGACCTTGGGAACAAGGTCAAGGCTGGCCTGCCCGCCCTCGTCCAATCGGCCAACCGCCCGGAAGTCCTAGGCAAAGTCGGCGGCTTCGGCGGCCTCTTCAGCGCCCGCTTTCCAAAAATGCGCGACCCGGTTCTCGTCGCCAGCATCGACGGCGTCGGGACCAAACTGAAGATCGCCGTCCTGATGAACCGCCACGACACCATCGGCGAGGACCTCGTGAACCATTGCGTCAACGACATCGCCGTCCTCGGCGCGGAACCGCTCTTCTTCCTCGATTACATGGCCTCTGAGAGGCTCGACCCGGAACGCTTTCGCCAGCTCATCAGCGGCATGATCCGCGGTTGCAGAAGGGCCGGCTGCGCCCTGATCGGCGGTGAAACGGCGCAGATGCCCGGCATCTACCACGGCTCCGATTACGACCTCGTCGGCACCATCGTCGGCATAGTCGACCGCGCCCATATCATCGACGGAAAATCGATCCGCCCCGGCGACGCCGTCATCGGCCTGCCCTCCTCCGGCCTCCACACCAACGGCTACTCGCTGGCCCGCGAAATCCTCTTCAACCAGCTCGGCTGCCGGATCGAGTCGCGGACCGAGGGACTCCGCGGCACCGTCGGCGACGAACTGCTCCGCACCCACATCCTCTACCTGCCCCAGATCAGGAAAGTCCGCGCCGAAATCGAGATCAAGGGCATCGCCCACATCACCGGCGGCGGCCTCATGGACAATATCCCGCGCATCCTCCCCGAGGGGCTTGACGCTGAAATCGAGCTTGGCACATGGACGGCCCCTCCCCTCTTCAAGCTGCTCGCCTCCGCGGCCCGGATCAAGAACGAGGAACTGCATCAGGTCTTCAACATGGGCATCGGCATGGTCTTCGTCGTCGCGGCGAAAGACGCGGAGAAAACCCTGCGCCTGACCCGCGGCAAGCTCATCGGCAGGATCGTCAAGGGCAACCGTAGCGTCCTCTTGAAGGAACCGGCGAAGAAGTCCCGGAAAAAGTAGAAGCAGCCGCCCAGCGCGCGGCGGCTATCGGGAAAGTCGGCGCGAAATGGAATTTCGCGAGGAGCAAGGGGCGTTCCCACGTGCAACTTGGGAACGAGGAACCAGTGAGTCGTCGCGCGGTGGGCTTCTCTTATGTCCCTGAGTCAACCGGCTTGATAATGATTACAAGTGGACTAAAGTTCCGAGTGTGCCGGGTGTCTTGAAGAATGCGGCCACCTTGGGAACCATCGAGAATGCACGCACCGCGCGAGGAAACATGGCAGGAGAAATTCAAGCGTTCCCGTTATTTGGTGGCGGCGATCCTGTTCCATCTCATTCTCTTTTTAATGATAGCCACGCTGGTGATCTGGCCGGCGGCGACTCCGCCTCCGACCTCTGAATTTCATCGAGTGGCGATCAGGCCGCCTCCGCCGCCACCACCACCACCGGTTACACCGCCGGATCCCGGCGGTTCGTCGGCCAGTTCGGAATTGCAACAGGTCCCGGTCGTCGCGCACGTTGCGCCGCCCCCAAGCGTCATCACTTCGATGAACACCTACTTCACGCTCAATGTTCCCAAAAATATGGAGCAGACGCTCAGCAACTTCAGTCGTCAAACCGCCCATGGCACGCAATTTGACCAGGGAGACAACGGTTCGGGCGGAGGAACGGGCAGCGGGTTTGGCTCCGGCAACGGACCGAAAAATGAGTTGCGGGGAAACCTCTACGATCTCAAGCAGGACCCGCAGAGAAACCCGATCGACATGGATCCGGGAAAATACCACCGAACCATTTCGAAATTCGTCACGTCGGGCTGGGACCGCACGGTTTTTCAACCCTACTATCGAACATTGAAGTCGCTTTTTACCTCCTGCATCTTCATCCCGACGATTCATGCCGAGGATGGTCCGAAAGCCTTTCATGTGGAAAAGGAAGTCCAGCCCAACATGTATGTGGTTTGGTACCAATTGATGGCCTCTCCTCCAAAGGACGGGACCTATCATTTTGTGGGGATGGGGGACGACATTCTCGTCGTCCGAGTCGGTAACAAAACGGTGCTTGATGGCAGCATCGATGAAGTTGACGGCAACGTGCGGCAGGTTGAGAAAAGGTATCCCATCGTCAACTATGCGGCGACGGAGAGACTCCATGACGCCGGCAATCCCAACGACATCGGCTTGTTTGTCGGCCCCGCCTTTCATGCGACGGCGGACACGCCGGTCAGGATAGATATTCTCATTGGAGAAGAGCCGGGGGGGTACTCCAATTATTTTCTTTTTATCCAGTGCGACGAAACCAAGTACACCATGCAGTCCAACGGAACACCGTTGCTGCCCATCTTTCAGGTCGGCTCGAAGCCCGTCAATCCGGGGGGTGATCCCTCCTACTATCCCCCCTATTCGCATACTGCCGAACCCTGGATCCCGCTGAAGTCGTCCTCATCGGAGGCGCCGGAAGACTCGGAACCGGCAAGCCCATAGAGGGACGGCGGGTACCTCGGGCCTGACAAAATTGAAACAGGTTTCGGGGAAATGAAACAAGGGGAGGAAAGTTCGCCACTTTTGAATTCACAAAGGCGGCGCGGTGCGCTTCTCTTTACTGCCGTCCCCGGGACCTGCCGTCCGCATCGTGTCGTCCGCAGGCCCCGGCCACGCATCATGTCCGACCTGATTCATCCCGTTATCGCCATTGATGGAACCGCCGCATCGGGCAAAAGCACTTTCTCGCGCGAGCTCGCCCGGCGTCTCGGCTACGTCTACGTCAACACCGGCGCGATGTACCGCGGCGTCACCTGGTATCTCCAGCAGAGGAACATTCCGCTCCGGGACGCCGAGGCCGTCGCGCGGGTTGTCGAGGCTGCGGGAGTCGAAACCCGTTTGAGCGAAGGCGAACTCGTTTTCCGGATCGCCGGGCTCGACCCCCTTCCGCACGTCCGCGAAGGCCGGGTGAACGAAGGCGTTTCCCTCGTCGCGCAGATCGCCGCCGTCCGCAGGATACTCGTCGCCGAACAGCAAAGCCTCGCCGCCCAGGCGCCGCTGGTCATGGAAGGCCGGGACATCGGCACGGTCGTTTTTCCGCAAACGCCCTACAAATTTTACCTCGACGCCAACGCCGAGGTCCGCGCCCAGCGCCGCAGCCGGCAGGGCGAAAACGACGTCATCCGGGAGCGCGACATCCTCGACCAGCAGCGCGAGAATTCGCCCCTTACCCGCGCGCCCGACGCCCTCTGCCTCGACTCGGGGCATGCTTCCGTGGAGGAACTCATCGCCGTCGCGCTGCAACATCTCGCCTCTGGCGGGTTGAAAATGGCTTCCTAACCCTCAAGATTAAAAGGGACGGCCGGCGCTGCGCACGGCGGTTACCGCCGTCCCCACCCTTCACGATGCTGATCCGGGAAAAGCTTGAACGATGGCGGGAGGACTACATTCTCGCCTAGTCCATTCCCCTCCAAATGATGAAATCGAAGACCTCGCCCGTCAGTTGGCTTGCCATTGGCAGTCTTGGGGTGGTGTTTGGCGATATCGGGACCTCACCGATCTACACGCTCAGGCAGTGCATTCAGGATCATCCCGATCCCTCCCATATTTCCGGGGCCGTCAGCCTTATCGTCTGGTATTTGCTGGCCATTGTCTCGTTGAAGTACGTCTATTTCCTGCTCAGGCTCGATAACCATGGGGAAGGCGGCGTCTTTGCGCTTCTCGCCCTGGCCAAGCTCCACGCCCCGAAACAGAAATGGCTTTTCCTGACGCTTATCGGCGGGGCCGCGCTTCTCTATGGCGATGGCATCATCACCCCGGCCATTTCGGTTTTGTCGGCGGTCGAAGGCCTGGCCCCTCCCACGATCAACAACGTGGTCAATCCCTCCGCCTGGGCCAATCGGTGGATTGCCGCCCTCATTCTTGCCGCGCTCTTTGCCGTTCAGCGGTTTGGCACCGACAAGATATCGAAGACATTCGCCCCGATCATGCTCATCTGGTTCCTGGCCATTGCCGGGCTTGCCCTGCCGGCCATCTTTCATCAGCCGGCCATTCTTTACTCGTTGAACCCCGTTGCCGGCATCTCCTTTCTTTGCACGCACGCCGGCGAGGCGATGACCATGCTGGCAAGCGTGACCCTCGCGATCACGGGTGCGGAAGCCCTCTATGCCGATCTCGGACATTTTGGAAGACCGGCCATATCGGTGGCGTGGAATGTTATCGTCGCTCCCTGCCTGATATTGAACTACCTCGGCCAGGGCGCCCACGCGCTCAGCGCACCCGGCGACGTCAACAACCTTTTCTTCTCGCTTGCGCCAGTCCGGTTCCAGTTTCTATTCACCCTGCTCTCCATCACCGCCACGGTGATCGCCTCTCAGGCGTTGATCAGCGGAGCTTTCTCCCTTACCCGGCAGGCCGTGAATCTCGGATACTTTCCGCGGACCACCGTCAAGCACACCTGCGCGGAGCATGAGGGACAGATTTACCTTCCCGGCATCTGCTTTCTCCTGGCCATCGGTTCCATCGGTCTCGTTTTACTTTTCAAGAGAAGCGACAACCTCGCCGACGCCTACGGCCTTGCCGTGACCGGAACCATGGTCACGACCACCATCGCCTATGCCGCCATCAGCTATGCGCAGACGAAACGCATTCCGTGGATCGCCGGATTCCTCCTCATCCTCGACTTGTCCCTCTTTATTCCCAACAGCACCAAGCTCCTGACCGGCGGTTATGTCCCCGTGGGGGTGGGGCTCGTCGTCGCCTTTATTTTGATCGCGTGGGATCGCACCCGCCGGGCGATCCGACGTCAGCTGGCCGAAAGCGTGATGCCCCTCGAGGAGTTCGCCGAGGCGACCAAAACCGTGCACCGCGTTCGCAACACGGGAATTGTTCTCTCCGCCAGTCCCAAAATCGCCCCGCCAAGTCTTCTGCATTGGCTCAAAATTGGGCAGGTACTCCACGAGCAGGTCATCGTCCTCACGCTGGTCGTCACCTCCCAGCCCCGCGTCCACGAAAAGGACCGGCTGAGGGTCGTCGAGCATGACGGCAACCTCTTTGGCGTCGAAGCCGATTTTGGATTCATGGAGGAAGTCAACGTCTCCAAGCTCGAGCCCGCGCTGCGCAAGATCGTCAAAGCGCCCGCCGATCGCCGGCTCTACTATTTGCTCGGACGGGAAAGCCTCGTCTTGAAGAGCAAATTCAACTTGTTCGCGTCGGCCTACCGCTATCTCGCCGGGACCAGCAGGCCCATTGCCGAAGCTCTCAACATCCCCCCCGGCCAAGTGATCGAAATCGGGACCACCATTCGGATTTAGGGCCTGACTCTCATTGGCCCGGCGGCGGGGGCGGAGGCGCGTGAACCTGCACGGGCTGTTGTGGCTGCGCAAGTTGTTGCTGTTCAGGCTGCGGCGGCAGATGGATGAGAGAACGGCGAAACCGGCCGAAAGGCCGGCCCGATGCGTTCAGGGTGGGGTTGGCGCCGGGCATTTGGAGTTGCTGGGACATCATCCCCGGCGGCATGTTCATTGGGTTTTCGCTCCCCGTGCCCGGACCCGCAGCCGCCGTGGGCGGTGGCTCCAGCTTGAGCGTGATCGTCTGCCCATCCTTTTCCAGGACCGCAAAGGTGTCCGAACCGTTGGCGCCGACGATGACCGAGCTCAGCGTTAATCCCTCGGTCGCCTTATCGGAAGAAATGAGGTAGTGCTTCAACGGGTTTTGTTTGTCAACCACGCTCGCATAGGAAGTCCCGTCGATCTTCGTAATCCCATAGAGGATATAGTCCGTAGAGTCCTCGCCCGCTTCGGGCGTCGCCACCGCGAAGGGGGACTTCGTCCACAGCATCTCGTAACGCGCGGCGGCAAAGCCCGCGCCGGGCACAACCGGACCGTCCGCCCGGACCGGTCGCGCGGTCAGCGCCAGGCCCGTGGCCAAAATCAGGGAAAGATATTTCATATCAGGAACCGTCCTTAAAGTAGCGGGCAATTCGAAGCGTGCAAATCATTGATTTCTGGTCCTGGTCGGCTTGCAGCGAAAAAGACGAAACGGCATAAAACTGATCGGGCTTTTGCAGAGCGGTCAGCCAGTTCACCAGACCCTCCATCGATCCCTTCACCTTGACCGACACATTGACGCGCGTTCCAGCGGCGCCGTGCTCGACTTCGTTCATGGTTTGTTGGTCGGTAACCTCGAGTTTATTATCACGGGCTCCCTTCACCACATATTCCAAAACCTGCCCTTTCGCGCTGCCTTCGTCGCCCAGGGACGGTTCATGGTCGCGAATCCACGCCTGGCATGTCGCCCACGAATCGGACTGCTGCAAATCGACTTCCGCTTCGACTTGATCGGCCTGCAATTCCGAACGGGTCAGGTCCAGGCTCGATTGCTTCTGCGCCAGCCAGCGATAACCGTAAAAATTGCCGCTTGCGAAAAGAAGCGCGACCAGGATCGCAAGAAGGACTTGTTCGTTTTTAGTTTTCGGTCGCATGGGTCCCTTCGATTTGAAATTGCGAGAGATCGTTCGGCAGCGTACGCGGATTGCCCATGATCAGGTTATAGCCCGAAAAATAGGGATCGCTTTTCAGTTTGCTGTAGAATTGAAACGCGCTCGCCACATTCTTCGCCTCGCCCTGGATCATCAAATGGCCGTTCTCCGTCTTGAATAAAGTCAGGTGAAGCTGTTCGGCCGGTATCCATTGCTGAACCTCCCGCAGCAACTCCAGGGGATAGTTTTTCGTGTCGACCACCGGCGCGAGTTCTTTCCACGCGGCCCGGCCATCCTGAACGGCGTCGAGCGCCTGCGCGTGTTCGGCCTTCCATTTACGCAGCTCGTCGACTTTCCGCGAGGTCAAAACCATCCGCGTCACCAGCGCTCCAACCGCCAGCAGGTAAACCGCGAGGAAAATCCACAAGGCCCGCTTCTGCCACCGCCGGTTGGCGCGGGTCCGTTGCGCCTCGCCGACCATGGACGGAATCAATTTCCACGTTTGCGACGGCGCGGACGGCTGCGGGCGTTCCTCCCGCTCGACGGGAAGCGGGAGCGCCCCTTGCAGCGCCGCGATCTCCACGGGGCCGATTTCGGTCCAGAGCGTCACTTTTCGCAGCGGGGTGAGAATGTCGTGCATCACGAGCGTCGCCTGCGCGCAGCTTAAATCCTGAACGACGCGCGGGGTGATTTGGCCCTCCGCCAGCGCCTGGTAATAGACGAGGTTGGATCCGCGCGTGATTGCGACCGCCAGCCGATCCTGTTCGCGCCAGATCGTCAGCGCATTTTCCGGGAAGGGGAGGCAACGGGCCGAAACATCGAACGCCTCGTACGCCTCGGCGTGGATTTCCGGCGCCAGGGTCGCCGGCAACACGCCCACCATCACCAGCGTCCGGGTTCCCTCCCGCGCCACGATCGTCCAGTCGAAAACCACGGGCTCCGTTCCGCGGGGCTGAAGGCCGCGCAGTTCCAGTTGGAGCGGGATCATTCCGCCGAATTGTTTCGGGTCGGTTTCATTCAGCCAAAGCGGAAGGCAAAAGACCTGGGACACCGGGAGCGCCAGCGTCGTGTTTTTCCGCAGTCGGTTGTCAAGCGGAGTCGCGCAGATTTGCGCCAGTTCCGCCGACGCCTTTCCGCCAAGCACCCAAAGTTCCCACGGCTCCGCCCCCGTGGTACCGGGCAGGAGAAGCGCGCGCTGTCCCTTGGTCAGGGAACGCACTGGCTTTGATTTTACTGTTCGGACCATAATAAATATTGAATCGGCGAGGTGTTAAGTCTCGTCACGATCGAAATCATGAACTGTACGCCCTCCGCTTGGCCAACACTTTCGACACGACGATTGGGGTCCCTCATGGAAATCTGATTCGTCAGCCCCTTCATGGCAAGGTTGCTGATGCCCAATTGGCTCTGGAACGCCTGCACGTTGCTCACCGGCACGTCGTCGGACGTTCCCGCGATTCCGTCCGGGCCGTTGCGCGCGCTGGTAAACAAAGCGACCTGCTTCGGGTCGAGGCTGAACACCGCCGCGATCAGCTCCGGAGGCGCCTCGTTCACGTTCAACGGGCCGTTGCTCCAGAGCGTGAAGCTGTCCTCCCAATTCGGCCTCACCTTCTCGACCAAATCCATCCCCATCACGAGTTTGACTTCGTCCATCGAGTCGAAGGGCTGGTAGGTCGGACGTTGCGGAAGATTCGCCTGGGCATAATCCTCGGCCTTCGCGCCGTTCATGCTGCGGACATCGCCGGGCGTGATCCAGTCGTAAAGACAATCGGCGACATGGTCGGCCTGATCGATCTGGAGCCCCCACTGCGTGAAAAGATTCTCGAGGATCTCACGGTGCCCGCTCAGCAAAACGTAATTGAGGTTCAACCGCGCGCCTTCGCTTCCAAACGTCACCTGGAACTGGTGGCCCGGCGCCGGTTTTTGAAAAAGCAGCGGATCGTTCTTGAGCAATTGCGGATTCGACCCCAGCGCCAGGCCGCTCAGCGCCAGCCCACGCGCTTCGAGGAGCAGTTCTTCGTGGGAGGTATGTTCGACCGAAAGCTCCACCATCTCCACGACTCCGAACACCGCCATGCCCAGGAGCAGCAGGCACCAGAACACCAGGATCAGGGCGGAGCCCCTGCGGGAAGAGAGGCGATGAGGATGCATCAGCGGGTTGTTGATTGAGGTGGGGCGGTGATTTTTGGAAGCCAGAAATCCATCGTGGCCGGCTGCACGTCCCCGGCCGGTTGCAGCGAGAATTCGACCAGGTTCGGGTTCGCGGCGCTGCTCGACGGCCACAGATCGACCCACACCGTCGTGTTGAAATCGAGAAATTTCCAATCCAGCGTCTTGATGTCCGTCATCAGCGGAGCCCAGGTCAGCGTCGGATCGTCCGTCGTCACCGCCGTCAGAAGGACCTGCCGCGCATCCTGCGGATTGTCCGCTCCGCCCGCGGCCGCGAAGGTCGTCACCCGCAAGGTGTAATAGCTGTTGTCCTGAATTTTCGCGTCGACCGCCATCGCAAGATTGGCGTTTCCGAAAATAATCCCGTTTTGCTCCAGTCCCTCGCCGTCGCCCCGCTCGTACGAGAAAATCGAGCTCGTCGAATCCATCCCGGCCAGCTTTTTTCCCAGGAAGGAGTTCAGGGCCGCGACCTCGTCGCGATGATTCAGGTTGTCCTGGAGCGTCGACGCGCTCCCGATAACGCCCGTCATGATCCCGAAAACGGCCGCCGCCAGCAGGACGAAAACCGCCAGCGTGATCATCATTTCCAGGAGCGTGAACCCGGCGGCTCTTGCGCGGATAGACCGGGACAATGGCGAAAACGTGTTCATGGCTGGTATATCAGTTCCGTCACGTCCCGCTCCTCGTCCTGCCCGCGGGATTTCCACGTCGCCGTGATCGTCACGCTGTACATGCTGGGGACGGGGAGGCTCTTCTGGTCCTGCATCTGCGCCTGCGTGACCGAGATGTGGTAGAGAATGCCCGAGCCGTCATCCGGCGCGTCGGATTCACCGGGAACGACCTGGGCGGCGTGAAGCAACGCCATCTGGTTTTTCAGCCCACGGATCGCCATGTCGGCCTCGTTCCGGTCCATCGCCGCGTCGAACGAGCTGTCGAGCGCCATCACGAGGGAAAACGCGACGATGGTGAAAACAAAAAGGGCGGTCATCACTTCGAGCAGCACCATGCCCCGGCGCGCCCGGCGTTTCCCGCGGCGGTCAATCCGTTTCATGGCACGTAGTAATTTTCGTTTTCCACGTCCCCCGTCAGCGCGTTAAAGCTCATTTCCACCCACGCGTCACCCCGCTTCACGCGCACCCGCGACGCTGGACAGAGTTCGCCGGGATCGAACACCCACTGCGTGTCCGCCGGCATTGCGTCCCACACGTCGACCTTGATCGCATCGGGCGCGAGCAACTGGTTCGGGGGGTCCAGGTCGCTCGTGATTTCCACGTCTTTCGGGGCGGAGGAATCGTCCGCGCTGGCATCGTCGTCGCTCGTGGACGCCGCCGCGTCGGGATCGGCCGCGGCCTCTCCCTGGGGATGAAGCGCCATCGAGGTCGAGGTCAGATCGATGACATACGTGCGATGCTGTTCGGCGCTTTGGATCATCGCCGTCTTCACCATCAGCGCGAGCTGCCCGGCGTCCTTGCGCACCGCCTGTTCGGTGAACGCCGATTCCATCGCCGGCATCGAAAGGCCCGCGAGAATCGCCATGATCAAAAGCACCATGCACATTTCCAGCAGCGTGAAGCCCGTCCTGCGTAGGTGGGTAAAGCTTCGCCCAAAAAGATCACTTTTCCCGGGAATGCCGCTCTTTGCAGGAGCGCCGTGGCGGGGATGGGCGCGGTTCATGCGGTTTCCTACTGGTTTTTGGCGGCCGGCGTATCGGCCCAATTGCCGATGTCGTCGTCGGTGTCGGGCAGGCCGTCCGGACCCATCGAAAAAACGTCGAAACTGTCGGGATTATGCTTCCCCGGATTGAGATATTGGTAGGGGTGATTCCACGGGTCGAGGCTTTGGTCTTCGGTAAACATCGCGTGCCATCGCGTCGGAATCGGCTCGACCGTCGGCTTGCTCCACAGCGCCTTCAATCCCTGTTCCGTCGTCGGCAGCGAGCCGGTTTCGAGTTGATAGGAATACAACGCCGTCTTGAATGCCGTGATGTTCGCCTCCGCGGCCCTCTCCCTGGCCGTGTCCGTCACGCCGGTCAGCGTGTTCATCGCCAGCGCGACCAGCAGGGCGATGATCGTCAGGACGATGATCATTTCCATCAGCGTGAAGCCGCGGCGGGAGGTTTTTCTGGCGTGACGATAAAACGGGGAAGTATTCATGGCGTGTTGGTTTCAGGTGGGGTTGGGGAAGATTGGGCCGGCGGGATCGGACCCGTCGGTGTCGACGAATCGGGTTGACCGCCGCCTCCGTTCGCGGGAGCCGGCGGGAAATTGAATTGGAAAACCAGAGCCTTGACCGCCAGCGGCGGATCCGACGCGGGAGCCGAAGGCCGCGCGCCGCCCGGGGCCGCGTCGTCCTCGTCGGAAAACTGCAACGTGTTCACGCCCAACTTCAGGAGCGACACGGGCACGTAGAACGACCCGTCCCGCCAGCCCGCGTAGCTCGTCGACCCATCCGCGCTGGCGACGAACCCGTCGTCCAATAAATCGGGCACGGCGGGCGTAATCGTCCCGGCCCGCTGGTCGTTGATCCACACCACCAGACGTCGCCCCAGCGGCAGGCCCGCTTCCTTCAGCGCAAGCCGCGCCGTTCCGGGCATCTTGTCCAACTCGACGCTGAACTCGACTCCCTGTTCGATCCGCAGCGCCTCATCGGTGAGCGGAACCGTCACAGTCTGGCCTTCCCAGGCTCCCGGCCCGGTCGGAATGCGCACCCCGTTCAAGTTCAGCACCAATTGGGTCGGCCCGATTTCCGGCGCGACCAGGAGATCCGCCACTTTCGGCGAAACCAGGCTCTCCTTGTTCTCAAGCCATTCCAGTTTGATCCGTTGGATCCCCAGGCTCGAGTCGCCACATTGAAAGATGAGGGTGCCATCGCCCATGAGCGTCGCCGGCGAAATCAGCAGGCTGCGCTGGTTGGTCATCCCGATGTTCTCGTAAAAATTATCCGAGAGGACTTGCGCCCCCTGCGTTCCCTGCCAGGTGATCCGCATGAAGCCGCCCTCTTTTTCCTGAAAATAAACCGTTACCAAAAGCGATGCATTCGTGTCAGGCGCCAGGATCGGCAAGTCGAGCGTCGCAAATTCGGTCGGCGGCGTTTCAGGATGACCCAGCCAGCCCGGCGTCGCCTGATTGGCCGGAAACGGCAGGTTCAAGGTGAAAGCGTCCGGCAAGTCCGATGCCCGCAGCCCGCCCGCGAGCAAGAGCAGAAACAGGCACGCCCATCCCCACGCCGGAGCGGGATGAGACGGGCGCGTCAGCCGGGAATTTCCAAAGGAGTGCTTCATGATGTAACAGGCTCATTTACAGCCTAAACGGTTACCTTTTCCATCACGATCTTAAAATCATATCAGCAACAGCCGGCAAAATCGCGCCCAAACTTCAAGATGTCGGCGATGTAACCCAAAGACTCCGCTTATCCTTCACCGGTTACACCTTTCCCCTTCCGAAGATGGTTCGCAATCAACAGAACGCACAAACAAAGAACGAGACAGCCCGACAACCGAAGCCCATCCCGGAAGCGGGGATCGAAATAGGAGATTTCCAGCAGTCCGCCCGATCCGGAGAAATCGACCTCCAGGCGATCGTTTCGATCAACCGGCTTCAGCCAGGGGCCCCGGTCGATCCGGTACCACCACCCGTCGGTCGGACCCGCCGAAATCTCGACCGGCGAGGCCGCATGGCCCAGCGGGATAAGAATTGAGTTTCCCGAATAGCTCATCGCGCACGGCGTCGCCGGGTCGGCCGCCGAATAGACGAGAGGTTCCGCCCGCGTGTCTTCGAAGACAACGCGGTCCGGTTCCGAAGCGAGCCGCTTCAGGCCGTCGAGGCCCTCGACTTCCCCAAGCTGCGGCGAGCGGGGATCGACGATCCAATACCGGACCGCCCGCACGTCGAGTTGCTCCCGGACCGCCGGGGTCACCGGCCCGTAAAAGACGTTTGGAAAATCAAGGCCGAGCGCAAACCGCAGCCGGTCGCGGCTCACCAGCGGATTGTAACCGCCGAGGCTCGGCATGCGGAAAAAAGTTGCGTGACCGTGCGTAAAGAAGCGGTAACTCGAGGCCTCGGGCAGCAGATTGTCGATCGCGATCACCCGTCCGCGATCGGGATCCATCCCCGGCGGCGACGGATTCCCAGAGGTCGGCAGCGTCGTCTTCGAAAAAGTGTCCGTGTCGTGGCGGGAAAGTGAAATGGCCAGCCCGGCGAGCAGCACAAAACCGACGCAGGCCGCGGCTGCGCGCGTCCTGCTCCACGACGAGACGCTCCACACCAGCGAAGCGAGCAGGAAAAAGTCGGCTAGGAGAAAGATCTTGAACGGCCAGCGGAATTTTCCCATCACCGGCATTATCGTCAGCAAGAAATGCCAGCGGCTCGAAAAGAGAAGCGCCAGGAGCGCCAGCATCAGCAACGGAAAAAGCCTCCGCCGAATCTCCGCCCCCGCGTGAAAAAAACGGAGCGCCATCATCGGCAAAAGCGGCAGCGCCGGACAAAAGAGGATCGCCGTCGAAATGCCAAAAATCAGGTTGGGCCGGAAGAGGCCAAATTGGGCCCGGAGAAGATCGTCTTTCAGGATGCGGTAATCGAGCGCCTGCCTCATCGAAAAAGGTTGCGATCTGGCGGCCGAAACGTCGGCGGCATGAAGCATCGGCAGCAGCAACGGGAGCGCGATGATCAGGAAGATCAGCGCCGAAACGATCAGATGATAAACGATCGCCGCGCGGCGCTCCGTTGGCGCGACGAAACGGAACAGCGCGTAGACGCCCAGAAACAGCATCGAATAAACGGTCCACTGCACATAGCCCTGCAAGAAAAAGAGGCCCGCGATTGTCCCGAGCAGGAGAGCCGAAAGAAGAGCGGGTCGCGCAAACAACCGGTCGAGCGCCCAGAAAAGCCACGGCAGCCACGCGGCGGCAAAGGTCACCGTGATCCAGCTCGAAGCCACGATCAGGATAAAAGGATTCAGCACCCACGCCAGCCCTCCCAGCGCGGCCAACCACGGAGCCACCCCGCCCCGCCGGAGCCAGAAATAGAACCCGAGCAGTCCGAGAGTCAGGTGCTCCGCCGCGATCCATTCGATCGCCCATCGAAAATCGCCCGACACCCACTTCGCCAGCGCGACGCCCAAATAAACCGGCGGATAAAGCACCGCCGTCTGCCCCTGTTCCAGGAACGGCTCCCCGCCATACTGGTAGTAATCGACCTCCGCCAGCCGGCCCGTTTCGGTCAAGACTCGGAAATCATGCGCGTAAAAGCCGATGAACGAAGTCGCGTTGTCGTCGTGCAGAAAAAAGCAGGGCCGGACCGCCTCAACGGCGAGCAGCAGCAGCCAAAGCCCGGCGACCGACAAAAACAGCGGGGATCGTATCATGTCGTTTCTCAATGAAATTTGGCCTTACCCTTCCCCTCGTTCCCAAGTTTACCGCCCTCCGCAGGAGCTTGGGAACGAGGAAATAAAAGAAACCGGCCGCGCTTTTCATGATCGCTTATCTCCTGTTCAATCTTAAGCTGGACCCATGCAACGCCCCACCCTCCTTGCCACCGCCGCGTCCGATGAAACCTTCGCCGGCGTCACCTACCACCTCGACGGCGAACTCGTCCCCGCCCTCACCGTCGAGCTCTCCTCCGCCCAAACCGTCTATTTCGAGCATCACATCCTCCTCTGGAAACATCCCGGCGTCGTCATCGGCATGAGGGCCATGAAAGGCGCGTTCAAGCGCATGATGGCCGGCATGCAAATCTTCACCACCGAAGCACGGGGACCCGGCCAGATCGCCTTCAGCCGCGACGCCGCCGGGCACGTCTTCGCCTTGCACATGAAGCAGGGCGACGAAATCCACGTCCGCGAACACCAGTTCCTCGCGGCCACCGGCAACATCGACTACACCTTCGAGCGGGTGAAGGGCGTCTCCAACATGCTCCTCGGCGGCACCGGCTTCTTCATCGACAAATTCCACGGCGCGAACGGCGACGGCATCCTCTGGCTCCACGGCTACGGCAACGTCTTCGAAAAAGTCCTCGCGCCCGGCGAGGAAATCGACGTCGAGCCCGGCGCCTGGCTCTACAAAGACCCCGGCGTCCGCATGACCACCAACATGCAGCGCCTCTCCACCGGGATGTTCGCCGGCATGAACCTCGTCATGAACCGCTTCTCCGGCCCCGGCCGCCTCGGCCTCCAGTCGATGTACCTCGGCATCGAGTCCGGCGATACCTAAAACCGCATAAGGCAAACCCGTGAGCGTCTCCGTTCGATACCCGATCAAACGGACAATCCCTGTCCTGGTTCTCTTTTTATTTGTTTCGTTCTGTCATGGTGAAGATTGGACCGTCAAGGGCGCCGTTTATCATAACGTCAAAGTGACCCAAATCGAACCCGATCGCGTTCACTTCGCAGCCGACGACTGCCTTGGATCGTTTGCCCTTACCGATCTCCCTCCGGAGCTTCAGAAAAGATTCAGTGAGGCCGCCCAGGAGGCCAAAGAGGCCGCCAAAATAGCCGAAGCGGCCGCCATCGCCCAAAGGAACGCGGAAACCGATCCCATTGCTCATCTCGTTGCGAAATTATCTTCTACGCGTGGCATGTGGAAAAACGGGTGGTGGAGCACGATCGAGGGGTATACCTCTGTTCATCTGTCCAAAACCGAAAACGTGCCGGCGAAAGAGCTGGTTGCAAGGGTCAGATTCCTTCCCAAAGACTACAGGATTCTGAGGGTCGAACACTTGCGCATCAATGACTCCATCGGTATCGATGGCATCCTTCAAGAACCACCCATGTACATCAAGATCGACGGCATTTCTCAAGACCCGTTCGCCAGCGTCTTTCCAAACCCCTACACCGAAGTGCTCGTTCAAACAAATGCAGGTGACAAAATTCTAGTTTTCGAAGGCGGGAAAGCCGGCTGGTGGTCTTTCCGGACTTATGATTCCAGTTTGTGAATGGGCTGCTGCCGCCCTCCACAGGAGCTTGGGAACGAGGGAATCCCGAAGGGATTGCACAATCCTAGCCGGTGGTTGAGCGACACGCTTGCGTGGCGCGACACCACCGGTAACTGGTTTTCTATTCAGCCGACCCTGAAGAGGTCGCACCGAGGTGGCACCCCTACCGGGGTGCTTTTCTTTGAGAACCTTTTCCGGTGGTATCACCCGCCGCGGGCTCAACCACCGGCTAGGATTGTAACAAGCCTCCGGCTTGCTGAAGGCGGCATTGCCAATCTCGTTTGGAGCTTGGAAGAGGTGATTGCGCTGCTGGGAAAGTAGAATTAAAGATCGTGGGGAGGCATCATTGTGCTGGTGAGGTTTCCCCCTGAGGGTTAGACTTTCTTACGTCATGAATTTCGCAGATTTGATGGCCGTGATGACACTTCTAATGTGTCCTACGGCAGCTGGCTGCGCCGCTCTTGCGGATAAAGCTGGGTGGATGACGATTCTGTACGTAGCTCTCGGCACTGGCGTTGGCTATGCATGCGCCCATGGTGTCCGCAGGTTGGCCTATGGGTTGTTGGCAGTAGATTGTTCGACGAAGGCGTGGCTCCAGTGGCCGATGCTCACCGCTTACATTATTTTTCCGGCTCTAGCTATGATAGGCTCCGCTCTTGGCACGGGGCTCTTGACCGATTGCCTGATTAGGTACATTTGAACGGATTCAAACTGTACCACTACCACCCTGTGGCAAAGCTTGCCCCTACGTTCAACTCACCCTAGAGTTGCCCGCTTATGCTTACCCTGTCCGAAATCGGCAAAAGCTTCGGCGCGCGCACGCTTTTTGAAGACGTTTCCCTGAGCATCAACCTCGGGGAACGGATCGCGCTCGTTGGCCCCAACGGCGCGGGCAAGTCGACCCTCTTCTCGATCATCCTCGGCACGACCGAACCCGACCATGGCTCCGTCGTCATCGACAAGCACACCACCATCGGCTATCTCCCGCAGGAAACCGCTGCCGCCGGCGACGAAACCGTCCTCGAACTCACCTGCGCGATCACGGAAGAGCACGGCAGCCTCATGCGCATCCTCTCCGAAGGCGCGCGCACCGGCAAGACCGACTCCGAAGAATACCACGACGCCCTCGGCCGCTACGCCGAACTCGGCGGCTACCAGCTCGAACCGAAGGCCAAACGCATCCTCGCCGGCCTTGCTTTCCGCGAATCCGATTTCCACCGCCCCGCCAAAACGATGAGCGGCGGCTGGATCATGCGCGCGCATCTCGCCCGCCTCCTCGTGATGGAGCCTGACCTGCTCATGCTCGACGAGCCGACCAACCACCTCGATCTCGAATCGCTCGGCTGGTTCCAGAATTACCTCGAGTACTACCCCGGCGCCATCCTCATGATCTCCCACGACCGCGCGTTCCTCAATGCGCTCGTCGATAATATCTTCGAGATCCGCAACAAACAGGTCCACCGTTACCGCGGCAACTACGACGCCTACGTCGAGCAGCGCAGGGCCCGCCAGGAACAGCATCTCGCCGCCTACAAAAACCAGCAGGCCGAAATCGCCAAGCTCCAGGAATTTGCCGACCGTTTCCGCGCCAAGGCGAGCAAGGCCTCCCAGGCGCAGAGCAAGCTCAAGCAGATCGAGCGGATGGAAAAACTCGAGGCGCCCGAAGCCGCCGACAAAAAAATCCACATCAAGTTTCCCCAGCCGGCCCGGAGCGGCCAGCGCGTCATGACCCTCGCCAAAGTCCATTTCGCCTACGGCGACCTCAAGGTCTACCGGGGCATCGACCTCGAAATCGAGAAGGGCCAGCGCACCGTCCTCGTCGGCCCCAATGGCGCGGGCAAATCGACCCTTCTCAAAATCCTCGGAGGCATTCTCGAAATCGAGCAGGGCGAGCGCAAACCCGGCCTCAACGCCGAGATCGGTTACTATTCCCAGAGCCGCATCGACATGCTCAACCCGAACCGCACCGTTTTGCAGGAGGCGATGAGCATCCCGAGCCCGCTACCTGAAGTCACCACGCGCACGATCCTCGGCTCGTTCCTCTTCTCGGGCGACGACGCTTTCAAGAAGGTAAACGTGCTGTCGGGCGGCGAAAAATCGCGCCTCGGTCTGGTCAAGCTCCTCCTCAATCCGCCCAACCTGCTTCTCATGGACGAGCCGACCACCCACCTCGACATGGCGAGCATCGACGCGCTCATCGACGCGCTCAAGCAATACCAGGGCACCCTCATTTTCATCAGCCACGACGTCTACTTCATCCGCGCCCTCGCCCAAACCGTCCTCCACATCAGCGCGGGAAAGCTCACGCCCTACGCGGGCGACTACGATTATTACCTCGAAAAATCGGGCGCCGGATCGGCCAAACTCGGCCTCGTCGCCGGCGAGCAACTCTCCGACAGCCGCCCCCCCGAAGCCGCCCCGGCTGCCCATGCGCCCGGTTCCCCCGTCAAATCCAAGGAACAAAAGCGGAAGGAGGCCGAGGAACGCCAGGCCGTCTCCATCGCCCGCAAACAGGCGAAGGCCCATCTCGACAAAATCGAGCGCGAAATCGCCGCCCTCGAACAACGCCACAAGGAAATCGTCGCCCTCCTCGAAGCGCCCGAAACCTATGCCCAGGGCGGCGACGTCATGAAGCTCAACCGCGAACTCATCGAGAACACCGCGAAGCAGGAAGAGCTCAACGAGGCCTGGGAAGACGCCACTGCCGACGTCGCCGCGTTGAGCCCCGCCCCGGAGCCCGCGCTGGAAGAATGAGAGCCATTGCGGCAATCCTGCCCGTCCCGCGTTTCCTGACCCAACAGTCTTGTCAATCATCGAAAATGGATTAGAATGCCGATAGTGCTGATCGTGTTGAAAAAGCGGCCGGCCTGAAAAATCTTCATCATGCACGCGCCGCGTCAGGAAACATGGCAGGATAAATTCAAGCGCTCCCGTTATTTGATAGCGGCGATCCTGTTCCATCTCATTCTCTTTTTATTGATCGCCACGCTCGTCATCTGGCCCGCGCCGACCCCCTCAACCACCACTGAATTTCAGAAAGTGACCATCCACCAGCCGCCGCCCCTGCCCCCGCCCCCGCCGCCCATGGCCAACGACAAGGGGGGCAATCCCGTAGCGGCCTCACAAGCCGTCATTGCCCCCGTTGTCACTCCACCGAGTCTCATCACCTCGGAGAATCCCTCCTTTACAGTGGATGCGTCCCCACTCGACCAGACCCTCACCCACCTCAGCCATAAGAATGGCAATTCTCTGGGAGGCGACGGGGGCAACTTTGGCAACGGACCTACTCCCGCCAGTGAGCTCATGGTCCAATTCTCAAGCCTATTGTTTCAGTTGCCATGCTTATCCCTTGTGGACCCACACACCGCCAAGTGCCCCTTGACCGACGACCACAGCTACGTTGCGCACATTTCCGACGATAATGTCCACACCCTCCACCTGCACATACGCGGCGTCGTCGAGCTGGCTCACTATGATGGTGGAAAAAAGATCAACGAACGTGTCGTCGTTGGAGGATCTCCCAGTCCGAGCGGTGATAACATTTACGAACTCTCGGTGAGTGATCCGCCTCAAACCTATTATTTGAACGATGGAGATAAGGTGCAGGCTTCCATCATCATCGATTACCCCATGGAGATTCACGTTAAAAACAATTCTACGGTAAGCCTGCACGCCGACTCGGTAGACAGCTTGGAGCTACCGAACAGCCATGACTTATCGGCTCCCGACCATGATCCGAAACACCCGATTGCCGTCAAACAACCCTACGATGGGGAGTTTATTCAAATCGACACCGTCGGCGTCGACAACACCACCGACATCGGCAATTGATCGCCGGGCGGCGGGTCCCCGACGGCGGTAATATCCAGGCGGGTCATTCGCCTCATCGCTTTGTCCTGTCCTGTTGCCTCAAAAGTAAATGACACCCGAGGTGCGGGTAAGGAGGGGGGGCGTTGACTCATAAGTCATGACACCGTGGTTATCGATTTAAGTTGGGTAAGCTGCAACGGGCGCGGAGTGCAGGGATCCCGAAAGGCGACTGGAACGTTGCGCCCGTTGCAGGATCGGGCGCAGGGCAGCATCGAGACGTCGTTGCAAAAGGATTGATTCCACCAACCGAACGTGATTCACTCACCACTCCACTATTCCGGAGTAGCTCAGTGGTAGAGCGGTCGGCTGTTAACCGATTGGTCGTAGGTTCGAGCCCTACCTCCGGAGCCAACTAATCAAGTCCTTGTGGACGAATTGGTTGCGCTTTCGGAATGTGCGAAAAACCTCCAGATGGGCCTAAATTTGGGCCCAGTTGGGGTGTTTTTCGTGGCAGTCGTGCACTATCTCGCCGCCAATCCGGCAAGAGACGCACACAACACGTTAACGAGAAGTAAGGCTCGCTCGGTAAACTCACAACCCTGGGAGTTACCGTGAAAGAGCGATTCAAAATGTTTAAGCGTCGAGGCGGGATTTACTACGCCCGCGATACCGTCACGCTGGGAAAGCAAAGCCTCGGCACCACCGACCGCGTGCAAGCGGCTCGCCTGCTTGCCGCCAAGAACCAAGCCGTTGAGCAACCTTCCTTGAACAAGGGGATGGCGAAGGTCTACCTCTCCGCCGCATCGCCCGAGTTCGCCTCGCGCACCTGGAGCGACGTGATGGAGAAATACGTTACGTCTGGCGCGGAGTCGAGCAAGGCCCGGAAGGAGCGTGCCTTCCGCAGCAGGCCCTATGTCGCGTTGCACAAACTCAAGCTGATTGACACCTCGGCGGAACATCTCTTCGCCGTCCTCGAACACCAGAAGGCCGGCAACTCGACTCACCATTACTTGCGCCGCTTGCACAACTTCGCCCTGCACCTCGGCTGGCTGTTGGCGCCCGTCATGGCGGAGGCCGCTTGGCCTTCCGTCCACAGCAAGAAGTTTTGCGCCATCTCGGAAGATGAGCACCTGCGCATCATCGGCAGGGAAACCAACGTGGAACGCCGCTGGTACTACCAGATGCTTTGGGAAACGGGCGGTTCTCAATCAGACATCGCCCATCTTAGTTGGGACCGCATTGACCGGGAAAACGAAGTGATCCAGTTCCAGCGCCAGAAACTGGCGCACCGGGGAACGGGCGGAATGACCTGCTTGCGTATCGGCCCGCGCCTTCAAAGCGTGCTCGACCAGTTACCGCAGGAAAGTGACCTGTTCCCCAAGATCAAACAGGAAGACCCGAAGCACCGCGCAGCAGAGTTCCGCCGCCGTTGCCGCACCCTCAAAATCGAAGGCCGCACGCTCCATTCCTACCGTTACGCCTGGGCCCAGCGTGCGCGGGTGGCTGGTATGCCGGAGCGGGATGCCATGAATCATCTCGGCCACAAGTCGCGCGCGATCCATGTTGCTTATGCGGCGGCGGCCACGGTAACGGTGCTGCCGTTGGAGTTTTACGAGGCGGAGAGGGCGAAAAAAATTGTTCGCTTCGATCAAGAAAACAACGAACATATTAAATTGGCTGATCTGTCTGAACAACTAAGAGGTATCCGACCTCTGGCCGCCCAAAGAATATCCTAAAATATGGCAGACCAGAATGGACATGAATTCGAAGACAAGTGGCCGGGCTTAAATGTCCGTCACTTGATCATGTACACGGACGACTTCATTGTCTTCCTTGATCCAGAACTGGATGTCGACTGGGAAACTTCCGATGAATTTGATGTCGAATCCGAAAAGGATCGCCCAACCATAAATGCCGCCCTGAACCGGGCGGCGAGTTTAGAGTGCATTCCAAATCACCATCAAGACGCCAGTGTTAGGCTGAATTTCAAACGAATTGTCGGTGAAGGTCTCGCGCGCGCCTTCACTTATGACTTTGAAAACTCGAACAAAATTTTCGATAACGCAGAGCTTTATATCCGCAATCGGAATGTTGAAATAGCTCGTTATTGGCAATTGATGACTTCCGTGATAGCTGGACTTTCCCTGATCCTTGTTGCCACTCTGATTTGGACATTTCGGCTATATTTGATTCCGGTTTGGGGCTCCACAGCTTTCTACTTATCCTTAGGGGCATTAGCGGGAACTGCCGGCGCCACTTTATCTACCATTTTTCGTATCGGAAGTGCACAAATCACGAGTGAGGCGGAGAAAAAGCTGCACATTCTTGAGGCTCTTTCGCGAGTATTTGGCGGAGGAATATCCGGATTGATAATCTCACTTTTTGTAAAGCTGGGGATCATCATCCCATTGTTCAAGTCATCGGATCAAACATGCCTCGCGATGGTGACTGCAGGTCTTATAGCAGGGGCAAGTGAGCGTTGGGCGCCTTCGCTCATTTCGCAATTCGAAAAGGGAGGATCAAATATCGGAAAGGCGAAGAAATTATGACCAGGCAAGCACTGATTATATCTTATCCGGGTGAGATAGGATCCAAGAACTACTGCCCCGGAGTCTTAGTTGATGTTGTATCTTACAAAGACTATTTAAAATCGCCCTTAGGAGGCGTTTGGTATGACTCGGAAATTGTGCACCTTGCTGCACCCACTGTCGCGCAAGTAAAAAGAGTAATGGATCGTCTGAATTCTTCCGAATACACATTGATCATTTTTGCCGGACACGGATTCTATTCTGCCGAACACGACTCCACGATCTTACAGTTGAATAAGGATGAGATATTGGACTCAATTGATTTGCGGGAAAATTCCCAAAAAAGAACAATTATTTTGGATTGCTGCCGAGAAGTTCACAAAGAGTTATTGGTAGAAGAGCTCAGGAAATATGCTCTTGCGAATGAAAAATATTCCATTGATCCGGTCCAATGTCGCGTGTGCTTTGATGACGCAATTGCGCAATGCTCTAAAGGCCTAATTATCGCCTATGCTTGCAGTAAAGATGAACGTTCTGGAGATGATCCGTCAAGTGGCGGTTATTATTCTTTCAGCCTCTTAGCAGCGTGTGAAAAATGGATTCCAGAAGGTCTTGATTTGAAAAAGAACTACAGAACTCTCAGTATTGTTGAGGGGCATGACTTGGCATGTCTAAACGTTAAGAAGCTCAGCGGTGGCTTACAGAATCCAGAGATTCAAAAGGCTAGGTCCGGGCGGTATTTCCCGTTTGCAATTTGGGCTTAAGGCCCATCTGCTAATGATTAGCCAGAAGCTGCATTTACTATTTTTAAGCTAATTTCGGCAACCCAAGGCTTTTCTAATTGCATCTGTTGCGGACAGGTTCGAAGTATTTTCAACCGTCCTTCGTCGAGCGCGTCAATGAGTTTGCCCAAGCCGCGACCCTGGACCTTTACCAACTGCTTGCCGAAGTGGATTTCCAACTCTTCATCCTCGCCGGTCTTACGGCACAGCCAGCGGGAAAGGCTGCTGTAGACGAATGCGTGTGTCTCCTGCTTGCCGTTTTGGGCGGGCAATTCAACCCGGAGCATGGAGAGCGATTTTGCGTCAGGGACGACGCTGCCCCATAAGCCGGACCATGGATCGCATAAAGGCGATTCACCATCAGCAAGAGGACGGGTTTTAAGGCTCATGGTTAGACTTTGGTTCGGATTCGTTGGCCGGGTGATTGCTGGAACCAGAGATTGATCTCGGAATCATCCGTAAGGGTGGGCGCAATTTTTTTGGGTTTGGCGGCTGGCAGTTCCATCGCAAGCATCCGATCCGCAGGTGATGCCATCGCGGTATAGGCGGCCATTTTATCGGTCGTAAAGATGGTCTGGCTTTGCCGAAACCGCGAATTGCTCACGTAGGCCTGTTTCAGGTCCGCCGCCTTCATCCCCTCTTCGCCCAGGATCAGCAAGCCGTGATCGACCGTTTTGCCCTGAGCCGCATGGGACGTGCTGGCATAGCCATAGGTGAACTGGCGGAAGTGAGTCGGAAGCTGCCGCCCATCTTTCAAGCGAATGACGCCGGATTCATCCCAGTCGGCCACCTCGACAATATCGCCGTTCCTGACCTTGGCTTCCACGCAATTGGCGCGGATGAGCAGGCGCTCACCGGCCATTAATTCCAATTGGCCGGCAAGCCCCACATCAAAGCTCTTCACCGCCTCTGGAGAAAACGAAGCCGGGCTGCCGTTGGCCCGTTCGACAAGGAGATGGTCATCGGCTTTGGAGATCACTTTCACGGCCTCGTGCTTCGCAAACGAATCTATGTCACGGTGAAAAACGATCACATCACCCGGCTGGTAGTGTTTGATCCGCTTCTTTTCCGTCTCGGTCCATTGGAGCGATTGAACTGTCGTACAAGCGATCTCCTCTCCATGAAGCGTTCCGGTTTCCTTTAGCCGCCCGCGGACTTCGCGGGTCAAGGCGTGTACTTCCGACCAGACCGGAGAAATCACCAGGCATGACTCTCCCACTTGCACGCGCGAAACATACGCGCCCGCCGCCTGATCGAGCAGCTTGGAAAAATCTTTCTCCTCTTGCACGGCTCCCAGTCGATCCAACTGGGCAAAAGCCCGGTAGGGCTCGCCCTTGGCCAGCCACGCCACGGCTTCCCGATACTCCGGGTTTTGCTGGCGGCGAATCTGTTTCAGCCCCACCACAGGCACCAGCGCATGGTGTTGCAAAGCGCGGAGGGCGTCGCCCGCCTCGACGGAAGTGTGTTGCTTAATGTCACCCACGAGAATCAGGCGGCAGTGTTGTTGCTGGGCCAAAACAAAGAGATCGTGCATTTGCCGGATGGAAACGAGTCCGGCTTCATCGACGATGAGGGTTTGCCCCTTGATGCGTCGTCGCAGGTTTTCATTCACCAGCAATTGTTGCAGCGTGTCAGCCTGGGTCGAAAGTTCCTGGCGCAAGACCTCGGTGGCACCTGACGAGGGTGCACAGGCAAAAACAAGGCCGCCTTGTTCCTCGATTCCTCGAACAATCGCTTTCAGGGAAGTCGTTTTGCCGGTGCCCGCGTCGCCTTGCAGGATGATGAGCCGATCCCTTGAACCGAGAATGGCTTTCACCGCCATTCTTTGCTCATCGCTCAGGCTCGGATCAAGGACGGTTGTTTTGCCGAATGGGGCATATTGATCCAACCCTTGCCGTGCCCAGGTGACACAGGCCCGCTCCATGTTTTGCATTTGCTTGGAGGCGATTAGATTTTCATGCCGGACTAATATCCCGGCATCGACCTGCCGTTTCAGTTCGAGGCGCAAATCCTCTATGGGTACTTCACCTCGGCCGGAGATCAGGGCTTCTCGCAAAAGAAGCCGTTCATCCATGACAGAATTCCTTTCAAAGCAATGCTCGATTCCGGCGCTCAAGGCCGTGCCGGCACGGACCTTGGAGGGAACTCGCCTAATTCCATCTGCGGCGCGGATAGCCTTCCGTATTTCAGGCAGATGCTCTCCACATTCTTCCCGCCAGAAAACTTTGAGCTTTTCACCTTCGACATGCCGCTTAGCAGACCGTGTTTGGGCGGCGATGGCCTGCAACGCATCTTGATTGCGCGTCTTGAGCGTGTCGGCCACTCGCTCAATTTCCTGCCGCCGCTTGCTAAACATCTTCCGGCATTCGTCAGGAAAACCCTGAATCGTAAAACCGATGGGGCGGGAAGGCTCCAGTTTGTATCCTGCTTCCACCATTCGTTCCCCCAACTTGTTGTAGCAGACTTCCCGGAAGAACGATTCGTAGCGGTAGTAGGCTGATGGCTGGATGCTCTTCCAGCGTTTCTCAACCGCATCGTAGGTTGCGTTCATGATGCAGAGGTGGGTGTGCAACTGGGGATCAAGGCTTCGGCTGGTATCGTGAGTGACCACTGCCGCAATCATTTCGCCGGTTGTGCGATCCTCATCTAATCGGCCTTGACGTATCCGGGTTGCCGTAACGGCTTCGATCTCGGCAAGAGTCTCTTTCACCGATTCTTGCCACCATTTCTCAATCCGTTCATCGCCACCGACCAGGTAAGCAACGGAAACATCTTTCGGCGGGGAAATCTGGCCAAAGTAACAAACCCGACGGCGAGTACCTTTGTCCCGAACCATGAGGCGCTGTCCGGTCATGGGATCATATCCACGGCAAAGTTGGATAAAATCTTTCTCGGTGACGGTAGCCGGCAGGTGAAGACGTTCAGCCCCTTGTCCAACCCAGGTCATCGAGACTGTCCCGCCCTGGCTCAAGTAATCCTGCTTGGCCATGTGGATCGAAAAATAATTCACGGCATGACTGACATGGACACAAGGTTTATCGAAACGAACCATGTCTTTAGGACACCCCGCATCGTTCTCCGTTAAGTACTACTTGGTAGTTTTATTCTCGATCAGGGCAAATGAAGCAGGGAACATTTGCTTAAGATCAATGTAGAAAAGCAACAACACGCTACCCCTAAGGTTTTAGGTTAGGACTTATCGCGAACTATCGCCAGATGTCGGCTATTGTCGCCGGTTGTTGTCAGCCGCCGTCAGTTGTCGCCGGCCATCGCCCGTTTAAATCGGTCGTTGTCGAAAACTACCAAGTAGTACTTAACGGAAGTCGACCCATTCGTGTCTTTATCGACATGAACGCGAGTTCTTCAATTTCTGTCAGACGGCTTCAACCAGTGTTGGAGCGTGCCATGCGCGATTATCAGCCGCTGACTTCGCAGGCCGCCATATTGGAATCGCTCAAGCCGATCATTCTCGGTTTTCGGGCAAAACGCGCCGCCTACCAGACCATTCGCGAACTGCTCGAAGAGCATGGCATCCATGTTTCCGACCAGGCTGTCATCCGCTTTTGCCGCAAGTATTCGACCGAGATCAAGCGTCTCAGCCAAGGATTCCAGGCACCGAATGCCAACGAAACGATGCCCGCCGCGCCCACGATTTTACCCGCGTCCAATAACGCGGGCCTTATCACAACCCATAACCCTGCCTCCCAACCGCAGAAGAAAATGCGGAGCTTGCGGGGGCCTGTCTAAACCTATGCCAACCACCAACGAAAATTCGCCTACCACTTCCAAACGCATCGTCTTTGTCACCGGCGACAAAGGCGGCGTCGGCAAGAGCTTCACCTCGCGTGCCCTGGTTCAGTATTACCTCGATACGAAGCAGCCCTTCCACGCCTTCGACATTGACCCGGTCAATCCCAACCTCGCTCAGTTTTATCCCGACGCCACGACTCAGATCGACATCGAAGAGGATGGCGCGCTCGACGAAATCCGCAACGAAGTCGAAAAGCAACCGCTTCTCCTTGTCGATTGCGCGGCCCGCTCGCTGAATGAACTCGATCACTGGTTCAAGGACCTGGGGCTGATCCAGGAACGGAGCCAACTCCACCTTTCCTTCACTTTTGTCTTCGTTATCACGCCCGACAAAAGTTGCACGGTCATCATGGCCGACACGTTGGAAAAATTCGGCAAGGAAGCCGAATACCTGGTCGTGAAAAACCACGGCAAGGGGAAGAACTTTTCCATCTACGAAGCTTCCAAGCTTCGCACCTCTCTGTTGAAAGAACATCAGGGACAGGAGATCACCCTGCCACCGTTGTTGGAGCGCACTGTAGTGTATCTCGATTCGCACGACATTGGCTTTGGCGACGCCCTGAACCACCCCGAGGTGGCCGTGGCCGACCGCTCGCGTGTGCGTGGCTTTCTGGAACAGAGCTACGCCCAGTTCAACACCGTGAAACCCCTCTTACTTCCCTAACCTTATGCCCGAACAAATCGAATTACGCCCACCCGAAGAAGTCTTCAACGGCGACCACCTGCCGGAGGACCTGAAATGGCTGATGACCTCCTTTAACCTGCCGAAAAACGATCCGACGATTGTTCTGCTCGCCTGGCATTGGAAACGTGTCGCCAACATGCAGGACATCACCAAGCAGGCCCAGATGGAATTGAGCGCCGCGCTGGAATCACGGATCGACAAGATCGAAGGCTTCGCCGGCACGATTCAGCAGATCGGTACCAACCTCGGCAAGGTGAACGACTCCCTGACCCAGGAACATCTTCACCTGAAGACCAAAATCGAGAAGGAGATGAAGCAGCCAATCGCCGACATCCTCGAAAAGACAGTCCTGGTGGCAACCAGCTTGGAAAAGCTCCTGCAAACGATCCAGGCGAGTGCGACTGAGTACAACCGGAAACAATGGAGGGCATCCTATTGGGGAGGGTGTGCGACCGGCGTTCTCATCACCGCTTGCGTATGCTGGCTTTTATTTGCGCATTAGGCTGCGGGGCGCTCGCGTTCGCGGCAACATGGTACACCCATTCGCTCAACCCGGCCACGTTGCTGTTCGGTTTCAGTGCCGGATGGTTTGTGTATCGGGGCTTTTTGCCGGAGGACAAGAATGCCAATTACGTGCTGGAACTCGGTGGCATCCGTTGGGATGAAGAAGACTTTTGCCGAGGCTGGGAGATTGATGGCCGGACCGGTTCCGGCAAGACGGCCAGCGCCGTTGTGCCAATCATCCATGCTCTGAAGAGGAACCGGCCCGACATCGGCATTTTGGCTCTGGATACGAAAGGAGATTTGAGCGAACCGCTCGTAGCCATCGCGAAAGACCTCAAATGCGAAAAGGATTTGGTTCAGATCGAGGTAAGGCCGGATGACGCGCCGCCTGATTGGAGGCCGCCCTGCACCATGAATTTCCTCGCAGACGCCTCCATTCCATTTTCCACCTATGCCAAAATCCTTGTCGATGTGGCGACGGCGGCAGGCCAAAAGGGAGGGCAAGCCTTTTTCAAAAATGCGGCCCAGTCCGCGATTCAGAACGGTTTTGCGGCGTTAAAGGTTCTCCAGCATGGCATTACCATCGACAATTGCTGCTACATCATCAACGACCTCGGCCAGCTAAAAACCATTACCGAACAATTGGTTAAACTGGCTGAGACACAGCCGCAGCACCAGGAATTGACTGATTATTTTGTCGAGCTGCAGAAACAACCGCCCGAACAGTTAAGCGGCATTCGCTCGACCGTGTTCAATTATCTCCAGCCATTCACCGCACCGGACATTGCCGAGGTATTTTGTCCGATGGACCCAACGTTCAGCTTGAGCCAGATCGACCAGGGCAAATTGATCAGCGTCAAAATTCCGCAGAAATACCAAGTCGAAAAGAAGTACATCGGCCTGCTCCTGAAAGTACTGTTCTACCTCCATGCTCTTCGTCGGTACGATTTGACTGCTGAGGAACGACGGAAGAAGAACCTTATCGTCATGGTACTCGATGAAGCCCAGGAAACGGTTTTGGTCAGCGAAGACGGCATCTCCGATTTCAACGTGGTGGACAAAATCCGCGGTGCGCGTGCGACGACGATCAATTCCACCCAGTCACCCACCTCCTACATCCCACCGATGGGAAGCCGAGAACGTGCGGAGGTATTCCTGCTTAACCTCGGAAACAAGATTTATTTTACCGCCGCCGACAAACAGGCTTCCGACATGATCGCCGATGCCGTTGGCAAACGCACCATCAAGAAACGCACGTACGGGCGCTCTCTCGGAAAAAGTAACACCAGTTGGACCGAGCAGGATGAACACTGGATCAAACCGCACGAGCTTCGTGCCCTGCCCAAGCATAGAGCTGTGGTCAAACACTGCGAGCAACGCTTTCGCAAAATCTTGCTTAAGCCAACACGCTTTACTCTTCTCACTACTCAAGACCGAAAGAGTGAAAAAGCCGTCTCTGCGAATCTGATGAGAAAGTGATCTTTCCATTCTAAGACAGTGCTTAGGAAACCTGCTGGATCGAGTGCAAGTTTGAGTGCCTCGATTGCCAATCGATTTCGACAGAAAGAAAAGGATGATCCTTAAGGATCGTGAACTTTGAGCTTTTCGATAAGTAACAGCCGCCTAATCTCAATGGGAGCAGCGTGTTCTGATTGCTTGCGGCAATAAAACAACGCAACGACTCCGATGCCGTCCGAAAATCCCATTCTTAATAATCCGTATCAGGAGCCGCGCTTACACTACGCGACAAATGATCGGGGTGAACTGGATTACTCGAAAATTGTTGAGGGACGTCGGCCCTTCGTCCCAATAGTCCAAACTATTCCTCTTCCGCAGGGCGCTCAGGGATCTTTGCTTTCGATAAAAGAAGCGGACCCGGAATATGGCACACGGATGGTCAACCTTGTGCGCAAAGAGGTGGCCGTTTGGCGTGAAGCCAAATATCCCAACACCACAAGGATAACCCGCGAGCTTCTGAATTTTTGGTTTCTGAACGAAGAACGCGCTGATGACCAAAAACTTTTCTTTGCCCAGCAGGAGGCCCTCGAAACCGCCATTTGGTTGAACGAGGTAGCTCCTACTTCAAACGCTGGCACAAATATTCTTCGCCGGCTTTCTGATTATCAAAAGGTTTCCTCCAACGATATCGACAACCTCTCCCGTATTGGATTCAAGATGGCAACGGGAACCGGCAAAACAGTCGTTATGGCGGCCCTTTTGGTTTATCATTTTTTTAATCGCAGAGAATACCGCCAAGATACGCGCTTTGCTGATAATTTCCTGATTGTCGCCCCCGGCATTACAATACGCGACCGTCTTGGCGTTCTCCGTGTTGATCCGAGAACTGGAATAGAAACAGAAGATTATTATTACGCCCGATACCTTACGCCTCGCACATGGAGGCGTGAACTATTGGAAATCAACTCGCGTCTGGTCATCGTTAACTTTCATGCCTTCGAACCTAAGACTCTCCAGGGAAATAAGCGTGGTGCCTTTGATGGCAAGCTCGATCCAACGACCGGCAAGAAACGCGACGAAACCGAAGATTGGTCCCAAGTTGTACGCCGTGTTCTCGGTTCCTTTAAATCTGGGACCCGTCTCCTCGTCTTCAATGACGAGGCACACCATTGCTATCTTCCTCGTCAGGATAATCGCGTAGCCGAAGGCGAGGAAACAGAGGAGGAGAATAAGCGCGCAGCAGTCTGGTTTACCGGACTGCGTGAAATCAGTGCCCGTTTCAAGCTTGCTGGCATCTACGATCTCTCTGCCACACCCTATTTCCTCACGGGCTCTGGATATGAGCCGTACACCTTATTCCCCTGGGTTGTTTCCGACTTCGGGCTTATCGAAGCTATCGAGTCTGGTCTGGTAAAAATTCCATACCTTCCGACGAAAGACGACACCTCATCCGTTGACCTTCCGGTTTTACGTAATCTTTACGAGCACGTTCGTGCCGATCTTCCACGTGCCGGCCGCAAAACCGCTCGCAGGAGGGCCAAGGAAGAGGGAACCGAGCTTCGGGAAGAGCCTCCCCATCTCCCCGATCTCATCAAGGCCGCGCTTCAGCAATTTTATGATCACTACAAGGAGGAATACGACCGTCGTGCCCACTCTTTGCACACAACGGGCACGGTTCAATTGGAAATTGATGACACTCCTCCCGTCTTCATCATTGTTTGCAATAACACTTCTGTCTCGAAGGAAGTTTTCAAATACATTGCCGGCTACAAATTGACCGATGAAAATGATGTATCCGATGTTGTTCCAGGTGCTCTTGACCTGTTTTCCAACTTTGATCCGGCATCCGGCAAAACCCGCACGAAGCCTCCCACCCTCCTGATCGACAGCGACGCATTGGAGAATTCCGGTCAAATCGACACCGACTTCAAACGCGTCTTCGCTCCAGAGATTGAAAACTTCAAGCGCGATTATGCCCGCATACACGGACGAGGGGCTGCCGAGGACATAACGGAGGCCGAAATACTCCGGGAGATCGTAAATACCGTCGGCAAGCGTAATGCCCTGGGCTCTCACATTCGTTGCGTTGTATCCGTTTCGATGCTCACAGAAGGCTGGGATGCCAATACGGTTACTCACATTATGGGAATTCGGGCTTTCGGTTCCCAGCTGCTTTGCGAACAGGTGGCGGGCCGAGCGCTACGTCGGAAACGCTATTTCTTGCAGGGATACGACAAGGAAGGTAATCCAACGTCGGACAAGCGTCGTATCGTTACGACCAAGTTCCCGCCTGAATACGCCCACATCATCGGCGTTCCCTTCAAACTGTTCAAAGGAGGGAGCATTGATCCGGTTGATCCTCCTTCTTACACCCGCATATTTGCTCTTCACGAACGAGAAGCCCATGAGATCACCTTTCCCGCCGTTGAAGGCTACCGCCTTGATTATCCCGAAGGGCCGATCAAAGCCGATTTTTCTGGAGTTGATGATTATCTTATTGATGGAACGGACCTCCCCACCGAGACCATCCTCTCCACAGCCGTCTCAGGACAAAAGCAGACTCTCACAGTCAACAGTATCCTCGAACGGCGAGAGCAGGAAATCTTCTACGCAATCGCCAAAAGACTTCTTCGTGACCACTTCTCTGAAAACCAATCCGCTCCTGAATTTTACAAATTCCATCGCCTGAAGGAAATCGTCGGTGAATGGTATGAAACCAAAGTTCGAGTCTTGGGAAAATCTCCCGAATGGAAAAAACTCCTTTTCTTCCGAGACCCAGCGGCTGTCGTCGCCCATATTGCTCGGGGTATCCATCCCGATCTGAGCCGAGATGAACTCATTCGTCCTGTTCTTAATTATTACAACCCGATTGGCTCAACCCGTCACGTTCACGGCAATACGTCGAAGGACGTTTACCCAACCCGACACAGTCATGTGAATCTTGTTGTGGTCGATAGCGGATGGGAGGCAAAGGCTGCCAAAATTCTTGATGATCTGGTGGACCAAGGAAGTGTTCTTACCTGGGTCAAGAATGCCTTTCTCGGATTTCGCATTCCGTATGTGGATGAAAAGGGTAAAGAGCGTGATTACATGCCTGATTTCATTGTACGCTTGAAAAAGGAAGACGGCTCTGTCCAAAACTTAATCGTGGAAGTCTCCGGTACGCGCTTCGACAAAGAAGCCAAGCTCTGGACAATACGTCATCGCTGGCTCCCAGCCGTTAACGCTGTCGCTGACAAACACGAATGGGACCGGTGGGACTTCCTCGAACTCGACTCGGAAGCCGCCGTCAAAGACTTGGCGAATCTCATTCTACCATTCACAATCTCAAAGCTAGGACTTGTCCATGCCTAAACCACCCAAAGCCATAAAGTCCTACAAGCACAAAACGGAAAAACGTGCTCACCTTCCTTCCTCCGAAGAGGCTGGCTATGAAGATGCCAACCCGCATGTCAAAGATGGCCCAGTCCGAGCTGAATTTATCCGCAATCCCATCGTCCACCGTGGACAGGATCCAGAGCTGTTCTGGAAGAGCAAGTACGGCGAATCCGACGACCAAGACCTTACCGCTGTCGACATCCGTTCACTTTACCGACATGAACACATTGCTCCCGAACAAATAATCCGCGGCTTGTATAAGGTAGTTGAGTCAAACCCGGATCAAGGTGATCTCTTCCGCACCAATGAGCTTTTCGGTAACGCTCTTGGGCGTGACGAGCTAGAAAAGGTTAGTGATTACTACACCCATTCTGATGGCTGGACAAATCGCCTTGTTCAAGGCGACAGTCTGATCGTGATGACCTCCCTACTTGAAAGGGAAGGGATGGCCGGAAAAGTTCAATGTATCTACATTGATCCTCCGTACGGCATCAAATATGAATCTAATTGGCAGATTAAATTAAATAGCCGAGCCATCACCGACGGAAAAGATGATGACTTATCCGCCGAGCCGGAACAAATAAAGGCATTTCGAGACACATGGGAGCTCGGCATTCATTCTTATTTGAGCTATCTGCGAGATCGTCTGCTTGTCGCCCGCGAATTGCTTCATGAATCAGGTTCATGTTTCGTTCAAATTTCAGATGAAAATGTCCATCTGGTTCGCTGTCTCTTGGACGAAGTCTTCGGTAGCGCTAATTTCTGTGGTCTAATTGCCTTTCGCACTACTGGAGGACAAAGTGCATCCTTACTATCTTCGTCCACTGACTATCTACTTTGGTATGGGAAGGACAAAGTCTCCGTAAAGAAAAAATTCAAACAGCCCACTAGAACAAAAGTTGGAGGCGCATTGGATGGATCGGGCCAGTATACTTATGTTGAGCCCGAAGATTTATCTTCCGATCCGCGACCGATGACGAAAGAAGAAATCGAAGGTAAAGAGCCAGCACCTCCAGGCTGGAGGATACTCGCTCACGACACTCTATACTCGCAGGGAGACCCATCCGATCCGACGGAAAAGGAATTCATTTGGAACAACAGGACCTTTCGCTGCCCGCCGAATACACACTGGAAACCCGGCGTTAAAACGGGGGGTATGCAAAAACTAGCGAACGCCAAAAGGCTAATGTTAGTAGGCAACACGCTTCGGTATAAGCGATATTTAGATGATTATCCTGTATTCGAAATCGACAATATTTGGAATGACACTGCCACAAGCGGATTTGGCAGGAAAAAGGAGTATGTTGTTGAGACCAACACCAAAGTCCTGCAACGGTGCCTTTTAATGACCACAGACCCGGGGGACCTAGTGCTTGACCCTACCTGCGGAAGCGGCACTACAGCCTATGTGGCCGAGCAATGGGGACGGCGCTGGATCGTCACGGATACTTCTAGAATTGCGCTCAATATTACTAAAAGCCGCCTTTTAACGGCCTCGTTTCCCTATTACAGATTATATGATCAGGAAACTTGCGATATTCGTTTGGGATTTCGTTACAAAAAAGTCCCACATATAACATTGGGATCAATTGCGAATGATGAACCGCCCGGTGAGGAAGTACTTTACGACAAGCCGGAAGAGGACAAAAAGCGTCTTCGTGTCGCGGGGCCTTTCACTGTCGAAACCCTCCAAAACTACGAGCCTATTTCTCCGCAGGAATTAGCACGACAGCGCGAAGATAGCGAAGAATTGGCTGGATTCGAAGATCTCGTTTTTGAACATCTCAAGTCAGCAGGCGTCAAAACTGGCGACAAAGCAGAAAATGCAGTCTTCGTCCGCATCGACCGCATGGCTTCGACTAATCTTCATGCTGAGGGATTTTATGGCACGGCTGAAGGGGATAGGAAGGCTTACATTTACGTAGGTCCAAAGTTTGGGACTGTTTCCAAACGGGCGGTTAATGAGGCAGTCAAGGAATGCAGGCAGAAAGGCGACGCTCAATGGCTCTTGATCTTGGGCTTTTCGTTTGAAAGCGGTATTCAAGAACTCACCAAGAACCTCGGTCTCTTTACTGTCTCCATTGTTCGCATGCATGATGACCTTATGCAGGAAGGGCTTCTCAAGAAGGATAAAAAGGCTGCCTCTTTCGTCACAATTGGTGAACCTGATATTCGCCTTACCAAAAACAAGGATGGTACCGCGACCGTGGAGATTGCCGGCTTGGACATTTACGATCCCATCAAAGATGTTGTGAAGAGCCGCGACGTTAACGACATCGCCTACTGGATGCTCGACGACCAATACGATGGCTCCAATTTTGTGGCAAAGCAGGTGTTCTTCTGCGGTGGCGACAAGGACGAATTCGATGACTGGAAGAAGAAGCTTGGAAATCTCTCCCTCTTGGCAACCAAAAAACGCGCCGAGCAACTCCTCAAGATCGAAATCGACGATGAAGCGTTCGCCCGTATCTACGGCCACGTCAGCCATCCTTTCAAAATCATGAAGGATCAAAAAATCGCAGTTCGTGTCATTTCTCAATTCGGCGAGGAAACGACCAAAATTCTCTGAACGGAACGATTATGAAGTTCACAGAATCACAGATTATCAAGCTCTATAAAAAGGCGCATCCACGGTTGGCTTCAAATTTCATTAGAGATACCTTTTTGCCCGCCAAAAAGCGGAAGGCGTTTTTGAAACATCTTGGCAATTTTTCCAAGGGAGACATGGTCAGTTGGTTAGAGCAGTTTTTCTTCGACAAGAAGAACCAACAAGTTGGCCCCCCGGCTAAAATTGGACCTGGAGAAGTTCTTGGTGCGGCTAGGCTTTTCACCGCATTTACTCGTACGCTAATGGCGAAGGAAATTCTAGACTGCGAACCGCACATCGCTGAGGAAACGATTCGTCTAATGGTTAGTTTGGAAGAGGATGACGTCATTGAATATATTAGGGCGACATTTCCCCCGTTTTCTAAACTCGCCCTCTACCAGATGTGGAGTTTTCAGTCTTCGGAAGGCGACAAAGATGCATTTTATGCTCTGGTCACACACGACATCTCCTGCCGTTTGGGCCTTCCGAGCTACGGGACAGGAGACCACGTGATCTTTGGACACATCCTGGTCCCAAAACTAAACGCATTTAAACCAACGTGCCTTGACGCGGGAATAATGCCAGAATGGGCTCCCGGGGGGCGCACTAAGCCTCTAAAACCATGCAAAGCGAAATACAAGACCGGATTGGAGGAGATAGTTCACAATCCTAATTTCATCCACAATGTTGTAACCAAGATCGCAATCGTATGACACAATCTGAAGCTGAATGGAGTGTAGATCGCTACTTTAAGTACGTTTATGACTTGGCCTGTTCACCTCAGCAAGAGGATAAGTCAGGGGATACGGCGTTGCTTAAACTCGCCCGGCAAGTGTCTGAGACAACTCTGGAAAGCAAATTGCTTCAAGTACACATTGCGGCAGCTCCTCATTTTATAAAACATTGGAATCAATTATCTGCGAGCGCCTCCTCTAATCTTTTAAGTTACCTCCTCATGGTAAAAGTTCCGCTGCCCTCAATCCTCGAACCTGCTCGGAAAATGTTGAAAGTTCTTCAAACGCAGGACCTGCTGTCGCAAAGAGCAGATTTAATGAGGTTGATGAGCATGAGCTTATGGAAGTTCAGCCAGGAATGTCTTTTGGAAGAAACCGCGTTAATGGCCAACCGGCCCGCGCTGTGGTTTGACCTCGCATGGAGTACGTCCCCAGATTTTGCCATAGCCTTTCTTGGAAAACTTCCTCGTACGCCTACGTTTGTCGCCGCGATAGCAAGTCGCTTTCCGTATCTCTGGAAGACAGCAGGTCCTGCCTATGTAGAGGCCATTGTCAGTGAGTACAGCACAACGGACGATACTGTGGGCTCGCAAAAACTTAGAAACGCATTGAAAGTATTAAAAATGCCGTCAGCGACAACTCTTAGCAATCGCAACCGCTATCAGAAATTTATCATTGAAGTAAGAGATAGCCTTAGAACCAGCCAACCCTTGGTTTTTCAACCGAGTGCTTAATCATGCCGGCCACGCCTAATACCTTCGAATACGCGGAGTTAGTCCCTCCTGTTCTAGAAGTCATTTACGACTCACTAGCCCTGCTAGCTGAGGCCGATTTTGAGGGTAAAGAGCTACATACGGTAAAAGTCTACAGTGGATTGCAGAGCATCGCGAAATCACTGCTCAAAAGAAAGTGGTTTTCTAGGGTGCCCCAGTTAAACAAGCACATCATCGAGGGAATTCCAAGAAGGAGCGGAAAGCCTCAGACATTTGATACTCTTCCTCGTATCAGTAGGCTTTGCTTATTAGAATGGGAGAAAGTTCAGAAATCCAATGTCCTCGATCAAAGCACCATCTTCGTGCCATCACCGCTCACGATATTGGTTAATATCTTATCAATTCCCGCATATACCGCCTCCCAAGCTTACGCCCTCGCGGCGGCTAGACAGCAGTTGTTCGCAGTATTTTTGATTCATCCGGATTCAGAACATATTCCTGATAAATGGACAAGACTCAATCTAGAGGAGCTTGTTGAGGCTGTGTTCAGTTTTCGAGCTCACATCTCACATCGAGATAACATTCCCTACAAAAGGAGCCTGAGTCGAGCGTCTCGGTTCCTAGCGCACTATTTGGCACTACGGGGAATTCTGCGTATCAGATTTGGAACAATTAATAAGAAGAGTTTTAGTCGCTCTCGAGCAATAAAAGATTGTTTGGCTTGGCTGAGAAAGAAGGATTATTTAGACTTCGGCTGTTTAGCAAATGAAAAAAAGCCGACTTATGAATTTCGCCTCTTAGAAAAGCTTACGGATCTCGCGGATGCGCAGGAAATCGTAAATGAGATAACCGGAATCCCGTTGGCGATAGATGGAGCATCCAACGTCTTTTATGGAGGGCTTCGGCGAAGCGAAAGCAACTCACTTGTAATCAGTTTAACGGGTGAGCCGGGAACTGGAAAAACTTCCCTCTCACTTGCTGTAGCGGCCGCACTTGCTCCGTACGGTACAGTTACGCTTTATTTTACGACAGAGGAGGGGCCTGATAGGCTTAGATCCAGACTAACTACTCTTATTCCCCCGTTTTTTAGGAATACGACCTTAAACCCGAAGGTTATCAATAGCTGGTTTTATCCCTTTCAAGTGAATTCGGAACATGGTCTGGAGATGCACAAATTCATCTCTGAATACATCAAGCCGATGGAATCAGAGTTAATACCCAAGTTGAAGCTTTCAACAGAAAATGAACGAAGCATTCCTACGATAGCCCCCCTAATTGTTATCATTGATGGGCTTGGAGGCTTGGGACATATGTCGCGAGAAAATGCTTTGAATTATTTTTGCGAGCTAGTTGAGCGACTACGCAAACTCGGATGCATTGTCTTTCTCTTATCTGCAGACGGCATTCCCAAGGAGTCGCGCTTGGAATACACTGTTGACACTGTAATTAATTTACAATATTCCGATACGAACGCCGCAAACTCCAAGCCTGTTCGATTGTTTCAACTTCAGAAGACAAGGCTCCAGTTGTCGAGGCCTGGAACCCATGTTTTCCACCTCTCCGGTGAGGAGGGGGTGAGGATCGCTCCTCAGTTACCCTCTCAGCTAGATGCTAAAAAGACCCACGAAATTCCTCCGCCCAGCACCGAGCACATTCTTAATACTTTGTTCATTGAGAAGAAGAACAAAAGGGTCTCAGTGCCAACTAGACTAGTAAACGCTTACGAGAGTTCCAGAATCTTAATCTACGGGCATGGGAGTTCAGGAAAGTCTGCGCTAGGACTTAAATTTTTAATGGCGCCAGTACTAACGCAAGCAGGCTCCAATGCCAATAAGTATCAAAACTCAAGGAATCGGCGAAGAATCTTAGCGATATCATTTTTGTATCCAGAGAAGTATTACACTCAGGCAAAGCGGGATCTTTATGCGCGCGCCCGATCTTTTTACAAAGATATCTCGCCCGATTTAAAAGCATTTGTTCTAACACCAGGCTATATCACGCCGGAAGATTTTATTAGGCGCATTATTTGGGAGCTGGATAAAGCCGAAATGGAGGGACGTCCAATTACTGGTGTTCTTATTGATGGCATTCACAATGTGTTTTTGCAATTTCCGAAGTTGGAACGCGAAGACATGATTTGGCCTACGATTTACTCATTGTTTACAAGATACCAAGTAACCGTAGTAACAACATTTACAACGTTTACCTTCACCACTTTTGGATCGTCACCTAATGCAAGAGCCCCGCGAGTCGCTACTGATAATGGTCAGACCGCTCCTGATCTGGAATTTGTTTTGCGAGGGCATCGTCCCTTGCTGCATGCTCTCGTACAAGCAGCCGACTTTTTCTTTCAGGTGGAAAAGCGGAATACCGCTTCGCCGGATCGAAGATATAGGCTCTCAGTAAACTCGGCATATTATCAACCCATCCCGAATCAGGCACTGGTTTGGAATGCCGAGACGTATGAATTTGAGGAGAGTGAACCCCTCGGATCGGGGCAGCAGATGCTAATCTAGACACAGTGGAGCTCGTTACATATGCCTTTGTTAGCTATCGATTGCTTTTCCGGATGTGGAGGTTTGAGTGAAGGCCTAAAAAGGGCTAAGTTTAAACTGCTTGCGGGAATTGAAATTAGTGAGAAAGGTCGCGAAGCCCATAAAATCAACCACCATACGGTTAGACTTTATGGCGATATCAAGAAGATAGATCCCTTTCTTTTGATAACCGAACTCAAATTAGCCAACGGCGAACTTGACCTTCTCGCGGGTTGCCCACCCTGTCAGGGTTTTTCAACCATGCGCACATTGAATGGATCTGATCGCATAAAAGACGCAAGAAATAGACTGATTTTTGAGTTCGTGCGGTTGGCCAGTTTCCTTCAACCCAAGACCATACTAATCGAGAATGTGCCAGCATTGCTAACAGACTGGAGATTAAAGGAAGCGAAGCGAAGGTTGCGGAAGGCAGGTTACAAGTGGATAAAAAGTGGAATTTTGAATGCAGCACAGTTTAAAGTTCCTCAACGCCGGCGAAGAATGATTTTAATTGCTTCTCGGCTTGGTCCAATCGAACTGCCTAAACCGGAAACTTCTTCCCCCGTCACTGTAAAGCATGTTATTGGCCGCTTGATGGAGCCTTCGAAATCGCGGAACCGTCTGCACCAGATGTTCATGAACCACTCTTCCAAAGTGATGAGGAGAATCAAGCGCATTCCATTAGACGGAGGCAGTCATGGCGATTTGGGAAAGCGACACCAGCTTCAGTGTCATATGAGAACCAATGGCTTCAAGGATGTGTACGGTCGAATGAGATGGAACACGGTTGCTCCCACCATTACTCGATTTTGTCACAACCCCTCTAAAGGTCGATTTCTTCATCCTGTACAGGATCGCGCTATTACCATATACGAAGCAATGCGACTCCAATCGTTTCCCTCGACTTATAAGTTCCCCAAGGATATGTGTATGGGAGAAATCGCTTCACTTATCGGCGAAGCTCTTCCCCCAAAGTTTGCGGAAGCCCAGGCACGACATATTCGCAAACATCTTCTGACTTATGAGCGCAAAGGGAAAAGTTCCAAACATAAGAGACTTGCTGCTTGAAAAGCTGACCAACGACCAGGCGGATGCCGTTCGTTCCGGCAAGCGTCGGGTTTTGGTGGTGGCTGGAGCTGGCTCGGGAAAGACGGAGGTTATGGCCCGTCGCATTGCTTGGTGGGTTGGAATCGAAGGAGTTCCCAAAGACAAAGTCGTAGCTTTCACGTTCACTGAACGGGCGGCAGAGGAAATGAAGTTCCGTATCCGCTCTTGGATCGGCAAAATCACCCCTCCAGGCGAAGAGGTTTCGCTGGGTGGAATGCATATTGGAACCATTCATGGGTACTGTCTGGCTAAACTCCGTGAATTCTGGCCGGACCAATATCATAACTACGATATCCTCGACGAAGGAGCACGTGCAGCACTGATCCTTAAGAGTTACAATAATCTTCTCGGGTTGAAGGCGTTACAGGGCGCGCTGAAAGAAGGTTTTTTCGCAACAACGGATAAGTTTATTCAGGCCTATGACCAACTTCAAGAGCATCACCGCTTTGAAGTGGAACTTCCTAAAGAGGTGGCACCAGTTGAGCTGGGGCCAGCAGAAGAAGAATGGTGCAAGAAAGCTAAGCTTCTTACCCAGGTCGGAGCTTCGGATGAAGCAAAAGCGTTTGGTATGGCTGCAGCACGCTACTACACCTATCTGCATTGCCGACGATTTTTAGATTTCAGTACCTCGCAAGCCGAATTCATTCGATGTCTTGAAAAGGATTTAGCACAGCAAAAAAGCATTCAGGAGGCAGATATTCACCTGGTCGTCGATGAAGTGCAGGATATCAACCCGGTGCAGATGCAGTTAATCAGGTTGCTCACCGGACAGTCCGGACAATTAACTGCCGTAGGCGATCATCGTCAGGCCATCTATGGCTTTCGTGGGGCTAAGGTCGATCTGGTAGCGGAGCTTTGGGAGGAATTTAAAAATGATCCCAATGCGGAGGTTGTTGACCTAAAAGAGAATTTCCGTTCCACCGGGCGAATTATTGAAGTGGCAAATCTGTGGGCTGAGACCATCGGTCCAGTCCGTTCCATGCGGACTCCGCCCATGAAGCACGGCAGCACTGGACGAACCGACCACCATCCTTCGCATGTGGCATTGATCGGATTTGGAGATCGTTCCCAAGAAGCGAGATGGATAGGTCAGGCGATCCGTGAATTGGTCCCAACCGAAGCTCAGGGGGCGCTGCACGATCGGCGTGATGGAAAATATCGTGGGTTGGCTCTTTCAGATGTGGCTGTGTTGGTCCGTTCATCTACCGATGTCCGCACGTATATGAGAGCATTGGAGGAAGCCGGCATCCCTTCCGTTGTTCGTGCCGGCCCCGATCTGTTTTCTCAGCCTGAGGTTTTGCTTTTTGTTGGAGCCCTCGGGTTGACCGCTGACATCGACGAGTTCATCGGCTCTCCCTTCGGTAATAAGAGTCTTCCTCAGCGAATTGGAAATGTTCTGCAATGCCCACCAAAACCGGAGGATGTGTTGCGGGCAGCGGCACGGACGTTGCGTACATCTCAACTTCCTGTCAGCAGGGACGCCGAGGATCGTCTTTTCCTTGCGGCGACAATGATACGGGACCGCATTGCTGGACAGGCCTTCGGTGCTGGTCAGACCCGTCCCCTGCGCTCGAAGGCGTTGAGGGACTTTTTAGAAAGACGACAGACATTGCGGCGGCTTTTTCCTCAGCAACTGTTTCATTGGTTGATGGCAGAGGCAGAAGTGGAGAACTGGGATACATGCGAAGGTCGGGGCCAGGCAGCCATGTTTCACCTTGGAGCGCTGAGTCAACTGATCACTGGGATTGAAACCCCAGGATGGACCAGTGTGAGTTCCTATAAATGGCAGATGATTGGTCTGTGCCAATTCGGAGCCGAAGATGGACGCACTAAAGAGCAACCCCTAATGGTCCAACCTGAAGCAGTAACAATCAGCACCATTCACGCTGTGAAAGGTCTGGAGTTTGCTGCCGTGTTCCTTGCTGACGTTAATTCCTCGCGATTTCCGAGCAGTATGGCTTCTCGTCAAGCCGACCTTCCCATTGGTCCTGAGTTGGCACATGAAATTGATGTAGCTGGCCTGTCGGACAATGAAAATCACGACGGAGAACGTCGCCTGATGTATGTCGCGTTGACAAGAGCAGAGAGGTTTCTCTTTGTCAGCCACTCGGGTTCCAAAATTTCCAGATTTATACAGGGAGTGAAAAAAACCAAAAAAACGCCTGCCATCTCCGGTCTTCAACAAATTATTCACCAATCTGGAGGACGAGTGACAACCGATCCAGCGGCTTTGTTGAGTGAACTGAGATACGCTCCCAAGGACCATGATAAGAATCTGCACCTAGCGACATCGTTTTCCGACCTGCGATACTTTCTAGCCTGTCCGCACGACTTTTATTTGCGCAAAGTAATGGGCTTCGCCCCGACAATTGACCAAGCATTCGGTTACGGTCGAGGCGTTCATAATTTGATGAGAGCAATCCACTCTGATCCGGTGCGTTGGGCGGCCATGGCCAATGACGAAAAGCTTTTGAAAGCTGAACTGCAAAAATTGGTGGATCGTGGTTTATTTTACCTTCGTTATACCACAGGTGATCCGGCCAAGAACATGTGGGCCAAGGGTATCCGGATAGCAGCTGAATACATAAAACGCTTTGCCGCAGATGAACTGAGTCGGCTGACTTTTGAGCCGGAGAAGGAATTTGAAACCTTGATTCCCTATCCGGATAAGGACGGCGGGGCATTGGTTTCCGGAGCTATCGACATTGTCCGAAGAGACAATCCTCCCAGAGTGACGTTGATTGACTTTAAATCCGGAGATCCGGATTCAGACAAACACATGAAGCTGGACGAAAAGGAAATGAAACTTCAAGTGGCCATTTATGCTCTCGCCGCCCAAAAGGAGCTTGAATACGAACCGGAATTGGGAGTCGTTCGCTATCTCGACGCCAAGGAGGAGGATAAGCGGGAGATACGTGTTCCTCTGAACCGCGAAACATTAACTGCAGCCCAGGACGAAGTTGCCCGAACTGCTGCTGAAATTCGGGATCGCAAATTTGACGCCGGACCACGTAAACAGGAAGGAGACAAGCCTCGTTGTCCTACTTGTGATTTTGTCGGGATTTGCGGACAAAAAGAAGCCAAAGCGGTTAAGAAGAACGGTATTTGAAATGGCCGACGTTTTTACCAAAACAAAACGCTCGGATATCATGTCTCGCATCCGGCCTCGGGGCAATAAATTGACGGAACTGGCTCTTATCAGGATATTTCGCAAACAAAGCATCTCTGGGTGGCGAAGAGGCGTTGTTATCCGGATCGGAGAATCTGCCAAGCGAATGTCCATAAAACCCGATTTTGTCTTTAGGAAGCAAAAGATTGCCGTATTTGTGGATGGTGAGTTTTGGCACGGACATCCAACACGGGCGAAAATCCCTCAAACCAATAGTGAATTCTGGATCAAGAAAATCGCAGGCAATAAAGCCCGTGACCGATTTCAGACCCGGCTTTTGCAGAAAACTGGTTGGACGGTTATCCGAATTTGGCAGCGGGATATTAAAAGCGCAGGGTGGGTGAAGAAGTTGCGCGCTCGAAATGTTTGAAATCCCGGCGTGTTCCATTCAGGTCTTGAAGACGTTCTCGCGGTGATAGCGAATAAAGTCTTGGGAAGGTTCGGCCAATTTCTCTGGCAACCGGATGGCCATGCCCTCGTACGGGACGAAGTTTTCTTCCAACGCCGGTTGTGGAAAGAAGGAGCGAAGTCGCTTACTCAAAACAACCTTCATTTGATGGTCGAGGGTAAGCAGGCCATTGTCGAAGGCTGCATCATGCAAACTTGAAAGGCATAAGCCGTTGCTCGGGTCGAGTCGCTCGTTCGGAAAATCACGCCATGGCTTAATGTGACTGGCAACCAAGAGGCGGGGGATGTTGATGCCGCTGATACAGCAGCGAACGCCGTAAGCGCTGAGAATCGATTGACGGAAGAATTGCTGGCCTCTTCTAACCTTCACCGTTGCCGTGGCTTCGGTAGGGGTAAAAGGAGAAGTTAGATCGTTACTCGTCTCCAACTGGATTCTATCGTGATCAAGGAGATCAATTTCCTCATTCATCTTGGCGGTCAGAAGGTCGTGGAGAAGTTCCTCGCTTTGCGGGCCAAGAATGGAAATATTCGCCTTAAACTCACTCCAAAGAGACCGGTCCTCATTTGTCACGCCCTTCAATCCCGAAATCCCCCTAGCCTGCAATATTGGGTCAAGCGAAGCAAAATTACATAGTTTCATCGAGAGGCTGCTTGGCGTACGGCCCATTTTCAAAGCGACTTCCTTGATGATCGGATTCCCCTTGTGCAGCTTGCCGAATGGGAGTTTGCAATAGAGGTTTAGCGCGATAAGACGCTGCTCTCGTGTCCACGCTACGCCGGTCGCTCTGGCCATTTCGTGAGTGTGCCAGGTGCTTCGGGCAATAGAAGTCTGCATACGCATTCTTCTCTCCTCATCTTAATGACCAACGAGGACACCGACGAACCCATTACGAAAGGGTAGTCGGTCGCTTCGAGTGCAGAATAGCTGCAACTTTGGGATAGTCAGGCTTCTCTGGAACTGCAGGAAGTCTTAAGGCCTCGACGTAAAATGATCGTGGACTATTGGCGATGTACCAGGTTTCCCGGGAAGCCGGAATATCTGCTGAGGTTGCGACGCACTTATTGCAAGCGGAGGATTCGGGCACGAGTGTTCCTGAAGGGACGTAGCCTTTCATCGCATCATTGTGCCAATACCACACTACGCGATTGCGTCCTTTCCAAGCGCCGAATGTCGAAAAGGCCTCGTCGGTCAGAAATGCAGCACCACATGGTTCGGTCGAGCAATCGATTAAGCGTTTGATGGTTGCATCCAGGGACGCATCAAATTCGGTGGCAAGAGCATGCACAAGCTCTCCATTGAAATAATGGCCAATGGCCGACTGATGAAACTCCGGAAAGGGCATAAGCAATTCCCCCGCCCCGACATGGCAGAGGTTTTCAAACTGCCGATGCGCTTTATCTTCATCGCTTTCCGCTCCGCGACGACGGACAAAGTCAAATATGTCAGGAAAGCACGTATGCGCTAATTCATGGCATATCGTGAATCGTTGCCTTTGCGGAAGAATTCCTGCCCTGTACTGAATTACCGTCTTGCCGTGGCGTGGCAGGATCTGTCCCTCGCCATCCATCGGCGTATGGGTTTCTTCGACGATAATATCGTGCAGACCCGCCAGAGCTTTGGGATCAAAAGGTGGCCCCTTCCACCCGTAGCTTCTGCCATGATTGACCATGGCACGGCATTTTCTTCTGATGACGTCAATCGGACATTCATCTGCTAGCGCCTCTTTCATGAGGGCAATAACGGAGGGATGAATTTTTTCGGCGAGGCTTTTACGCCGCCGTTTTAATTTGGGGGTTGGGGAAGATTTTGCCATCGCATAGAGGCAATAGCATCAACCTCCTCCAGTTTATTGCTACTTTCTGAAACTTAGTTCAAGATTTTTGTATCTGAGGTACCACGAAGCATCGTCGTCCGATCTGCTAGCTTTGCGGGATTGGAGCACCAAAAGTGCCTGCAGAATATCCTCATCTGGTGCAATTCCATCCTGTTGCAGGCGCGTTTTTAATGTCTGCAACCACGGTGGAGATTCAGGAAGCACCACCTTTTTCATGACAATTCTGCCCGAATCCAGAATGTCGCTTAGAGTAACTTTGAGTGCCTCGGCAATCTTTTGCAGAGTTTCGAGCGAAGGATTCGGAGTTTCGGCATTTTCCAATTTTGACAAAAGACCTTTAGAGAGACCTGCTTTGTCCGCAAGAGCGGGTAGGGTCATTCGTCGCTCTAACCGAAGCGAACGAATCCGACTTCCAACATTTGCCATTGGGCTTACAATGCAGGTCTGTTCTTTTTAAGCAACTTTTTTTCTTGCATGGTTTCCTAAAAGAAACCATGCTCCTTTTGAAAGACAGATCGAGACGAAGAACAACCCAAAAAAATAAAATGAGAACTGAAATCGAAATTTACGTGTACACGGAAGAGGCCGCAGACCCGAAGCTCTTCAAAATTGATCCGGATATTAGCGTGGAGGAGCTGCTCAAGATTATCTCGCCGGACCGCCATCATGAGCTTTGCCTGACCCTTAGTGGTGAGGATGCGCCCAAAGTGCGGAACCACAGGCTCAAAGACTGTGGCCTTCATAACGGACGCCACGTTCACTGTCACCCTCACGGCAAAACGGGACACCATCGTCACGAGCATCATGTGGAGGTGATCGTGAACGGCAAACCCGTACACGTTAAATACGTACCACAGGAGCATGGAATGCTCCTTGTCGAACGCGCCCTAGAAAAAAGTCATAATTCCGGTCAGAAACCTGAAAACTGGCAGCTCCGCGATGAAAAGGGGACAACGCTGGATCAATCGAAACCAGTCCGGGACTATAAATTAACGGAATGCTCCAAACTGTTTTTAAACCTCAAGGCTGGTGGAGGCGGGGCCATTGGCTAAGTACGTCGACCCTCAGGTTTCCCGGATCAAATTTGAGGCGGAGCTAAACCAGTTCAAGTCGATTCGGAATGACTACGTCAAGCGTGGGATATGGCTCCTCAAGGACGAGTATCCCACCGCACTCGTGGCTTTTGCCAAGGCAATTAATCCTGTGGCAGTTATTTTTTCGGCCCTCATTGATTTCACTGACTACGATCTGCGACCGCTATCCGTCACCTTGGTTAACCCCTTCACGCTCGTTCCTCTCAAAAGCAATGAGGTCTTGACGCGGTTTCCACGGTTGATTCCACAGAAGGGGCCCGTTCCCGGCGCCATGATTCAAGAGCTACTTCAAACCCACTCCGATCATAAGCCCTTCATCTGCCTTCCGGGTATTCGGGAATATCATGAACATCCGGCTCATACGGGCGACTCTTGGCTGCTTCATCGCGGTGCGGGTGAGGGCACGTTTCATTTCGTGGTCGACAACCTTCATCGTTATGGTGTCGAGGGCATTGTTGGATATGGCCTGAACCTAAATATCGTCATAACAAACTTCCAGGGTAATCCCGTTGAATAATTCCTTCCTCAATATTACGCAGATCATCGTACCAAGCCGAGCGATCCTGAAAATGCACGGATTTCTTGCCGAGGCTGGACGAGCGGGACTGGAGGGTTTTACTGCCTGGGCCGGCGTTCAGAATGGAACCCGTTTCGATGTCAAAGAAACCGTAATACCGAGACAAACAGGGCATCGAGGCCAAGGCCTTTACGTGCTAATCGACGCTGACGAACTGTTTTTTATGAATCGATGGCTTTACGAAAATCAACTGACTTTGATCGCTCAAATTCACAGCCACCCGACGGATGCTTACCATTCGCAGTTGGACGATGAAATTCCAATCGCCACCACGCAAGGATGCGTTTCGATTGTAGTTCCGGACTTTGCGCAATCACCTTTTGAACTGAGTAAATGCGCCGTATTTCGGTTAAGCACAGAAAACACTTGGGATGAAGTTCCGGCAACGGGAGTACTCGATCTCATCCAAATTATTCCTTAAAATGGCCTTAGCCTCATTCTTCGACAAAACCGCGCTTTCTGCCGCCACCCTCTTACGGGGATTTAATCGGTCGGCCTTCGAGCAGAAGTTGATGGGCGTTAATGTTGGGATCGTCTTTGACAACAACCCTGTGACGGATTCCGAACAACTTGTTGCGATAGAACTCTTGGTCAATCTTTTGGCTCGTTTGTATCCCACCATATCTCTGATTTGTTCAGATTCAGGTGAGCTGTTGGATCGAATGCGTTCATTGGCCCTCCAGATTAATCCGCAGATCGAGATTAGAACTACGTGTACAGACCTTTCGATGGTAGTTGCCACCGTTAATAGTCCCCCCTCGGACGCGGTGCGCGCCCAGTGTCCCATTGTTTTTCTTGGCTCAGATGGTTGGATTGCCAAGGTCAGTACAATTGCATCAATGGATTGGGGATGTAGCCCCAATCCGTTTGGTGCAGCCGCCGCCGCATGCTTGGGAGCAGCAAATGTCTTCCGATACATATTTCGTGATCAACTTGACGATCCTCAATCGGACGAGAATCTCGCACTGAGTCTGTTCGATTACTCGACAAATCCGATTCAAGAAGAACAGCCGAGTCTTGCTCCTATCGATCTGAGCGGCACGGCACTTATTGGAGCGGGTGCGATTGGTAATGCGGTCATTTGGATTCTTCGAAGACTGTCGAGCGTGCACGGAAACCTGAACGTGGTGGATCATGAATTCATCGAGTTAAGCAATCTCCAACGTTATGTGCTTACCAAGAACGATTCGGTCGGTTTATCCAAGGTTAATCTAGCTAAGCAGGCGATGGAGAACCGAGAATTGACCGTCCAAACCTTTGCTGAAAAATGGTCTAACTACTTGGAATCCAGCGATTGGAACTTGCCTCGGCTTGCGGTTGCCGTCGATACGATCCAGGAAAGGGTCAACATAAGTGGTTCTTTGGCGAAGGAAGTCTTAAATGCGTGGACTCAGGCCGATGAGGTTGGAATATCTCGACATTACAAATATGGCGAAGAAGCTTGCCTGAGCTGTCTATATTTTCCAGATGGACAAGTTCCCAGCGAAGCGGATTTGGTGGGTATGGCAATTGGATTGCCCCAGGAGATCATGCTTGTCAGAGATTTACTACAGACCGGCAAACCGGTAGATCGTCCTTTTCTCGAAAGGGTTGCGGTCGCCTTAGGCATTCCGGTTGATGAACTGCTAGCCTTTGAAGGTAAAAATCTCCGCCATTTTTACTCGCAGGCCGTTTGCGGAGGCATGGTCTTTCGACTGGGTGCAACGGCCAATACCGGAACGGAAGTCCCGATGGCATTTCAATCTGCGCTGGCCGGAATATTTTTAGCCGCAGAAATCGTCATTGCTGCCGGTGGAATGCGGGGTCAACCCATTCCTAACACGACACGGTTGCGAGTTTCAGGGTCGATATCGGGCAGCCTTCTGACACCGGTTGCAGTTGTGGAGCGATGCATTTGCCAAGATCTCGATTTTCAATCTGTCTACAAGCAGAAGTACTGTGCAATCGATAGGACTTAGCCTTGCCGCTTTGGCGCGCATATCATCAACGTCCCTATACGTCTGATTAATTTCGATTAAGAACAGGTGTGACAATACGTTCCTGCAAAAATCGATCCACGGTGTTGCGCATAGGACGAGCACCGAGTGTGCGATGGAATCCTTCGCGAACGAGTTGTTCAACCATGGCGGCCTCGATAATCAGCTTATGCCCGAGCTGGCCCAGGCGTTCAACTTCGCGGCCAATCATTAATTCGCAAATCTCCCGCTGGATGGCATATGGAAGACGGTTAAAAACCATTTTTTCACTGATGCGGGCCACCAGCTCAGGACGCAATGCTTGATCCACGCGCCGGAGAACGGTGCGTTCGATTGTAGCGAACGCCGAACTTTCCATCCGCATGGCCTCGCCAGCTCCAATGTTCGACGTGAAAACGATGTAGTAGCCATTGAGACTCCTCGTTTCTCCATTGGCCGGGGTGATCCGGCCCGCATCAAGGATTTGCAAAAACAGGTCCAACACGAGCGGATGGGCTTTTTCCATTTCGTCAAAGAGCAGGGTGCCACGATTATGCTTGGCCAAAGCACGACCCAGCATTCCGGTTTCAGAAGCGGAAGCGCCGAGAAGCAATTCCACTGAGGATTGATTCTGGAACTCTGACATGTCGAAGCGGTGGAGATGACCCTCGCCGAAAAGATAGTCGGTAAAGCAGGCCGTGATTTCTGTTTTGCCGACGCCGGTGGGACCGACAAAGAGGAATGATCCCTTGGGGCGACTGGGATGCGCCAAGCCCAATTCCCCACGCTGAAGTACCGAGGCAATTTTTAGGATAACGTGATCCTGTCCTTTGATGTTGGCTTTGAGATGGCGCTCCAAGTTGCAGAGCTTGTCGAGAATGTCGGAAGAAAAAGTGTTCATAATGGGCCGACTCTACGCCTCAAAAATGCCTGTTTCCAAACGCGAAAAAACTAGATGGCCACTATCTTGAAACCGATCAGTCGCCAATCGCCTACTACGCGTTAACGGCAAAATCTTGGTTCATGGCTTAATCTGGCCATGACAAATTCTCTTCTTTCACTGGTTGCCAGTTCCTCTGGCAAATCACTCGGTCTCTTTCATCCAATCCTGGCGCAGGCTGCGGGCGGCGGCACCACAGCCCAGTTGCAGCAAAGTTTCAACCTCGCCCTCGGGATCGTCTTCTTCTTCGGCTTCATCTGGGGCGTGATCAAAATCTGGAGCGGTGCCAACGCGCTTAGCAAAGGCGACGCGGACGGCAAGATGGGCATCGTGGCTGGCATCATCATCGCCGGGGCCGCCGCTATCATGGGCGCGTTCTTCGCCATCTTCAATATCAGCGGCGCGACCCTTACCCCATCGTTCTAACCCTTTGGCACCGTCCCGAGCCAGCTCAACGAGATAAGCGATGAACGACCTGCGACTCACCGACACCAACGCGGCGGATGATTCCGCCGGATCGGCCTTTGGACTCGACGGCAATCTCTTCATGCCCGTCGTTGCTTCCGCTGCCCTTTCCATCGGCGTGATCCTGGTTCTGTTCGGCTTCTTCCACCTCTTCTGGTAGCTCAGCTTCCCGCTCGGGGCGGTGCCATTCGTTATCACCCTCTCTTACGTCCTGCTTTTCAAACAGGGCAAACCGCCCGGATACGACCGCGACCTTTTTGAACTTTGGATCACCGGTCGCGGATTCTCCTTCAACGGCAACGACCAACTTACTTCCCGGAAACTGCAATGAAACGACACGACAAAGCCCCCAACGGCCATTTCGCCGAAGGCATGATTCTATATGGAAACATCGAACTCGGGGCCACCGCCGCCCAGGGATTCATCCTCGAACCACCCGACTTGCAAAGCGCATCCGCAGCCCTGCGCAATGAGTTTCAGGACAAGCTCCGCATTTTCCTGGCTACACTGGGTCCCAACCAACGTGCCCAGCTTCAGTGGACCTGCAATTGTGATTACCGGAAGGAACTCATTCGGTATCACCAGCAGACCGGACAGGCGACCGACGAGTATGTCCGCACGATCCGGCAGGAGCGGTTCTCCCGTTACTGGCAACGAATGACGGAACGGACGCTGCGACGGGAACAGTTGGTTCTCTTTATTTCCCAGGACATCGAAACCTCATCCGGCCTCATCCAAAGCAAAGTCGGTTTGCTCGACTACTACCACAAAACGCTTCACCAGCTTCGATCCAATTTCGACGAACTCGGCGTCAGCCTCACGACCATCTTTGGCGCAGGAACCACGGCTCGTCCCATGTCCGACATGGAGCATTTTTCCTATTACAAACGGTTTCTTAACCCCTCGCTGGCCGACCGGCTCGAAATCGACTTCGAGAATCTCTTTCAACCCGAGCTGTCGATCCAGGAGCTTTGCTGGGACAGCGATGGTGTCGGCTTGCAAGATAAACCGGTGTTTTATCTCGATGGTCATTATCACGCTCTCTTTTCGATCAAACGGTGGCCGCAGAAGACCTACCCCGGCATCGTTCACCGCCTAACGGCGCTTCCGTTCCTCGATTATCAGATCACGATCAACCTGGAACCGATTCCAATCCGTGACGAAATTACCCGTGAGGAAAAAGCCATCGACCGCTTGCGCGGCGACTACGAAGCCGAAGGCAAACACTCCCTTTCGGTTTCCCTGAAAAAGAAAGAGCGGAAGATCGATTCGCTCGCTCAGGGATTTTCTTTCCCGTTTTACGTCCAGTATTTCATCCGCGTCTGGGATCAGACCGAAACCGGTCTCCACGCCAAATGCGCCGCGATTAAGAACGCCGTCAACCAGATGAACGGCGCGCAAGTGTATGAAGTGGCACTGCCGACGACTGCCAAGAAGCTCTTTTATTCCACTTGGCCGGGCTGGACGGGCAGCAGTTATCGGCACCGGGATCTTTACGCCGAGGATCGCTATTTGGCCGACTTGTTGCCCTTCTCGTCGACGTTCACCGCTCATCTAGCCGAGGCCGAGGCGATTTACGATGGCACCAACGGCAACTTGGCCGGCGTCCGCACGTTTATCGGCGGCACACCACAGCACGCCGTCCTTATCGGGATGACTGGCGCTGGGAAGTCGTTCGCCATGGACGACCTGCTCAGCCAAACCCAGCTTGGTTATGACTACACCGTCATTATTGAAGAGGGACTTTCGTACAAGAAGTTCACCGAGAGTCTGGGTGGAACGCCGATCCTGATTCATCCCGATGGCGAATTGACCCTCAACTATCTCGATACCCAGGGCTTGCCGCTTAACCAGCTTCAAATCGCCAGTGCCGTGGCGCTAGTCTCGAAAATGATCGGCGAGTCGCCCGATCCCGAAAAGCAGCAGTTGCGCCAGGCCCAAATCGGCCAGTACGTGCACCAGCTTTACACCGACACATTCCACGAATGGGCGGGCAAACATCAGGCCCGGATTCCCGGCCTGCAACGTCTCGCATGTGCCGTCCACAAATGGCGGCAGGAAAAGATGGGGCTCGGCTCCACTTTCCTGGAAGCCTTCGCCGAATTGCGCGACCGGATGGAAACGACCGACGCCGAGGCGCTCGAATTTTATTCCTCCATTTCCGAAGGTGAAATCACCCAATTCCTGAAGGAGCCGCAAACCGAGCGGTTTCTCATGCAGACCGCCTATAGCGCGTTCACCCCAGAGGAATATCCGACTCATTCGGCGCTGTTGGATTTGATGTTCTTTTCCCGCTTGCCGGAGCATCGGAAGGAGGAAATCGATCAGATCGCCACTTTGTTGACCGCGTGGACGGCTTCGGGCCAGTACGGAAAGCTCTTCGACGGCATTACCAACATTTCCCTGACCGGGAAGATTGCCCACTTTGAACTCGGCTACATCCCCGAGCAGGCCGTCGAATTGAAGACGGCGGCGGGCCTGTTGATTTCAGGCTTCACCCGGCAACACATCATCACGCTTCCGCGCCAGCAGTGGAAACGGATCATCTTCGAGGAAGCGGCCCGGTTCCTCGATGTCCCCGGAGGCGAGAAAATCATGGGCGAAGGCTACGCCCAATTACGGAAGTTCAACTGCTGGATCATTTCCATCGTTCAGCAGTACAGCAAATTCAAGAGCACGCGCATTCGGCCCGTCATCATGGGGAACTCGAAACAGTTCTTCCTCATGCGGCAATTCGACCGGTCCGACCTGGAAGACATCTCCAAAGACATCCAGTTGCCCGAAGTGATGATCGACGCGGTGCAGCACTACCCGCTGCCCGAGCAGCAGGCCGGCAACCAGAAATTTTCGTCCCTTTGTTACTACTCCCCGACGGTGCAGCCGCCGCTCTGCGGCACGTTGCGCCACATCGCGGGCGTAGCGACTCCACTCCAAACCTCAACCCCATGAAAACCCGACTCTACCTCCTTCTTTTGTCTCCCTTGATCCTGGCGCACTGCGCCAGCACCAATCCGCCCGGCCCGGAAGGGACCGGCGATCACAAAGCCGGTTACTACCTCGGACGCAGCGATGCCGTAAAGCAGCAATACTGGATGGTCCAAAATCTCCAGAAGCAGCCTAAATCGCCACAACCGAAGATGACGGAACTCCCGATCATCATTCCCGGCCAAACCACCAACGGTGTCACCACCGTTCCCCACACCGAAACCATCCGTATCGAACAATAATATGAAAATCACTCTTCTTCTTTTACTCAGTCTCCTCGCCTTCGCGCCTTTCGCACGCGCCCAGTATCCCGTCTCGGTTGTTGCCGATCCCATTGCGGTCGCAAATGAGGCCCAGCAAATCAGCAAATGGGTCGAATCGATCGGCGTGCTCAACCAGCAACTAACGCAATTACAGCAGGACGTTCAGATTGCCCAGACGGTAAAGGGCTACATCGGCGATCCGGCCGCGGCGGCCCAAGCCATGAGCCTGCAATTGCTCGGCTCGACCCAGCTTGGCCAGTCGGTGGGGCAACTCACCTCCGCGATCAATCAAACCGTGAATGGCGCAAAAGCCTTGGAAAACAGCGGTTCGCAGCTCTTCAGCGCCGTGCCCTCGACGACACCAAGCGGATTGACGATGAACTTTAACCCAAACCAATTCTTGTCATTTTCTGCGGTCCAGAATCAGAACGCCAATGTGGGCAATGTTGTTCAAAGCACCACGTCCCAGATTGCGGCGTTGCAGCAGCAAAAGGCGGCGACGCTGGCGCAAATCCAATCTGCTCCCGATCAGAGCACGGTGCAAAAACTGACCGCCCAGGTCAATGCCATCGACGGCCAGATTGCCGCGCTGGGGCAACAGCAGCAAACCGCCACGGATCAGATCGTCACTCAGAGTATCTCCAACCAAAACGATCAGCAGATGAAGGCCCAGGCCGCGAACCAGGCCGCCGACCATGAATTGAACGTTTCTCTCCAGAACCTCATGCAATGGGAAGGTCAAGTCACCAGCAACCGGACGGAATTCCAATGAAATCCGTCCGACGCCCCCGCACCACTATGCACCCCTACGCCGAACTTATCACCACCGTCCAGGAATCCGCCTCCGACGTGGTTGAGCACCAGATGACGCGGGACCGCCACCGCTTCTTTTACGAGAAACAAAAGCTGGCCCTGCTCATCGTGCTCATCCTCAGTCTCTGGATCATGTTTTTCCTCATTTGGGGAAAACTGGATGAACTGGTCCCCTTCGAGACCGCGCCTCCTGCGGAACATCAGGAGCCGCCTCCTCTCTCTGATCCGCCGGCTCATTTCCATCGGGATGACCAGGACCCCGCTTCACCCATCTACGCCATATGAGCATCAGCGATCTCGTTCCCACGCTTCAACCGATGGTCGAAGACCTGAACCAGCAGTTGCGGTTCATCTGTTTCTTCATCCTGACCGCCGCAATCGTTGTCCGCACCGGCAGCGGCAGCGCCAGCATCAACCAATTGCTTCGCCCCATCGTGACCAACATCATGATTTGCGCCCTGCTCGCCACCTTGCCGTTCTGGTTCAACGCGATTCGGGATGAATTTTGGAACATCGCCGTGACGATCCGCACGGAATTCACGGGGAGCGTGGATGGCACCGGCGCGGCGCTCATGCAGTTGATCGAGCCGCCCGATACCGGGATCAATTGGCTCGATGTCGGCAACTCGATCATGAAGGCCGTCCAATATGCCATCGGTTGGCTCATCGTTTGGATAGGCGGGATGATCCAGTTCCCCATGATGATCGTGCAGTACGTCATGGAGTGCATGTGCTATTTGTTTCTGCCCATTGCTCTGAGTCTCTTCGCCTTCGACAGCACGAAGGGCCTTGCCATCCGGTATGTCCAACAAACTTTGGCTATTCTGGCCTGGCCCATTGGATTTGCGGTCGTTGACCTCGTTGGCTATGCGCTGTTGACCAGCGTGACCTCCGCCGTCAGCGCGGGCGCGATTGCAGTCGGCGCGGCCACTGAGTTTACCCCCGCCACCCTGGTCATCGGCGGCATTGTCGCCGTCTGGCTCATTCTCGGCAGTCTGGTGACGCCGATTGTCATGCAGATGCTTTTCTGCTCCGGCACGCCGATGTCATCTTCCGTGGGACAGGCGATCCAAATGGGACTCGCCTTTGCCGGTGCCAGCAAGTTCCTCTCCAGTGGCGAAAAAACGCCTTCGTCATCGAGTTCCCAGGAAGGTCCCTCTTCCTCCGGTGCGACCGGTTCGCCGCCGCCTCAATCACCCCCGCCCTCACAACCACTTCTGGGCGGCCCGTCCACCTTGTCTCCGGTGCCATTGAGTCCGGCTCCCGCACCCGTTGCACCCCCTTCACCTTTGCCGTCCGGTTCCAACGGATTGATGCAAACGCCGCGCGGTTCTTTGGCGGTAGGCAAAGTCGCTGACTCGATCTCTCCGGCCCAAGCCCAGAGCTTTGCCGACCAGAGCGGTACGCCATTCACCCAGGCTTTTTCGAGTGGCCAGGTCGTCACCTATCAACCTGCGATTTCGCGGATGCCTTCCGCACCCACTTTTATTGCTCCCTTAACCCCTAACCCTGCCTTCGCATGAATGTCCTAAAAGAAACTCCTGTCCCCCTTTCTTCTGAAATAAAACGACCCCAAGCCGCTCCTACGGTGCTCCGCCTGTTCGCCGAGCACGGTTGGGCGGCGCGGGTGTGGTTCATCATCGCGGTACTGGCCGTCGTTGCCGCGTTCATCCAGCCGTTTTTCATCATCTCCGCGTTCCGCACCCAGGAACGAGTTGTGGTCCTTGATGAAACCGGAACCTACCACATTTCGCCGCTGCTCGATTTCGAGAATGCGACGAAACTGCAAACTTCGCAAACGCTCCTCGCCTGTCTTGCCCTCCTGGAGAAGAACCCCAACGGGTTCGACTACCCGGAACTTCTGGAAAAGATGTTCCTGCCGGATGCACTCAACCAGGCGAAGGCGATGCAAAGCCAGCAGGCCGACGAGTTGAAGGCCAAACAAATCCACCAAAAAGTGGAGGTCTTCCGGCTCGACGTGCTCCAAACCCGGAATGACCAGGTGCTCGTCGAAGTCACCGGCCAGCTCATCCGCGTCGGCCTCTTCAATGATGAACCGTTCACCGAAGCTTCCAAGTTTCGGGCGCAGTTCACCCTCCTCCGCAACCCCAACCTGACCATCAACGGTCGCTTCCCCCTTGCTGTATGGAAATTCCAATTCGAACAAATCTAATCCTGTTGCTCCTCACCGTTCTGAGTTTTGGCTTCGCCGAAGCCCAGGCCATCAAAACATTCCCGCTCGACGAACACACCGTCTATCACCTCAAAGTCGGCACCGATAAAGTGACCACCCTCGTCTTTCCGCAGCCGATCACGGCGCTGGAAGGCAGCGGCCTCACCATCGATCCGAAAACCCCGGCGAAGGTGCTGCTCAGCTACCACGCGGGCGAACGGTTCTTTTCGGTGCGGGCGCTTACCGATCCTGGCACCGCCGACCTGAACGTGATTGTAAACCGGAAAGTCTACGTTCTCGAACTGGCCACCGACCCGGAGCCGTTCCAGTCGGTGACGTTCTATCCCGCCGACGAGCCACCGGCACAGTCGGCAGGGCAGCCCAGTGTCGGACCGTCCCGCCTGCTTGGATTGTTGGATAAGGCCAAGGCCTTTCCGCTCCTGGCCGAACAGTACCCGGAAATGGTTTCCCAGATTGACCATGACGAGCCGTTCACCCAGACCCTCTATGAAGGATTTCACGTCATTCTGACGAAGGTCTTTCGCTTCGACGCGGAGGACGCGCTGATTTTTCAGGTCGAGTTCGTCAACGAGACCGATCAGCCCATCTATTATGTCCCGCAGTCGCTCGCGGTGCGTGTCGGCCCCGGCGTCTATTGGAGCGCCCTTTCCGATGCCTCCGGAATCATGACGGCCGGCGTGAAGGACCCGAAGACCGGAAAAATCACCCCCGGCCACAGTACCGGCTATTTCGTCATTTGCGGCACGTCCCACGGCGAACGCAACAACCTCTCCGTCCAAAACAAATTCAACGTCCTTGTCTTTCGCCAGGAGCAATCATGATCACTTCACGTCAATTCCTCGATTTCTTTAAGAGCAAGCCTGGCCAGTTCGCAGCCTTTGCCGGCGTCGTGTTTGTGGGCTGTGTACTGGTATTTGGATTCACCCACGGTTCATCTCCCAAGACCGCTGCCCCCATCAAATCAAATCTTCCCGGCATGTCCTCCGCCGATACCGGGCCGGTGATCGAGCGTCGCAATGAAGCGGATGCCGACGGCCTCAACAAGCCCATCTACCACCCCTTGGTTGACTCAACCAATGGAGCGCCGATGGCTCCTGTGCCGTTGCCGATTTCGCTTTATCACAGCAGCACGGATGAGACGGAGGTGTCTGACACCTATGCGCCCTACGGACGGCTCATCCCGTGCGAAACGGTCATCACTATCGACTCGGCGAAAATCGAAACGCCCATCATCGGCTTCGTCACGGAGGATGTCTGGCATGACGGAAAATTGATCATTCCGGCAGGTGCGGAAGTCCACGGCAGAGCGCAGGTCGATCCCTCGCGCGAACGGATTGCCAGCGAGGATAATTGGGTGCTCGTCTGGCGGACCACCGACCGGATGAATGGGGCCGAGCTGCCCCTCCACGGCGTTGCCCTCGACATGGAGCGCAATGAAACTACCGGAACCTGGCAGCTTACGGATGGGTCCGCTGGGCTGAAAGGCGACATTTTAAAAACGGATAATTGGGCCGAGATCAAACTCTTTGCCGCCACCTTTCTTAGCGCCGCCACGACCGGCTTGGAAAATACCACAACATCTTCCAACGCGCTGACCGGGCAAACCACCCAAACGCCACTCGACACACCGAAAAATGCCGCCTTGGAGGGAGCCAGCGCCGTGCTCAATCAGTACGCGCAGCAAATCCTCGATTCGATCAAACGCGATGGGTTCTACGTCCGCGTTCCGGCCGGAAAACAGTTTTACCTCTACGTCACCCAAACCATCGACCTCGACAATGCCAAACGCGGTGAGTCGCTGGTCGATCTCAAACCCGAAAATAGCAAACCATGAAAATCCATTATCTACTCCCCGCGCTGCTGCTCGTCGGCTGCGCTTCCTCCAATCCTCCCATTACCGATGGCAGCCCAGGGCCGTTGCCGCAAAAGCATGATGTGCCCAACACGGCCAGCGTCCGCACGCCGGAGCAACTGAAAGCCTACCCGGTGGGCCGGTACGAAGATCCTGACGATCCCGATGTCATGCACGAGGGTCACACGATCTATCGTGCCGAAACGTCGCCCGAATGGAACACCGACCCCAACGCGCCAACCGACTTGCCGTTGGGACCGGGCGAGATGGCCGAGGCCGATCCGGCCCAGGAACACACCGCGCTGACCGCGGAACTCGAACAACGCCTCAAACAGGAGGATCAACTTCTCCAAACCACCTATGAACAAAACGAGCGGCTCGCTCAGGAAATCGGAAAATTGGAAGAACAGCAGCAGCATACTCTTTTGCCGGTTCCTCCTCCGTCATCTCCGGTTGCGGCACCCGAACCGAAGCCGCAAACGGATACACCCCCTCAGCCACCGCCGGTGACCACGGCTCCTGCCTCGCAGAAGTCATGGTGGTCCTGGCTTTGGCCTCAACCCCAACCCTCAACAACCCCAAAAACAAAATAATATGATCCATGTAACCGTCGCGCTACCCGATGAAGTCGCGCAGCACTACTACACCGCGTCCCAAAAACTGGCCGATGTCCTCAAGGACGCCGCGCCACCGCCGAACGCCCAAACCCTCATGCGGTTTATGCTCGCCGGCTTCGACGCCCACGACATCGCCGCCCACTTCGACCGGGCTTTGCGCAACATCACCGGCGCACCCATGCCCGACGAGACCGACACCTTCGTGTTCAGTCCCGAATTCGAGAACGCGCCTTAACCTCAACCCCCGAAAGGAACTTCATTTATGGCTCTCAAAACCAAAAATCCTCCCCCGTTAAACCAGGCCCCGGCCCAGCAGTCGCCGTCGCTCTCGGAAGAGCGCATCCTGCGCGTCAATCCCGAGATCGACCGCCGTCTCGACGGCTTCATGCAGTCCAATACCAAGCTGACCGATTACTACACCAACCTGGTGAAGGAACATCCGGAACGCGCCGTGCGGGCTTTCATGCTGACGAAAATGTTCAAGCATGAAGCCGAATTGCGCGTGGTCACCCGTCAGGCACCTCAAGCCAAGGAATGGCTCGACCAGCAATCGCCCGAGGTGAAACAGCGCGTGGCCGAACGGCTTGAAAAGATCAATCCGTTCTATCGCGAAAAGGCGGCCGTCCGCGTCATTGCCCAGGAAAAGGCCAAGCTCGACTTCACGCCCAAGCCGTCGCTTGGACAAAGCATGGCGGCCTGAACATTCCCGGCGCAGCGGGCGGTCCCGGCAGGAAAAGGCGTCCTGCCGTCCCGCCCCACGCGCTCGGGGTGACTGCTTGCCCAGAGAAGGCTGGCGGGGTTGTGCTCAACTCCCGCCACCTTCCTCGGCGGCCAGCAAATTTTGCATCTCGATGAATCCAATCAAACCGCTCAGCTTAAAAATCCATCCCGAAGTCAGGCATCGGCTCAAAAATGTCGCCTACAAAATGGAATGGACCGAGCATCAATTGGCCAAAAACATCCTTGAAGCGGTTTTGGACATGGTGGAGCGGAAAGATTCCACCGCTCTCGACCGCATCGTTCATCTGAGCCAAGCGGCTCAGGCCTTTGACCAGTCGGCGGGGCAAATTTTACCTGAGACGAGAGGAGATAAGGCGGTCTGATTTTTGAGCCCTTAAAAACCTTTATCATTCTGGGAAAAAGACTTACATGACTTGAACAATCCTTGTCTTGACGATATTATTCTTTTGTATAAGTTCGATCTAACAAGCGACGCCAACGGCAGCTCTCGTCTTTAAGAGCGAGCGCCCTTCCGGGAGTCAGGCACCGTCGTTCCCAACAAGGAGCCTGTCATGCCGACCCGGTTTCATTTCTCCCGCCACACCCTTACGGAAGAGCCTTCGTTACCGTGCGTACTGGCTGGCTTTCCTTACCCCGGAAGGAGGGATTCTTATGCAGCATGATCAGCAGCAGCTTCACCTAATCGCCCAGGACTATCCTTGGTACATGTTCACCGTCGAAGAAATCGCCCTGCTTTGCAATGTCTCGCGGGACGTTGTCAGCAAAGTAAGGGCGGCTACGGACAGCCCCTTTTGCCTCAACAAATGCCGGCCCGAATGGTTTGCCGATTGGATGCGCGAGCATCCCGATTTTCAGCTTACCAAGGGATCGACGCCGGAAGCTGGCATTCAGCCTGGCTGCACCAATGTTAAAAATCCGGTGGGAAGCCCGCCGGGAACTGACGAGCCAAGGAAACTCAAGCGACGGAAATCTTCGCCAAAGCCTCTCTCAGTTCGAAAATAGCAACCGGTCTATAGCGCTCATCTTGCATGGAGAAGTTGATGTGCTATCTCATGCCAACGGTCGACGCTAATGCCGTTGTACTGGTCGAGAGAGAGCGGGTGCTCACTCTTCTCGATAGAGAACAACGGAACGGCACCGGGTGAGCGTGACTGCACCGAAATCTTAAGGTGAACCGTGCTGGGATAAACCGCGATAGGGTTGCAAAGCCATCCAAAATACGCCGGATCGGAAGCACGATCGGGTACATCCCATCGCGCGGACATGTGAAGAAAGCTCTTCTCGCTGAGAGACGACCAAACGGAAAACGCGAGGGAATCGGGATAATCGTGAATGGGAATCTCAATGTGCCCGCGAATGAAAAAGGTCTGCTTGTCCACGACGCATTGATCAGGTGTAAGCTCCACGCGCTGCGCAAACTCGCTCTCGGGAACAAGCGCACGCCACGGAGCTTCAACACCAAAGCAAAGCGGAATGTCATCTTGCTGAACTCCGCAGGTGTGGCATGTCCAACTCATGTTATGAGCTTTGATCAGGCTGGGCCGTGTACGCTGGATAGAGAAGGCAGAACATGGTCGCACCTTACGAAAAAATGGCCGCCGGACAATTCAGAATTCTCATCAGGCCTCGTATTTCCAGGACCTGTCAAAATAATTCGCTCGGCGCTCATCGGCGAATATCGGCACTGGTCAGCGCCCATCGGCAAAGATCGGCGTTGGAAAATTTAAAAAAATAATCCCGTGTTGGACTTGGCTCATGAAAACCAAGACATCCAACTCCCGGAAACCCATCACCACGTTAGTTGAACGCGGTTTCGCAATTCACCAGCAACTTATTATCCTCAATGAGGAATTTAAGCAGATCAAAGAGCGGCTGAAAACCGAGGCTGAAAGCCACCCCCGCGAACATCTGCCTCTGCTGGAAAAGGACAGTGAGGGAAAGCAGTGGATCGTGCAAGCTGAGGGCTGTGAATGCAGGATTGTCTTTCCCGAAGCCAAGATCAAAACCGATTTTGATCCGAGTGAATCAGATTTCCTGACCATTCGATCGCTTGCCGGAGATCATCTCAAATCCCTCTTCCGCAAGGTCACGCTTTATCGGCCCATGGAAAAAAAGACCTTTCGCGACCAGGTGAATAACCTTCTGGCCCCAAGATCTGCCGGACAATTACTTGACCTGTGCTCCAGCCAAAGTGAACCCAAGGCCGTCTGGAAGGCCCGTTTGAAGTAATCTGTTACCAGCCATCACCATGGATCAAGAAAAGTATCAATTCATGACGCTTAGGCGAACTCCTGGGCGACTTACCGCCGAGGAGTCATCCTGGTATCTCGGATTTTCCTTAAGCGATATATCTATTCTGGTTGGTGCGGGCTTATTGAAGCCTCTTGGTAAACCTGCCCCGAACGCCATCCGCTACTTTGCCCGCTCCGAGTTGGATCATCTGGCCGAAGATGCAAAATGGCTTGATCGTGCTTGCGCCACCCTTAGTCGTCATTGGAGGGAGCGTAATGAGAGACTGACCCGAAAGAAACCGGAAATCTCACCTAAAAGCCGGCTCGATCAGTCGCAGGGCTCTTCACGAATGAAAGGCATCAAAGCGTTTCCATCGTAACGACCAATTCAAATTCGGCAAAGTAGTCGGAATGTTTTGACGATAAAAACCGCACCACCTTCGCATTCTGCAAAAGTTTTTTGACATAGCCACGGGCAAGAGTGAGGTTGAGCACGTTCTCGCCATAAGACTCTTCGACCGCTTTGAAATTGGGTTCAATCGCCTTCATTTCCTGTTCCATCCGGGCAATCTCTTCCGCGGATAGTCCTTTGACTTTCTTCGGTTTGTCCGGCTTGGCAAGTTGATCCTTGGATGTACCCATGACCAGTGCCTCAGCATAGGGCCTGGTGAAGGTATTTGTGGAAACCATCAGTTCAGCCATTTCGATCTGACGCAGAGGCGTGACCTTTTTGAATAACCGAATGGTGGACTGGCAAATCTGCTTGTCTTTGATGAGTTCCACCGCTTCAGGATGGATACCGTCTAACAGAGTCAGAGTTCCCCGAACGCGCTCCACTTTCAAATTGAGGGCGGCGGCGATCCTCTCAGGCGTTACACCATTCTTGACCGCTTTCACGATCATGGCGTGCTCTTGTACCGGGGAAAGACGACTGATTCTTGCATTGTAGGTGAAACTTTCGTCCTCGTGGGAAACAAGGCAGTCGGCCTCCTTGTCACCAAGTTCCTTCAAGGCAGCGTAGCGCAGATGTCCATCCATTAGCAGATAACGTCCGGGCTGCCTTTTCTGTGGGAAAACCATGAGTGGTTCGATAAGCCCAACCTCCTTTATCGAATCAACGATGGCTTGATAGCGATAAATTGTTTTGCGCGGGTTGTCTATTTTTCGCACCGGTAAAATGGCATCGAGGGAAAGTCTAAGCTTTTTGAGATCGAATCCGATTTTGGGCTTATTCATAAATTAGGAACCTGACCGGTTAATGTGTTCGTCCAGATATTTCGGCATGGTCAGTAATCCTTCGGCTTTCAACAGATTGACAAAATTTTCTTCCTCGGTGAGTTTTCTCAACGCGCTGACAATAAAGGTCAATTTGGTCTCGCAATGCCGAGCCTTGCGAACGAACGCATTTTGTCGTTCGATTTCTCGTCGATAGGCATTGACCATGCCGTCCGCCGTTGTCCGGCCTGGCCGGCTTCCACGACGCGAACGCTTTTTGCCCAATAAACGTCGCTGTTCCATGACACGTCTCATGGAACGAATGGAAAACTGATTTATCTGACCGCTTTCGTAAGCCTTGAGCAACTCCCGTTGAGCCTCGCCGCCTTCAGCCTTCGCAATATCAATGGCTACTCCCAAGGGAATTTTGTTGTGCATCACAGCTACCAACAATCGTTCCTCGCCACTCTTCATTAACCCGAGCAGACCACCTACCATGACATCCCCGATATCGAGTTTCTCCCCAATAACGACATTCGAGTAACCTTCGGCCTTGAGTCTTTGGATTTCCTCAAGCATGTCCAACGGTGCGGGAAACCTCCTGGCCATGTTTTCCACCAAACTCATCAACAAACGATCCTCTTTCGAAATCGCCACAATGATGGCGGGAATTTCCTTATAACCGAGAGCCATGCAGGCCTCGATTCGCCCTTGGCCCGCCACCAAATCATATCCGGGCTCATCGCTTTCCTGGGATGTACGTACGCTAACCTTGATTGGCTTTTTCAAGCCAAGGTTCTTGATGCTTTGGATAATGGCCTGAAATCTTTTCTGATCCCGATGACGGGGATTCAGGATACGAATGCTTTCGATTGGAATCATCTTAACTTCTTCTTTCATGCTGCCCTTCCTATTTTGCAGTGTTCCGCCATGCCGTAAAAATAATCGAGTGCATCAAATTGGTACGCATCGAGGTAGATTCCATTTTCTTCGGCCAGGCGCAGCTTTTCCCAGGTCATGTCCAAGGCGGGCAAAAGGTAATAATCTCGAATCCCGGTATTGGTTTCATCCAGCCGCACCGCAATGGTGATGTCAGGCTTGAGTCCTTCGTCCAGGCGGATAACCCATCGGGCGGACCCAGCGGAGGTTTGCTGGTAGCGACACAGGACAACCGATACTGTCCACTCGTCATTGACGCAAAGCAGGTCGGTTTCCTCATCAACCGCAACCATCGAACCTATTTGGCGAAGCTTTTCGATGATCTCTGCCATAATTTCGGGATGTCGCTTGCGGATTTGGCGGTTAATTTCGATGAAGCTGTAATCGATCTCCGGGTCATACCCGATCAATTGGTAAGCCGAAACCAAGCTGCCGAACCGATTGCGGAAGGCCGAACTGGAGGGCAGATTCTCAGTTTCATCGATCAAGAAGCCGGAAATGCGACCGTTCTTGGACAGCACCTCGCGCAGTTTTTCCAACATCTCGTCATCGGTCAGCTTACGACTGCGGTTTAAGATGAGGTCCTGAGCTGCGTAAAAGAGCAGCGGATCAATAATTCCTCTAAAAGCTCCTTCGCATCGAACCCACATCTCGGGTGGATTGTTGACATGCTTTCGCTTTAGTTTGCACGAGGTCCGATGGTAAACATTGTTGCCGATATATTTCTCATTGGTCAGGACTTCGTGAACGGTTCCGCGCGTCCAGAGTCGTTGAAAATCAGTGAGAATCCCTCGGTCGTTTAGCAACTTGGCGATTTCCAACTCGCTTTTCCCTTCCTTGATGAAGGCTTCGTACATCCAGCGCACGATTTCCACTTCCTCGTCGGGTCCGGGAACCAAAATGACCCGATCCGTCTGGATGCTTTTCTGTTCCCCGATTTTGAGCATACCTTTTTCGTTGCCCGATTGATCGATCAACATCCGACGTAATCCGAATCCGGCTGGGCCGCCTTGCTTGAACCCAAGTTTGATCAGCCGACATGCGCCCTGAAAGACTTTGCTCGAAAGTTCACGGCTGTATTCTCCGGCCATCGCCCGCTTGACGGTTTTGATGATGGCAGACCCTGGCGTTCCATCGTTTTCAAACTGCTCCGCGCAATAATGCACGGCAATCCCCACGCGACGGCAGTTATATTCATAACTGGCGCTTTCATCGGCGTCCTGAAACCGTCCCCACCGGCTGACATCGTAAACCAGAATGCAGGCGAAATCGGCTCGTTTATTTTCCACATCCGAAAGCATTCGGGCCAGGGCATCACGGCCTTGGATATTGAGGCCACTTTTGCCTTCATCGGAATACGTGACGACAATTTCCATGTTTCGCCGGAGAGCATATTCACGAATCACATCCATTTGATTGCTCGTCGAATATTGTTGATGCTCCGTGGACATGCGGACATAAGCCGCTGCGCGAATGGGAGGTTCGTCTCCAGGGGGCTGAGATGGGAAGGGCGTCTTCATGGTCGTTGGAAAATGGAAGGCCGATCACCTCCGCGGCAGGTTTGGAGCGTTGTAGGAAAACCCTGCTGCGGAGGCTTGATGCCGTTCAGTGTCGGCACGGCCATAAAAGAACAGTATCCGTTGCCATGCTCCGGGAGGGTTTCCGATCCTTCCCTGAAGCATCGCACCCGCAGGATTCACGGCGGATGTTTCGGTGTTTCGGGCACACCTCCCTAAAAGCCCTCCTTGCTCCAAAATGTGCAGACAGAAAAAGTAGTCTTTGTGGTTCCTCCTCTTAAGCAACCTCACGTTACGGCTGGTTTTAACTCCTCGCGCTTGCCCTATCTTTCATGTGCAAACCTTTACAGGGCCTTTGCACCTAAGAAATAAGGAAGTTGTGTGGAGTAAACCGCCATTTTCTCTCCCTATTTTTCTTCCGGTCCATTTGGACGATGACAGCGATAACGGCCAAAAAGAGTGATTTGAAACAAGGAAGTGAGATTTTGTGTCGCCATATCGAGATCATCGTAATGTGCGAGCAAAAATTCCCACGCCTCCTTTGGGTTTTTGGGAGGAGCGCGCCCCAGAGCGTGGCCCAAGGTTCGCTCAAGCTCCGACAACTTTCCGGAAAATCGATTCCAGTATTGTACCAATACATCCAAATGCCGGGAGACCTCGTCAGAAAATGGAGCGCCTCGAGCGAAATATTCTATCGTGCGATTCTGAACGAATCGATAGGGCTGCGCAAACGCCGGCAACAGACTTACTGTCTTTCCGCAGACGCGGCAGCGAAATCGTCGCACAGACAGATGGAGAGCACCCGCTTCCATGCGACTCAAATTGCGGATGTAATATCCCAATGCCCACAGGGTTTTTGCGCGACGGCAATGGGGACATTGGATCGGCGGACGGATCTGCTTTTCGTGTTCTTCCGCCACGTATTGTTCGGGATCAATGTCGATGGCATGAATGATCTGCATTCGCCTTCGGCCACAATACAGCATTTCAAGTTCCCGAATTTAAAAGTCTTTGAATCAACGGGCAGTCGTCGCGCCGCGTGCTCGCGTCACGCCGTCTGCTTTTTTTCGGCAGTAATGTGTCGCGTGTTGATCCCGGCCCGAAGGAAGAGGGGGCCGGGCTTCAAAACGCGATGGGAAACGGCTTCCGTTGGTCGCCGCTTGGGTCGTCGTTGTCTGGTGTAGAATCGTGTGGGTTCTCCGCGTCTCGTCTAAAAATCAAGATAAGCTCGGAGCATCTGCAGTGTTTTCTCTAATGACCAATCGAGATTACATTCCGCTGCCAATGTTTGATATGGCGTAGCCCATGCTGCGGGCGGTTCGGGCAAATGAGTGGGCACCTCATGTGTGTTTCGTCGATCAAAGGTTGCGCGGATGGCTTCCTTCAGTCGTTTCTTATCCAATGTTTCGAGCCGAAGCAAAAGAGCCAGATCGACGACATCCTTGACGCGACTATTGCTCCCCTGAAGACGGGGGAGCGTGTAGGCGTGGAGTTTTTCCGCGAATTGTTGCTCCTTGGAAATCGCGATAAATTTTGTCGGATGAATTCCAGCGAACCCGAGCCAATCTCTTCCCTCCAATAATTCCGTGGGCTGAATCGCGGCGTCACCAATTCCAACGTCGAGATGAAAACTCGTGAACATCCGCCCCGCCAATGATGCCGTTACCGGATAACGGGCGCCGCCTTCCGGCGCTGCATCCATGCCCCTGAGAGGCCGGCCAATGGTGAAAACGAAGAAGTCCTTCAAATCCTTGGCGGCACTCGTTTGCAAATGTTCCAGGACTCGCCCCTTCCACTCCGGCGTTGCGCCGGCCGGAATAGACAAATCAATATCTTTGGTCGTGCGGGCCGTGCGTACCCTCAATTCCATGGCATAGCCGCCTTTCAGGAGCCACGGCGTATTTTGTTCAGAAAAAAAACGCGCAAGTAAGCGATCAAACGAAACCTGTCGGCGCAAACGCTGGAGATCGACGCCTTCGGTTTGTCCCATGGTTTTCAGCCGCGCCTCAAGGGCGATACGAAAATTTGCCGCCGTCGCGTAATGGCGAGGTTCATCTTTCATGCGGCCTTCGCGTGTTGTCGTGCTCGATGAAACAGAAAGGCGGGAAGTTGATGCCGGTGCTCTTTAATTTCCTTTTCGGTAATCAGTCCCCGTTTGCGAGCCTCCCCAAAAGCCTGCGTCAGCAGATCAGGTGAAGGTTCCTGCGATTTACTCAGATCAAGAATGGTCCTCATTGGACGCGTGACGCGAAAACCTTCGCGCTCTTCTGTTTCTCTGGCGGGCAGATCGGCATAGTGCAGCACCAGGCCTGTTGGAATCTCAGAATTTTTTCGGAATGAGTGCGGCACCGTCATATGCAGCTTTGATGGCATCAGGTCGGAAAGGTCATGGATGCCGAGCGCCGTTTGATGCGAATAAACTCCTTGGGGATGATCCTGGCGATCACGGGACCAAAGGAACCAGCGAACCAGATCGGGACGCTCATTGGCCGGAAAATAGACCAGGCGGAAAATGCCCCGGTGTTCCCGTTCCCAATTTCCCGCGCGCACATGGTAGGCGTGATTGGTGCGATCAAATCCCGCCTCTTCCGCTTGCTTGGCGGTGAAATAGCCACCCTGACTTTGCGCTATCGCGAAAAGCTTGGCATCGGATTCATGGGAAGACCGTTTCATGGTGCATGGATAGCCTACATGGATTCTTGGATAGCTCAACACAAATAGCGTAATAATTACGCTATTAATGACTGGATGGTTGGGCCTAAAAGTGGGCCTAAGACACTAGCAGATTTCTAAGAAATTGCTTGCTGATTGGCGTCGGATTTGGTACTTTTTAAGAGTACAACCTGTTTATAACCAATGGTTTCCCGAGGCCGAGCCCTACCTCCGGAGCCATCCTCACAAGTCCTTGCGGTTGCAAGGCGTGGTTTCGGAAAAACGCTCCAAAAAGCTCCGAGTGTCAATGAAACTGTCAATAAACGTCTCTCACCAGGGCCTTCGGGCACCATGAGGGCACCTTCGGACAGTATCGGTTGACCATCGGTTTTGGAGTGGGGACGGGGGCTTCCTATCGTTGTTGATGAAAAGGAAAGCCCATGGAAAATCGGTACCGTTTGTTCAGGCGCGGCAACGGCGTCTACTACGCGCTCGAGGCCTCCAACCTGCGCCAGATGAGCCTGCGCACCCGCAGCCACGCGGAGGCCACCCGGCTGATCGCCGCGAAGAACCAGGCCTCCGACGTTCCGCAGCTCAATCGCGCCATGGCCAAGGTCTATGCCTCGGCCGCCTCGCCCGAACTGATGGAACGGACCTGGCAGGAAGTCATGGACGCCTATGCCCGGAAGTCGGTCGTGACCACGCGGCGCCGGGTCGAGCGGGCTTTTCGTAGCGAGCCGTTCCGGGTGCTTTCCCGCCTGAAGATCAACGAGACCGACGCGGCCGCTTTCTGGGCCGTGCTCAACCACAAGAAAGCCGGCAATGCGGCCAACCATTTCCTGCGCCGGTTGCAAAACTTCGCCTGGGGCATGCGCTGGCTTTTCGAGCCGGTCATCCCCAATCCGCTTTGGCCTAAAGTGAAGAAGAAAAAGACGACGGCCCTTTCGATCGAGGAGCATGCCCGGATCATCGCGAGCGAACAGAACCTGGAGCACCGCCTCTACTACGAGATGCTTTGGGAAACGGGCGGAAGCCAGTCCGACATCGCCAATCTCCACTGGAACCGCGTCGACCTGAGGGGAAAGGTCATTTCCTTTTACCGGGACAAGCTCAATGAGCGCGAGGAGGAGGGCCAGATTTGCGGGTTGAGCGTCCTGGTCATCGGCCCGCGGATCCGGGCGATCCTGAATCAATGCCCGCAGACCGGCTACCTGTTCCCGGTCCTCCAGCAATGGAAGTCGGAACACCGTACCACCGAATTTGCCCGACGCTGCCGCATCGCCGGGGTCAAGGACCGTCAGCTGAAAGGCTACCGTTATGCCTGGGCCCAGCGCGCTCAGGTCGCCGGCATGCCCCAGCGCGAAGCGATGAACCACCTCGGCCACAAATCCAAGGCAATCCATGCGGCCTACGCAGGCGATGCGAAAACGGTGACGTTACCGCTGGAACACTACGAGGCCGAGATGCAGCGGAAGATCGTTGAGTTTCGAGGCACTGAGGCTACTGGCACGTGAGTCTGGAGTCTCCTTTTAGGAGCCCAAGCAATTTCCTCTGGAAGACACACAAAAGAATACTTACACATCACTAGATAATATATACAATGCATATATTAGAGCGAATGGCATGGCCCCAAGAAGCTAGAATCTTTGGGCGTGGTTCGGAAAAGCGCTCCCAAAAGCTCCGATGCTCAATAAATATCTGTCGATAATATAGTAAGATCTTAAAGCTGACCTATCGTGCAACAGGCCATTTTCACTCCCAATCTATTACTTTTGATAGTCTGGCGAGCACTAGAGTCTCATTTTTCAATGAACACTCCCAAAGCCTGATCACCCTCCACCCCGATCTTCTTAGAAAACCCCGTGAACATCCCAACGGATGCGCTTGGAAAAGGGTTGTTCCTGCCCATGGAGCACGAAAACTTCCTCGTGGTCTTCCTCCCTGAATCCAGGAAACGCCACCCGGTTGAGCAAGTCAACATCCAGCAAGATTTCGGGAAGAGTTGGTTCGTCATCAACATGGTACGAAAGCACAGGACGTGTGTCCTTTCGATTGAATAGGATCAAACGATGGAGATCACGAAAGCGGGAAATGTTGCCACGAATGACCACCGGAGGCTTTGAACGCGTTTTTCCTACCGAGGTTTTGATCCCCATCAAGTAGATAAATGGATCGTTGTTACCCTTGGGATTCATTTTTAAAAGCATAAGAAGCCAGTTGTCGGTTAAGCCGCTTGAGCTGAATCAGAACCGCCATGAGATTGATAAAATCTCCTGTTTTTGCGCTCCTGTTACACGCCCTGGCGATCTGATTGAGGTTATTTCCGACCAAGGAGATGTGGCGGATCAGGGCGGGATCACTCCGTCGCGTCGCGGAGGGACGGCAATGAATCGTTGAGATTATAATGAACCGGCTGATCTTCATCCCAGCCATTAGGGCTAATTCCCGAATGCGGCGATCTTCTTCTGGAGTCGCGCGAAATCGAATAATCTTGGTCTTTTTGCGAGACCGTTGAGGCTTTTTACCTGGGTTTGGAGCACTCATTACAAGATTATCCTAGGGGATGTGCGCTTAGGGATGGGTTCGAAGGGAAACCCCGCGGGTTTTCCTCGCCAGCCGCAGCGGGGTACTTCTGTACCCACGCTGCGTATGCTGGCCAAGGGCTCTTTGAATAGAGCCCCGCCCCTTCGGGCAGGCGTGCAGATCGGGTCTGCACGCCCACGACCTATGGTCGAACTTCGTCGAGCTTCGCTCGCCAGCAATAGACCTTGGTTCGGGACTAAGGAATTCTCCTTGGATTTACGCCGCTTTGGCATGCCTTTATTATGCCAAGTGGAGAGGGCAAGCGGGCGGAGGGGAGCAGATTTATTTCATTTTATTTTTTGGGTAAAAAAATTTTAGCTTCTTTTCTGTGGTAACATGGAAGGTTTTTTCCTGCTTTTGGGGGTCTTGGCTTAAGACCACGCGTATGAAGGTCTCTAGGTCGGGAATATTGCCGAAAAAGGATGGAAGCAATGACGTTTCCAAATTCTGCGGCGATCATGCAGAGGGGACAAGCAGCGCTTGAGCATCGCCGCAAATTGGTTGATATCGACGAACGGTCAGATAACGAGCGCCTTAAGCCGTGCTTGGTTGTGAATAACTTGTAAAGACAGCATTAAATGTTAATCTGTCAAAACCTTGGCCGATTCAATCTATGATTCGAGTACCAACTTCATGACTAGTCCACGCTCAACCAAGCGGCATAAGCCCCGACTAGGGCAAACGGTCTTCAAAACGATAATTGGAAGGCTTCAAAGTAGCGGACTCCATCACTCTAGCACCTATAGCCAAACGCCTCGCTCCGGTGAGTTGCCACTCTGTGCGGTTAGGCGTCGAATTTCTTCAGTGACGCGCAATTGGCGCCCTGAGGAATTTTATAGCGACAAATCCCGCATCGTATTCTGCACATCGTTTCGGCGCATGATGCAAAAGGCGCAAGTCTTCTCACTTGAATCAAACACTTCGGTGCGCAACCGATTGACTCATACTTTGGAGGTAGCGGATGTTGGGAAAACCCTAGCAAGACACATTGGAAAAGAATTGGAAAAACGACATCGAGCCAATCCAGAAGACACAGAGTGCTTGCAAAGCATCGTAGAAAACGCATGCCTTCTACACGATATTGGCAACCCTCCTTTTGGCCATTTTGGAGAAGAAGCCATTAAGCACTGGTTTGCAAAGCAGGGTCTCAAAATATTTGACGACTTGGAGGCTCAGGTTAACCCTCTGCGCTTGGAGGGTGAAAGGCGCTTGAATGACTTTTTAATGTTTGACGGAAATCCCCAAGGATTTCGCATTGCAACCAGACTCCACTGCGACATTGACCATTTTAGCTTGAATCTTACGGCCTCAACTCTTTTAGCTTGTGTTAAGTATCCCGAAGCGGTTCCGAAGTCAGGAAAGAAGCTTGGCATATTCTCAAGTGAACGGAAGCTCTATGAGGAGCTTTGTGAATTATGTGGCCACACTCCAGGCAAACGATATTTTCTAGCTTATGTCATGGAGCTCGCCGACGATATTTGTTACTGCTTGAGCGATATTGCAGATAGTTTCGAAAAAAGAGTTACTTCTTCTCGCGATTTTAAAGAGGAAATTCGCAAGATATGCACCGCTAACAATGTTGCTGGAGGAATAATTTTTCCAAAAGGAACGGACAAAATCGAAAATTTCGGATATCAAGTAGCAATCAATATCACACGCCGCCTTATCCAAGAGGCAGCATCTCATTTTGCCGATAATCTCGACAACTATATTGCTGGAACAGCAAAGGAAATAGCCGAGGAACTTCCATCTGGAGCTGTCTTAAAATGCCTGAAGACCTTTGCTCGTCGCTTCATTTACACTGACCCCGAGGTTCAGCGGATCGAAATTGCCGGAAGTCGCATCGTTGACGGTCTCTTAAATCATTATGGACGCCTGCTAAAACTTCCGCGGGGAGATTTTGAATATTTTATTGAGCGCGGAGAATTACGAAAAGGAAGCGGACTCGATACGGAATGGCGGATTTTTAACCAGCTATCCAAGCGAATGCTTCGCGTTTATACGCAAAGCGCGATAGGTGCAGACACTGACCAAGAATGGATTCATCGGGCCCGTTTGATCGTCGACTATATCTCAGGGCTGACTGATGATTACGCACTAGAGGTTTATCAAAATTTTATGGGAGTAAGCCTATCTGGACGTTCCCGCTAATCTTGATATTTCTGTCTTACGAAACAGTTCAATTCGATCCACTATATCCTGCATCCCCACAACGGGCACAATGAGCAGCTGATCTGAACTGCGTTATAAGGTTTTGACGACAACTTGCCCAATCAACCATGAGAGCCATGACCTCCTCTGATTCCACAACTATCGATCTTCACAAGCTTTTGTTCATTAGTTATGCATATGAAGACCAGGTATTCGCCAAGTGGCTTGCTCGAAAGCTGGCATTTTATGGATATGGAGTCTGGATTGATCAGATAGAGATTCTTGGAGGTGAGTCCTGGGTTAAAGAGGTAGATGTTGCCATAAAAGACCGTTCTTTTCGAGTCCTAGGCTTACTATCCGCCGCCTCCCTCGCCAAGGACAATCCACGCAAGGAACGTACACTTGCACTTCAGTTAGGGAAGCAGCGGAATATTGATGATTTTCTTATCACGTTGAAATTGGACGGAACTCAACCGGATTGGACGTTGTCCGACATTTCATGGATTCCGTTCCACGAAAGCTGGGCAGATGGTCTCCGAAGAATACTCAAAAAACTCGATGCACTAAATGCTCCTAAGATTCACGCTGGAAACTTGGCAATCGCCAAGGCTGCGCTAGATCGTGGAACCTCTCTAATGGTTAACAAGTCGGAAATGCTAACAACAAACTGGTTATCCTTTTCTCACATTCCGGAAGTAGTGAGCATTTTTGATACTTCAAGACTTGAACCAGAAAAGGAAAAGGTTTCGCGTGATTTATGGTCTAAATATGGATTCGAACCCGGACGAGCAGCGGCATTTTCGCCTCCTCCTCCTGAAATTGCTTCAATCGTTACGCAAACAAGAGAGTCTTTCCATTGGCCTTCTGTTGAAACAATCCACGACATCGTGACTCACAATGTGATTTCCTCTCTTTTGAAGCGTGCCGTTCACGTATGGCTTATTCGTGCTGGGTGCGTTGTGGGCGCCGACTTTAAATCGTACTACCTTCCGTCTCCTTTTCGTGGTGAAGCAATTTATCGATTCAAGGATACCGGGAACAAATCTTCATATATTAGAACCACAGGCAGTGTTCGTCTCTATCGACCAAACTCTGCCCCGGAAGAGATTATTCATCACCCTTCAATTCGATATTCAATCCGCAAAACGGACTTAGAGACGTTTGTCGTGCAGCTTCGCCCGGGTGTTGCACTTTTTGATCATGCACATGCCCCTATCACAGGAAGAAAGGTTGGCCCTCGAACAAAAAAGGTAACTCGAGCCTATTTCAATGAAAAATGGCGAAAGCGACTTCTGGCTTTTACTCAGCTTTTATTACAGGCTGCGGGTCAGGATGCGGAAACAACTTTACGCCTAGGAGGACTAATCGATTTATCTACAGATTGGTGCCTCGATGAGTCTACGTTTAACATCGATATAATAGCGGAAACGGAGGAGCCAGTTCAGGAAGACGTTGAAGTCACCCCTGAAGAAATGGAGGACACCAAGTGAGCTCGAAATTCTTAAGCGCTGAAGTGTTGCCGGAGCCAGAACTTGAGTTTGCCTCGAAACAACAGATTGAACATCCCTCTATAGGCCTCGGGCTTTTTGGTCCTGTGGATAGTAGTGGAATCGAGAAGCCCAACAGAATCAATTATGCTGTCGTTGGTAGTGCTGGTGGAATTGGCAAGTTTGAACTCTTCGCTGCTCGGCTGAACTCGCCAATAGCTCCCCCTCCGGAGCGAAGCGAAATTCTTTGGCCACATTATCCCGGTTTCGAAGAGGCGATGCACGCCGTATTTCCGAAAGTCGCCCCTCTTACCGAAACGATAGATGCTACCGAAATTGAAAAGGCCGCTAGCCAATCAAACGATCACAAGAGGGTCTTTGATGTCACGGGGCTTTACCTCAATTCAATTCAAGCTCTCACACGCAAAGACGCAGCCACGGATATGACGATCTGCATTGTGCCGGAAATTGTATTCACTAACTGCCGGCCTCTCTCCAAAGTTAAGGGCACTGATACGCGCCCAACCAACAAAGAAATTAGACTTAGGAGGCAAACATCAGATCTATTTGGAGCTTACGACTCCGAGCAATACGATTTTTCATTGGACTTCCGTCGCCAGATTAAGGCGCGAGCGATGGAACATAAGATGCCAATCCAAATTCTTCGTGAGTCGACTTTAAATTTATCGAATGAAAAGCCTCCATGGGGTCAACGGGTGTTGACTCCACTTTCCGACCGCGCTTGGAACCTGTCGACTGCGCTTTATTACAAAAGTGGGCGCAAACCCTGGAAGCTTCCTGGTGCGCGGGACGGTGTATGTTACGTCGGAATCGCCTTTAAACGTACAGATGAAAACGGGAAAACGGCGTGCAGCGCTGCGCAAATGTTCTTAGATGATGGGGATGGTATCGTCTTTCTAGGTGACTACGGCCCATGGTATTCCCCTGACACTAAGCAGTGTCATCTTTCCCGGAGTGCTGCAAAAAAGTTGCTGTCAGGGGTGCTTAAGACTTACGAGGAACAGCATGGGAAAACGCTTCGCGAAGTATTCTTACATTGTCGGTCGGCGATTGATGACGAAGAATGGCAGGGCTTCCAGGAAGCATGTCCAGCGGGAGTAAAATTGGTGGGGATTCGTGTCGCACATGACTTCCGCGGACTGAAAGCATACCGTTCAGGAACACGGCCAATCGTCAGAGGTACTTTCTGGAAGCTTTCAGAACATTCGGGGTTCCTTTGGGCATCTGGTTTTAAACCCATTCTTAGAACCTATGACGGGTGGGATGTACCAGAACCCCTGCGAATCGAGATTCAGCACGGGAAGGCAGATATCAGACAGGTCGCTATTGACATCTTCGCTCTCACAAAACTCAATTACAATGCTTGCAAACTCGGCGAAAGCCAACCGGTGACTGTTCATTTCTCCGACGCAGTGGGAGAAATACTGGTCGCGAATCAGGGAACAAAACACTTCCTTCCCAATTTTAAGTACTACGTGTGAGCCAGAGCTCGCTTGACCGAGTAGCAAGTGCGAGTCTTTTTAATCCAGGCAAGCGAAGTCTGCGCTCGCGGATTTGGTAACGAAATCGAAGAGAGATCCCAAGGGGAAGCTGTCAATGAAACTGTCAACGGAATGGCCGTTTCCGATGGTCTCCGAAACTTCCTTTTTCTGTTGACTTTGTTGGAGGATCAACTATATATAAATCATTCAACGATAGAGTCTTAGGCGAGCCCTACCTCCGGAGCCACCTTGCAACCTACTTAGTCTAAGTAAGTTGCGGATGGTAAAAACGGATTCTCTGGCAATTGCCAGAGGAATCGAACGATGCGGCGTAGGATAAAAATAATCCTCGCCGATCCCAGCTGACTCGATGTCCGCTCACTAACGGGCGGAGGCGAGAACTGGATAGCACGTTTGCCCGAAAGGACATTCATGCAGGATCGTTACTGGCTCTATCAACGGGAAAACGGCGTCTTTTATCTTCAGGATAAAATCACCGGCAAGCAGCAAAGCACCCGGACGAAAGATGACTCGGCGGCAAAACGTCTTCTGGCCGGAAAAAATCAATCAGTCGAGCAACCCATGCTCAATCGTTCCATGGCGAAGGCCTATCTTTCGGCCAAGTCGCCGGAACTGATAGAGCGGACATGGGAAAACGTGATGGATCATTACGCTCGGTCCGAGGTCGAAGCCACCCGCGAGCGCAAGGAGCGGGCATTCCGCAGCCAGCCTTTCGCGCGGCTACGCAAGGTGAAGCTTCTCGACACGGAAGCCGATCACCTTTTCGCCGTGCTCGAACACAAGAAGTCGGGCAATGCCGCGCATCATTACCTGCGCCGCATCCACAATTACGCGCCCCCTTTGGGCTGTTATGGGAGACTGGCGGTAGCCAACCGGGCGGGCCCCATGGTCCGTCCGGTCCTCTATGCAGCCGCAGGCTCAGGCAGGAACGGCTCTTTTTGCGGGCGCTTGTGCAGTAATTTATCCGGGGATAACGATGGTTGTGGGATTCCTCAGCCAGGCTTCGTGAGTAATCGCAAGCAATGACGGAATGTCAATAATACCCACACTGTCCCAGGTAAACATGGCATAACCGGGTTGGGTAGCATCCAGACCGGATGGTAGGGTGGCCTGCAACTGTTGGGCCAGCCAGCCGATCGTTCCATATCCGCAGAGGCTGACACAGTGGTCTTCCTGCGGATCATTCTTGAAGCCAGTGGCAATCCAGCCGCTCTTCCCGTTATGGGCGTGCCAAAGTATATCGAGTTGATTAGCGGCAACGCCGAGCTTTACCGGTCCATGACAGATGGCACTTTGCAGGGTCCTCGCATCTGTCCAATTGACCGAGTTAGGAGTTCCATCGTCGTAGGCCGACCGATCCTGCTGGAATCCTTTCGTTTGCATTGCCCTAAGTACCTCGATCAACGTGGCACCCTCAAACCATCCGTGGGAGGTAGCCCATTTTTGCACCTCTGCATCGCTGATGAAGATTTCCGGAGCGTGACACGCTTTGGCAAAGGCTTCTTCCGCCGTCACACAATCTCCATGAACGTCGTTGTGCCACATCGAAATCTTCTTCGGGAGGTAGAGCCTGTTGGGCGGGACTTTTGTAAGAGGCACGTGCGGCGTCGCTGCCGCAAGTTCGAATCTTGGACTGGGGATTGCGCCGCGTTTGATGGTGAGAGGCATGGGTGTTGTCCTTTCTATGTGGGTGTGGAGATCAACAGATTGCTGGCAATATAAGAACATTCGGCAGCCCACAAGCAGAATTAACTAAAAAATGAATCTGAATATGCTGGCGACGTGCGTATTTTCAGATGAAAGATCCCGTTTCGCTTGAGACGCACAAAAAGACTGATGGCTCAACGGGCGGGCCTCATGGTCCGCCCGGTCCTCTATGCAGCCGCAGGCTCAGGAAGGGATATGTACGCACCGACAGAGGAGAAAAGCCGGTTAAATTTAAAAATGAGCCGATTATGCGGTATAATCGGCTCATGATGTATAACTGGCAACGATCTGAGCTTCTGGGCGTCGTCTAACTTTAACCCGCCAAGCGACTAGTTTTCTAACTTTTTGGGTTCGATCCACTTATCTTTGGCAATCCAGCCGCTGCGATACATGTAATCGGAAAGTTCCGCCGTAATTTCCCGCGTGGCACGCGCTGTGTCCTCAGTAAGGCCATGAGCGACATTACCGGCTCCGCCCGCCGCCATCGCCGCCGCGTATCCATGTGGAAATGCCTATCAGTCTTTAATGATTGGGAGCGTTATTCGGATCGTTGGCAGGTTTCTCACCGTGCTGTGCAGCGGGTTCCTTGTCATGGCTTGGTTGCGAGGCCTGCTGTGACGGCTTGGCTTCTTGTTTCGGCTGAGGCTGCTCCTGCTGACGTGCCGGTTGCTCGGGCGCAGACTGCTGTGGCTGATGTACGGCTTGTTCGGGAGGCTGCTGCTGTTGCTGACGCTCGGGTTGCTGCTCCTGGGGCGCCTCCTGCTTGGGCTCAACTTTTTCCTGGATCGGAGTCTGTGAATGAACGGTCGCTTCCGGTTGCTGCACCGAAGTCGGCCGGGTGCGTCCCTCATTGGAGACCTGCCGCTCCTTGGCCGTGGGCTTGGCCTGCAACCCTCCTTTGCCGCCATTGTAGCTTACTTTGCTTGTATTCTTATTAATGGCCGTCCTATCGACATATGTATTCTGAGTATGAATCGACCCTACGTTGTTCACAGCGGTGTTATAAGAGAAGTGCCCCCCCTGCCAGCGCCCGCCGCCATAGCCGTGGCCCCCATAGCCATAGCCATAATTGATGCCGCCGTAATAACCGACACTCGATCCCCAGTAACCGGCGTTAAATACATAAGCATTTCCGTCCCATCCCCAATAAGGAGGGGTCCAAAGATACCCAATTTGAGGGGGCTGGACCCACGCGCCTGGCACCCAGAAATAAGCATTATCGCCGTAAGCCCAATATCCCGGGGTCCAAATATAACCATCATCGGGACAAGCGGGCTGGTCGTACACCTGAAGCGGCGGCGGCGCGATGTCAATGGATATAGACACTTGGGAAAATGCAGATGTCGATCCCAAAGCCAGCGCGGCGATAATGAAGTACTTGGTCAGGAAATTGTTTGGAAGATTGTTCATGTCTTCAAGTAAACCCTCAAACCCATACGGACGCTATGGGGTGTTCACCCTACCCGACATGCGGCAGCACCTTGTGGCGGCTGACGGTGTTGCCGTCGTCTTTTTTCAATTCGCGAAAAACAATGGCGGAGAAAATAGTCCATCCACCCAGGACGAGGAACGCCTGGTGGATGCCGTGAATCATCTCCGGTGCGCTGGCGTGAAAGTGGCGGGGAATGAAAAACGCCGTGGCCAGTGACGCCGTCGCCACACCGAAACTGATCGCCATCTGCTGCGTCGTGCTCGCGATCGTGCTGGCGCCGCTGGCTTGTTGCTCGGTGACATCGGCATAAACCAGCGTATTCATGCTCGTGTATTGCAACGACGTGAAGAACCCAAAGACAAACGCCTGCGCGACGATGAGCCACACCGGTGTGCCCAGGCCGATGGTCGCGAAGAGGATGATGAGCAGGCCGATGATCATGGTATTGGAAATCAAGACGCGGCGATAACCCAGGTATCTCAAAATGCCCGGCATCGCTATCTTGAGGCTCATGGCGGACACCGCCTGAGGCACCATGAGGAGGCCGGATTGAATTGGCGTGAACCCGAGGCCCACCTGGTAGAGGAGCGGAAAGAGGAAGGGGATTCCGCCGATGCCCAGGCGGGTGAAAAAGCTGCCGCTGACTGACGCACGAAAAGTCCGAATGCGAAACAGGGTCAGCCGGAGCAAAGGAAACTTGGTGCAGGTTGCCCGCAGACCGTAACTGGTGAGAAGGATGGCGGAAACGGCCAACAGTTCCAGAATGGCGGGCCAGCTCAGCGTGTGCTCACCAAACACTTCGAGGACATACGACAAGAGCCCAATGCCCGAGCCGAAGAGGACAAGTCCGATGATGTCGAGCGGATGCGAGCGTTCCGCACGGTAATCCGGGAGGTGCCGATAGACCAAATACAAACCGAGCAGACCGACCGGAATATTGATGAAAAAAATGACCCGCCAGTGAAAGTACGCAACAATGAAGCCGCCGGCGATGGGCCCGAGCATCGGACCGATCAGGCCGGGTATGGCCACGAAGCTCATGGCGCGGATGAGTTCCGATTTGGCGAACGTCCGCACCAGGGTGAGCCGGCCCACGGGCACCATCATGGCTCCGCCGCAGCCTTGCAGGATGCGGCACGCAACGAGGACGTGGATGTTGCTCGAAATGCCGCAGAGAAACGATCCCAGGGTGAAGAGGCCGATCGCGGACGCGAACACCCGGCGCGTGCCGAACCGGTCCGCCATCCAGCCGCTGATCGGAATGAACACCGCCAGGCTCAACGTGTAGCTGGCCAGGACAGCTTTCATGCTTAGCGGGGCGACGGCAAGGGCCTTCGCGATGGCGGGGACGGCCGTATTGAGAATCGTCGTGTCGAGCGATTGCATGAAGAAGGCCACGGCGACGAGCCACGGTAGCAATCGCTTGACGGATTCACCCGGCACCGCGGGGGCTGCGCTGGAATTAGTCGGACTCATTCTTCCACCCAAACCCACCGTATAAATCCACCCCTGACGGGCAAGCTGGGATAGCCTCCAGTTTCATCACGGCGCTTGAACGAGTCAATCCAGACAGTGACGAACGGTCTCCGATAAGGTTTTTAAATCGAAGGGCTTTGCCAGGAAAGTATAACCATCATTGGCCACTGTACTGTTTCGCACCATTTTCATGCTGTATCCGCTCATGATGATGACTTTGAGCGAGGGCTTGGTCTTCCAGAGTTTTTCGGCCAACTCCAGTCCGCTTATCCCTTGGGGCATTCTCATGTCGGTAAGCACCAGATCAATCGCATCCTGATGCTGTTCCCAGAGGCTGAGCGCCTCCTGGCCATTGGTGGCCGACAGGACCCGGTAGCCGAACAGGGTCAATGCCCGGGCGCTGACGACGAGAAGCGCCGCCTCATCTTCGACCAGAAGGATGGTCTCATTTCGGCCCTTGAAGGGTGGCAGCGAAGAAGTCTCCCGGGGAGTTGTCTCCGCACGCCCGGAGAGAGGCAGATAGAGGCGGAAGCTGGCACCCTGCCCAACCACGCTTTCCACATTCAGCCAGCCTTTGTGCTGGTGCACAATCCCGTGCACAGAAGCGAGGCCCAGGCCGGTTCCTTTGCCGGTTTCTTTTGTGGTGAAAAACGGCTCGAACAAATGTTTGAGGACATCCGCATTCATGCCGCAGCCTGTATCGCTGATCCGCAGGCAAACGAACTGCCCGGGCCGCGCCTCGGGTTGGATTTGGGCGCTATCGATATTAAATTCCGCCAGACTGGTTTCCAAAGTAAGGGTGCCACCGTTCGGCATCGCATCCCTCGCATTAAGGCAGAGGTTCATCATGGCCTGATCGAGCATGGCCGCATCGGCTTCGACCCAGAGTTCCCGGGTGCTTGGGAGCGAAAGACAGGTGATGTCTTCACCGAGCAGACGGTTGAGCATGTTGAGCAGATGGGTCAACGCCGCGTTAATCTCCAGTTTCTCGGGATGCATGGCCTGCTGTCGACTGAACAGGAGCAGTTGTCGCGTGAGGCTGGCAGCACGTGTCGCCAGTGTTTCCAGATCGTGCAACGACGACTTAACCTTCATGGACAATTGATCCTGCATCTGCATCATCTCCAGATTCAGAAGCATGGCGGCCAGGATGTTGTTGAAATCATGCGCCACGCCGCCCGCGAGTTGCCCGACAACCTCCATCTTCTGAGCTTGCCGAAGCTGTTCCTCCAGGGCTTTGCGCGCCGTAACGTCCACCACCACGGCGCGCCCCTCCCTCCCGTCGACGGAAAGCGTGGCCTCGATTTCCACGGTCAGTGGCGGCAGACCTTCTTTGACCAGGCCTACCGCGCAGACTTGTTTCGCCTGGGTCGCAAAGACTTCCTCGAGCCAGATGTCGAAAATGGGCCGGGTGTTCTCGGAAACAAACGTTCCGAAGCGGCCACCCACCAGGCGGGTGCGCTCAAGTCCCAGCAGACGCGCGCCCGGCAGGTTCACTTCGCGGATGGTGCCGTCGGCGGAGAGGGTAAAATAGCCTACGGGTGCAAAATCGTAGAGGTCGGTATAGCGTTCCAGCGCTGACTCCATCTGCGCCCGCGATTCCAGCAGTTCCTCATTCTGCATTTCCAATTCAATCTGATGCACCTGCAGTTCGTGAACGAGCCGCTGCATTTCAACCGCCGACCCAGTACCTGCAACTTCAGTTGCCTGCCGTTTCAGCCGCTTCTCGGCGCGGTGACGCAGTGCGGCGGATTCCCCGGATTGATGCGAATCGGTGCTCATCGCGCTTTCGCTTTATTACGGGCCTTGCCCAGTTGAGCCGTTTGGTCGGTAAAGCGTTTTTCCAGGTCGGCCTGAGCTTTCCGCAACGCCGCTTCCAGATTTTTGGCCACGGTGATGTCGGCAAAGGTAATCACCACGCCGTCGATCCGGTTCTCCTGCGTGCGGTAGGGCATGATCCGCACCGTAAACCAGCGCCCTTCACGAGCGGAAACCTGTTTCTCGACGAAAGCCAGCGTCTTCAACACCTGCCGCGCATCCCCGGCCAAGTCGGGATAATCGAGAGCGGTGACGATGTCGGTGATGGGACGCCCGATATCCCCGGGGATCAGTTTGATGATCTTTGCGGTCTGCGTGGTAAAGCGGCGCACGAGAAGCGCATCGTCCAGGAAGAGGGTCGCAATGTCAGTGCTGTTGAGCAGGTTCTTCATGTCGTTGCTGGTCCGCGACAGTTCGTCCACTTTGGCCTGCAACTCATGGTTGACCGTTTGCAATTCCTCGTTCATGGATTGCATCTCCTCCTTGGAGGTCGTCAACTCCTCGTTGGTCGACTGGAGTTCTTCGTTCATCGACTGCAATTCCTCATTGGTCGATTTGAGTTCTTCCTGCGAAGTCTGCATCTCATCGCGGGTGGCTTGCAGATCTTCGTGAGCTTGCCGGAGTTCCTGCGCCATTGCGGCCAGCCGGGCGTTATGAATCGTCGTCCGCTCGGACGATCCCGGCGCTTTGGCGGCAGACTCCTTGGCGATGTCCGCAAAGACAACCATGACCATCCCCCGCAAGGCTTCCGGACTGGTCACGGGCTGGACGGTGATATCAACGATCTGCGTGCCTCCGTTGATTCCCACCTTCACGTCCTTGAGCGTGACGACAATTTTTTTCCGGACGGCCTTGTGGAAAGCTTCGCTCAGCGCGTTGCCCAATCCCTCACGGGACATGGCAAAGAGATTCCAGTTGGCTTTGCCCGCGGCAGGCTCAAGATATTTGCCCGTCTTTCCGCTGACGTAGAGAATATCGCCCTCATTCGTGACAAGCACCGCCGCCGGGGAATAGCGCTGCAAAAGCAACTGATCCGCGAGCGACTGGAGATTGGGAGCTTGTGCCGATGCTCCCGGTTGGGTGGATAAAGCAGCGACGGTGTCCAGCCGGGTGCGGGTAAACGCGGAGGGAAATTCGACGAGGTTCGGTTGCCGGGAGGTATCCAGCCGCCGGTAGAGCCGCGACTTGCCCGCCAGCGGGGTAAAGAGATCGGTCGCCGTGCCGATGGTCTCCGCGCTCCCCAGAAGCAGAATGCCGCCGGCATTCAGGCTGTAGTGAAAGAGCGGCATGAGTTTCTTTTGCAACTCCGCGTCGAGATAGATGAGCAGATTCCGGCAGGTCACGAAATCGAGCCGGGTGAAGGGCGGATGCATGACGAGGTTTTGCGGAGCAAAGATCACCATCTCGCGGATTTCCTTTTTGACCGAATAACCGCCGTGCTCATTCTTGACGAAAAACTGGCGCAGCCGTTCCTCCGAAACATCGGCGCTGATGTTGGCCGGATAGACACCGGCCCGCGCCTTGTCGATGGCATCCTTGTCCAAATCGGTGGCGAAGATCTGAAACGGGAAATTTTTGGCTGGCTTGAACTCCTCCAGCACCTCTTTGAAAATGATGGCGAGAGAATAAGCCTCTTCGCCCGTCGAACACCCGGCGGTCCAGGCCCTCAACATGCCTCCCTGCGAACGAGTCGCCAAAAATTCCGGGATGATTTTGTCTTTTAATTGTTCCCACACCGCGGGATCGCGGAAGAAATTTGTGACTCCGATCAACAATTCTTTGAAAAGGAGTTCCGATTCCTGGGAATTTTCCCGCAAATACCGCACGTAATCGGCGATCCTGGTGATTTGGTGAAGGCCCATGCGCCGTTCAATCCGGCGGTAAATGGTGCTTTTCTTGTAGAGGGAAAAATCGTGACCGGTCTGCGCGCGCAGCAGGATCACAACTTTTTCCAGCGCGCTCTGGTCTTTTTCGGCAATATCATGGTCCGGCCGGACGAGCAACGGGATGTGCTGGAGGTAGTCGATGATCTTGCCGGGCAGCTCCTCCGCCGGAGCGACTACGTCGGCCAGCCCGGCGTCGATGGCCATCCGGGGCATGCTGTCGAATTTCGCCGAGGCGGGGGTCTGCACAAAAACCGCTCCGGCTTTTTCCTTGATCGCCCGTAGTCCCAGCGTGCCATCCGAGCCCATGCCCGAGAGGATGACGCCGATGCTTTGTCCCTGCCGGTCATCGGCCAACGACCGAAAAAAGAAATCAATCGGCAGACGCAGACCGCGCGGTGCGGCCGGTTCGAGCAGATGCAAGACGCCATGCAGAATGGACAAATCCTTGTTGGGCGGAATCACATAAACATGGTCGGGCTCGATTTTTACCCGGTCCTTGATTTGAACAACCGGCATGGCGGTACTGCGTTGCAGTAATTCCACCATGATGCCCTTGTGGGTCGGGTCCAGGTGCTGGACGACGACAAAGCCGAGGCCGCACGCTTTGGGCACATGCGCAAAAAACTGCTCCAACGCCTCCAGCCCGCCGGCGGAAGCGCCAAGACCCACGATGGGAAAGGAAGGGCTTGAACGGTTTCCGGCTTTCGCCAGCGGATTGGCCGTGATCTTGCGAACAGCAGCGGGACGCTGTTGCTTTCGACCGCCATGCGGGGTGTGTTTTTTCATGGCTCAGAGGCCATTAGCAGACTGCTCGACGCGCACAGATGAGTTTTTATCCAAACGCGTGGTTTTACGAGAGCTCTTCGGTGTGCCCGGGACTTCGCTGATGATCGGAATCTCCGCGCTGATGGTGGTGCCTTGGCCCGGGGCGGACTCGACGCCAAATTTGCCGCCGACCATTTCGACTCGCTCCCGTGAGCCAAGCAGCCCCAACCGTTTGTGCCTTTTGGCAAACAAGACGCGTTCCATTTCAAAGGATTTGCCGTTGTCATGGATTTCGAGGCGGATGGCGCCTTGAAGCTTGCGTATGCTTACTTTTGCTTTGTTGGCGCGCGCATGTTTATGGACATTGGCAAGCGCCGACTGGGCGACGCGATAGAGCACGGTTCGCTGGGTGCCGGTCAATTGTTCGACTCCTGCAAAAGCCGTGAAGTGAGTGCGGATCTTTGTCCGGTTCGTGAAATCTTTGATGAAGGCTTGAAGGGCGGGCACCAGTCCCAGGTCATCCAGCACCGTCGGACGCAATTCGCGGGCGAATCGGTGGACGATCTCCACCGACTTCTCCACCAGCCGTTGCGTTCGGGTGATTTTTTTTCTGAGATTCTTGAGATTGACCGGGGCCTTCATGGTCAACGATGCAAGATGCACGTTGATCCCGACAAGAGTCTGGACGATTTCATCATGCAATTCCCGGCTGATCCGCTTGCGTTCTTCTTCCTGCGTCAAGAGAAGCTGGCGGGATAAATGCCGCAACTGTTCCTGCATCTGAAGCGACTGTTCGAACAAATGGGCGTAGTGCGCCTCGCTTTTCTTGAGGGCCACCTCCACCTTCAGCCTCTGGACAATCTCCAGCTTTAACTCCCGGTTCGCAACAGCCATGTCTTCCAGTCGCCGGCGTACTTCTTCCTCGTGCTTAAGGGTGGTCAGGTCTGAAATGGCAATCCGGCACCATTTCCGCTTACCCCTTTCGGAGCTTGCGGACGCGGCCTGGAGGTCAGTCCAAAAAGGTATGCCGCGCTCATTGAGAAGCGGCATCTCGCAGATCTGTTTTCCGGGAACTGCGAATATTTTCTTTAAAAAAGCCAAAAAAGCCGCACGACTCGGCGGGTCGATAAAACCTTGCATACGTTGATTGATCAATCGGGATCGTTCGATGCCGAGCAAAGCGGCCCCGGTCAGATTTACCTCGAGGATCACGCCTTGTTCATCGATCGAGAAGTAGCCGACCGGCGCGAAATCATAGAGGTCCGTGTAGGTTTCCAGCAAGGTCTCCACCTTGTTTCTGGCGTCCTGGAGCTCGGTGTTCTGCATCTCGAGCTCGATTTGATGGACCTGCAATTCATGCAGGAGCCGCTTGGTGTCGGCTTCTGTTCGGGGCGGAACTGGATGGGCATGCCGTTCCTTCAGCCGGGCTTCGGCGCAAAGGCGCAGTTCGGCGGCGTTGGAAGGAGTGTTGGACTTTTTCGGCATGGTGTAGGACCTCTTAAATTATCGGCTACTGGTGATTTTTATACGCTGATTTGGATGTATTAGCGAGTAATGTCCGTCGCTCGCAGAGCGCTTTCTGATTTTTCATCCATAATCTATCAACTCTCATTCGTTTTCTCCAATGGGGTAAACACCCCATATCTTCCCTGTGTTATTCGGCTTTATGTTCACATCATGACAAGCATCCAGCCTCGTTCTCAAAATTGAAGTCGCCACACACCAATTCACCTCGGTCATTTGTAAGACACCCCTTTATAGAAAATGAAAAGACAAGAACTCATTAAGTCATTACCCGTCAAACAAATCACGGTTCTCCTGGCGGAAGATCATTCGAGCGTCCGCAAGTCCTTGAAATTGTCGCTTGAATTGGACGGAGACATCGAAGTCGTGGGAGAGGCAAAAAACGGGCGCGAAGCCGTACGGCTGACCATGAGCCTTCATCCGGAAGTCATTGTCATGGATATCGGCATGCCCTTGCTGAACGGGTTGCAGGCCACCCGGCAGATCATGGCAAACTCTCCCGCCACCCGTGTGCTTATTCTCTCAGCGCATCCCGATCCTGAATACATCAGGCAAGCCGTAATGTTGGGCGCATCCGGGTATCTGATCAAACAATCTTCAACGCAGGTTCTTGCGCAGGCCGTTCGCGAGGTGCTCAAGGGAAACTCCTTTTTCTGCGCTCCGATCTCCAAACCCCTTCGGGCTGAGTGCAAAAAATTATTCGGCAAGGGAGAGTTGCTAAAAAAAAGAGCGGCTCGTCTGGCGTTTCCCGACAGTCCGTTTAACAACTAGACACAGTCAGGTTCCACCAGCTTGGATTTGAAGCGAGGCCCGGGGCCTATTTTAAAGACGCTTCCTGCGCCACCGTCGATTGCACGCTGCTTTCAATGATTCCCGCGGCAATGGCGAAGCGGGTGAGGCCGGCAATATCATGGATGTTGAGCTTTTCCATGAGATGCTGACGATGTTTCTCGACCGTTTTGATGCTGATGCTGAGTTCCGAGGCGATCTGTTTGTTGACATGGCCCTCCGCAATCAGTTGAAGCAGTTCAGCTTCACGCGAAGTTAATTGGGCGCCGCTTTTCCTTTGCAGGCCCATTCCGTCCGCGGTTTTCTGGAACTCATTCTTCAGGCGTTTGGCAATTGAAGGAGCAAAAAAAGTCTTTCCATTGTGCAATTCGCGTATGGCCTTGGCAAGCACATCGCCCGACGACTGTTTGACCAGATAGCCCAAAGCTCCCGCCTTGACGACCTGCTCGATGTACTCCGGATCGCTGTGCGCGGAGAGAATGAGAATCTTCGTACCTGGAAACGCCTTGAGGATCTGCCGGGTCGCTTCCAATCCGTTCAGCAAAGGCATGGCAATATCCATGACGATGACGTCAGGATGAAGCTCGCGGGTCATTTGCACCGCTTCGCGCCCCGTTTTCGCTTCTCCAACGATTCCGATATCGCCGTCGGCCTCGACCAGGAGCCGCAGGCCCTGGCGAACGATGGTGTGATCTTCGGCCAATAGAACGGAGATTTGTTTCATGTTTGATAGGCTGGCAGGTTGTACCGGCTCGGGCTGTGAATCGTCTCTGCCCGTCTTCTTCCCAAGACAAAAGTAGCTCTCAAGTTATGAGGCAGCAAGTCGCAGCCGAATATTGTCTGCTTCATGCCTTGCCATCGAGGAGAATGTAGAGATGGTTTGCAGACGCGGGCTGCGGCACCTTGCCATTCAGAATATTTTTCGTGCGGACATCCTCTCCATACGCCTGCTGGTTGATGATTTCCTTGCGCTCGACCGACGTGCCGCCGAGAGTTGCGCCGCCAAAGATGCCGCCCGTGTCTTTGTAAACGACGATGTCCCGGTGTTCGAGATCGGATGTCGATACTCTATCCGTTCCGGTGGTCGAGCCGACCGTCCCCGTGGCCATCGCGTCCCAATTCAATTTGCCTGAACCGGTAAAATGCTCGACGGCATCGTCCGTGTTCAAGACGACAATGTAGCGGACTTCGGTGAATCCGATTTGAGCTCCAATACTGCCTCCGGCAAGATTGAAAGCGGAAGGGGCCGTCCAGGAATGCCCAAGCATATCGTTCAGACGTAAAACGACGATGCCCTCACCGCCCTGTCCGCCAATTCCCAATCCCACTTTGGTTATGCTGAAAATGGCGACGCCTTTGGCGTGACTCAATAAATCCGCAGGGATGGGGTCGTCGGAATGCTGCTTATCGCGCAGAATCTGCGTCGCCGTTTGAATCCGTTCGTGCATATCGGCAGCGCGTAAAAAAGCCGTGGGTGTGAACAGGAGCAGGGCTGCTCCCAAAGTCAGGAATTTCGTGAAGGGTTGGATCATAAGTTCAAAGTAGGGTTGAAGGGTGGGAATGCCTATGGGGTGTGTACCCCATGAGCGGCTTGACCGCGTCAGAGGTAGCCTAGCAAATAAAGTACGAGCAGGATGACGAGGACAAGGCCGATTCCGCTGCCGCCGCCGACATGTCCCCGGTAAGCATAGCCGCCGCCACCGAAGAGAAGAACAAGGATAACAATAAGGAGGATGAGCATCATAATGATATTGGGTGGGGGGGTTATTTATTTTTACTGCGGGAGACGGTTGGACTGCTTCTTTTTCGGTTGATACGGACAAAGGGGTTGTAACAGTATCGGTGAGTTTCGGCGGAGAATCCAGGAAGGTGATTACTTGCTGTGCTCGGCGGCTTTTCCCGCTGCTGCGCCAGATCCGCCACCGACAACGGCGCCAGCGGCCGCGCCTGCCGCGGCTCCAGCGGGTCCTCCAAACACGGCTCCAATCACGCCCAGCGCGGCGGCGCCCACAATCGCGCCGGTTGTCATGCCAAGGACATCTTCGCGCAGGTTGCGCGAGCCATTCGGGTTATATTCGGCTTCGTATTTATCGAAGATATCGATAATGGGGGCCGGATCGGTGACCTCATCGACCGTCACCAGGATTTTGCCTTCACGAACCACGCTGTCATAGTAACGGGCCTGGGATTCGGAGAACCCGCGATCTGACAGGATGCTCCTATAGGCGTCTATTGCCTTCTCTTCGTCCAACTGAAGGAGCATTTGAATGTTTTTCGTGGGAATTTCCAAATCTTCAAAAGCTTTTACCGCTTGATCGGCATTTTCGCGGTTTGAGAATATTCCACCGATGATCTGACCATGGAATGTATTATCTATTGTCTGAGGCATAATGATCTTTCGTTGTATATGTTATCCGTGAGCAATTGTTATCGAACTAAATGTTGATGAAAATACGCACGCCGTCATGACGGTGATACCAGTAACCGTCGTGGTCATGGTACCGATCCCAGTGATGGTAACCGTGATGTTCGTCCCAGTAACCATTGTGCCCGTAGACGTAGGGATGGTAAGGACCGTAGGAATCTGCTGAGACAGGGCTGTTCCCCGCAAACCCTAGTACGATAACTGTGACGGCTAATGTCCAAAGTCGAATGGATGTGTTTTTCATATTCATGAACGCAAGACTATGCCGGGAACATTGTCGGTGCCATGGGGTGAACACCCCATGACGTTGGCGCGGCATCCCGGTTTACCCTTCGGGCCATGAAACCCAGCTTCGAAAAGGATTCACCTCTCGTCCCACTGCTCGTATTCGGGGCCATGTTCTTTATTCTCCTTGGAGGCGCACTTGGCCTGGCCTATGCGGGTGGAGTTTTTACCGGTAAAAATGAAGTGATCGAGAACGACAAGAGGATTGCGAATCAAGCTTCTCAGACAACCACGGCGCGCTGAAAAAAAAGTAAGATGTTAAAGGCCCTCGCCACATTGAGGCTATAAATGATGAACACAATCACCCACGATCCCTTGCTCCATCACACATGGAAAGATATTGGCGGCCCGATGGGTTTGCTGCTCGACTGCGTTTTTTGCTCATTTGTCATTTTGGCGGCCCTTGGCATGATGGTCTGCGTTCTTCTCATCCTGCTCGCGGATTATGCCGTCTCACCGGTGCGGGCCTTTATGAGCAAACTGCACCGTCGTCGCTCCTGGCTCACTGCCGGTCTTTTGTCCGATTAAGGTGCATTTTTAATCGCGCTATTCTGGATTCAAATGACAATCCCAAAGATCGTTTTGAATAATCTTCGTGGTTTTCCTCGTCAAGAGAAGTACAAATTCCAACCAAACGGTCAAAATCGTCCTCTCTTCCGAGCATGGGCAGAGATTTAAAGAGTGCTCTCATAGACGTAACGGTACGCCCAAAATGATTCGTTCCAATGGGGCGTATACCCCATGTGTCATTTCGGACAGCCTCTAGGTGGGGTAAACACCCCATGACATCGGCACGGCTTTCTCATTTAAACTTCAAGTCATGAAAATCCATTCCACGAAGAAATCCCCAACGCTAGGTGAGTTTATTACACGCGTTTACGACGTCTGTGGCAAACGGAAGGCTGGAGCGATCGTGAGATTCGCCATGCAGACGCACTTGGTTGAGTTCCGCGACCAACAACGCTCGCCGATTAGTTAGGAGGCTCGTGTGATTTCGAAACTGGGCGCGTTCACCATCTTCCTACTGCAGGAACTTAGCAGCCTGGTGTGGATGGGAAGAGAAACGGCTTCTGAAATCATGGAGCGGATCGCGAAGCATCGTGCGCCCTTTCGCCTGGAACATTTTTTCTATCAGAGTAATCGCGTGGGCGTGGAATCGGTCCCGATGGTCATTCTTCTTTCGGTCTTTATCGGGCTCACCATGGCCTTGCTGACCGGCTATCAACTCCAACGTTTCGGCCTCGTCACCCTGGTTCCGGCGGTCGTCTCCGTTTCCTTTACGCGCGAGATGGGGCCGCTTTTCACGGGCATTGTGCTGGCGTCGCGCATCGGAGCCGCTTACACCGCCGAGTTGGGCGCCATGACCGCGGGGGGCGAAGTGGACGCCATCGAAGGCATGGGCATCGGCGCGCTTCGCTATCTGGTCACGCCCCGGATTCTGGCGATCTTCTGTCTGACTCCCTGCCTGACCATCATTTCCGTCGTCTTCGGCATTTTAGGCGGGATGTTCATTTCGAGCCTCCTGCTGCAACTCAGCTACAGCTATTTTTACGATCAGGTCATGACGAACCTGCTGGTAAAAGACGTGATGGCTGGGATCGTGAAGAGCTTTTTGTTCGGCGCCATCATCGGAATGATCGCCTGTTACAAGGGCCTGTCGGTAAAGGGAGGCGCCGTGGGCGTGGGCGCTGCGACAACGTCCAGCGTGGTGACGGCGGTGAGCGCCGTCATTGCCTGCGATTCGCTCTGCAACATTTTTATCGTCACCTTTTTCCCATGAGTGCGCCACGGGAAAAACTGGTCGAGATGCGCGGCGTGAAATTGCAATTCGCGGACAAAGTGATTTTGAATGGCGTCGACTTTTCCGTCCAGGCACAGGAAGTTTTAGTCATCATGGGGCTCAGCGGTGGCGGCAAGAGCACGCTGCTGAGCATCTTGATGGGACTGCTCAAACCGAACGCGGGATCCGTCTTTTTCAAGGAAGAAGATCTGACCAAACTTTCGCGACCCAAAGTAAACGAGGTCCGGACACATATCGGCATGGTTTATCAAAATGCGGCATTGATCAGCTCCATGAACGTGCGCGAGAACATCGGCCTGCCGCTAAAAGAACTTTCGGACAAAAACGACAAGGAGATCGATTCCATCGTCGATCAGAAGCTGGAACTGGTGGGACTTAAAGACTCCAGAGACAAGCTTCCGTCCGAACTCAGCGGTGGCATGCAGAAACGGGTGGGCCTGGCTCGCGCCCTCGCCATGGAACCAGAGTTGGTGCTTTTCGATGAGCCCACCGCGGGTCTCGATCCGATCAACAGCAAGCTCATCGACGATCTGATCATCCAATTGCGGGACAAGCAGAAGGTCACATCCATTGTCGTAACCCACGAAATGGAGAGCGCCTTTGCCGTGGCGACGAGCATGGCGTTTCTCCAGGAAGGAAAAATCATTCTCGAAGGAACGCCTGCAGAATTTCGACATTCGGACAATCCCATCGTCAGCAAATTTCTTTCGTCCTATTCAGAACACGAACATTCCAAGGAGTAACTTATGCAAATCCATAAAAATGAAATCACCACGGGCATCCTGGTGTTGGTAACCTTCGGCGTTTTGCTCGCCATTCTGGTCGTCATTGGAATGCCGGGCCTTATCAAGCCCCTCAATACCTATCGGATCTACTACGACAACGCCGAGGGAATTCGTCCTGGCGCGCCGGTGCTCCTGGCGGGCCGGGAAATCGGCAAGGTCACGGATCTCAAATCCCCGGTGCCGTTGGACCAACGTCCGAGCGGACATCCCGATTTCGAGGTCTCCATTGATGTGGAGGTGGACAGGACCGCGGAGATCTATCACACGGAGACAGTACATTTGACGGAACAAAGCCTCATGGGCCAGGAGGTGATCGACTTTGTGCACGGAGACGCGAACAGCGGACTGGCCGGGAATCATACCGACTTTGTGGGAGAGAGAGTGCCCGAAATCTCCGAAATGGTGGCCGATAACATCAAGCGCCTGACCGGGCCTGGCTCCGATCTGGCCCTCACCATCAAAAATGCGAAGACGTTCATGGAAACATTGAATCATTCCCAGATTCCACAGGTCATCAAAAATGCCGCGCAATTCACCGATACCCTCAAGCGGGAACCGTGGCGGCTCTTTTGGCCCGCCACCAAGTCTTACCCTGGCGACGAGAAAGACCCACCCGCAAAGAAGAAGTAAAAGTGCCCACGGAAAACAACAGTGGGGTGAACACCCCATGGCATCCTCTGCGTGGCGGATGTATTTTTACAAATGAGACAGGACTGATTCTGTCGCATGAAAGGTAACAAATGGTTTCTCTGGTAATAACTTTAATCGTCATCGGCGTCCTGCTCTGGCTGGTCAACACCTACATTCCCATGGACGGGAAAATCAAGCAGATACTCAATGCCGTCGTGGTCATTTGCGTGGTCGTATGGCTCTTGTCCGCCTTCGGCATTCTGGGTCACTCTGGCGACATTCAAGTGCCGCAAGTTAAATAAGCGCACGGTAGGGTTTCACCCCATCGCGAAAATCCGTCCAAGGCCTAATTTAAGTCTATGAACAGACTTGAAATCAAAGGCGACTGGAACATCACCAAGGGCAAGCTCAAACAAAAGTGGGCCAAGCTCACGGATGACGACCTCCAATACGTCGCGGGTAAACAGGAGGAATTGTTCGGCCGGATTCAGAAATGCACCGGCGAAACCCGTGAAGCGATCGAAAAGGCCTTCAAGGAATTTTCTTCCCCCGACACCTATTAGAGATCATCCCCTATGGAATGGCACCTATAGGAATATCTTGAAAAGCAGGGGCGAATCGACTTGCGAGACGTCGAGGCGTTCGCTGGCCCGGTGGAAGCAGCAAGATCGCGCCATTTCCCACTTCATTCCGTTAATTCCGTCAAAATTCAGTTCAGCAACCGATACCAATTGTCCCTCTGCCGCGCCTCGTAGCCGAGTTCCGTGATCGCCTTCCTGATCTCCTCCACCGTCAGCCGGAAGCTTGTCCCCGCCGCCGAGACCACATTCTCCTCCATCATCACGCTCCCGTAATCGTTCGCGCCGTACTGGAGCGCCACCTGCCCGATCTTCGGCCCCTGCGTCACCCACGACGATTGCACGTTGTCGAAATTATCGAGGAAAACGCGGCTCAGCGCCTGCATCCGCAGATATTCGTGCGAGCCGACCGGCGTCGCCTTCAGCCGCGTGTTCTCGGGCTGGAACGTCCAGCAGATGAACGCCGTGAACCCGCCCGTTTCGTCCTGCACCTCGCGCAGCCGGCGCAGGTGCTCGATCCGGTCGTCGACGCTCTCGACATGGCCGAACATCATCGTCGCTGAGCTCGCCAGCCCGAGCCGGTGCGCGATCCGCATCACTTCGAGCCACTGGTCCGAGTTGCACTTCAGCGGCGAGATCCGGTCCCGGATTTTATCGACCAGAATTTCCCCGCCGCCGCCGGGGATCGATCCCAGCCCCGCCTCCTTGAATTTCCGGATGACCTCTTCCAGGGGCATTCCGAAAACCCCGGCGAAGTGGTTGAACTCGGGCGGGGAAAAACCGTGGATGTTGATCGTCGGATGGTTCGTCCGGATGTAGTGGAGCAGGTTGAGATAATAATCGATGCCGAGCTTCGGATGATGGCCGCCCTGCATCAGAATCTGCGTCCCGCCGATGGCCTCCAGCTCCTTGATCTTTTCGCCGATCTGTTCGGGAGTCAGCACATAGCTGTCGTCGTCGCGCTCGGTCCGCATGAACGCGCAGAACTTGCAGTAGACGTCGCACACATTCGTGTAGTTGATGTTCCGGTCGATGATGTAAGTGACGATCTCGTTGCCGCGGCCACCGTAGGCCGCGCCCTTGCGCCGCCGCCGCCGCGCGTCGGCCAGTTCGCCCAGCTCCGTCAGCGGCGCGAAATAGAGCTGCTTCGCCTCCTCCGGCGTGATGCGTCCGCCGTCGAGCACCTTGTCCTTGATTTCAGTATCGAGCAGGGGCTGGATCATTTTCGGAAAGAATTTTTGGACAGGATTAACAAGATTTACAAGATTTGAAAGGCAAGAGACTTTGGACAGGAGGCACATGAAGGAAAAATCTCGCACATATCATTTTCATGTCCTTCATGTTACTCCTGTCTAAATCCCTTTCCCCGCCTTCTTCATGTTTTCCCGATTTCATGTCTTCCTGTTGAACAGGCCGTCTCAGATATAACTCAGTTCCCGGTATTTGGCGAGGCATCCGATTTCGACCAGGTCCGACGCAAAGGCCGAGATCGCCCTCTTCTGCGGATTGCCGAGGTGATAATAGAGATGGTCGTTCAGGTAGCGATACTCGAAGTGGTTCTGCGCGATTTCGCCCCGCGCGGCGAGTCCGGTCTGCGCGGCGGCCCGCAGCTCCTTCGCCAGGTTCTCCGCGTCGGGCGTGTCGCGCCGCACCGCCCACACCGCGAAAACGAACGGCAGCCCCGTGTGCGCGTGCCACGATTGCGCGAGGTCGAGATACCGTTCATCGGGATGCGACTGCCGGTACGCGATCGCCGGATCGCCGATGATCAGCCGGCCGTCGGCCGCCTCGCCGGGCGCGGCGGTCGAGATGTAGCGCGGGCTGATCCGATAATATTTTTCAAGCAGGACCTGAATCAAGAGGTTCGACGTTCTCGACGCCGGATCGAGCGCGACCGTCTTCAGTCGGACGACCGGGAGCGCGTGGACCAGGACGACGCTGTAGACGCTGTTGAGGGCCCCGATCGCCACCCCGTCGACGACGTGATAGATGTCGGCATTTTCGAGCGCTTCGACCACCGGCACCAGCCCCGCCTGCAGCCTCCCTTCGGCCAGTTCCACGACGAGTTGGCTCGGTTCAAGAAAGGTCACCGGCTCCTGGATCGTCCAGTGCAGCGGCCGGGCGTTGAGATAGGGCACCGAGCCGATGGCGTGGTGCAACTTCAAGTCGGCGGCAAATCCCGGGAGTCGTTGCGACCGGACCGTGTCGCTCACACCGGCACTCCCTCTTTCGCCGGCGCATCGGGCAGCCTCTCACCCGGAATCTTTTGCTCATCGATCCGCTGATAAAACGTGTTCCGCTGCATCGGAATCCGCCCCGCCTCGCGGATCGCCCGTTCCAGCGTCGCCACCGTCTGCCCCTGCGGCGTCCGGCTCCCCGCCATGTGAAAAATCTTCTCCTGCTGGATCGTCCCGTGCAGATCATCCACGCCGTAGCTCAGCGCCACCTGCGCCAGCGGCAGGCCGAGGCTGATCCAATACGCCGTGATGTGATCGAAATTATCGAGGTAAAGCCGCGCGATGGCCAGGTTCCGCAAATCCTCGAAGGCCGACGCCCGCCCCAGGTGCGCAAGCTTGTTGTGCTCCGGCTCGAACGCGAACGGCACCAGCGCCGTGAAGCCGCCCGTTTCGTCCTGCAGCTCCCGCAGCCGGCGCAGGTGGTCGATCCTGTGCGCCGTCGTCTCGACGTGCCCGTAGAGCATCGTGCAGGTGCTCCGCTCGCCCATCTGGTGCCAGGTGCGGTGGACTTCCAGCCATTCCTCCGCGCTCTCCTTGCCCCGGCAAATCTGGTCGCGCACTTCGGGATCGAAAATCTCCGCTCCGCCGCCCGTCAGCGAACTCAGCCCCGCCTCGCGCAAAATCTCAAGCGTCTCCCGGATCGGCTTCTTCGCGATCCGCTCCGCGAGATGCCGGATTTCGATCGCGGTGAAAGCCTTCACCGCCAGATTCGGGCAGGCGGCCTTCAACGCCTTCACCATCTCCGTGTAGTAGGAAAACGGCAGCTTCGGATGCAGTCCACCGACGATATGCACCTCCGTGATTCCCTTGTCATAGGCCTCCTTCGCCTGTCGCGCCATCTCCTCGATATCGTAGGTGAACTGCCCCTCCTTTTCGTGCGGCCGCCGGGCGAAGGCGCAGAACTGGCAGCTCAAAATGCAGATGTTCGAGTAGTTGAGATAGAGATTCAGGACGTAAGTCGCGACATTCCCGTTCTTCCGCTCGCGGACGTGGTTCGCGAGATGGCCGAGCGCGTTCAGGTCCTTCACCGCGTAGAGCCGCAGACCTTCCTCATCGCTCAGCCGCTGCGCCGCGAAGACCTTTTCGGCGATATCGCTCAGTCCGTTCCGCGCGATGATTTGATCCATGAAGCTCACCGGAAGTGGCCTCCGGGCATGATAAGAATATGTCCGTTCATTAGTAAAATCGGATGATCGGGCCAATAAACGCTGACGGCCACTCCAATCACCAGTATCAATCCCACCAGCGCGTTCATCTGGAAGAAAGCCGTATTGATCCTCGCCAAATCGTTGGACCGGCAAAGGACATGCTCGAAAACAAGCGCAAAAAAAATCAGCGTCATGGCTATATCATAGGGCATCCCGAGATGGGCACGCCAGCCGAATGCCAGAAGCATAAGCCACGTGAAAACATGCAGCGTGCGCGCCAATCGCAGCGCCGCCTTCACCCCATGCCGCGCCGGAAACGAATGGAGCTGCGCCTGCCGGTCGAACTCCACGTCCTGCGTCGCGTAGATCAGGTCGAAGCCGAAGACCCAGCACCAGACCGCAGCCGCAAGCATCCAGGGCAGGGGAGACCTCAAATTGCCCATGGTGGCAGCCCAGGCGCCCATCGGCGCGGCGGCCAGCGCCAGGCCCAGAAAGGCGTGGCTGTAGGCCGTGAACCGCTTTGTCAGCGAGTAGCCGAGAATCAGCGCGCACGCGACCGGGCACAGCGCGAGGCACAACAAATTAAGCTGCGAGCATCCGAAGACAAACGCGGCCAGCGCAAGCGAGCAAAGCGCCAGCGTTCCCCGCCGCGTGCCGAGTTGCGACCGCCGCTTCGTCCGTGGATTGAACGTGTCGTAGTCCCAGTCCGCCCAGCGATTGAACGCCATCGCCGCCGTCCGCGCCGAGACCAGGCACCAGAGAATCCAGAGCAGCGTCCACAGGTCCGGCACGCCGCGCGCCGCGACCAGCATCGCCGAAAGGGCGAACGGCAGCGCGAAAACCGAATGCGAAAACTTGATCAACTCGAGCGTTCCGAAGACATGCCGGAAAAAGCCGGGGCGCGGGCCGTCGGGAGGCGCGGTCATCACGACGGAGGAGGGCATGAAGCACTGTAGCCGCCGCCGATCTCCCCCGCACTTCAAAAATCGGCCCGCCAGCGCGTAGAGTGTCTATGTGAGAAAATCCCCATGAGCGGGGAGCGCGCCTTCAAAACAGGACGAAGCCGCCGAGCAGGAACGGGAGCCTACTTCACCGCGGCGACTTCGGCTTCTTCCGTCAGGATATTCGCGCCGTGCTGGAGTTCGACCATGCGGCGGTAGGCGCCGTCGGGGACGAGCATCAGTTCCTCGTGGGAGCCGGTCTCGCGGACGGCGCCGTCCCGGAGCATGACGATGGTGTCGGCGTTGCGGATGGTCGAGAGCCGGTGCGCGATGACGAAACAGGTGCGGCCCTTCATGAGTTCCTCGAGCGCCTGCTGCACAAGCCGTTCGCTCTCGGCGTCGAGCGCGCTGGTCGCCTCGTCAAGAATCAGGATCGATGGGTCCTTGAGCAGGGCGCGGGCGATGGCGATACGCTGCCTCTGGCCGCCGGAGACCTTGACGCCCCGTTCGCCGACAAGGGTCGCGTAGCCTTCGGGAAATTGCGTGATGAAGTCGTGGGCGTTGGCGCGACGGGCCGCTGCTTCGATCTCCGGCTGGGCGGCTCCCGGCTTTCCATAGGCAATATTCTCCGCAATCGTCCCGCCGAAGAGGAGGACTTCCTGCGGGACGAGCGCCATCTGGCCGCGCAATTCGTGAAGGCCATAATCGGTGGCGGCGCGCCCGTCAAAAAGAATCCGGCCCTGCTGCGGATCGTAGAAACGGAGCAGGAGCGCCGCGATGGTCGACTTGCCCGCGCCGCTCGGCCCGACCAGCGCGACCACTTTGCCGGCCTCGGCGGAGAAGCTCAGGTTCCTGAGCACCTCGACTTCGGCCCGCGAAGGATAGGCGAAGCCGACGCAATCAAAACGGACATCTCCGTGAAAGCGCGCGACGCGCGTCACGGCTTCCAGCGGCTCGGCCGGCTCGTTAAGCAATTCGCGGACGCGCTGCGTCGCGCCGATGGAGCGCTGGAGATTGCTGTAGAGATCGGCAAAACTGCCGATCGATCCGCCGATGAAGATCGTATAAATGGTGAAACCGAGAAGATCGCCGTTCTTCAGGCGTCCATCGAGCAGGAGGGTCGTGCCGTACCAGAGAACGATGGTGATCGCCGTGAAGATGGCGAAGATGATGAAGGCGACCAGCATGGCCCGGGCCTTCGCGCCGTGGCGGACCGATTTCAGGAAGAGAGTGATCCGGGCGTCGTAACGCTTTTGCTCGAAGAGTTCGTTGCAGAAGGCTTTGACGTTGGCGATGCCCTGGAACGCCTCGGCGACGATGTTCGCCGACTGGGCCAGTTCGTCCTGCGTGACGCGCGAGCGCTTGCCCACCATGCGCCCGATCAGGATCGCGCCGATGATCGTCGGTGGGAAGCACATCACCATCACCCCGGTCAGGCGCGGCGAGATGCAGACCATCATGACCATGCTGCCGACCAGGATGATGCTTTGCCGCAGAAATTGCGGAATCGCCATGATGAAGGCATCCTGCAACTGGGTGAGGTCGGCGAACATCCGGCTGGTCAACTCGCCGACCTGTTGCTGGCTGAAAAAAGTCATCGGCATTTCAGTCAGGTGGCCGAAGAGCCCACGGCGCAGATCGGAGAGTCCGAATTCGCCCACCGTGTTGAAAAGCAGCGACTGGAAATAGGACATGGTCGCCTGGACCAGGAGGATGACGACCATCAGCAGCGCGATCCGCGACGCTTCATCGTGCGTTTTGCTGTTGATCATCACGCTGGCCAGAAGCGGAAAGAAAAGTCCCAGCACGCTCGAGCCGACGAGCATGACGAGGCCCACCGCCAACTTGCCGCGATAGGGCCGCAGGTAGACGTAGAGGCTGAACATCTGCCCGAGCGTTTCGCGGGTGACTTTCACCTTGGGCGGCGCGGCGGCGGATTCGGACTCGGAGGATTTACGGGGCATGGCAAGAGGCCTCGAATCTAGCGGGTTCCGTACCGGATGCCAAGAGGCGGTGTCGTGCGCCTTGCGACAAACCGTTGGTTTAACGTAAAGAGAGGCTTGATCAATCGCCGGATATCAACGCGACTGACACAACTCACGCAACAACTGGGCCAGTTGAGGCTTGTCCATGCGCTTTTCCGCAACTGCGATCATTGCTTCGTATAAGGGCACGGAATCGAAATCGGTCGAAATCGCATTCAATTCGAGGAATAAAAATGCCGCCGCGACACCCGTGCGTTTATTGCCATCAAAGCAAGCCTGGGCCTGGGCGATGTGATAAGCGTAAGCGGCGGCGATGTCGAAGAGGTCGCCGTTGGCATAGTAGAAAGTATGACGCGGTTGAATTATCGCGCTCTCAAAGAGGCCTCTGTCGCGCACCCCGGGCGCCCCTCCAAACCGAGAGATCGATTTTTGATGAAGAAGTTCAACCTGGGCAACCGTCAGGAAACTCGGCTCGCTCACAAGGCAAGTTTGCGCATGAGTTCCGCGTGACGATCCAAAATACGATCGGAGATTTTCTCCACGAGATGATCGTCCGCCAGGCGAATGCCCTGTCCGCTTTCAAGTTGCCGCAGGAATTCGGCAACCTGCCCGCGCTCTTCGGGGGTCATGGCCTTGATTTCATTTATGACTTGTCTTGCCGTCATGCTTTTATCTTACACGAAATCGGCGAAGGGACAAGCCGCCACCTCCTCGACGCGGCGGCGGCCCCTACTGCTCCTCGGGAGGCGTATCGCTGGCGCAACGAAAGCCGAGCCAGAAAGCCTGCGTTTTCCGAGGCCAACTGATATTGCGATAAGTAAGCGCCGCGCGGTCCGCGGAGTTGGTCCTGAAATTGGCGCCCCGGATGACGGCGATCTCGCCGAGTTTCCCGCCCGAAATCACGGTGTCGGTCCATTCACTGACATTGCCGGCCATGCCGTAGACGCCGTAGGGGCTTCGATCGCCGCGCATGTCGTCCACGATTTGGTAAACATGCATCGGCAGGCTCGACCAGTCGACCCCGGCAGGGGCCACCGACGTATTTGCGTTGGGCTCGAAAGTGTTTCCCCAGGGATAGAGGAACCCGTCCGGCCCGCGCGCCGCCTTCTCCCACTCGCGTTCGTTGGGCAGCCGCTTGCCGGCCCACTTGGCGTATGCCTCGGCATCGTACCAATCGACGTTAAACACCGGGTCGTCCAGGGTGAGGATGATCCCGCGCAATTGAATGATCGTTTCTTCTTTCTTGCCAGATTCCGAGTCGTCGAGGGTGAGGACAATCCCGTCGTAGGGCTTGTGGTTTTGGATGCATTTGAAAATGGCGTCCCAATCCTTGGGCTCGTGATCCGTCGACTTGTTCGCGGGTTGGGCGGGATTTCGCCACGCGGAATCATCGTAATGGTTCGCCCCAAGCGCGCGGAGAAACTCAAGGTATTCTCCAAAGGTGACTTCGTATTTATCGATATAGAAAGGGTTGTCGAGTGTGGCGGGGGTGTTCTGATAAATGTAGGGGCCGGCCGGAATCAGCACCATGGCGCCGAGGTCGCGCGGCGGGGGATTGAGCCTCAACCAAAGAACGCGGCCCACCACCAGAACGATGAGGGTGAACGCGACCAACATGAGGTATTGCTTGAGCGTTTGTTTGCGCCGTTCGATCCTAATGGCCTTTTGCGCGACTTGATGCTCCTCGGAAACCGCGATCGCCCGCTCCGGGGCCAGGTTGTTGTCGATGGTCTGGGCCTCGTTCACCACCTGGGCCAGCGGAACCGGGCCGCCGCGAAGCCAGTTAAGCAGCTCGATGACGTTATTGGGAATTTCATCGTCCGGATGCAGGAGGGCCTCCACGGCGTGGCCGAGGGCGGAAAGATCCGCCATGCCGGACGGTGTTTTCGGCAGGGTCGAATCGACGCAATTGGCCACCTTGATCACGCCTTGCGGTGAAACCGTTACGTCCGTGGCACCGACGGTGGTGTGGGGATAATGGTTCGCGTCCCAAAAATTGATCACCGTCCCGACGATATGGATGATCCGCGCGGCCAGGCGCGGATCGATGTATTGCCCGGCCATCGCCATTTCCGACAGGTTCGGCATGTCCCATTTCTCGCGACAAAAGAAATTCCGGCCCTGGTAGACTCCCGCTTGATAAACGGCCTGCACGTTCGGATGAACGGCGCCCGCCATCATCGCCGCGGTCGCCTGAAACCGGGCGGCTTCCTCCGCCGAGGCCCACGCATGGCAAATTGTGATGAAAATATCACGCTTGACCGCGGTGTCGTAGGCGGCATAGCAATCCCCCCAGCGGTCCGGCGGCTGCTTCTTGCCCAGGCGGAAGGGGGGAAACTCGTGACCCTCGATCGTGGCGAGGGCGTCCTGGCAGGTGGAAGCCAGCAGCGCTTCGTCCAGCGGCGTGGAAAATACCGAAAGGCCCTGGATGTAATCGCCGAAGTTCTGAAGATTATATTGCGAGACGATGATCACCCGAGCGCGACGAAACTGGGAGCGAACCGCCGATAAAAAAGCCAGGCCGTCCCCGCTCGGAAAGAAAACTTCGCAGATGCAGAGGTCGAGATCGCTGCAACGATCGAGCGCGTCAATGCCCTCCCGGGGACTTGTCACCAGGCCCACGGAGGCGTCGAATGTTCCGGCCAGAACCAAGTCGCCGATCCGTTCCCCCAGAGCGGGATCAGATTGAACAATCAGGACGGTCGCGCTCATCAAGGAAAACACCATCATGCGTTAAAATCCCGCTTCTGCCAATGGGGATTCTCCGTCCCGACGCGGCCCGTATCCACTTTTGCAATGAGTTCTAATGCCCGATGACAAATCCGCGGAGGTTGCCCTGGGCGGGGGACCAGGCTTCATGTTGCTTCGCGATGAAGCCCGACAATTCGCTTTGGGCGATCCCGTCGAGGAAGGCCCGCAACTCGGCGCGGGCGCCCTCGGCGACAAGTTCGACGCGTCCGTCATGGAGATTGCGCACCGAGCCGGTGACATCGTAGCCGCAGGCGAGATGCCGCACCGTGACGCGGAAACCGACGCCCTGCACCCGGCCGGAATAGAGGACCGTCACCCGTTCCATGATCTTTCCGTGGTTTTTGTCAAAAACGTTTACCTACTGCCCTCCGCAGGAGTTACTCCAGCTTGACGCCTTCGGCCTCCAAAAGCGGATTCACCTGGTCGAAAAGCCACTTGAGGACGGCATCGTTGGTGGGGGAATCGAGGTAGGCGATGAAGAGGCCGGGCCCACCCTCACGAAAAACCAGCGTCCGGTTGCCGAAGGCGACGACGCCGGTGTGGGCGGGGCGCTGCTCGGCCCGATTGGCCGACAGGATTCCCCGGCAGGTCTCCGCAATGAAGCAGAGATTGTCGGGCGAGATGGCGCTGTTGGCGCACCAGCCGGCGAGCTTTCCCTCCTCCGAAACAAGCGCCGCGGCGATCATTCCCTCGATGAGGGCGATTTTCTCAAAAGCTTTGTTCACAGCACCATTTCACGTATTGGACACGCAACTCCTCAGTCGTCCACGCGGTGTCGAAAACGGCGTGGCGGACTCCCATGTTATCGGCGACCAGGACCTGCTGGAGATGCGGCCCGAGGAGGGTCATGTGGTTGAAATAATCGACTTCGAGGGCGACGGCGACGTCGGCGAGCTTGCGATAAATAAACGAGGTGATGAAGGCACAGCGGTCCGGTTCAGCGACCTGCGAGCCTTCCATGAGGTCTCCCGACAGACTCACCTTCCAATGGGAATTGAGGCGGGGAAGGAGCGTTTCTCCCCCGGCCAAAGCGCGCGGGTCGGGGAAAAAGGCGGGCGCGGCGTCTTCCCGGGGCGGGGCTTCGCGGACAGCGACCGAAGCGGCCGTGTCGGGCGCCGGTTCGCCCGAGACGACATAAAGTTCGCCGCCGGTCTGGCCGATGTCGGGCCGCCCGGCGCCGGGCTTTTGGACGGTTTCGAGCAATTCCCGATAGGGAGTTTCGATCGTGCGGGGCGGGATATTGGTCAATTTGGCCGCCTTGATCCGGACGAAGCCGCCGTTCCAAAGAAGCATGTCGCGGAAAGCGGCCTCGCCGCTTTTGCCGGGATATTGGGCGTGGAAGATTTCGCCCCGGAAGATGAAAATTTCGCCGCTTTGATACTGGCTGCGGGCCAGGAGGAGGACCGAATCGCCCGAGAGGCAGCGCATTTGGACGATGTCGGCGATGTTCACGACCGGGGCGTCGGCGTCGTCCTGAGGGGGTTCGCCGCCGGCGGCGGGCTTGAAAAGGCCCCGAATGGCCTCGAGCGCGAGCGCAAAAGCCTTGGGCGTGCGGGGACGCTCGAGGAAAAAATCGGCGCCGTTCTGGTAAGCGACGGCCCGCGACGTTTCATCGGCCGAGTCGCTGACCAGGATGAATTTGCTGGCGGGGGCCTGGTGTTTGATGAGTTGCAGGAGCTGGAGACCGTCCATCGTGTCGAGAACGGTGTCGAGGAGGATCAACTCGTATTGCTGGGGGGCGAGCTGCATCGCGCGCACCGCGTCGAGTTCGACGTCGACGCGGGTCCGCTCATGCCCGAGCTTGAGCAGGCCCTGGCGCATCGCCTGGGCGTACTCGCGATTCGAGGTGAGGATGAGGGCCTGGTGCAGCATTTTGTTCAAGTCTATCTCAAGATTACCCGAGGATGCCTTCCGAATCGAATGGGGCCCCAATCGGGGCGCGCCGTCCGGTTCCCGCGTCCCATCGACATGAAACGTAAATCGTGGGGGCGGTTACTCAAGGTTTTTTCGATGGGAAGGCGGGTCGGGAAAATCTTTAAGGATTGCCAGTCCGAGCCGACTTGACCAAATTTCAACTCTTCATGTCCTTAATTCACCGAGTCCTGCAACGGATCATGGGCCTTGTGGCCCGTCTGGTCTGCGCCCGCCCCGGTGTCATCGTCGTGGCGGGGGCGCTTTTGGCCGCCATCTGCATCTGGATCACGGCGACCCGTTTCAACGTGATCAACAACACGGACCAGCTCCTCAGCAAGAAGATCAAGTCCCAAATGTATTACGAGGAACTGAAAAAGGACTTCGGGAGCGATTACCGGTTCATCGTGCTGATCCAATCGCCCGACCCGGCGCAAAACCGGCGCGCGGCGGACGACGTCGGGAAGTACATGGAGACGCTCAAGCCGCGAATCACAACGGTGCTCTCGAAGATCGATTTTTCGGCCATCAAACCGCGGCTGCTCTTCACCCGCTCGCCGGAGGAACTGGAGAAAATCGCCGGCCAGCTCGAGGACCAGGTGAACCTGCAAAAGGAGACCGAGGACAAGAACCAGAAGATCCAGCAGATGGCGCTCGACCTCAATTCGATCCTCTCGGAAGCAAACCAGAAATTCGACGACAAGTACCTGCGCAATAAAAAGAACTGGCCCGACTTCAAGAAATTTGTGGCCCAGTTCGTCTCGATCCTCAACAAGGTGGCCGCGCAGGCCGACGGCAAAACGCTCGCGCAGGAAGAGGAGAAGTATTCTCCGGACACCAACGGCCTCGACGACTTCGACGCCAACGAGATGCTCGCCGAGCACGAATACTTCAGCCTTCAGGGCGGCCAGTCGGTCCTGGTCTTTGCCTACACGGGCGAGGAGGAAAAGGATTCGGACGCGCCTTTCAGCAACACCACCGAAACGATCCGCGAGCAACTGAAGAAGATGGAGGGCGATCCGAGCTATCACGGGATCAAAATGGAGCTGACCGGCGAACCGGCGCTCGACGCCGATGAAATGGCGGCCACGAAGAGTGACACGACGAAAGCCAGCTGCATCACCCTGGCCTTGATCATCGGCCTTTTCCTCCTCAGCTACCGGACCTTCCTGCGCCCGGCGTTCACCTTTTCGGTGCTGATCATGGCGGTGCTTTGGTCGCTCGGCTTCGCGCTCGTCGCAGTCGGGCATTTCAACGTTCTTTCCATCGCGGTGATTCCGATGGTCCTCGGCATCGGGATCGACTTCGGCATCCAGATTCTGGGCCGTTATGAAGAGGAACTCGGCCGCGGACGGACGGTGAACGAGGCGGTAACGGCCGCCCTGCAACATACCGGCGTGGCGATCATCACGGGCGGCAGCACCACCGCCGCCGCGTTCTTCACGCTTTGCTTCAACGATTTCGCCGGCCTGGCCGAACTCGGCGTGATCGCCGGCGCTAGCATGATTTTCTGCATCGCGGCCAATCTCGTCGTCCTGCCCGCGGTTTTCATTCTCCGCGACAGATCCCGCGGCCCCGATCAACTCAAGGCCCAGTCGAGCCATTCGGCGTGGAGATTCATCCAGACCTGGGACCGCGACATGGTGCGGACGCCCTGGCTCTGGATCGGGGTCTCCGTGTTGATCTCCATCGCCACCCTGGTCAGCCTTCCGCAGATCAAGTTCGATTACAACCTCCTTGACCTGGACGACCCGAACGCCGGCGCGATCAAGGCGCTTTACGCCGTCATGGACGCATCACGGACCGACCAGGGCAACCAGATTTCGACCATCTATGCTTCGGTCGTGGCCGATAACGTCGAAGAGGCGCGCAAACTTTCCAAAAACCTGCTGGCGCTTTCGGTCGTCGCCAAGGTCGATTCGATCCTCGATCTGGTGCCCGAGGACCAGGACAAGAAAATGCCGATCATCCAGCGCATCGTGACCGCCGCCGCCGCGCTCAACGTCAAGCCCGCGACCGGCAAAAGCGTCGACATCCCGCGCGCGCGGCGCGACATCGCCAGCCTGCTGAGCCAGGCCAGGGAGGGCCTCAAGGAAGCCAAAGGGTACATGAGCGTTTCAACGATCGCGAAGGACGCCGTGGCCGCTTTCGGCGAAATGGTTCCCGCGCTGGAACGGGCCGACAAGGCGCTCAACTCGGCGCCGGTCGATGTGATCCAGCAGCGTTTCAGCGCCTCCTCCACGGGCGCCTTCACCCGGATGCAGTCGAACATGGAACTTCTCAAGATGCAAAAGGCCGACCGGGGCCTGACGCTCGCCGACATCCCGCCGCAACTGCAAAAACTTTTCCTCGCCCCGAATGGAAAAATCCTGCTCCAGGTCTACGGCAAGGAGGACCTCTGGGAACGGACGCCTGACGTGGCCTTCACCAATGCCGTGTTGGGCGTCGCGCCCAACGCCACGGGCACACCGATCCTGAATTGCGACGCCACGGAGCTGCTGCGCGTAAGCTACCTCTGGGCGGCGGTCTGGGCGTTCGCGGCCATCGTCGTCCTGATCCTGCTCCACTTCCAAAGCCTCAAGTACCTGCTGCTGACCCTCACGCCTCTGGTGCTGGCGGTGCTCTGGCGGACGGGCGCGATGGTGTGGCTCGGGATCGAGTTCAACCCGGCGAATATCGTCACCCTGCCGCTCATCATCGGCATCGACGTCGCCTTCGGGGTCTACATCATCGACCGCTACCGGGAGGACGGGAAGCTCAGCATCTTCGCCGGCAGCACGGGCAAGGCGATCATCATGTCGTCGCTCACGTCGCTCTTCGGATTCAGCTCGCTCCTCGTTTCCCAATTCCGCGGGATGTGGGACATCGGCCAGCTCATGTCGCTCGGCATCGCCATCGGCCTCGTCACCGCCATCTTCATCCTGCCGCAGATTCTCGTCCTGCTGAAGCCCGGCGCACCGGAGCACGATCCCACCCCGCCGAAGAATCCATGATGAGCTTTAGGACAAAATAAAATATCGTGCACACGAAAAGGAGATGGGCCGATGCTCGGTGCAACAACCCTGAAAGGGTTGTGATCATTCAGCCCAGGGTTGGCCCGTCACGGCCTACCCTGGGTATGTTTGCCGCGCGACCCAACCCTGTAAGGGTTGAATCCGGCAACCAGACTCCAACCCTTTCTGGATGGACCGAAACAGATGGCCCAGCGTGCGCACGATATTTTGAAATGTTTTAATCAGCGCTTAAGTATCCTCTGCGCCTCGGCGTCAATCTCCCGCGCCTGATCGAGGGTGGGACTCAACACGCAGTAATGGCCCATCTTCCGGCCGATCCGCGGCTCGCTCTTGCCGTAGAGATGGAGCCGCAGCCCCGGCAACGCGAGAAGGCCGCTCCAGTCGGGCGTGCCGCCGGCCCAGACATCGCCGAGGAGATTGCGCATCAGCACCGGCGAAAGGAGCCGCGTGTCGCCCAGCGGCAGGCCGCAGACGGCGCGCAGTTGCTGCTCGAACTGGCTCGTGACGCAGGCGTCGAAGCTGTAGTGGCCCGAGTTGTGGGGGCGCGGCGCGAGTTCGTTCACGAGGAGGTCGCCCCGTTTCGTCAGGAAAAATTCGACCGCGAGCAGCCCGATCACGTCGAGTTCCTTCGCGATGGCCGCCCCAATCGATTGCGCGCGCGCGAGAATGCTCGCCGCCAGCGGCGCGGGCGCGACCGACGTGGCAAGGATGTGGTTCTCGTGCTCGTTGAGCGTGGGCGGAAAAGCGAGCGTGTGGCGTTCCTCGTCCTCGATCAGCTTCTGCCCGCGCGCGACCACGACCGAAAGCTCCGCGGCGAAGGGGACCCACGCCTCGAGGACGCCGGTGCAGGCGTCGTGCCGCTTCCAGACGGCGGTCAGGTCCGACTCGTAAGTGATCTTCTGCTGGCCCTTGCCGTCGTAACCGAAATCGGCCGTTTTCAAGACGCAGGGACAACCGAGCGCCTGCGCGGCCTCGCGCAGTTCGGCCTCGCTTTGCACGACACGAAAGGGCGCGACGGGAAAGCCGGCGCCCTGGAGAAATTGCTTTTCCCGCAGGCGATTCTGCGTGGTGTAGAGGACGTCGCGGCCGGGCCGCAGCGGCACCCTCGGCGCAAGGGCGTCGAGCGCCTCGACCGGGATATTTTCAAACTCGTAGGTGACAACATCGACGCCCTGGGCGAACTCGATCAACGTCGTGATGTCGGAGAACGGCACGTTGAATTCACGGTCGGAAATCTGGCCCGTCGGACTGTCCGGCGTCGGATCGACGGTGTGGACACGGTACCCCATCTTCCGCGCCGCCAGGGCGAACATGCGCCCGAGCTGGCCGCCGCCCAGGCAGCCGATCGTCGAGCCGGGAAGGATCGGGTCGGTTTTCATCATCTTGGGTGGCCCGGCAACGACAGGCGTGCCTGTGTTGCCCGGGTCCCTCCGTGGCGGGACAGGAAGCGAAGGGGGAAATGCACAATGCATGTCATAGCAATCAGTAGACCACCCTCATTTCAAAACTCCAGCGCACTCATTTCGGCAGCTTCTGTGCCCGGACCGTCCGCGTCTGCTTCGCGCGATACCATTCCCAGGCTTTGCGCAGTTCCTCGTTGTTCAAGGCAAGGATCGAAATGGCCAGCAGCGCGGCATTTTTTGCCCCCGGCTCGCCGATGGCAAGCGCCCCGACCGGCACGCCCGCCGGCATCTGCGCGATCGACAAAAGCGAATCGAGACCCTTCAGCGCCTTGCTTTCGACCGGCACGCCGAGCACCGGCAGGGTGGTGAACGCCGCGGCCATTCCTGGCAAATGGGCCGCGCCGCCCGCGCCCGCGATGATGACCTGCAGGCCGCGCTCCTTCGCGCCGCCGGCATACTCGGTCAGCCAGTGGGGCGTCCGATGCGCGGAGACGACGTTCTTTTCGTACGGCACGCCGAACTCGTCGAGGACCGCCGCGGTCGCCGCGAGGGTTTTCCAATCCGAGACGCTGCCCATGATGATGCCGACCTGCGCTCCGCGTTTTGACTTGGTTGCCATCCCTCCATTCAAAACGACCCGGTTCGATTGGCGAGATCAAATTGATGCAGGGGCGTTCGGAGTCGGGCCCGGGGAAAAGTCGGGGGAACCGCGCACTTTAGTCCTCACGCCTTAAATGGCTTCCCTGCCCTATCTTTTTAGTACATCTTGGCCAGCCAAGCCATATAGCGATACCGACCTCGTCAAAATTGTGATTAGATAGGGCCATGACGACATCCTCACCAAGCCTGCCTCCCCACCGCACGGTGCGGGTCGATCTCGGCCCCCGTTCGTATGATGTGGTGATTGGGAGGGGATTGATCAACCATGTTGGTGAATTAATGAGCCAGCGCGGGATGCACAAAACTGCCGCGTTAATCACCGATAAGAACATTGACCTAATAATCAAGTCTCGAACATGGGCTGGATTATATGGTGACAATTGGAATTTTCTGACGCGGGATTTTTGTGCGATAGATTCAGGAGAACAGAGTAAATCACTTGAACAGGCTGCAAAGTTATTGAGTGAACTCGCTAAAATGCGACTCCCACGTTCGGGTGCAGTAGTTGCCCTTGGGGGCGGGGTGATCGGCGATCTCGCGGGCTTCGTCGCGGCGACTTATTTGCGCGGGATTGCGTTTGTTCAGGTGCCGACGACGCTGCTGGCGATGGTCGACAGCTCGGTGGGCGGGAAGACGGGCGTGAATTTGCCGGAAGGGAAAAACCTCGTCGGCGCGTTTCACCAGCCGAAGCTGGTCGTGGCCGATCTCGATACGTTGAAGACGCTGCCCCCGCGGGAATTCGCGGCGGGGATGGCCGAGGTCATCAAATATGGCGCGATCAAGGACAAGGCGCTCTTTGACCGGGTGGCCCAGGGCGTGAAGCCGGATGACAAGGATTTGGACGAGATCGTGGAGAAGTGCGTGACGATCAAGGCGCGGATTGTCGAGAAGGACGAGTTCGAGACGACGGGCGAGCGGGCGCTCCTGAACTTCGGCCATACCCTTGGCCATGCCATTGAAGCAGCAACGGAATACAAGCAATACCTGCATGGCGAAGCCATTGCCCTCGGGATGCGAGCGGCCGCGTGGCTTTCTTATGCCGAACACAAACTTTCCGAGGATGAGGTCTATGCTCTTGAGGATGCCTTGAAGGCAAATCATCTTCCGACTGAATTACCCCCAAATGCAACCTGGTCAAATTCGTCGCAAATTTTTGCTTTCATCGGTCGCGACAAGAAGATCAAGGATGGCGTCTTCCAGTGGGTCTTATTGGATAAAATCGGCCAGGCTCGCTCGGGCTTTGCGACTCCGAGCAACAAAAACCCGTTGATCGAGGATATCATCAGGCACCTCGTTCAACCCATACACACGCGATTTCCTCGTGAAGGGTATCGCTAACTTCTTCGTCTTGAGGCTGCTCTTGAATTGCTTGCCCTTGACCTTGAGGACGGCATACTATGACCCACTCGACGGGTTGCGATAAAGAGGCACTCGGCTACTTTTGTAAATGATGGACTCGCGCTCATATAACCTTTCTGTTGTTCACGTTCTCCTACGTGTTCTCGGCCTACAGGTTACAAAAAGGGGTTATGGGCCGAAAATAGCCGGTTCCCAAAGTAATTGCAGGTCACTTTATTAGAGTAACTTAGCGCGGTTAGCTTAGCGGTAGAGCGTCCGCTTCACACGCGGAAGGTCACAGGTTCGAACCCTGTACCGCGCACCCTTTCCTCTGGTTGACGAGTCTTGTCCGGGCTGCCGTTTCGCGTCCAAGTTGCTCATTACCTGAGAGATCAAGGGGGCGAATTCCGGCGACAGAAGTGTGGGCTGAAACCGGCGCTCCTGTGATGGGAGCAAGGTCCCGTATACAGACAGGAAGCCAACTCATAACTTTTGATTTGGAAAATTTGAGTTTACAATTAAGCAAAATGCTTAGACTATTCCCGTTGACAGCCGGTTTGTCGGCGCGGTGAGAAGGGTGGCACTTAAAAGTGTTCTCACCGCCGAGGGGGGAGTTGCCGGTTCTCGGTTCGTAGATGTCTTTCTGAAAAGACCCGGGGAGGACGTGATGAAAGAGCGCTTAACGGACACATTCCATCAGGCCGTTACCTGGCTGCGGGGCCGTTTACCTTGGAGTCTTTCCCTGCTGTTCGGGGCGCTGGTCGTCATTGGCGTGGTTTCGTGCGCCGATATGAGCGGGACGCAGATGGTGGCCCCGCCGCAGATTCCGGGAGCCACTTTTGTCGGTTCGGAGGCGTGCGAGACGTGCCATCAGGACATTTATGACGGCTTCGCCACGGCGACCCATTTTCGTTTGAAGGCGCCGGGCGACAACGCGAAGAATATCGGTTGCGAGTCGTGCCACGGCCCCGGCAGCCTGCACGTTGCCTCGGGCGGCGCGCCCAAAACCATCATCAATCCGGGGAAGTCGCCCGAGACGTGCTTCGAGTGCCATTTGGACAAGGAGGCGCAATTCAATCTGCCGTCACACCATCCCGTCATCGAGGGGAAGATCAGTTGCGTGGATTGCCACGATCCGCATAAAGGTTCGATCATTGCAAACGGGGGTGAAGGCGGCGGGACGGAACTCGAGTCGTCCAATGAAGTCTGCACCCGGTGCCACGTCGCGCAGGCGGGTCCGTTCGTGTTCGAGCATGAGGCGCTGCGCGAGGGCTGCACCACCTGCCACAACCCGCACGGCAGCGTGAATGCGCGGTTGCTCATCGCGCGCAACCAGACGCTTTGCCTGCGGTGCCATTTCCAGCAGCAGACGACGACCGGCGCGATCTTCATCGGCGATGTGAATCACACCACATTTTTGAGCCGGGGAACGTGCTGGAGCGCGGGCTGCCATGAAGCGATTCACGGTTCGCAGGTCAACCCGCACTTGCGATTTTAAATAAAAGCCAACCAACCCGGAGGAACTCGTGAAAGCACTTTTTAAGCTTCGCAATAAGTGTCCGTACATGGCGATAACCGCCGGTCTGGCTCTTGCAGTTTCTCCGTTGGGAGTTTTACCCGCCGCGGCGCAGGCGACGACGCTTCCGACAACAACGCCGACCCCGGCTCCATCCGGGATGGCGGCAACAACTCCGGCTTCGAGTCCGGCAACGGCTGCCACCCCAGCTCCGTCCGGAACGGCGGCGTCAACCCCGGCAACTCCTTCGACCCTGGTCCCGACAACGGCTCCGCCGACGAACGCCACCTACCTGACCACGACCAATCCCGATACAGCTCCGCCCGATGACACGAACTGGGTGACTCTTGGCGTCGGCGGCGCCTTCGTCAGCGGAAACAAGGGGCGGTACGAGCACCAGCAGAACACCAACACCGGGGCGTTTGGCGGCGTGGACGATTTCCACTGGCAGCAATTCGTGGGGAAAAGCGGGACTTTTACGATGGACGGCCATGCGATTTTCGGCAACCACGATTACGACCTCAAGCTCGATCTGACCGACCCGAACCTGGGCTATATCCGCGCCGGTTACACGGAGTATCGCATCTGGTATGACTCGACCGGCGGCTATTATCCTGTGAACGGCCTCTCGTTTGAGCCGTACGCCAACGACCTTTACATCGATCGGCGCAACGCGTGGATTGAGGCCGGGCTGACCTTGCCGAACCTGCCGTCTTTCATCTTCCGCTACGAATATGATTCCCGCGAGGGCAATATGGATTCGACCTCGTGGGGCCAGACCACGCTGATCCCGGGCGGCGGCCAGACCAAAATCGTGCCGACGTTTTTGGGCATTGATGAAACGCGCAACATCTTCAGCGCCGACGTCAAAGACAAGGTGGGCGATACCAGCGCGGATCTGGGGGTGCGTTACGAAATCGATCGCACCGATGATTCAACCTATATGGACCAAAATCCCGACCAAACATCCAATGCTTTTATTACGGATCAAAATATTGAGAAGGACGACTTGTTTTCGGTGCACGGTTCCACGGAAACGCTCTTTGACAAAAAGGTCACGTTTTCGTCGGGCTTTTCCGCGACGACGATCGGAACCGATCTGGCGGGCAGCCGGATTTACGGCCCGGCCTATGGCACTCCGCTTTCACCCACCTTCCCGAATAACGGCTCGGGTTACATCGGTCTCGGCGGCGGAGGGGACACGAAGGATTACGTCGGCAATTTGAACCTGATGCTGACGCCCATCGCCAACCTGGTGATTGTTCCGTCGGCGCGCTTCGAATACGAGGAGAGCAACCTTGCGGACGGTTTCAGCAACACCGCCGGGGTCGGCGGCGGGTTCACGACAACCCCGGAAGTCGCCGACACGGACAATTGGTATCTCAACGTGGCGCAAAGCGTGGAAGCCCGCTACACCGGTTTTCGCGATTGGTCGCTCTATGCGAGCGCCGAGGTGTCGGAAGATTGGGGCAACGAGGCCTGGAACTCCGTGCCGATTCTTGATCAGGTTAATATGGATCAGGATTGGAGCATGCTCGGCTTCAAGCCCACCATCGGCGCCAACTGGTATCCGCTCCCCCAACTGAACTTCGGCCTGCAATATTATCACGAAATACACGATTACGATTACACCAACAACCTCAACTCTTCGTTGGTCCAGTATCCGGGCTATTTGCGGAAGCAGAATTTTACCACGGATGACATCAACATCCGCGCCACCTGGCAGGCCTTGAGCACGGTATCGCTGGTCACGCGCTATGATTTTCAATATTCCACCGTCGACACCTGGTCGATTCCCAACGGCGGCACGCAAGCCGGAGGTGTCGAGAGCGCGAACCTCACCAATCACATTATCAGCGAAGACGTCAACTGGACGCCGCTGGCCTGTTTGTACCTGCAGGTCGGGGGCAGCTATGTGATCAATAGTCTGGACACGCCAGTGGCGGGATCGGGGGGCATCAACAACCTCGTGCTGAACGGCGAGAATAATTATTGGACCCTTGATGCCAGCGCCGGATATGAGATCAATTCGAAGACCCATCTCCAGTTGCAATATTCCTACTACAACGCGGACAATTATTTCAATAATGCGCCCACGAGCCTGCCCTTCGGCGCCGGCGAGATTGAGAACAACGTGACGGCCACGCTCACGCGCGACATCAGCAAGTCGGTGCAGGTCAGCCTAAAATATGGTTTTTATCAGAATCGCGACCAGACTTCCGGCGGCCAGAATGACTACGACGCGCAGCTCGTGTATGTGAGCACGACGTTCGGATTTTAAATGATTTTTTGAGAGGTTGGATTTGACAACAAAATGAATCGGATGCTTGTTAAAACTATTATGAAAATGAAATTCTCACCTAAATTAGCCGCTGGGGCGTTGTTGTTGGGTTGCCTGGCCGGTTTATCCGCCCGGGCCGATGCTACCGCAACGTGGACCACGAACTGCGCCGCCTGTCATGGGAAGGACGGCAAGGGGCAAACGATGATGGGACGCAAATTGAGCATCAAGGATTTGACCGATGCAACCGTCCAAGGCTCCTTCACCGATGCGCAGGCGACTGCGGCCATCCATGATGGCGTCACCGTAGACGGGACGCAAAAAATGAAGGCATTCGGCGACAAACTCAGCGATGCGGATATCAAGGCATTGGTCGCATACGTTCGTTCGCTCAAGTAACGCTGCAAAAGTTTTTTTCATCCGAGCCCATGGGCGAAAAAGATCTGACGCACTGAAGGATTCGCCCCATGCCGACCGACGAACGCCCCCTTCTGCCCCGCCCGCCCAAGCCGCTCTATAACTGGATCAGCCTGACCGGTGCGGTATTCGCGGCCGGCAGCATTTTTGCTTTTCTGCTGCTGTTCGCCGTCGGGTTGTTCGTGCCCGAAAGCAACCCCTACATGGGGATTCTGCTTTATGTGCTGTCGCCCCTCTGCCTTTTCGCCGGGGTATTTTTGATTCTGGCCGGCGTGTGGTTGCAACGGCACAAAAAAATCTCCGAACGGCTGCAGATTGACGTGTCGCGCCAGCGCGACCAGAAATTGCTGGTCGGTTTTGCCTTGTGCACCCTGGTATTTTTTCTGGTGACCGCATTTGGCAGTTATCAAACCTTCCAATACACCGAGTCGATCCAGTTTTGCGGCGCGGCGTGCCATGTGCCGATGCACCCGGAATTTACGGCGTATCTTCGCTCGCCCCATGCCCGCGTCGCCTGCGTGGAATGCCACGTGGGAGCGGGCGCCGAATCGTATGTGCGGAGCAAGCTCAACGGCATCCATCAGCTTTGCGACGTGGTGACCAACCGAATTCCACGGCCCATCGAGACGCCGGTTAAAAATATGCGACCGGCACGGGACACCTGCGAACAATGTCACTGGCCGGAAAAGTTCATCGGCAATATCGACCGCACTTTTTATCACTACCTCTCCGACGACGCGAACACGCCCTTTGCCGTGAGGCTGCTTTTGAAGGTCGGCGGCGGCGGCGAGGATGGTCCGCCGAGCGGCATCCACTGGCATGTCAGCAAGAACGAAAAGGTCGAGTACATCGCCACCGACGCCCAGCGGCAGGCGATCCCGTGGGTGCGCGTCACCGACATGGCGACGGGGCAAGCCACGGTGTATCGGGACTCAAGTTTTCACGATGACCCGGCCAAATACACGATTCGCACCATGGACTGCATGGACTGCCACACGCGGCCCTCGCACCAGTTTCTTTCGCCCAATGACGCCGTCGACGATGCCATTACCGCCGGCCGGTTGGACCGCTCGGTGCCGAAGTTGAAGTTCAATGTGGTGACGGCGCTGACCGGGTCTTACCAAACCAACGACGAAGCCATGCAAAAAATCGCGTCGAGCCTGCGCGCCGATTATCCCAATCTGGCGGGCGTGGATGGGCTGGTGACCGAGGCCCAGCAAATTTATCAGGACAATTTCTTTCCGGAAATGAAGACGGACTGGCGCACGCACCCGGACAACATCGGCCACAAAATCTTTCCCGGCTGTTTCCGCTGCCATGATGGCAATCATGTGGCCGAAGACGGGAAAAAGACGATTCCCGCCGACAATTGCAACATATGCCACATCATTCTTGCGCAGGGCAACGGCGACCAACTCAAACAACTCAAAGCCGACGGTTACGATTTCTACCACATTGACTCGACCTATCTGGACTTCTCCTGCACCAGTTGCCATACTGGTACAATTCAAAAATGAACGGCGGGCGGAGATTCGTCCGTCACCGTGTGTTACCGTAAAACAGCATCCGAATGATGAATTTAATGCGTTGGAACAAGAGGGTGCGATCGATTCCCTGCGCGGCGGCCGTCGTTTTCGTTGCCGCCCTTGCCGGCTGCAACCGGGACGACGCCAGGGTCTATCACGTCCCGAAGGACGACTCCCCGCCTTCGCAACCCGGGCCAACGCCAACGCCCGAAGCCGCGCAGCCCGCCATGGTCGCGCCATCCGACGCCGCGACCTCCCTCCCGGCCATCAAATACCAGTTGCCCGAGGGCTGGCAGGAAAAACCGCCGAGCGAAATGCGGGTCGCCAGCTTCGCCGCGCCGGGGCCGGACGGCGAATCGGCCGACGTGTCGGTCATCCCGCTGCCGGTCGTCGGTCGTGATCTCGAACTCGTCAACATGTGGCGCGCGCGGGTGCAATTGCCCGCCACGGCGGACCCGGACGCCGTCAACCAGGCGAAACCGGTCGCCATCGGCGCGGAGCAGGGCCGGCTGTTCGACTTCATCAGCGAAAACCCGATCATGGGGAAATCCCGCCAGCGCCTCCTGGTGGCGATGCTGACGCGCGACAACATGAGCTGGTTTTTTAAAATAACCGGCGAGGACGAGTGCGTCACCTCCCAAAAGGAAAAATTCCTGCAATTCCTGCAATCGGTTTCCTTCGTCGAAAATGTGCCGCCGCAAATCGCCGCCCCTCCGGCAACTCCGGACGAAAGCGGAAATTCCGGTTCCATCTGGACCGTTCCTCCCGGCTGGCAATCAGTTCCGCCCGCGCAATTTCTTCTCGCCGAATATTCGATTTCCGGCGCCGACGGCGCAAAAGCCGAGGTCAACGTCGCCGCCATGGACGGCGAAGGCGGCGGCCTGCTGGCCAACGTGAACCGCTGGCGCGGGCAGATCGGCCTGGGCCCCGCCGGAGAAAATGATCTGCCGCAACTCGCGCAGGCGCTTGATGTGCCGGGCGGAACGGCGACAGCGGTCGATTTCGCGGGTACGGACGCCAAAACCGGCGCGCCCACGCGGCTCGTCGGCGCAATTGTGTCTCAAAACGGCCGGACATGGTTTTACAAATTGATGGGCGACAAACAAATCGTCGCGCAGCAGAAGGACGCCTTCACGAAATTCATCCAATCGGCAAACTATGCGAACGCTCGTTGACCGATTGATCGACATCTTCATCTCGCTGCGCCTCACGGTCATTCTGCTGGCGTTCGCCATCGTGATCGTCTTCATCGGCACGCTCGCCCAGGTCGACGAGGGGCTTTACAACGCGCAGGCCCGTTACTTCCGCCAGTGGCTCATCTTCGGACTCGATGTCTTCGGGCACAGAATTCCGCTCCTACTGCCCGGCGGCTATCTCATCGGCACGATGCTGCTCCTCAACCTCGTCGCCGCGCACATTTATCGCTTTCAACTCTCGGTCAAAAAAATCGGCATCCAGCTCGTGCATTCCGGCGTCATCCTGCTGCTCGTCGGCCAACTCGCCACCGACATGCTGGCGCGCGAATCGCAGATGCACTTTGTCGAGGGCCAGACCAAAGCCTACGCCGAAAGCGCCCGCAGCAACGAACTCGCCTTCACGACCGATTCCGGCAACGGCGACGAAGAGGTCGTCGTTATTCCCGGACGACTGCTTGCAAGCGGCGGCGAGATTCAGGATGGAAATCTGCCGTTCACGATCCGGGTCAAAAGCTATTGGGAAAATTCCGAGCCGACGTTCCGCGCGCCGATGATGAAAAACGGGCCGCCCCTGACAACGAACGGCGTCGGCGCCGGCTTCGACTTTCATCCCGACGAGGAAACCAAAAGCATGGACGAGAAAAACGTGCCGACGGCGCTGATCGAAATCATCGACGCGAACGGCTCGCTCGGCGACTGGGTCGTTTCCGGCTGGACGTCCGACGACGAAATGGTCCAGGGCCTCGAACAGGGTTACGCCGGGCAGGTCGGCCCGGAGATGGCCCGGAAAATCTCCGATCAGTTGACGCAACCGCAATCGATCCAAACCGGCGGGAAGACATTCACTTTCGCGCTCCGGCCCGAGCGCGTCTATTTTCCCTTTTCGCTGGAGCTGCTGAAGGCGACGCACACGATCTATGAAGGCACCGACATCCCGAAGGATTTCCGCAGCCGCATCCGGTTGCGCAATCCGCAGACGGGCGAGGACCGCGAGGTGGAAATCTCCATGAACCATCCGATGCGCTACGCCGGACTCACGTTTTACCAATACCAGATGGACGCGGGCCAGGCCGCGCGCGAGGCCGGGCGCGTTCCCTCGTCGGTCCTGCAGGTCGTACACAATCCCAGTTGGTTGACGCCCTACATCGGTTGCGCGCTGGTCGCGCTCGGACTCACCACCCAGTTCATGTTTCATCTCGTCGGCTTCCTCTCGAAAAGGAAAACGAAATGAAAAAATTGAAACCATGGGTGCCGATGATTTTGACCGGCGTGCTCGCCGCATGGTTTTTGAGCACGCTGACCCCGACGCCCGACGCCGATTTCAAATTCAACGAATTCGGCCAATTGCCGCTCGTTTTCAACGGACGCTTGAAGCCGATGGATTCGCTCGCGCGCAATTCGCTCCTCGAAATCCGCGAGAAGCAGACGCTCGATACCGAGCCGTGGAAGGGCTGGGACGAAAATCCCAAAATCATCTCCGCCAACGAATGGCTCATCAACGTGATGATGAATTCCGCCGTGGCCGACGCCTGGCCCGTCTTTCGCGTCGATAATACCGACCTGATCACCCTGCTGAAGCTGCCGGAGGCCAGCGCCGCGCAGAAGCAGGACGGCAAGCATTATTCGTGGAACCAGATCGCGCCGACGTTCGATTTGATCAACAAGGAAAACGATCGCGTCCAGAAAATCGAGTCGGCGGAGCGAAGCGCCTACGAGCAGGCCGTCGTCAAGGTCTTCGATAAGTTGATGCTTTACGAGCAGCTCAAAAACACCCTCCAGCCGCAGGACGTCCCCGACTGGAAAGAGGAACTCGCCGATTACCAGGCCATGATTCCCGCCGGCGTCGCCGCCCTCCGCGCCCAGCAGGCGGGCCAGAAATACGACCAGGCCGTCTTCAACACCTTCGCCGACGACCTCCAGCAGTTGGACGATATGTCCCAGCTTGATGCGCCGCTCGTCGTGCCGCCACAAGACCCCTCCGGCAACTGGCAGCGCGTGGGGACGGCCTTGTTGAACGCCGCGAAGGGCGAGCCGGTCGGCCCGGCCGTTCTCGCCTACGCCGCGATGGGCGATGCCTTCAGACGGGGAGACGCCGCCGCCTTCAACGCCGCGCTGGCCGATTATCGCGCGTCGCTCGTGCCCGCTTTTTCCCCCGCGCTGCACAAAGCCGCCTCCGAAGTCTTCTTCAATCAGATGCAGCCCTTCTACGCCGCCCTGGTCATTTACGTCATCGCCGGTCTCATCGGCGTCTGCTCCTGGTTCAACCTTTCGGAAACGCTGCGGCGTTCCGCCGTCTGGCTCGTCGGCCTGGCGTTCGTCATTCACACCACGGGCCTGATCTACCGCATGGTGCTCGAAGGCCGTCCGCCCGTGACCAATCTCTATTCCTCGGCCATTTTCATCGGCTGGGGCGCGGTTGTGTTGGGACTCGTCCTGGAAAAAATCCACCGCAACGGCATCGGGGCTGTGGCCGCGGCGGGCATGGGTTTCATCACGCTTATCATCGCGCAGAACCTCGCCATCGACGGCGACACGATGGAGATGATGCGCGCCGTACTTGACACAAACTTCTGGCTGGCGACCCACGTCGTGGCCGTCACCACCGGCTACGCGAGCACGTTTGTGGCCGGATTCCTCGCGCTGATCTACATCATGCGGGGCGTGTTTACCCAAACGCTGGATGCGGCCACGGGCAAATCGCTCGCACGGATGGTCTACGGCATCGTCTGCTTCGCGACGCTTTTCAGTTTTGTCGGCACGGTGCTTGGCGGGATTTGGGCGGACCAATCGTGGGGCCGGTTCTGGGGCTGGGACCCGAAGGAAAACGGCGCGCTTATTATTGTGCTCTGGAACGCGATGATCCTGCACATGCGCTGGGGCGGAATGATCCGCGAGCGGGGCCTCATCGTCTGCGCCATCGGGGGAAACATCGTCACAAGCTGGTCGTGGTTCGGCGTGAACATGCTCGGCATCGGCCTGCACAGCTACGGATTCACCGACGCGGCGTTCAAATGGCTGTCGCTTTTTGTCGCCAGTCAAATGGTATTCATTCTGCTCGGACTTTTGCCGCCTAGGATGTGGAGAAGTTCTCAAGCGCGCACGGCGGACGCAGCCTGAACCCCAATTTACGCCAAACGAAACAAAAACCTACGATCTGGTTATCATCGGCGGCGGCCCCGCAGGTATCGCCGCCGCAGCCACGGCCACGGCGCAGAACAAGACTGTCGCCATGGTTGATTGTCATCATGAACCTGGCGGCACGGGCTTTAATGCCGGCACCGTCCCCACTTCCGTGACCGCTTTTAGCGAGACCTGCTTCAATGTTCCCACGCTGGGCACGATGTATTCGAGATTTAATAAAATCACCGTCATCTTCGATCTCGCAACGTCGGAAACCAGTTAACTGTGCCCATCTATGTCACTTGTCGATCATCACGAAAAACATTTTCAAGGGGGCGACTCCAATAGAACGGAGTAACTTAGCAGCTATCCAAACCGCTACGACTATCATTAAAAAAACTCTTGGCCCCCTCCACGTGGGATTTGGACAAGGTCAACCAATAGCCCCGTCGCCATGGCTTCCCAGCAGCCTCGATAGTGTTTTGGGTTTTACTTGGATGGGCAACATGCCGATATATTGGTATGGACAATATTTTTCTTTATGGTTTTGCATTTTAATCAAAATTTTATTCCACAATGGCCTGTGGCTTATTCACAGCGAATAAGCAACTCTCAGTTTTGTGCCGAATATTTCCCTTTGGGGGCCTGCCACTTGCATGGATGGCGTTAAATGCGATTGTTGCTTACTAGTCCGGCTACCTGTGCGACTGAGAAAAAAGTAAAATCACGTCACTTACATCCCAATGAAGACGATTCTGCTTATAGATGATGAAGAGAATCTCAGATTCATCTATAGTACATCCCTTCGGGAGCACGGATACAGGGTAATCGAAGCGGCTACGGGCGAGGCTGGCTTGGAATTGGCCCGACAGCAATTGCCGGATTTGATTCTAAGCGACATCTCGATGCCGGGCATGAGCGGCCAGGACGTCCTGAAACAAATCAGACACGATCCGGAACTGAGCGGCAAACAAGTCATTCTCATGACGGGAGACCCGCGCATTGTGACTCCCCGGAGGGCCATGGAAGAGGGGGCCGACGATTTTCTCGTCAAGCCGATCAATCTCGATGACCTGCTCCGCTGCGTGGAAGCGCGGTTGAAACGTTCCCAAACTCATTGGCGGGTGGAAGACAGCGTGCTGAGCCAGTTACAGTCTCCCCAGCATTCCAATCTGCCTCACGAATTTTTTACACCTCTGGCCGGAATCATCGGGCTGACCGACGTTTTGCAATCGAGCTTTTCCGATCTTTCCACCGAGGAGATTCAAGACCTCCATAAGGACATTCGCGATTCAGCGCTTCGCCTCCACCGGACGCTCAAAAATTACCTGTGGATTCTCGATATCGAAGCAGCTTCCCAGGAGAGCAGACCTGCGCCCGTCCCCCTTTCGCCGAAGGCGCTGGAAGAAAATGTCCTGGCTGGCGCCAAAGAGGCCGTTCGTCGAAACGGCCGGAGGGAAGATGTCTCGGTGCGGGTGGATGAATTCCCGGCTCTCGTTAATCCGCGCGATCTCAGTCTTATCGTCGAGGAATTGGTGGATAACGCCTGCAAGTTTTCCCGGCAAGGCATCCCGATCATCATCCGCTTTGGCGCGGACGGCGTCCTGACTGTCACTGATGGCGGACGTGGCATGACTCCCGAGGAGATCAGGCAAATTGGAGCCTTTCGCCAGTTCGACCGCAAGAAACATGAACAGCAGGGACTGGGTCTGGGCCTCTTCCTGGTGCAAACATTGGCCGCTCAAAACGGAGCGTCCCTCTCGATCGAAAGCGCCCCCGCCCAGGGCACCCAGGTCAAAGTCGCCTTTCAAATCGACAACGCCGGTTGTACATCCGCCGGACTTCAAGAAATCAAATGAAAATGCCACTGCACATTCTCCACCTGGAAGATGACCCCGACGAGGTTGGTCTCGTTCGGATTCAGCTCAAATCCGAGGGGATTTCCTGCTCAATCACCCATGTGCGAAATGAATCCGACTTCACTCAGGCACTTGAACGCGGTGGCGTTGATCTGGTTATTGCCGACCAGGCGGTGCCTGGATTTGAGGGGTTGTCCGCGTTAAAAATGACGCGGGCGAAATGGCCCGACCTGCCCTTCATCCTCATGTCGGGCACGGTGGGCGAAGAATTTGCCATCGAATCGCTCAAGAGCGGGGCAACGGACTATGTTCTGAAGGACCACCGTACGCGACTCGTTCCCGCCGTGCGTCGCGCCATGCGGGAGGTCGAGGAACGTGTTGAGCGCAGGAAATTGGAAGAGCAATTTATCCTGGCTCAGAAAATGGAGGCTGTTGGCCAGCTTTCCAGCGGCATCGCCCATGATTTCAACAACATTCTCGGCATCATCATCGGCAACAACGACTATATCAGGGGAAAGCTTGGCGGCGACGATCCGCTGCTCAAAAATGCCGAGGAAATCCAACATGCCGCGGAACGCGCCGCGGCGGTCACGCGGCAACTCCTCGTCTTCAGCAGCAACCAGGTTGTGCAACCCGTCGTCCGGGACCTCAACGAGGTTATCCAGGGCATGGACAAGATGCTCTCCCGGCTGTTGACCGAGCATATCGAACTGACCATCGTCCTCGGAAAACAACTCGGGCGCATCAAGGCCGATTCGGGCTACCTCGGGCAGTTGTTGATGAATTTGGTGATTAACGCCCGCGACGCCATGCCCGACGGCGGCAGTCTCACGATCGAGACATCCAACGCGCAATTTGACAAAAAACTCGCCCCGCCTCTCCCGAACGCGACCGCCGACCGCTATGTGGTGCTCTCCGTTCGGGATACCGGCATCGGCATGACCGATGAAGTGAAGGCGAGGCTGTTCGAGGCGTTTTTCACCACCAAGCCCAAAGGCAAGGGTACCGGCCTGGGTCTGGCGACCTGCCAGACGATTGCCAAACAATCGAACGCCCACATTGAGGTGGAAAGCGAACTGGGCAAAGGCACCATCTTCAAAGTCTATTTTCCGCGGGTCGATCAACCTCTTCATATGACGTCCCGCCACCTCTTATCGATGGCTCCGCCACGCGGCACGGAAACTCTGTTGATCGTCGAGGACGAGGCGGCCCTGCGCCGGATGACGTCGATGGCGCTGGAAAATCAAGGTTACACCGTGCTTCAGGCCGCAACGGGCCAGGAAGGATTGCAGGTGGCTGATAAGCATAAGGGACCGCCCATCGCCCTGGTCATTACCGACGTCATCATGCCTGAAATGGGAGGAAAGGTCATGGCGGAATGGCTGAAAGCCAGTTACCCCGAAATCAAAGTTCTCTTCACCTCGGGTTATACCGATGCCACGATTGTGCAGCATGGCGTGCTGGACCCGGCGGTTGCGTTTATACCCAAACCTTACACGCTGGCGACGTTGGCCGCAAAAATCCGTGAGGTTTTGGATGGTCAACAGTGAGGGCTGAAACACAACACGATGAAATGGCCTCACTTGCGCGAAAGTCGCCTGCAATTATTTAGTTGCAATATTGTCTACAGGCGCAGAAACTGAGGCGCTAAGCAGAATTGAGCAGAGCATAATTTCGATAATGTCGTGAACATTACCCTTGGCACCAGGGGCTAGAAACTTCGCTTCCACAATAGTAATCCGTCTTTACATCAGGCTCATGTAGCAGAGGACACGATTATTTAACTATAGTGCCTTCATACCCGACCCGGGATTTTTACCCGGGTCTCTACGGAGAAGACTTAAAGAGAGAAAATTAATACGAGACCTGCGGGGTACCCGATGCATTTGATGCCTACCAAGACCTCCGAAAAAAGTCATCGCATCCTCGTTGTGGACGACAATGCGGCGATTCACGATGACTTTCGAAAAATTCTAGGGACCGACACCTCGGCGACAAAGTTGGATGTTGAAGAGGCCGCCCTTTTCGGCGAGCCCGCAACCCCGGCGCCACGCATCTCATTCGACCTAAGTTTTGCTTCGCAAGGGCAGGAGGCATTTGCACTCGTGCAGGAGGCCTACCAAGCGAACGAGCGCTATTCGGTCGTGTTCATGGATGTGCGGATGCCGCCCGGTTGGGATGGAGTTGAGACCGCCGTGAAACTTTGGGGGATTGATCCCGATTTGCAGATCGTGATTTGCACCGCCTACTCGGACAAGTCGTGGGAAGAGATGATGGAGCAGGTCCCAAATCCCGAGCGACTCCTCATTCTCAAGAAGCCGTTCGACACCATTGAAGTTCTCCAATTGGCCCATGCCTTGACCGAGAAATGGACGCTTCTTCAAGCCTCCCGCCGCAACCTGGAGGAGATGGAGCATATCGTGAATACGCGCACGCAAGAGTTGCTGGTGAGCGAACAGCGTTTCCGCAAGTTGAGCGCCGACGCGCCGATCGGGATTCTCGAGGCCGACGCAGCCGGGGTTGTCACCTACACCAACCCACGGTTGCAGAAGATCATGGGACTATCGCCGGATGAAACTCTGGGAGACGGCTGGCGAAAGTCCATTCATCCGGATGACGCCTCCAAGGTTTTTGCCTTTTGGCAGAACATGATCAGCGAGGGATCCGAATCCAGCTTCGAATTTCGTTATCGAACACCTGCCGACAAAGTCCACTGGGTCCACATGCGTTCGATTCCTCTTCGTTCTGAAACGGGCGAAACCGCCGGTTATGTCGCCTCGGTCGAGGATATCACCGAGCAGAAAGCCATCGAGCTGGAACTGGCCCGCGCGCGCGACGCCGCCTTGCAGTCCGTGCAACTCAAATCGCGTTTTCTCGCCAACATGAGCCACGAAATCCGCACACCGATGAACGGCGTGATCGGCATGACCAATCTGCTGCTCGATACGCAGCTCACGAGCGAGCAACGCGACTTTGCCGAGACGATTCGCCTCAGCGCCAACGGGCTGCTCACGCTGATCAACGATATTCTTGATCTTTCGAAAATCGAGGCGGGCAAGATGATATTCGAGGAACTCGGCTTCAATCTATACGATGTGGTTGAAGGAAGCCTCGAACTGCTGGCCGAGCAGGCCAACCTTCATAAGGACGAACTGCTTAGCTTCATCGACCCGGGCACGCCGAGCCGGCTCATCGGCGATACCGGCCGCATCCGGCAGGTGCTCATGAATCTGGTCAGTAACGCCATCAAGTTTACCGAGTCCGGGGAAGTGGTCGTGCGGGTTTCCTGCAAGACCGAAAACGAGAAGCAATGTGAGCTCCGGTTCCAAGTCACCGATACTGGCATCGGAATCCCGCCTGAGGCGCAAAAAAAGCTTTTTGAGGCCTTCGCCCAGGCCGACGCATCGACAACGAGAAAATTTGGAGGCACGGGCCTCGGGCTCGTGATCTGCAAACAACTTATCGAAAGAATGAACGGCACTATCGGCCTGGAAAGCCGTCCTGGGGAAGGCTCGACTTTCTGGTTCACCCTGTGCCTGCAAAAACAGGAAGCGTTTCCAGTCTCTTTGGGGAAGGATCACGCGCTCGTCAATACGCGGGTCATGGTTGTCGATGACAACGCCACAAACGGCCGGTTCCTTCACGATCAAATCGTCGCCTGGAAGATGCGCAATGGCACCGCCAATAACGGAGTTGAAGCGCTGGCTTGTCTGCGGAAAGCGGAGGAGGAGGGAGATCCCTACCCGCTGGCCATTATCGATATGGATATGCCGGATATGAATGGTCTGGCCCTCGCGCGCGAGATCAAGGCGGACCCGAAGATCGCCGGCACCCGGCTGATTTTGCTTACCGGTTTTGGCAAGCGGATTAGTCCGGAGGAGCTGCAAGCTGCCGGAATCACCGATTGGCGTTTCAAACCCGTCTGGCAATCGACCCTTTTTGAATGTCTGGCCAACGCGTTACTTGGCCCAAAAACCACCACGCCTTACACGATTGTGGCCCCTCCCGCGCCTGCTCCACGTCGCAAGGAGCGTGTCCTTGTTGCCGACGACAACGTCGTCAATCAAAAGGTCTCGACGGCCCTGTTACGCAAGCTTGGCTATGCGTCGGAGACGGCCGGGAACGGCTTGGAAGTCCTCCAGGCGCTCGGCAAGATTCCCTACGAGATCATCCTGATGGATTGCGAGATGCCCGAACTGGATGGCTACGAGACGACAGAGCGTATCCGGCGCGACAATTCCCGCCCCATCTACATTATCGCGATGACCGCCAATGCGATGCAGGGCGACCGCGAGAAATGCCTGGCCTGCGGTATGGATGATTACGTCAGCAAACCCGTGCGCGTTGATGACCTGGCAGCGGCGCTGGACCGCGCCAGCCGGTACCTTGCCGTGAAATCCGAAGATGTACCGACGGGTTGACCAGTCCCTTCGACTCTAATGAATGATTCTTACCAATATCAGCCGCCGATTGATTTGGTGAAAATTTCTCGACGAGTCTGGCGCAGCCCGCAAGCAAGCGGCGGTGCTTCGTCGTTTTCAGCTCCGATTCGCAGCCGTTGGAGGGGGTGGTCGGTCCGTCTTTTCGGGTTGATGATTTTTCTTGGGGGGAGTCTGATGGCGCACGCCCAAATGTCCATGTCCGAATATCAGGTGAAGGCGCTGTTTTTGTGCAATTTCGTGAAGTACGTGGATTGGCCGGGAGGAGCAACCGGCCCCATCATCATCGGCATCCTGGGGCAGGATAATTTCAACGACAGCTTGACGAATGCGGTCGCCGGCAAAAACATCAACGGACGGGCGATCGTCATCAAGCACCTTTCCGAAGGCGACGACCTGAGCAGTTGCACCATTCTCTTTGTTAGTTCATCGGAAACTTCGCAGTTAAACGCGATCCTTGGAAAGACCGGCTCATTGCCGATTTTGACGGTGGGCGAGACCAACTCGTTTTTACAAAATGGCGGCATCATCAATTTCATGCTGAAAGAAGGCAAAATTCATCTCGCGATCAATTTGAAGGCTGCTCAGAAGGTGAATTTACAGATCAGCTCAAAGCTTTTGAGTGTGGCGGATGTGGTGAAGGAATAAACCCGGGAAACCCATATGCAACTTCTCCACAAAACCTCCATCAAGAGCAAGCAAACCCTCATCGTTATGCTGACGAGCGGCGTGGCATTGCTGTTGGCCTGCGGGGCCTTCGCCTCTTACGAGGTGATGACCTTCCGTGCGGCGATGGTGGAAAACCTTTCCACTCTGGCCGAAATCATCGGCAACAACAGTTCCGCGGCGCTTGATTTTTCCGATCCCAAAACTGCCAAGGAAACGCTCGCGGCGCTTCACGCGGAACCCAACATCGTGGCTGCGTGCGTTTACACGGCGAAAGGGGGGGTCTTTGCCGTATATGACAGGCCGAATGATGGGAACGCGTTTATCCCTCCCGCGTGCCAGAGCAACAATACTCATTTCAGCAAAGGTTCGCTCGAGCTTTTTCGCCCCATTGTGCGTGACGGCGAAGCTCTCGGCACCGTTTATGTCGTTTCCGATTTGAACGCGCTTTATTCGCGATTGGGGAAATATGCGCTCATTGCCGTCGGGGTGTTTTTCGCCTCGGGCCTGGTGGCCTTTCTTCTTTCGTCGCAGCTTGGGCGATTGATCTCCGGCCCGATTTTGAGTCTGGTCCAAACCACCCATGCGGTGACGGTGGAAAAGAATTATTCCGTGCGGGCGGTCAAGCAGAGCGATGACGAGCTTGGCGTCCTGATCGACGCATTCAATGAGATGTTGAAGCAAATCCAGGAACGGGATGCGGCTTTGCAAAAATCGCACGTCGAACTGGAAAACCGCGTGAAGGAGCGGACCGAGGAAGTGGTCAATTCCCTTTCCCTGATTCGCGCCACCCTGGAATCGACCACAGACGGGATTCTGGTCACTGATGGACGAGGACAGGTGACAAGCTTCAATGAAAAATTCCTCGAGATGTGGAACATCCCGCACGAAGTTGCGGATTTAAAAGACGAGCAAAAAATATTGGAAGCGGCTTCTCCGCAATTAAAAGACTCCGAGCAGTTTCTTTTGAGGATCAATGAGTTGTACGCCGATCCCGAAAGGGGAAGTTTTGACCTGCTCCAATTCAAGGATGGAAGGGTTTTTGAGCGATACTCAATGCCCCAACGCGTGGAAGAGAAGTGTGTTGGCCGAGTCTGGAGTATTCGCGATATCACCGAACGCAAGCGTTCCGAATCTGAACTGGAACAAGCTCACAAGCAACTGATGGATACGTCGCGTCAGGCGGGCATGGCGGAAGTGGCGACAAGCGTGCTGCACAATGTTGGCAATGTTCTCAATAGCGTGAACGTCTCGTCCACCCTGGTTTCCAATCAAGTGAGAAAGTCGAAGGTCGCCAACCTGCCCAAAGTCGTCGCGTTGCTCAACGAACACGCGGCGGATCTCGGAGTTTTTTTAACGAATGATCCGAAGGGCAAACAGTTGCCCGGCTATCTTGGCCAGCTTGCCGAACATCTTGTCGGCGAGCAGACCACCGTTCTCAAGGAGCTTCAACTGCTGCACGAAAACATCGAGCACATCAAGGACATCGTGGTCATGCAGCAGAGTTACGCCAGGATCTCCGGTGTCGTCGAGACGGTGAAAATCACTGATTTGATCGAGGATGCCCTTCGTCTCAATCTCGGTGCTTTGCAGCGTCATGGGGTTGAGGTGGTCCGCGAATATGAAGACATGCCGTCGATGGATGTCGAAAAACACAAGATCCTGCAAATCCTCGTGAACTTGGTGCGCAACGCCAAGTACGCCTGCGATGAATCCCTCCGTACGGACAAACAGATGACGCTTCGAGCAACCAAAAGCGACGGGCAGATCCAGATAGCCATCATCGATAATGGAATAGGGATTCCGGCGGAAAATCTGATCCGCATCTTCAATCACGGTTTTACCACCCGCAAAGATGGCCACGGTTTTGGCCTGCACAGCGCCGTGCTGACGGCAATGGAACTGGGAGGTTCGTTGCGCGTGCATAGCGATGGTCCCGACAAAGGCGCCACTTTCACCCTGGAACTGCCATACAAACCCCACGGGAAAGAATGAATTCCGATAAAAACCGGCGCGTTCTGGTCATCGACGATAACAAATCGATCCACGATGATTTTCGCAAGATTCTTTCTCCGGACGACCCAACCCGCGCCGCTTTAAACGTCACCGAGACGGCGCTGTTTGGAAATCCCATGAACGAGGAGCAGCAAACTTATTTTGAAATAGACTCGGCCTACCAGGGACCAGAAGGGGTGACGCAGGTGAAAGAAGCGCTTAGAGCGGGGCGTCCTTACGCGATGGCTTTTGTCGATATGCGAATGCCCCCCGGATGGGACGGCCTAAGAACGGCGCAGGAAATTTTGGGAGCCGACCCCGAAATTCAAATCATCATTTGCACGGCCTACTCCGCTTATTCATGGGATGAGATATCCGAACAAATGGGCAACAATGACCGGATGGCCCTGCTCAAAAAGCCTTTCGATCTAGCGGAAACGTTGCGCTTGGCGAACGCGCTTACCGAGAAATGGCATCTCGTTCATTTTGACCTGAAAAGAACTCAACGGCTGGCGCTGAAAAATAAAAAAGGGAAGGATTCGTAAATGAAAATCATGTTTCCATTAAAAAAAGACTGGGGACATCCCTTGGCGATTGGCGGGGTCGGTCTCTTCGTGATATTGGGGCAGATGGAGCAGGTAAAAGCCGACGATCCGGTGAGCACTTCGACGAATGCGCCCGCCAATACTCCTCCGGGCGCCACGACAAAGCCCGGCACGAGCGCGGTTGCGAATTCTCCTGCGGGCGTTCCCACCCCAACCACGAATGTGAAACCCGCGGCGAGCACTTCCACCGCAACCGCGACACTACCCGCCGCGAGCTCGGACAATCAGCCCATCGGCGGGTTAAGTATTGATGACCTGCTTAATGTCACGGTGACCTCCGCCGAGGACAAGGAGCAGAAGCTTTCCGATGTCGCCGCGGCGATGACGGTGATCACGTCGGACGATATCGAGCGGTCGGGCGCGACGAACATTCCCGATCTTCTGCGTTATGTGCCGGGGGTCGAGGTGGCGCAGGTCAACAATTCAGAAATCAGTGTGGGCATTCGTGGTTTTGACGGGGTGTACGCCTCCAAGCTGCTGGTCCTGGTGGACGGGCGCTCGATCTATGACCCGATTTTTGGCGGCGTTGATTGGCAGTTTCAGCAGATGATGATGGACAATATCGACCGCATCGAGGTCATTCGCGGTCCCGGCGCCACCGTGTGGGGAGCGAATGCGGTCGACGGCGTCATCAACATCATCACCAAGGACTCGGCGGACACTCAGGGGGGACTGGTCAGCACGATTTATGGAACGAAGGACCAGGGAACGGGTTCTTTCCGTTACGGACTTACTCCAACGCAAGGTTTGACGCTGCGTCTTTACGGCCAGTACCAAAACATCTCGGACAGCTCGCCGCTGCCGGGAAATCCAAAATTTGATGACGGCCAGAATGTCGTGGGCGGCTTTCGCGCCGATTATCGGCCCGACTCCGATGACCATTTTCGTCTTTCGAGCGACGTCGAGACGGGCCAAGCAGGTGACGCCGGGTTTTTTGGCCGCGTCCTGTTCCCTCCCACCTATAATCAGACGGGCGACGATGAGAACGTCAACTTTGTCTGGGAGCACAACTTCGAGGCCGACAATCAATTGACCGTGCAAAGCTATTACGATCGCTTTGCCCGCAACACCGATCCGGGAGATCTCTTTTTTTCAGCGAAAGTACAGACGGCCGATGTGCAGGTGCGCCACAGCCTTCCGCTTCACCTGCTCCCGATCAAACAAGAGGTGACCTACGGAATCGAATATCGTGAAGTGAGCAGCGAGTTGGCCCCAGCGAGAAGCATCGTCTGGTCACAGCCTGGCCGCGACGATCAAACCTTCAGCGCGTTTGTGCAGACCGATCTTCATTTGATTGATAACGTGCTGACTCTGACCATGGGATCAAAACTGGATCATAACGATTATACCGGGTTCGAGATCCAGCCTTCCGCCCGGTTGCTTTGGAAGATCGACAGCAAGAATTCCGTCTGGTGCTCCGCTTCGCGGGCGGTGCGGGAGCCTGACATCGCGGATTTTGATGTTGCAGGCGCTATTAGTGGCAACCCGAATCTAAAGTCGGAAGTCCTTAAGGCGTATGAACTCGGATATCGCGTTCAGCCGATGGAAGAACTCTCCTTCGACATTAGTTGTTTTTATAATGACTACGATAACTTGATCGAAGAATTCATTCCGCCCGGCTCTTTTGTACCTGTTGGTTCCCAGTTCCAAAAAGCGCAGACTTACGGCGTGGAACCTTCCTTCATCGCCCAGATCGAGCCGTGGTGGAAATTAACGGGAAGCTATAGCCTGCTCGAGACCCATACGGACAACTCCGGTGTTCCCTTCGGTTTTACGTATCTTACCCCGCCCGAGGAGGCGCCTGGCCCCACCGATCAGTTTTCGCTGCGCTCCTCTTTCGATCTTCCCGACCATGTCTCGATTGATGTGGGGGGACGCTTTGTCGATAAGATCGCCGGGGCAAACGGCTACTTTGCGGCCGATGTCCGGGTGGCATGGAAGCCAACCCCGAATTGGGAACTCTCCGTGGTGGGGCAAAATCTTCTCGACGCCAATCATGTGGAGGCTCCAGGCAATCTTGGCAATGAGGCTTACGTCGGCCCCGAGGTCTACGGCAAGGTCGTCTTTAAATTTTAGCCTCCAAGCGCTGAAAAACAAAAAATGGAAGGGGGAATAAATGAAAATCCTGTTTCGATTAAAAAAAGGCTTGGGACATCCCCTGGCGATTGGCGGGATCAGTTTCTTCGTGATCATTGGTCCGATGGATCGGGCAAGAGCCGACGATCCGGCGAGCACTTCGACGAATGCGCCCGCCAATACTCCTCCGGGCGCCACGACAAAGCCCGGCACAAGCGCGGTTGCGAATTCTCCTGCGGGCGTTCCTCCCACAACCGCGAATGTGAAACCTGGGGCGAGTACTTCCACCGCAACCGCGAGACTACCCGCCGCGAACCCGGACAATCAGCCCATCGGCGGGTTAAGTATTGATGACCTGCTTAATGTCACGGTGACCTCCGCCGGGGACAAGGAGCAGAAGCTTTCCGATGTCGCCGCGGCGATGACGGTGATCACGTCGGACGATATCGAGCGGTCGGGCGCGACGAACATCCCCGATCTTCTGCGCTATGTGCCGGGAGTCGAGGTGGGGCGGGCCAGCAATACGGATGTCAGCGTTACCGTTCGCGGTTTGGGCGGGGTGGACGCCAGTAGTCTGCTGGTCCTGGTGGATGGGCGCTCGATCTACAACCCGGTCTTTGGCGGCGTTGATTGGCAGTTCGAGCGGATGATGATGGACAACATCGACCGCATCGAGGTCATTCGTGGTCCCGGCGCCACCATATGGGGGGCGAATGCGGTCAACGGCGTCATCAATATCATTACCAAGGACTCGGCGGACACCCAGGGTGGATTGGTCAGTGCGATTTATGGAACAAAGGAGGATGGAACCGGTTCTTTTCGTTACGGACTGACTCCAACGCAGGGTTTGACGCTGCGTTTATACGGCCAATACGAAAATATCGCTGCCAGTTCACCGCTTCCAGGAAATCAGAAATTTGATGACGGCCACACGGATACGGGCGGCTTTCGCGCCGACTATCGGCCCGATTCCGACGATCATTTCCGTCTCTCGAGCGACGTGCTGACAACCCATGCCGGTGACGCCGAGTTTTTCCCCGCTTCCTTTGGCGGCGGTTTGTGGCCGCCCACCTTTAACCAGACTTACGACGACGAAAACGTCAACTTTGTGTGGGAGCACAACTTCGAGCCGGACAATCAATTTACCGTGCAAAGTTATTACGATCGCTCCGCCCAGAACACCGACCCCGCGGACCTCTTTGGCACAGGGACGCTAAATACGGTCGATGTGCAGGCGCGCCACAGCCTTCCTCTTCACCTGCTTCCGATTAAACAGGAGCTGACCTACGGAATCGAATATCGTGAAGTGAGCAGCGAGCTGACCTCAACAAGAGTCATCGGCTGGTCACCCCTTGACCGCAACGATCAAACCTTCAGCGCATTTGCGCAGACCGATCTTCATTTGATCGATAATGTGCTGACCCTGACCATGGGATCCAAATTGGATCATAACGATTTTACCGGGTTTGAAGTCCAGCCTTCCGCCCGGTTGCTTTGGACAATCGACGGCAGGAATTCCATTTGGGCATCGGCTTCGCGGGCGGTTCGGGAGCCCGATGTCCTTGATTTCGATGCCGCTCTCACAGCCAATGGCAACCCGAACCTGAAATCGGAAGTGCTCAAGGCCTATGAATTCGGATATCGCGTTCAGCCGGTGGAAGAACTCTCCTTCGACATCAGTTTCTTCTATAATGACTACAATAACTTGATCGAAACATTCCTTCCACCCGGCTCTTTTGTACCCTCCTTTGAGCAGTTCCAAAAGGCGCAGACCTACGGGGTGGAACCTTCCTTCACCGCCCAGGTCCAGCCCTGGTGGAAATTGACCGGCAGCTACAGCCTGCTCAAGTTCCATACGGACAACTCCAGTGTTCCCGCCGGCTATACTTATTCGGGCATTCCTCTGGAAACGGTTGATCCTGCCAGCCAGTTCTCGCTGCGTTCCTTTTTCGATCTTCCCAACCATGTTTCGATTGATGTGGGTGGTCGTTTTGTCGACAAGATCGCCGGGGCGAACGGCTACTTTGCGGCCGACGTCCGGGTAGCCTGGAAACCGACTCCGAGTTGGGAGGTTTCCGTGGTGGGGCAAAATCTTCTCGACGCCAATCACGTGGAAAACCCGAACCAATTCGGCAATGCGGTTTATATCGGCCCCGAGGTTTACGGCAAGGTCGTCTTCAAATTTTAGCCTCCAAGCGCTGAAAAACAAAAAATGGAAGGAATAATAAATGAAAATCACGTTTCTATTAAAAAAAGACTTGGGACATCTCATGGCGATTGGCGGGATCAGCTTCTTCGTGATCATGGGTCCGATGGATCGGGCAAGAGCCGATGATCCGGCGAGCACTTCGACAAATGCGCCCGCCAATACTCCTCCGAGCGCCACGACAAAATCCGACGCGACCACGGACGCGAAACTCCCTGCGAGCGCCTCCACCCCAACCACGAATGTGAAACCCGCGGCGAGTACTTCCACCGCAACCGCGACACTGCCCGCCGCGAACCCGGACAATCAGCCCATCGGCGGGTTGAGTATTGATGAGCTGCTTAATGTCACAGTGACCTCCGCCGGGGACAAGGAGCAGAAGCTTTCCGATGTCGCCGCGGCGATGACGGTGCTCACGTCGGACGATATCGAGCGGTCGGGCGCGACGAACATTCCCGACCTTCTGCGTTATGTGCCGGGGGTCGAGGTGGCGCAGGTCAATAATTCGGCTGTCAGCGTAGGTATTCGCGGTTTTGACGGTGTGTTCGACTCCAAGCTGTTGGTACTGGTCGACGGGCGTTCGATCTACGACCCGATTTTTGGCGGCGTCGATTGGCAGTTCCAGCGGATGATGATGGAAAATATCGATCGCGTGGAAGTCATTCGAGGTCCCGGCGCCACCGTATGGGGAGCCAACGCCGTCGACGGTGTCATCAACATCATCACCAAAGACTCGGCGGACACCCAGGGTGGATTGGTCAGCGCGATTTATGGAACAAAGGAGGATGGAACCGGTTCTTTCCGTTACGGACTGACTCCAAAGCAGGGCCTGACGCTGCGTCTATACGGCCAATATGAAAATATCGCGGCAAGTTCGCCGTTACCTGGAAATCAAAGATTTGATGACGACCATACCGTCATGGGCGGGTTTCGCGCCGATTATCGGCCCGACTCCGACGATCATTTCCAGCTTTCAAGCGATGTGCAGACCGGCCATGCCGGCGACGTCACCATTATTCAGGGCAATTTCTTGCCGCCCGTCTATAACCAGACGGGTGACGATGAGAACGTCAACTTTGTGTGGGAGCACAACTTCGAGCCCGACAATCAACTTACCGTGCAAAGCTATTACGATCGCTTTGCCCGTAACACCGATCCCGGGGATCTGTTTGTTTCGTCCAAAATACAGACGGCCGACGTGCAGGTGCGCCACAACCTTCCTCTTCACCTGCTTCCCATCAAACAGGAGTTGATCTACGGAATCGAATATCGTGAAGTTAGCAGCGAGTTGACCCAATCGAGGCTCGTCAGCTGGTCACAACCCGGTCGCGACGATCAAACCTTCAGCGCGTTTGCGCAGACCGATCTTCATTTGATCGATAATGTGCTGACGCTGACCATGGGATCAAAATTTGATCATAACGATTATTCCGGGTTCGAAGTGCAGCCCTCCGCCCGGTTGCTTTGGAAGATCGACGGCAGGAATTCCGTTTGGGCGTCGGCTTCGCGGGCGGTTCGGGAGCCTGACATCGCGAATTTCGATGCCAGGGGCGACCTTATCGGCAACCCGAATCTACAATCGGAAGTGCTTAAGGCCTATGAATTCGGCTATCGCGTTCAGCCGATGGAAGAACTCTCCTTCGATATCAGTTTCTTCTATAATGACTACAATAACTTGATCGAAGAGTTCCTTCCATCCGGCTCTTTTTTCCCCGCGTATGAACAGTACCGAAAAGCGCAAACCTACGGCGTGGAACCTTCCTTCATCGCCCAGATCCAGCCGTGGTGGAAGTTAACCGGCAGCTATAGTTTCCTCAGTTTTCACGCGGACGACTCGGGTATTCCAGTCGGCTTTACTTATCTTACCCCGCCGCTGGAGACACCCGGCCCCACCGATCAGTTTTCGCTGCGCAATTCCTTCGATCTTCCCAATCATGTCTCAATTGATGTGGGCGAACGATTTGTTGACAAGGTCGCCGGGGCAAACGGTTATTTTGCCACCGACATCCGGGTGGCATGGAAGCCGACGGACAACTGGGAGGTCTCCGTGGTGGGACAAAATCTGCTCACTGCCAACCACGTCGAGAATTCGGGCCAATTCGGCGACGCGACTTACGTCGGCCCCGATGTTTACGGCAAGGTCACTTTTAAATTTTGACAATTCATGCGCGCACGGGACATTTCTTGAATAGGATGAATCCTGGTAAAAATCGGCGCATTCTGATCATCGACGACAATCGTGCGATTCATGCCGATTTTCGAAAAATCCTTGCTCCAAGTGAAGCCATTCATTCTGGATTAGACGTCACAGAGGAAGCGTTGTTTGGGAGCGAAACGAAGAAAAACCGGCAAGTTCCATTTGAACTCGACTCGGCTTACCAGGGACAGGAAGGAGTGGAGGCGGTAAAAAGAGCTCTCGAAGAAGGGCGCCCCTACGCCATGGCCTTTGTGGATGTGCGAATGCCCCCCGGCTGGGACGGGGTGGAAACAACCCAAAAGATTTGGGAGATCGACCCCGAAATCCAAATCGTCATCTGCACGGCCTACTCCGATTATTCCTGGGAGGAGATGTTTGCGGCCATTGGCAATGATGACCGGATGGTCGTTCTCAAGAAGCCGTTCGACACGGTGGAAGCATTGCAGCTGGCCCACGCTCTGATCGAGAAGTGGCGGTTGAGCCGGCAATCCAAACAAAAAATTGAGGATTTGGAGAAGATGGTGACTGAACGCACGCGTGGGTTGCGTCAGGCCAATGAGGGGCTCCAGATCGAGATCGATAAGCGCAAAAAGAATGAACAAAAATTAAACGTCCAGTATGCCATCAGTCGTGTATTGGCGGAAGCATCCACGGTGGAACAGGCCGCGTCGCAGGTCCTTCAGTCCATTTGTGAGAATCTTAGCCTGGACGTGGGCGAGCTATGGATTGTGGATCCTCGGGAAGGCGTTTTGCGCTGGGCTGAAATGTGGAGTGCGCCAAATCTCCACGTGGATGAATTCAAAACGGTCAGCCGGCAGATGACCTTTGCGCGCGGTATCGGGCTGCCGGGCCGCATCTGGGGAAGCGGCCAACCGGCTTGGATTCACGATGTCGCGCAAGATGCCAACTTCCCCCGATCAGCCATTGCCCACAAGGCCGGCCTGCATGGCGCCTTTGGATTCCCCGTGCTGATTGAAAATGAAGTTTTCGCCATTATTGGACTTTTCAGCCGCGAGCCCCAGGCGCCCGATGATAGTTTACTGTTTATCGCGGCCGCTCTCGGCAATCAACTTGGGCAGTTTTTTCAACGCACGCAGCTGGAAGTTCAATTGTTCCAATCTCAAAAACTGGAAACAGTCGGCAAGCTGGCCGGTGGTATCGCGCACGAGTTCAACAACATCATGACGGCTATTATCGGGCAGAGTGAATTGCTGCTCGGCGATCTTCCCCCGGAAAATCCACTTTCCAAGAACGCGATTGAAATCCGCGATTCCGCCAATCGGGCCGCTGCGCTAACGCGTCAACTCCTGGCCTATGGCCGCAAACAAATTCTGCAACCCAAAGTGCTCAATCTCAGCGATATCATCGCCAACATGGAAAGCATGTTCCGCCACCTCATGGGTGACGGCGTGGATGTGCGCATCCATCCCGCCCCAGACCCAAAGCCGGTGAATGCGGATGCCGGACAGATCGAGCAGGTCATCATGAATATGGCCATGAACGCGCGCGATGCCATGCCTCGTGGCGGCAAATTTACACTGGAGACCGGAAACTTCACACTAGATGAGAAGGATGCCGGTCGTTATCCCGAATTGAAGCCGGGCGACTACGTCATGCTGGCCATCTCAGACACCGGGTCGGGAATGAGCACCGAGGTGAAGCAAAGGGTATTCGAGCCGTTTTTTTCGACCAAGGGTGTTGGCCAGGGAACGGGCCTGGGCTTGGCCACCTGCTATGGCATTATCAAACAAAGCGGCGGCCATATCAACGTTCACAGCGAGCCGGATCAGGGCACCACTTTCAAAATATATCTGCCGCAGATGCTCCAGGAAATCAAGGATCGTCCCGCATCCCACCAATCGTCCGATCTACCACTTGGAACAGAAACGATCCTGCTGGTTGAAGGTGACCAGACTTTATGCAATATGATTTCCGCCTTATTGGGCCGACTCGGTTATATCGTGTTGGCCGCAGCCAACAGCGTGGAAGCCCTGAATCTGATAAAACAGCAGGGCAATGACCCCGTTGATTTGCTGTTTATGGATGAGGCGATGCCTCAAACGAGTGGGAAGGAATTTTCCGATCGTGTCTTGGAATTATATCCGAAGACTAAAATTCTTTTCACCTCGGCCTACACCGAAAACGCCATTGTTGATCAGGGAGTGTTAAATTCCGGCGCGGAGTTGCTGCAAAAACCATTCTCACCATCAGCCCTCGCCCAAAAGGTGCGTCATATCTTGGACGTTCCCTCAATCAGTTAGCAGTCATGATAGGTTTAAAAGAGAGTTGATGATTTTTTCCCCAGATAGGGTTGGCCATGCCGCGACCAGACGAGCCAAAATCGGGTCGGACAAAGCCATGCGGCGAACGACCTGCCTGGATATTACGCCGTGCGCAGCTACCGCCGTGCGCAGCACTTATTTCCGGCCGATGGGTTCGTCTAGGACCGGCTGGCCGGTCTTGCGGACGTCGCCTTCGATCTCGGTCAACCGCAGGAACGAGAGGAGCGCGCTGCGCATTTCCACGCCGTCGGCGGAGGTGGCGTCGATCGGGATGTGGAACTGGCCGTCGGGAAAGACAAAGTGGTAGGAGAAGGTGCCGTCCTTGCTGAGCGTGATGTCCTGGCCGTCGATGCGGACCTTTGCGTCGGGCTCGGTGCCGCCGTAGATGATCAGTTCCGCGTTAACATGCATATGGAAACCGCGCTCCCTGCCGAACGAGGCGCCGAACGGGCTGCTGATGCTGGTCACCCACGCCCCGGCGCTCGAGGCCCACTGGCCGGAGGAGAGCATCGTCTCGAAACGCTTTTTCAGGATTTCGGTGATCTCGAAGGAGCCGACCATGCGGCGGCGGATTTCCTCGTCGCCGAGGTAATCGAGGAGTTCCTCGCTCTCCTTGGCGGTGAGATCGCGGGGCACGCGGGCCTGGAAGGGGAGTTCGAAGTCGCTGCGTTGCAGGCGGGCGAGCGTTTCCGCCAGTTCCTCGCCCGGTTTGGCCTGCGCGGCGATCATGTCATAGAGCTCACGGAACGAAACATGGAACGGAATCGTGACAAACCGGGCGTCGGTGTTGGGGGAAAGGGTGTCGCGGGGCGTGCGAACTTCGGAGGAGCGGGCCAGAACCTCGAAGCTGCCGTCGGCGCGATAATAGCCCAACTGCGCGACAAAGGTGGCATCGGGGCGGTTGACTTGGAGATACCAGTTTTTATGGCAGTCCCAGATGTGGATCTGTTGCACACGGCCCTCGCCGGGGACGTAGACTTCGAGAAAAACCTTGCCGTCGTGGGCGGCGCGGGCGGCCTCCTGGTATTGGACCTGGCTTAAGTCCCAGTAGGCGAAGAGGATGTGCGGATCGCGGGCGACGAGAAACAATTTTTTCGTCCCATACGATTCGGGAAGATACCCGATAAACTCATAAGCCGGAAGGTCTTGCGTCTTGACTGGAGATGGGGCTGGTTGGGGGGCTGCCGGAACGACTGGAGTGGGAGAAGAGGGAGAGGACTCCGCCTGGGTGGAGGAGTTGATGCGCGGGGGCTTTCTGCGAGGCGCGGAGCGATCGTTGTTGGGCATAAATAATTCCTTCGGATAAGCAGCGTGGTTTAGCACTTCTCAAGCCAATCTTTTTGGAAGACCGGGTCAAGTTATCTCGGGTACGACAGATTTAGCTTAGCAGATCGATTCTCAATATTATTGCCCCGGTTTGCTGTGGTTCAAACCGGGGCAATAATTGTATTTTACGAGGTAACTGTCTGGCAAGTGAAAAAATGATGACGACCGGGTGGAAACCGCCCGTTGAACTCACGCCTCCCGTACGATCATCCTCAGACCGTGCTTCGGGCGCAGCGTCACGGTCGGATTGAGCTCAACCACCTGCTCCGGGGCCGCTTCGAACCGCCAGCGCCGGGCCATGACGGCCAGGATGAGAACACCTTCGGTCCATGCGAAGGCGTCCCCGATACAGATGCGCCCGCCGCCGCCGAAGGGAAAATAGGCGAACTTGGGCCGGGCCGCCTGCGCCTCCCCGTCGAGCCACCGCTCGGGAAGAAATTGATCGGCCCGGGGCCAGTACCGTTCGTCGCGGTGAATGATGTACTGGCTGGCGATGACGATGGTCCGGCGGGGAACTTCATAATCGCCGATGGTGACATCCTCCAGCGCCCGCCGCCCCACGACCCACACCGGCGGAAAGAGCCGCATCGATTCGGAAAAGACGGCGGTCGTGTAGGGCAGGCGCGCCGCGTCGTCGAGGCCGGGCGAGGAATCCGGGCCGAGGACGGCGTCGATTTCGGCCTTCATTTTGGCGCGGACCGGTTCGTGCCGCGACAGGAGATGCCAGGTCCACGCGAGCGCGTTCGCCGTGGTTTCGTGACCGGCGAGAAAAAGGGTCATGGCCTGGTCGCGCACCTCGGTGTCGGTGAGGCGCTTCTGCGGATTTTCGGCGTCCTCGGCCGCGAGGAGCATCGAGAGCAAATCGCCGCGGTCGCGCCCTTCCTTGCGCCGCTGGGAAATGAGGCGATAGATGGTCGCGTCGAGGGTTTTTTGTGCCCGGTACAACCGGAGGTTCGCGGGCGTCGGCAGGCGCCGGAGCAATCCCCAGAACGGCAAAAGCATCCGGTTGAAATTCTCGATGATGACGGTGAGCGAACCGGCAATGTCGCCGGCCTCGGCGTCGACGTCCGATCCGAACAGCGTCGCGGCGACGACGGCGAGCGTCAGCCGGTTCATCTCGACCGCGAGGTCAATCCCGGCGTCGGCGCGCTGCGCATCGGTCCACCGGCGGGCTTTGTCGGCCATGATCCGGGCGTAACCGGCGATCCGCCCGCGATGAAACGCCGGCTGGATGAGCCGTCGCTGCCGGGTGTGCTCTTCGCCTTCGCTGACGAGCAGGCTGTTGCCCAAAAAAACGCGCGCGCCTTCCAGCGCCTTTCCTTTGCGAAACGAGTTCTGCCTGGTGACGAGAACTTCGTTCACCAGCGCCGGATCGCTGAACAGGATGAAGCGCTCGTTGAAAAGAGTGAACCGCGCGGCATCGCCGAATTTTTCCTTCAGATCGCGAAAAAAATCGAGCGGCCCGCCGAAGCGCCGATGGACGCTGCCGACAAACGGAATCTCCCTCGGACTCGGAATGGAATGGAACGCGCGCGCGGGCATGTCGGCTTACGATAGAGGCCCGCGGCAAAAAGCGAAGCCGCGTTTATTCGAGGGACACGCGGGGGCTTGCCTTCCGCCCGCCATGGGTGAACATCTCGCGGCATGTGGACTGATCGCGACTTGCTCGCCGCCCTCCAGCGTGGCGATGGAGAAGCCTGGGACGAAGCGTTCCGGCGTCTCTACCCCGCCGCGTTCGCCGCCGCGCGCCATCCGCTGGCCGCGCTCACGCCGTCCGAAGCCGAGGACATCGCCATCGAGGCGCTCACCCTGCTGCTGCCGAAAGTGAAGCACGTCGCCGAGTTCGACGAACTGCGCCTGCTCGTCATCACGATCGCCTCGCGCAAGGCGATTTCCGAAAGGCGGCGACAACTCGCCGGCAAGCGCGGCGGCGGCGACCTGACCAGCCTCGACGCGATGCAGGACGACGAAACGATCCGCTTCGAACCCGCGGAGCAACTCCTCACCCGTCTCAGCGGGACCGACCTGCGCGAACTTTCCCAACTCCTCGACGCGGCGCTCTCCGGCCTGGAACCGCGCCAGGCCGACCTGCTCCGCGATTTCCTGATGCATCATCTTCCCTACAGGGAATTGGCGGAAAAATACCGGATGCCGATCGGCAGCATCGGGGTGAGCCTCGCGCGCGGCCTCGATAAAATTCGCGCCCAATTGCAGACCATGCCAAAATTGTCGAAAGAACTGGCCGCCTATTTGCGATAAGAAGATATGGACAACGAATCGTTTACCGATCTGGCCATGCGGGTGATCTCCCGCGAAGCCACCGACGACGAGCGCCGCGCGCTGGAGGCGGAATTCGTTTCGGCTCCTGCGCGCCGGGAGGAATTCGAACGGCTGAAGCTCACGCACGACGTTCTGCGCGCGACCGCGCCGATGGCGCAGGCCGCGCGGGCGATCACGCCCGGCCTGCCCGCGTATCGGGTGAACGAACTGCGCACGGCGGTGCGGCAACATTTCGGCCCGGCGGCGAATCGTCCGAAATCGAGGGCAACTTCCGGCGGACTGATTTCCGTCCTGCGCTGGATTTTTGCCGGAGGCGGACTCGCCATGCTCGGCTGCGCGGTTGTGTTGCTCTGCTTCGAGAACCGTTCCATCGAGATCGGCCTTTACCAGACGGACTTGATGCGCAACGGCGACAAGGGGCTTTCGGCCGCGGATGTGCCCTCCGCCCGTCTCGTCGCCTTCGACCAGGACGGGGCGTTCGACCAATGGCAGAACCGGCCGCTGGCATGGAACGAACGCGCGAAGATCTGGGTCGACAATGAACACGACCTGCTCCACATCGTCCGACGCGTCCAGATCGGGCAGGTCCTCACCGATACCCGGCCGCTGGCGCCGACGAACGAAGGCCAGCGCGAGCAGATCAAGCGGGTGGTGGAAGAATTAAAAAACCAGTCTCTTTGAAACGCGGGTGCCGGCCGATCCTTTCGCCCCATTTCAATATCACCATCGAACTGCCGTTAAAGGCGATCGTGCGAGGTTACACCTGGACCACGGTGCCGATCTCCTGGCGCAACCGCCGCAGCGGCATCGCAAAATTGAATATCAAGGAGATGGGCAGCCGTTACTTTTTCATCTGCATGTACGTCTTGCTGGAAAAGTATTTCAGCCGGGGCGATTACAAGAGTTCATCCAGGATGACCTGATGGACGGGAAGAAAGAGAAGAGACGGAAGACCCCGGCTCATCGACTGATCTCATTCCAGATGCCGTCCAGGGGAATGTCCGCTTTGCCGGAGACGTTAGGCCTGTCGAGTGGCCCTGGGAAAGATTCCTCCGTCGGTTCAAACCGGTAATTCGACCGGAGGACGAACGTCAGCTCCAAAAGGGTTGGGATGTCGACCGTCCCTGTCTTCATTGTGAATCCCGCGTTATTGCCGTGGATATGGATGATCTGATGTGTTTGGCTGAGTTTCCGGATCGCCCCCAAAGCTCTCTTATGCCAGTCCTCCCGGTAGTAGAGGGAAAACGTGTGAAACTCTCCGACAATCTGGGTAAAAAGGGCGATATCTTCCGATCTGGCGTCATCAAACAATCCCCATTCGGACCCCTCGATATCAATTTTCATCATCTGGCGCGGAGCCGCGGACTCGAGAATATCGTTCATCCCGGCGATCTTGCGTTGCCGAAAGGTGAACAAGGGATGCTGGACGGGGCTCCTGCCAACGGAGTAGTCGGACTGGATGACTTTGATTCCCCGGCGGGCGATGTCGAGGTCCCACGAGACATCGTCCGCGATGCCGAGCGAGTGCGCAACGGATACTCCCTCAAAATCATCCAGCATGACGTATCCGCCGTCGTGACCAGCCCCAACCCTGACTTTCTCGAATCCCACAACCTTCATGGGACGGAGGAGAGCGAGAATCTCGCGAAGCTTGTCTCCGTGCCTTTCATACTGGAGTTCCGCCGCGCATTCCCGGAATTCTCTCCTGAGTCTCCCCAGTTCCTGCTCCTGCTCGTCGGCCAGCGCCATCGCCCGGACGAGCCTGCGGAGAAACGGAATTTTCGAGAGCGTGCTGTAGAAGAGCTTTTCGAGCCAGGCTTTCATCAGATCAACCCTCTTGTGTTTCGCAACCCGGCAGGTCAGGTACGCTCCGGTCGCCGGGATCGGCGCCTTCAGCCTTATGCAGGGGTGGGCCTGTGTCAAGGCGGCATCGAGAAACTCAAGGATGACGCGTTTCCCGACCTCAACAGTCTTGTCAACCATCGAAAATAGGTTAAAACAGCAATTATATTGATTGTGTTGAAAAAGCGGCCAGCCTGAAAAATCCTCACCATGCACGCGCCGCGCAAGGAAACATGGCAGGGAAAATTCAAGCGCTCCCGTTATTTGATAGCGGCGATCCTGTTCCATCTCGTTCTCTTTTTATTGATCGCCACGTTCGTCATCTGGCCCGTGGCGCCCCCCACCCCCACCGCTGAATTTCAGAAAGTAATCATCAACCAGCCACCGCCCCCGCCCCCTCCTCCGCCGCCGACGACCTCCGTCGATCCGGGGGGTAGTCCTCAATCGGATTCACAAGCCGCCATTGCGCCCGTCGTCACGCCGCCGAGTCTCATCACCTCGCAGAATACCTCGTTTACAATGGATGCGTCCCCCCTCGACCAGACGCTCAATCACCTCGGCCATGGGATCGGCCATGGTACGGGAGACGGCTTTGGCGACGGAAGTGGTGGTCCGGGCGTGGCTCAGATCCTGACCACGCAACTCTCGAAACTATTGTTTCGGTTGCCATCCATCTCTGAAGCGGGCGGGGGCGTCTCCAACTGCCCCTTGACCGACGACCACCACCTCATTGTGCACCTTCCCGACGACAATCAAGGTCTGGTCTATACCTGCAACCTGCAGGTGCGCGGCGTCGTCGAGCAAGCTACCTATAAAGGTGGAGCGCTGATGAAGAAATTTCTCCTCAAGGGCGGAACTCCCGATACGGGGCGTAGTAACATTTACGAACTCAAGATAGATGACCCACCCCAAATCTATTATTTGAACGCGGGATCGTCCGGTGTCCCAAATGTTTCCGTCATCAACTACTCCATGCATATTGACGTTAAGAATGGATCTGAAGTGACCCTGCACGCGGACTCGATAGACTCCAGAGAGCAATCGAACATCGACAAAAAATCGGCCCCCGACAAGGATCCGAAACACCCGATTACCGTCAAACAACCCTACAAAGGACAGTTCATTCAAGTCGACACCCTTTCCATTGGCAAATGACGCCGGCCCGACCAAAAAAGCCGGGTCTGACTCTATTGAAGCTGGTTCAAACCAGCCGTCCCAAATCGCCCGGCAACGCCGAATCGAACCGCATCTCTTTGCGCGTGACCGGATGAATGAAGCGGAGCGAAGTGGCATGAAGCGCGATGCGCTTGATCGGGTTCGTCTCCGCGCCGTACTTCTTGTCGCCCACGATCGGACACCCCGCCTCCGCCAGTTGCACCCGGATCTGGTGCCGCCGCCCCGTCTCCAGCGTCAACTCCACCAGCGTCGCCTCCCCGCCCTTCTTCATCACGCGATAACGGGTCACCGCCCGCCGCGTCTCCGCCCCCTCGCTCTTCGCCGGATAAACCTTCAGCGGATTCGACTCGTCAAGATGCGAATCGAATTTCCCGGCGTCCCCCGCCGGCGCCCCCTCCACCACCGCCAGGTATTTTTTCTCCACCGCGTCCCATCCGTTCTGCAGCGCGACCTTCGCCTCCTCGTTCTTTGCGAAAATCATCAGCCCCGACGTCTCCCGGTCCAGCCGGTGCACCACCCACACCCGCTCCCGGCCCCGCGGATTGCCCAGCCGCACATGGTCCGTCAAAAACGCGTACGCCGTCTTCTCTTCCTCCGACGCGCTCGCGATGCTCAAAAGCCCCGCCGGTTTCTCGATCACGATGATGTCGGCGTCCTCGTGCCGGACCCGGATGCCCCCCGCCAGTTTCGTTTCCGGCGCGGCCATTCCCTTCGGACGAATCGTCACCGTGTCCCCCGGCTTCAGCCCATGGTCGAACTGCGTGACCACTTTGCCATTCACCGCCACCGACCCGAACTTCAGCCACGCGCGCACCTGCTTCCGCTTCGTCTCCGGCCATGCCTCGAACAGGTAGGCCAGAAGTTCCGAAGGCTTCGATACGGTTCGCGCGGGAGTCATCGATTTTCGGGCGCGTAGGGACTCGCGTCCCTAGCCGCGAGTTTAACTCCGCCGTTCGCGCACGCAGTCGGCGCTTTTCGCGATCGAGTTTGCCGGCAGGACCCCCCGCCACGAAACGCCCGGGTAGATCAGCGAGCGGCGCCCCAAAATCGAGCCGGGATTGATCACCGCGTTGCACCCGATTTCCGCCCCGTCCCCGATCAGCGCCCCGAACTTCCGCAGCCCCGTGCTCACCGTCTCGTCCCCCGCCCGCAGCGTGATAAAATCCCCGTTCAGCTTCAGGTTCGACACGATCACCCCCGCCGCCAGATGCGCCTTCGCTCCGATGATCGAATCCCCCACGTAATTGAAATGCGGCGCCTGGCATCCGTTGAAAAGAAAGCTGTTCTTGATCTCCGTCGAGTTGCCGATCACCGATCCCGCCCCGACGATCACGTTTTCCCGGATGTAAGCCCCGTGCCGAATCCGGCAGTTCGGGCCGATCCACGCCGGCCCCTTGATGTAGGCCCCCGGCTCGACGACCGTGTCCCGGCCGATGAAAACCCGCTCCCCGATCACCGGGTTCCCGATCATCGTCCCGAGATTCTCCGGCACAATCTTCTCCCCCAGGTAAGCCGCCAGCCTCGGCAGGATTTCCCACGCCTGCCTCACGCCGTCGAAAATCGCGGCATGGGCCGTCTCCTGGAAATCGAAATAATCGGCGGGACTAAAAACGGGTGCGCTCATGGTTTGATTAAAAATGCCTGTCATCCCGAACTTGTCGAGCACGCGTGCTGCGGGCTCAGTTTCGTTGGACCGTCGCGCGGCGCGCGACGGCTACCTTGGCGGTCGCGAGAAAAACTGCCGCCACGCCAGCGCCCCGGTGACGAGAAGCATCATCGCCGAAAGAAGCTGCCCCTGCGTGATCGTGTGAAACCAAAACCCGATGTCCGAATCCGGTTCGCGGAATTGCTCCCCCACAATCCGCAGGATCGCGTATCCCGCCATGAACGTCAGCGCCACCGCCCCTTCCCGTTTCGTCGAAAAGCGGACCGCGATCAGGATAAGCTGGAGAAGCAGGCCCTCGAGCAGCGCTTCCACAAGTTGCGACGGATAGCGCGGCACTTTCATCCAGTCAACCAACGGCGCGCCGGGAAAAACCACCCCCCACCACGCGTCCGTCGGCCGGCCCCAAAGCTCGCCGTTGAGAAAATTCGCGCAACGCCCCAGCCCGAGCGTGACCGGCACGCAGAAAGCCGTCGCGTCGGCCAGATTGTAGAACGGAATTTTCTTCGCCCGCGCGTAGAAGATCATCACCAGGATCACCCCGAGAATGCCCCCGTGGCTCGCCATCCCACCTTTCCACACGGTGAAAAAATAAGTCGGATCGCTGAACATCGCGCGCGGTTCGTAAAGCAGGCAATAGCCGAGCCGCCCGCCCAGGATCACCCCCGCCATCGCCACCCACACCACGTAGTCCGCGATCGCGTCACCGCGCAGCAGACTCCATCCCTTTTTCGCCTGCCAGCGGAGTCCGACGAAAAGGACGTAAAACCCCGTCAGGTACGCCAGGCTGTAGAAGCGTATCCCCCAATCATTCCCCCAGAAGCGGCCCCACCGCCAGAGGAACGGATGCGGTTGCTCGATGAAATAAGCGAAAAGATGCAAGATAGGACGAATAGGACAAATGGGCCCCGGAGGACAAGTCCTATTCGTCTTATTTGTCCCCCAGGTCCCATCGGACGTCTACTGCGCGGCCATGAAGTCGGCGCGGGTCAGCCGGGTCCACTTCCCATCGGCGCCCTTTTCGTAAATGAAATTCAGCACCCGGTTGGCCGTGATGAAAATCCCCTTCGGCACTTCGTTCGAACTGATGATCGCGTCATTATAGCCGCAGCGTTCCACGTCCTTCCGGGCGATTTTCCAGACTTCGTCGACTTCCTGGCCCAAGGCCTTGAGTTCATCGACCGACAGCGTTGTCTGGTAACGCACCATCAACGCCATCACCCCTTTCGAATACTCGACCTTCGAGATGCTCAAAATTTTCGCAATCCGGCCCGACGGCAGCTTCAGCGTTTCATTCGCCTCCAACGAAGCCGCCTGCGAGTGGAAAACCGTCAGCGCCACGAAGGCGAACCCCAAAAGCAAGGATGTCAGGAAACGTCGATTCATAAAAGAGGTAGCGGGACTCAAGCGAAGTCGGGCGATTTTGGCAAGCATTGTGATGACGGGACAACTCATAAGCAAATCGTATACCAGCGGTCGTTTTTTCGCGCCCCGCATCGGTCTTCCATGCTAATCTCCCTTTCCGTGTCGGATCTTACAAAAATCGTCGCGCAACTCGCCACCCTCTTCCCGCCCGACCGCATTCTCACAGGCGCCGAGGATCTCATTCCCTATTCCTTCGACGGCACCGCGGCCCTTTCGCAACGCCCCCTTGCGGTCGTCCTCGCCTCCACCACCGACGAAGTCTCCCGCCTCCTCCGCTGGGCCAACGAAACGCGCACCCCGATCGTCGCGCGCGGCAGCGGCACCGGCCTGGCGGGCGGCAGCGTGCCCACCCCGGGTTCCGTCGTCCTTTGTCTCAGCCGGTTCGACAAAATCCTCGAACTTGACCGTCGCAACCTCACCCTCCTCGTCGAACCCGGCGTCACCACCCAGGCCATCTTCGACCTCGCCGACGGCGCGGGCCTTCTCTACCCGCCCGATCCGGGCTCGATGAAAATCTCCACCATCGGCGGCAACGTCTCGTGCAACTCGGGCGGCCTCCGCGGCCTCAAATATGGCGTCACCAAGGATTACGTCATGGGCTTCGAAATCGTCCTCGCCGGCGGCGATATCGTCTGGATCGGCAACAAATGCGTCAAGGACGTCGCCGGCTATTCCCTCCGCGAAGTCTTCATCGGCTCCGAGGGCACGCTCGGCGTCTTCACCAAAATCCTGCTGCGCCTGCTGCCGAAGCCCGCCGCCAAAAAAACGCTCCTCGCCGTTTACGCCAAAATGGAGGACGCCGCCGAAACCGTCTCCGCGATCATCGCCCACCCCATCATCCCCTGCACCCTCGAGTTCCTCGACCGCACCACCCTCCACTGCGTCGAGGACTACGCCAAAGTCGGCCTGCCCCGCGACGCCGAAGCCGTCCTGCTCATGGAAACCGACGGCCACCCCGCCGTCGTCGCCGAGGAAGCGGAGATCATGGCCCGCCTCGCCCGCAAGCACGGCGCCCTCGACGTCCGCGTCGCCGAAACCGCCGCCGAATCGCTCGGCCTTGCCGCCGCGCGCCGCTCCGCCTTCGCCGCGCTCGCCCGCGTCGCCCCCACCACCATCCTCGAGGACGTCACCGTCCCCCGCAGCGAACTCGCCGGCATGGTCGCCTTCATCCAGGCCCTCGCGAAACGGCACGACCTCCGCATCGGCGTCTTCGGCCACATGGGCGACGGCAACCTCCACCCCACCTTTCTCACCAACGAAAAGAACGCCGACGAAATGCGCCGCGTCGAACTCGCCTTCCATGAGATCGTCGCCGAAACCGTCCGGCGCGGCGGCACCATCACCGGCGAGCACGGCGTCGGCCTCGCCAAAAAGAAATTCCTCCCCGAATCGGTCGGCGGCCTCAACGTCGAAATCATGCGCAACCTCAAGCGCCTCTTCGACCCCAACCTCATCCTCAACCCCGGCAAAATGTTCGACTGCTGATGGGAGGGAGCATTTAATCGTAAACGTTCCGGCGATGGCCAACTTTCAAGACAAGGACGACCAGCTTTTCATTTTGGATCAGGCATACCAGCCGGTAGTCACCGATGCGATATCGCCAGGCTCCCTTGATTGAAAGATAGGGCTTGCCGAAGCGGCGCGGGTCTTCAACGGATTCCAAGTGCTTGGCGATGATTTTTCAATGTCCCGCTGCGCCGATTTTCCGAGCTTGGAGAATTGCTTTTCCGCCGCCGGATCAAAGAAAACCCGCCATTTCACAGGCTGTATTTTTTCCTGATCTCAGACATGGGGATGGGCTTGCCGGGATTTTCAAGCACTGCCAGCACGTCGGACAAATCGTCAGCGTCCTCCATCGCTTCGCTCAAAGCGCGGGCCACTTCTTTCATTTCATCGAGGGAAAGTTTGGGCACTTCTTTTACGATTTCAGCGACGCTCATGCCACCTCTACTTTAGTGGGGAGGCTCCGGAGGGTCAACGGCAATCCCTGTTCTCGCCCCGCCCTTTTTGTCGCACTGAATTTAATTTCGTAATCTGGTTTAATTTGGAAATTTGGTCCTGCCTTTGACGATCATTTGCCGTCGCTACACCCCCCGCTGATTCGGCTCCCAGATCAGCTTGTGCATCTGCAACTGCATCCGCACCCGCGGCAACGCGTCCGCCATCACCCGCGTCGCCAGCTCCAGCGGCGTCATCTTCCCGAACACCGGTGAAAACAAAATCGCGTTCACCCGGTCCGCCCAGCCCGGCGCCCCCGCCAGCACTCGCGCCTTCGCCCACGCGTAATCCTCCTCCGTCCCGATCACGAACTTCACCTCGTCGCGCACCCCCAATAGCGCCAGGTTCTCCATCCGGTTGCGCCCGCACTCGCCGCTGCTCGGACATTTCAGGTCCATGATCCGGTGCACCCGCGCGTCGACCGGCCCGATGTCGTGCGCGCCGCCCGTCTCGATCAGCACCGTCCACCCGTCGTCGCACAGCCGCGACATCAGCCGGTGCACCCGCCTCTGCAAAAGCGGCTCCCCGCCCGTGATCTCCACCAGCCGGCACGGATGTTTCTCGATCTCCGTCACGATCTCCCCCAGCGTCCGCCGCTTCCCTTCGTAGAATGCGTACTCCGTGTCGCAATAGGTGCACCGCAGGTCGCACCCCGTCAGCCGCACAAAAACGCACGGCCGCCCCGCGAACGTGCTCTCGCCCTGGATGCTGTAAAAAATCTCGTTGATCGTCAGCGTCTCCGCCGCCTCCTTTTCCGGGGAGGCTTCCAATGAGGTGCTCATCGCGCATATGCTACCTCTTGGTCAGGTATCTGAAAATAGGATTAGTCGCTCTTGACATCAGATGCGTGATGCTCTAGCATCACTTTATGAGAACCACTCTCGATATCGACGAGGATGTCCTTATGGCGGTCAAAAGCCTGGCCGATGCCCGCCGAACGACGGCGGGAAAGCTTTTGTCTGACCTCGCGCGACAATCCTTGCAACCCAAAGGCACCTCCATCAAGCGCAACGGCTTCACCCTGTTCCCGATCGGAAAGGATGGCGTGCCGGTTACGATGGAACTCGTTAATCGTCTGCGTGACGAGGACGAATGATCTATCTTCTTGATGTCAACGTGTTGATTGCGCTCCTCGACGCTCATCACATCCACAACGCAAGCGCACACCGATGGGCCGGCAGCCATCCTGAGTCCTTGAAATGGGCCAGTTGCCCGATTATCGAAAATGCTTTCGTTCGTATCACCGGAAAACCCACCTACCCGAACTCCCTCGGTTCGGCAATGGCGGCATTGAAATCGCTAAAGAAAAATTGTTCTGAAACCGAACATCATTTTTGGCCCGACGATATCAGTTTGCGCAATGATGAGCTATGGAACAGTCCGGAGCTTTTAAATTCCTCCCACATTACGGATTGCTACCTTCTCGCTCTGGCCGTGAAAAACGGAGGTAAGCTGGCCTCCTTTGATCGCCAGATTCCCGCTCATTTGGTACGCGGAGGCAGGGAGGCTCTTTTCATTTTGCCCGCATAAAACCGAGGCGGAATGGGCCTCCCTCAGTAGCGGAGCACCCTCCGCAAAAACCCCTTCGTCGCCTCCGACTCCGGCGCGCCGAAAATCTGCTCCGGCGGCCCGAACTCCGCGATCCGCCCCTCCGACAAAAGCGCGACCCGGTCCGCCAGCCGACGCGCGAAGCCCATCTCGTGCGTCACCAAAAGCAAATCGCGCCCCTCCTGCTTCAGCTCCTCGATCAGCTCCAGCACCTCCGCCGTCATCTCCGGGTCCAGCGCCGATGTCGGCTCGTCCAGAAGCACCACCTGCGGCTTGATCGCGATCGCGCGCGCGATCGCCACCCGCTGCCGCTGCCCGCCCGAAAGCTCCGCCGGACGCTTCTGCGCGTGGTCGAGCAACTGGAACCGCCGCAGCGTCCCCTCCGCCAGGTCGCGCGCCTCCTCCGCCGTCCGCCCGTGCACCTTCTCCAGCGGCAGCGTGATGTTCTTCAGCGCCGTCATGTGCGGGAAAAGATTGAACGCCTGGAACACCGTCCCGATCGAACGCCGGTGCCGCAGCAGCGCCTCGTCGTGATACTCGATCCGCTTGTCGTTCAGCACCACCGCCCCGCCGCTCGGATATTCCAGCCCCGCCACCAACCGCAGCAGCGTCGATTTCCCGCCTCCCGACGGCCCGATCAGCGCCAGGCAATGCGCGCCGTCGAACTCCAGGCTCACCCGGTCGATCACCGTGTGCGACCCGAACCGCTTCACCACCTCCTGAAGGCTAAGTTTCATACTTGAACCGTTGTTCCAGCCAGCGCGACCAGAGCGAAATCGGAATGGTGAGAACGAGATAACCCACCGCCAATGCGAAATAAGTCTCCAGATTGTCGTAGTTGATGCTGCTCGCCTGCTGCGCGCTCTGCGTAAACTCCGCAATCGCCATCACCGACAAAAGCGACGAATCCTTGATCAGCGAAACAAGCTGCCCCACCAGCGGCGGCAGCACCTGCCGGAACGCCTGCGGAATGATCACGTACCGGTACGTCTGCGCCCGCGTGAACCCGATCGCCCGCGCCGACTCGATCTGCGTCTTCCCCACGCTCTCGATCCCCGCCCGAAAAATCTCGCTGATATACGCCCCCTCGAAAAGGCTGATCGTCAACACCCCCATCACGTACCGCCAATCGTTTCCGATCCCCAGCGCGCCGCCGAGCCCGTACCACAGCAGGTAAATCAACACCAGAAGCGGCGTGCACCGGACGATCTCCACCAGCACCTTCGCGAAGTACCGCAGCGGAAGCACAAATGACCGCTGGCACAACGCCAGTAAAAATCCACCCACCGTGCTCAACACCAGCGCCACCGCCGTGATCTCAAGCGTCACCACCCAACCCTTGAAAAGATCGACCCGGTAATCCCACACCACCGACCCGTTGAAATGGAGGCTCACCAGGCAGACCCAAACCAGCGCGATCATCAGCACCAGCGCCAGCCCGATATTCACCGCCTTCGCCACCGTCGGCGGCGACGCCTCCCCCCGCGTCCCGCCCGGAGCCAGGATCAAGTCGCGCCATGTTTCCATCACGCCCAGAAAGCTACGGCAAACCGCCCCGTTGCCAAGACGGATGGTAGCCGCCACACGCCGGGCGGTGACTCCCCATAAATCTCAATCCCGTTAATCCTGTCAATTTTTCCCTTCATGTCCTTCATGTTCCTCCTGTCTAAATTCAGTGTCATTCCCCTTACTGCCCTCCGCAGGAGTCTCGACAACCCGCCCTCTCTGCTCCAAATTAAGGAGTGATTTCCATCCAAGACATCGCCAACCGCGAACTCCTCGACCTCGTCCCCTACGAACCCGGCAAGCCCGTCGACGACGTCGCCCGCGAACTCGGCCTCGCCCCCGCCTCCATCATCAAGCTCGCCTCCAACGAAAACCCGCTCGGCCCGTCCCCCCTCGCCATGGCCGCCATGCACAAGGCCATCGACACCGCCCACTTTTACCCCGACGGCGGCGGCTTCCACCTCCGCAACGCCATCGCCGAAAAATTCGGCCTCACCCGCGACAACGTCGTCCTCGGCAACGGCTCCAACGAAATCATCGAACTCCTCTTCCACGCCTTCACGCGCCCCGGCATCCACGAAATCATCACCGCCCGCCACGCTTTTGCCGTCTACACCCTCATGGCCCAGCTCTTCGGCGTCCGCGCCGTCGTGGTCGACGATGTCGACTTCACCCCCGACCTCCCCGCCATGCTCCGCGCCGTCACGCCCCAGACCCGCCTCATCTTCCTCGCCTCGCCCAACAACCCCACCGGCACCCGCGTCACCAATCAGGCTCTCGCCGACTTTCTCCGCGGGCTCCCGCCCCACATCATCGCCGTCCTCGACGAAGCCTACTACGAATTCCTCGACGATCCGCCCGACACCCTCGCCTCCGTCAAACAGGGCGCCCGCGTCGTCCTCATGCGCACCTTCTCCAAAATCCAGGGCCTCGCCGGCCTCCGCATCGGCTACGGCCTCGCCTCCGCCGAAATCGCCGGCCTCCTCCAGCGCGCCCGCCAGCCCTTCAACGCCAACGCCATCGCCCAGGCCGGCGCCATCGCCGGCCTCGCCGACCTCGACCACCAGCGCAAAACCAAGGCCGTCACCGACGAAGGCCGCCGCCTCATCGAAAACGCCTTCGCCCGCATGGGACTCGACTACGTCCCCTCCTCCGCCAACTTCGTCCTCGTCCGCGTCGGCGACGGCGCCGAAGTCTTCAAACGCCTCATGAAAAAAGGCGTCATCGTCCGCTCCATGGTCAGCTACCACCTCCCCGAATACATCCGCGTCAGCATCGGCACCCCCGAACAAAACGCCCGCTTCCTCGCCGAGCTTCCCGCCGCCCTGGAGGGACTTATTTCTTTCAAGACGCTCCCATGAATTTCGGCACCGTCGCCATCCTCGGCCCCGGCCTCATCGGCGGGTCCCTCGCCCTCGCCCTCGCCGAGCGCGGCCTCGCCAGTCGCCTCATGATCTACGCCCGCTCCCCCCGCGCCCTCGACGCCATCCGCACCGCCGGCGTCGACGCCGAACTCACCGGCAACCCGAGCGAAGCCGTCCGCAACGCCGACATCGTCATCCTCTGCGTCCCCATCGAAGCCATGCCCGGCCTCGTCCGCGAATTCCGCGACGCCCTCAAACCCGCCGCCCTCGTCACCGACGTCGGCAGCGTCAAAGGCAGCGTCGACCGCGACCTCGCCCCCCTCCTCGAAGACCGCGCCCTCTGGATCGGCAGCCATCCCATGGCCGGCAGCGAACAAGCCGGCTTCGCCGCCGCCCGCCCCGACCTTTTCCAGGGAGCCCCCGTCATCATCACCCCAACCCAACAGACCCGGCCCAAAGCCCAGCGCCTCGCCGAAAAATTCTGGACCGCCCTCGGCTCCAAACTCGCCGTCCTTCCCCCCGAAAAGCACGACCAGCTTGTCGCCGCCATCAGCCACATCCCCCACCTCATCGCCGCCGCCCTCGTCAACCACGCCGTCGCCTTCGGCGATCTCGACCTCGCCGCCGGCGGCTTCCGCGACACCACCCGCATCGCCGCCGGCTCGCCCGAACTCTGGTCCGAAATCCTCCTCGCCAATGGCGATGCTGTTGGCTTTCAACTGAGGCAACTGATCTCCCGACTCACCGCGCTCCAAACTGCGCTCAATAATCCTGACATGGCCGCCGCAAAATCAGCATTGCTTGCCGCCCTCAAAACTGCCCACGATGCGCGCTCGCTTTTATCCGACAAACGCCCCAAACCCCGATGACCCGCCCCCCACCCTCCACCCTCACCGTCCGCCAGATCCGCGACTTCGGCGGCGAAATCAGCGTCCCCGGCGACAAAAGCCTCTCCCACCGCGCCGTCCTCTTCGCCGCCCTCGCCGACGGCCCCACCGTCATCAACGGCTTCCTCCCCGGCGAAGACTGCATCTGCACCATGCGCGCGCTCCAGGCCATGGGCTGCGTCATCGAACCCGACTCCAAAACCCGCCTCATCGTCCACGGCGTCGGCGGCAAACTCCAACCCCCGCTCGAACCGCTCGACTGCGGCAACTCCGGCACCGCCATGCGCCTCCTCGCCGGCGTCCTCGCCGCACAACCCTTCGCCAGCCGCCTCATCGGCGACCCCTCCCTCTCCTCCCGCCCCATGAAACGCATCGTCGACCCCCTCCGCCTCATGGGCGCCAACATCTCCGGCCAAGGCGAGAAACACACCGCCCCCCTCGACATCAAAGGCGGCGCGGAAAAACTCACCGGCATCGAATACACACTCCCCGTCGCCAGCGCCCAGCTCAAATCGTGCATCCTCCTCGCCGGCCTCTTCGCCGCCGGCACCACCAGCGTCGTCGAAACCACCCCCTCCCGCGACCACACCGAGCGCCTCCTCGCCCACTTCCACGCCCCCCCCGTCATCGACCTCGACGGCGAAACCAAAACCATCCGCGTCCGCGGCGGCACCCGCCTCCACGCCCGCGACTTCACCGTCCCCGGCGACTTCTCCTCCGCCGCCTTCTGGATCGCCGCCGCCGCCGCGCTCCCCGACGCCGACCTCACCATCACCAACCTCGGCCTCAACGGCACCCGCACCGGCCTCCTCGGCGTCCTCCTCCGCATGGGCGCCCACATCCACGAAAACATCTCTGACTCCTCCTGCGAACCCCACGGCACCATCCGCGTCTACGGACGCAAACTCCGCGGCACAAAAATCTCCGGCGCCGAAATCGCCAACGTCATCGACGAACTCCCCATCATCGCCGCCATCGGCGCCATCGCCGACGGCGACACTGAAATCCGCGACGCCCGCGAACTCCGTGTCAAGGAAACCGACCGCATCGCCGCCATGGCCACCAACCTCCGCGCCTTCGGCGTCAACGTCACCGAGCACGACGACGGCATGACCGTCCACGGCGGCGGCGGGGAAAAACTCATCGGCGCCAAAGTCGCCAGCTTCGGCGACCACCGCATCGCCATGGCCTGCGCCATCCTCGGCCTTTTTTCCAGAGGCGAAACCACCATCGCCGAAACCGCCTGCATCGCCACCTCCTACCCCACCTTCCAGGACGACCTCCACAAAATCGCCTCCTTCCACGAAGGCGGCCTCGCCTCGCTCCTTGCCGGCCGGTAAGGCAACCGTCGCGCGACGGCTTGTCCCTCCAAAAACCTACAACCCCCGCACCTGCGGCGCCGGCTCCACTTTCGGGTCCGGCTTCTCTCCCTCCGACCGAACCACGCTGTCCGGCATCTCCCTCTGAAATTCGGCCTGTATCCGCGCGTAAAGATCGTCCGTTTTCTCCTCCGCGTTGCGCGCCAGCAGGTCGATCTGCTGATCCAGAAATTCCGCCATCGGCGCCGTCTTCGATTCGATCCGCGGAACCAGCGCCTCTCCCAGCGCCTCGTAACAAACCGCATCGGGCGAATCCTCATCCGCCGGCTTCGCCACCCGGCTCCATCCCGCGTGGACCGGTTGAACCGCCAGGTATCCCGCCAGCGCGCGCGCCGCCGCCGTCTGCGTCGATTGCGCCGTCACCGCCCACCCGTTCACCCGCGCCAGGCTGGCCCGCTCCAGATCGCCCGGCAGAACCGTCAAACGGTAGCCGAATTTCGGCAGGGTCGACGTCAGGTCCGACGGCCCGATCAACACCGCCGCCCGTTGCTCCGCAAAAAATTGTCCCGGCCGATCGCCCCTTTTCTGCAGCGGCGCCGTCACGCTCAGTTCCTGGAAAATCTCGTGAATCAGATCGAGCGCCCGCATCTGCGATTCCTTCGTGTCCGTGTCGCCCAGGTGCCACACCCCCAGGTCAAGCGCCGGATGACCCGCCTGCGTGCAGAGGATGTTCCATAAATCGAAATCGGCCGCCAATTCGACCGGGTAGACCGCCTCCCCCGCCCCGTCCTTCAGCTTCAGCGAATCGAGCGCCCGCGCATCCGCCTCGAGAATGTCCCAGTTCCAATGCCGGTCGGGATACCCGATGCCCGCCTCGTCAAAACAGGCCGGATTGTAGAAAAGCACATCGACCGAAAATTCGTCCGGGGCCGCCTTCAGCGCTCCTCCCACCGTCAACGCCGCGACGCTGCGCGGGGCCGCGTCCGGCTGCGGCGCCGCGTCGGCCAGGTCGCGCGCCGGGTCGAGCCCCGAAAAATCGCGCGCGCTCACCAGGCACACATCGGGCGGCGAACCGGAGTCAATCGCCTCCCGCAAATCGCGCCGGTAGGTCGCCTCGTCCCCGTCGATCGTCAGCGCCGCCCGCCGCCCCGTCGCCGTCCCGAACGCGTCCGCCTCCGCCTCAAGCTCCTGCGCCTCCGCTTGCGACGCCCACGCCATCACCCGAAGCGTCGGGCCCGGCGGCACCTTCGGCGTGTTCGGATGCGGGACCGTCTCCGGCACCGGCACGCCGTTCGGCGCGTTCGGACTCGGCGCGGAGGGAAAGGGACGCTGATTGTTGCTCGCGGGAATCTCCTCCTTCGTCCGCGGAAACGTGAAATAAACGAAAATCACCGCCCCAAGGAACGCGAGCAAAAAGAAAATGGCGACCGCTTTTTTAGGCATAAGTCCAAGCTACCTCAAACCCGAACAAAACTCATCCCGAAAGAATAATTTGAAACCACCCCGCCTCGTAGCCGCCGCACGCTGGGCGGCGGTTTCCCCTCGTTCCCAAGTTTACCGCTCTCCTCAGGAGCTTGGGAACGCACTTGTGCCGAGCAGGCAATTCCATTGCCAATCCCTTGGTGCGATGAGAAAAGATGGCAACAGAGTTGCGCTGACAATTCCGTTCCCAAATGGAGTTTGGGAACGAGGGTTGGGCGTTTGATCCGTTGATTGGAGTTCGCTTCCAAGTGAATTCTCCTGTAGCATAAGCTTTCTCTCCTGTGAAAAAACCATCCTTTTCAGCCAACTCGAAAAACCTCTTCCTCATCGCCGGCCCGTGCGTGCTCGAATCGGACGCGCTCGCCGTCTCCATCGCGAAGCACCTCGTCGGGCTCGCCGCCGACCTCGGCATTCCGCTCATTTTCAAGGCGTCCTTCGACAAGGCGAACCGGACCAGCGGCAAGTCGTTTCGCGGCCCGGGCCTCGCGCAGGGGCTGAAAATTCTCGCCGGAATCAAAAGGCGTTTCGGCTGTCCGGTCCTCACCGACATTCACGACGCCGCGCAGGTCAAGGCCGCCGCGCGGGTCGTCGACGTCCTCCAAATCCCGGCCTTCCTTTGCCGCCAGACCGACCTGCTCGCGGCGGCGGCGCGCAGCGGACGCGCGGTCAACGTCAAGAAGGGGCAATTCCTCGCGCCGGACGACGTGGACCACATCGCCGCCAAACTCCGCTCCGGCGGATGCAGGGATTACTTCATCACCGAGCGCGGCACCACGTTCGGCTATCACAATCTCGTCGTCGACATGCGCGGGCTCGCCCTCATGCGGCGGGCCGGGCACCGCGTCGTTTTCGACGCCACCCACTCCGTGCAGCAGCCGGGCGGCCTGGGCGCCAGCACCGGCGGCGATCGCGCGATGGCGCCCGTGCTGGCCCGCGCGGCGGTCGCCGCCGGCGTCGACGGCCTTTTTATCGAAACGCATCCCCAACCCGACCGCGCCCCCTCCGACGGTCCGAACATGATTCCACTTGCGCAGATGGAGGACCTGCTGCGAACGTTGAAGACCATCCATGAGGCCTCTCTTGCTTAGCGCAGCGGCGTGCGTCCTGGTCCTGGGCGCCCTCTGCGCCCAAACCACGGGCGACAGCGGAAGCGTGCGCCAATTGCCGGTGGGGCAGACCTTCAAGCAATTCGAATTTCCCGACTACGAAAACGGCCAGTTGAAATTCACGCTCTACTCCACCGAAGCCACGGGAGTCACCCTCAACCGCGCCGAAGCCAAGGACGTGAAAATTCAAATCTACGACAACGGCGCCGTCACGACCACGATCACTTCACCCAAGGCCGATCTCTACGTGAACGACCGCGTCATGCGCACCAAAAATACGGTGCAGATTGAACGCGCCGACATGACGGCCACTTCGCAGGATTGCGATTTCGATCTCAACACCAAAAAATACGTCCTGCGCACCAACGTGAGGGTCTTCCTCAAACATTTTGATCTCAGCCTGGCCCCCGCGAACGGCTCCGCGCCCGCGCCGACATCCCCCCCCATCCCCGAAACCAAATGAAATTGCCGCTCCTCCCTTTTCTTTCCGTTCTCCTGCTCATGGCTTGGACGCCTTTGCCGGCCCAGACGGCGGACGACTCCGGCTCCGAAACGCCGCCGCCGGCCGGCTCCACGACGATCGACTCGGATATATTGCACTCCGATCAGCAGGCCCACATCTCGGTCTTCACCGGCAACGTGATCGTGCTCGGCACCAATTTCAAAATGACCTGCCAGGAGATGACCGTCTATTTCACCAACGACAACAAGGTCTCGAGGATCGTGGCGACCGGGGACGTCGTCATCACACAACCCGACCGGATCACCCATTGCGGCCACGCCGAATATTTTCACGACACCGACATGTTTGTCCTGACCGACCAGCCGGTGATTCTCGACCACAAAAATACCGTCTCCGGTCCGGAAATTGACGTTTATCGGACGACGCAAAAGATGGTCGTCAAAGGAGGCCGCACCCAGGTCACCCTCCAGGACGAAAACATGGGCGCTCCCGGCCCCTCCCCGGCCCCAACCTCCACCGATACCAAATGAGGCATGAAACATCAGCTACCCAAGCCCAAATCGTTGAAGAAAAAACCTGAAACGGTCAGGCTTGACCAGCCGGACCTGCTCGACGACCTCAGCGACATCCCCGCGCCCGGCCCCGAATCGCCCCGGCCCGCCGCCGCGCCCATTCTCAAGCCAACCTCATTCGGGAAAAAAGCGACTCCGCCACCCCTTCCCCAGCCCGGAATCGCCACCGGGTCCCTGCCGGCGCCGGGCGCCCCGCAGGCCCACTTCCTGATCGAAACGCGCGGCCTCGTCAAACAATACGGGGGACGGCGCGTCGTCAACGGCGTCGACATCCACGTCCGGGCCGGCGAAGTGGTCGGCCTGCTCGGCAAAAACGGCGCGGGCAAGACCACCACGTTTTACATGATCGTCGGCCTCGTCACGCCGACCGAGGGCACCGTCTACATGGGCGACGAGGACGTCACGCGCATGCCGATGTATCGCCGCGCCCGCCGGGGCATCGGCTACCTGCCGCAGGAGGAATCGATCTTCCGCAAATTGACGGTCGAGGAGAACCTGCTCGCCATTCTCGAAACCCTGCCGATGACCGAAGACGAACGCGACGCCCGCTGCGACGAACTCCTCAAGGATTTCGGCCTCGAACACGTCCGCGAAAATGTCGCCATCACGCTTTCCGGCGGCGAGAAGCGGCGCGTCACCATCGCGCGCGCGCTGGTCACCTCGCCCACGCTCCTCCTCCTCGACGAACCGTTCAGCGGCGTCGACCCGATGGCCGTGCACGACATCCAGGAAATCATTCTCCACCTGAAGGAGCGGGGCCTCGGCGTCCTCATCACCGACCACAACGTGCGCGAAACGCTCTCCGTGGTCGATCGCGCCTACATCATCGACGAAGGCCGCGTCCTCTCCGAAGGCTCGCGCGAATTCCTCCTCAACGACCCCATCGCGCGGGAGATTTATCTCGGCCACCGGTTCAGCATGTGACAGGCTGAGAGCTGAGAACGTAGAACTTAGAAGTTCTTCGTTCTTAGCTCTTAGCTCGATGTTCCCCTCACGCCGCCATCGCCGGCTCGGGCTGCAACTGGCCGCATGGCTTTTCTCCGGCGCGAGCCACCGTCTCGGCATAGATCGGCCCGAACCAGGTGTCGACCAGGCAGAGGCCAAACACAGCCCCGAAGGGAATCGTGTAAAAGAATGCGGTGGTGATCGAATTGACCCCCACAATGAAGGCTGCGGCGATCAGGTAATCGGGGCAGCCCCTGCGAAACAGGCGGAAGTTCTCCTTGTAATTGAGCGCGCAATCGAGCACCGACGCGCCATCGAGCCACCGGCAGCAGGCCACGCCGCAGAACGGAATCACAAAAAGCATGATCGGAGGAATGAAAAGCGTCAGCAGCGTCGCGGGCAGGCCGAGAAGAAAAACGAAAAGTCCGTAACAAGCGCCCATCCAGAGGCCCGCCGGCAGCAGCAGGGTGAACACCGCCAGCGTCAGCTTGACCGCGCCCTCCTTCGCGAAAACCCCCAGCCGGTTCCACTGCCAATCGGGCAACTGAACGCCGCGCCCCGTCCGCGCCCGGCGCAGGACCTCGAATGTAAAGCCGAGCGGAAACCAGAAGGAAAGAACGTTGAAGCCGAGAATCCAGGGAAAAACCTCCTTCACCCAGCCGGGGCCGGCGCCGGAAAAATAGGCCGGCGCCAGCGCGACCAGAAACGGGTTGATCAGAAGGAAACCGCCCAGCAGCACCTTCGCCAGCCAATGCGAGTCGGCGAGGATTTTCCGGAAGCCATCCTTCTGATCGCTGAAACGGGGCGCGTTGAAAGTTTTCATGACAATGTTACCGGCGAGGAAATTCGCGGATTCAAGTCGGTTGCGTCAAGGCAAAGATTGCTCAAAAGGTCGCGCCGATGAGCGGCCTCATCGATCTAATCTGCTTGCCATTCCCGCGTATATTTTGCTTCTATTATATTCTTATAGATCAGCTTATGGTTTTTTTTACATCTTTGCATGGAGGAAGATGGCGGCGAATCCTCATTCTTCCCGCGCTCTTTTTTTCAGCCGCGAACCTTCTCCCGGCGCAGACCGAAACGAATACGGGCCTGCCGGGTCCCGGTGAGATAAGCGTTGCCGCAACGAACGCGCCGGCCGCCAACCCGCCGCCCGCCGTTCCCGCGACGACACCCCCTCCCGCCCCCGCGCCAACGCCGCCTGCGGCTCCCACTCTCACCGCAGCGGCGCCCCTCATCCCCGCCATCAGCCCGACATCGAACGTCCCGGGATCGATCCTTGGCGCACTGATGACCCTGGCTTCCATCGGCGGCTTTTTGCTTTATCAATGCGGCCTCACCCGGGCTAAAAATTGCGGCCATACCTCCGTCCTGCTGCTGGTCGGAGTCCTTTTCGGACTGACCGGCTATTGGATCGGCGGGTTTGCCGTGCAAACCGGCGGCATCGGCGACGCCCACGCGGCGCTGGCCCAACCATTCTCCACTGCGGAAAAGGGCGCGCTCGATCACGAATTGAGCCCCGTCCTTTTCGGCCATCCTTGGGGATTCATGGGCAGCGCCGGCTTTTTTCTGGCACAGGACGCCAGCCCGGCTCCGGATGATTCGTCCCGCAACGGCGTCGCCTCGCTTTTCCTCATCCAGGCGGCTTTGCTGGCGATTGCCGTGGCGGCGGCGCTCGGCGCGGCCCTCGAAAGAGGCCGTCTTCTCGCCATGGCTTTCTGCGCCTGCCTGATCGGCGTGCTCGTTTATCCTCTCCCGGCCAACTGGGTTTGGGGCGGCGGCTGGCTCGCCGAAATGGGACGCGAATTCGGCCTCGGCCACGGCTTCGTCGATTCGGGCGGCGCGGGCGTGGTGCACGAAACGGCGGGCACGCTGGCGCTGGTCATCGCCATCGTTCTCGGACCGCGACACGGCCGCTTTGGACGCAACAAGCCCTCCACCTCGGCCATTCCCGGACACAACGTCCCCTTCATCGTGCTCGGGAGCATCGTCCTGCTCATTTCCTGGATGGCGACCAATGCCTTTGCCTGCGCGAGCCTCGCTCCGGACGCGGCCTCGACCGGCGCGGGGCTGGCGGCGATCAACACGTTGCTGGCCGCGACGGGCGGCCTGGTCATTTCGTTTGCACAGGCGGCCTGGCAGAAGCGGCGCCCCGAACCGGCGCGGCTCTGTCGCGGCCTGCTCGGCGGCGCGGTCGCCAGTTGCGGCGGCGCGGGGCTGATCGATCCCTGGGCGGCGTTTGTCATCGGAGGCGTTGCAGGCCTGCTGGTTCAGGCGGCGATGGATTATGTGGAACGCAAACACATCGACGATCCGGTCGGCGCGGCCGCCGTCCACGGCGCGGGCGGAGCGTGGGGCGTGCTCGCGGTGGGACTTTTCGCCAACGGCACCGCGGGCGCGGGCCTCAACGGCGTCACCGGGCCGGTGCGCGGACTCTTTTTCGGCGGCGCGTGGCATCAACTGGCCGCGCAGGCCATCGGTTGCGTGACCGGCTTTGCGGTGGTCTGCCTTCTCGGTTACGCATGCGTCAGCCTAGTCCAGAAAATTCTCGGCCTCCGGGTCGATCTGGCCGACGAAGCCACCGGCCTCGACTGGCCCGAAACCGGCGCATTCGGTTATCAGGGGGATGCGGAGGTGGAGGGTGCTGCGGACGGCGGTAAAGCTTCGCCGGAAAAATCATAGACCGTTCCCCTCGTTCCCATGCGCAACTTGGGAACGAGGAAACAATGCCACCGTGCGCAGCAGCATCCGCCACGATTGACCTCCCCTGGCGGTTTTCCTAAGCTGGCGCATTCGATCCATGACCACGGTGCCCAAGAAAACCATTGAGGTTTCGCTCGAGACCTTCCGCGACCAGGCGGCTTTTCCGCTGCTGGAACGCGCCCAGGAAGCGATCCGCAAAGCGCAGGAGCATCTCCTCGGCCTCCAAAAGCCCGACGGGTACTGGGTCGGCGAGCTGATCGTCGATTCGACCCTGGTCTCCGACGTGGTCGCCTTCATGCACTGGACGGGCGAGGTCGACTTCAACAAGCAGTCCCGCTGCGTGAAGCATCTGCTCGACCGCCAGTTGCCCGACGGCGGCTGGAACACCTACTACAAGGGCCCGAGCGAACTCAACGCCACGCTCAAAGCCTACTTCGCCCTCAAGCTCGCCGGCTTCCTGCCCGACGATCCGCGGATGACCAAGGCCCACGCAACCATCGTCCGCCTGGGCGGCATTCCGAAGGCGAACACCTACACGAAGCTCTTCCTCGCCATGTTCGGTCAGTATCCGTGGAAGCATCTGCCCATCATTCCGTCCGAGATTATCCTGCTTCCGAACTGGCTCTATTTTAACATCTACGAAATGTCGTCCTGGAGCCGGGCGATGGTCGTGCCGCTTTCGATCCTCAATCACTTCAAACCCGTGCGCAATCTGCCGCCCGAAAAGCAGCTCCACGAATTGTTCCCTTACGGCACCGAGCACTCGAACCTCGGCCTCCCCTTCGACAAAAAGCCGTTCACGTGGAAAAATTTCTTCCTCGCCTGGAACAGCGTCCTCAAGTTCCTCGACACGCTCCCGTGGAAGCCCTTCCGCCGCCGCGCCCTGAAAAAGGCCGAGGCGTGGATCCTCGAGCGGATCGGCGACGGCTCCGACGGTCTCGGCGCGATTTTCCCCAGCATGATGTACACCGTCATGGTGTTGAGGACCCTCGGGTACGGCGAGGACAACCCCGTCATCCGCAAAGCGACCCACGATTTCCTCGGCCTCGAAATCGACGATGCCGGGCACGACGAGTTCCGGATGCAGCCGTGCCACTCGCCGATCTGGGACTCGGCGATCACCGCGTTCGCGCTCGTCGAATCGGGCATTCCGGCGAACCACCCGCAACTCCAAAAAGCCGGGGAATGGATTCTCTCGAAGGAGGTGAAGGATTTCCGCGGCGACTGGAAACACAAAAACCCGACGCCGGTCACCAGCGGCTGGGCCTTCGAATTCAACAACAAGTACTATCCCGACGTCGACGACACCTACAAGGTCCTGCTCGCGCTCGGCGCCATCGAAATGCCCGACGAGGCGGCCAAGAAAAAGGTCATGCGACGCGCGCTCGAATGGGCGGTGAGCTTCCAATGCAAAAACGGCGGGTTCGCCGCCTTCGACAAGGACGTGACCAAGAAGTGGCTCCAGGACGTCCCCTTCGCCGATCACAACGCGATCCTCGATCCGCCCTGCAGCGACATCACGTCGCGCGCCCTCGAAGTTTTCGGACGGATGGGGCTGAGCATCAAGGAGCCTTTCATCCGGCGCGCCATCCGTTTCGTGCGCGAAACGCAACTCGAGGACGGCTCGTGGGAGGGACGCTGGGGCGTGAATTATATCTACGGCACATGGCTCGTCCTGCGCGGCCTGAAGGCGATCGGCGAGGACATGTGCCAGGACTGGATTTTGCGCGGAGTGAACTGGCTCGAGTCGTGCCAGAACGGAGACGGCGGCTGGGGCGAAACATGCGGCACCTACGACAATCCGAAAATCAAGGGCCAGGGTGAAAGCACGCCGTCGCAAACGGCCTGGGCGCTCATGGGCATCATCGCCGCCAGCAACCGCCTGCGCCCAAGCATCCTGCGCGGCGTCGAATACCTCGCGCGCACGCAAAATCAGGACGGCTCCTGGACCGAAGACCACATCACCGGTACCGGTTTCCCCAAGGTCTTTTACCTGAAGTACGACATGTACCGGAACAACTGGCCGCTCCTGGCGCTGGCCGATTTCGGCGCGCTCGCCTCTAGAGACCGGCGATGATCTGCTACGCCTTTCCCCTCGCCCACGAGGCGGAACCGCTGCTCAAGCGCTGCACCGAAAAGGAATCCTTCTCGATTGACGGCCTCCGTTGCACCCTCGCCAATTTCGGCGCGCGCCGCGTCCTCATCGCCCTGATCGGCATGGGCGAGGCCGCCGCCTCGGACAACACCGCGACAATCTTTCAACATTTCCGGCTCAAGGCCCTTGTCCTGGCCGGTTACGGCGGCGCGCTCGTCCCGCCGCTGAAGGTGGGGCAGGTCGTCGTTTCGAGCAACTTCAGCTCCGAAGCCGTGCTCGGATTTCTCCGCATGCTTTCCGGTTTCGATTTCGCCAGCTTCTGCATGACAGATGAAGTGGCCGCCACACCGGAGCAGCGCGACGCCTACGCCCAGGCCACCGAAGCCCAGGTCGCCGACATGGAAACCGAGGCGGTCGCCAATGTCGTCAGCGCCCGCCAGATTCCCTTCCTGGCCGTGCGCGTCATCAGCGACGATTACCGGCAGGTGCTGCCCACCGGAGCGCTCGCCGCCGGCTTCGACGCCTCCATGGCGCGGGCGACGCCGCTTCGCCTCCTCCGTCATCTCGCCGCGCGGCCGGGCGAAATCTCGCCCTTTTGGAAATTCGTCGCAGGCCTTTCGGTTGCCCGGAAAAATCTCACCAGGTTCCTCGAACAACTCAACAACGAGCTGCCCGGGGGCTGGTAGGAACGCGAGCCCCTTCGCGCCCAAAAAACTAAGGCGCCCGTTCGTGCCGGATGTCGACGGCCTGGTAGAGGTAGTAGACTTCCTCGGCGATGTTCTTGCAGTGGTCGGCGACGCGTTCCAGGCAGCGGGCAACGATGGTGAGGTTCAGCGCGCGCGTGATCGTCGACGGATCCTCAAGCATGAAGCTCGTAAGCTCGCGCGCGAGCTGCTTGTTGATGCCGTCGACTTCCTTGTCCCGCCTGATGATCTCCTGCGCGAGTTCGGGCTTGTGCTCGATCAACGCCGTGACGCTGTCGCGCAACATGCCCTCGGCGATCTCCGCCATGTGCGGGATGTCGATGAGCGGCTTGAGCAGCGGCTCCTTGTTCAATTCGAGCGAGCGGCGGGCGATGGCGACCGCCTGGTCGGCGATGCGTTCGAGATTGCTGGAGATTTTCGAGGCCACCAGCATGAAGCGGCAGTCGGTGGCAACCGGCGCGTGGGTGGCCATGTGGTTGATGACGAGTTCGTCGATGGTGATCTCGAGTTCGTCGAGCTGGGAATCTTCCGCCTCGACGGAAGCGGCGAGCTTTTCATCCCGCTCGACCAGCGCGCGCATGGCCAGCGCGAGATTGCGGTTGGCCAGGCTGGCCATCATGAGAAGGGTCTGGCGGATATTCGCGATTTGCTCGGAAGCCGGACCGTTGGAGAACGGAACGTTGGTGGCGGGATTGGTCATAGGAGAAAAGGATGAAGTAAGAAGGAACAAGTAAGAAGGAGAAGCGCGGGAAAAAGTCGAAACTTCTTCCTTCTTACTTCAACCTTCCACCTTTCTTAGCCGAACCGCCCGCTGATGTAGTCTTCGGTTTGTTTCTGGGAGGGGTTGGTGAAGATTTTCTCGGTCGCGTCGATTTCAATCAGCTTGCCCATGTAGAAAAAGGCGGTGATGTCGGAGCACCGGCCCGCCTGCTGCATGTTGTGGGTGACGATGACAATGGTGTAGTCCTGCTTCAACTGGTGGATGAGTTCCTCGACCTTGACCGTGGCGATCGGGTCCAGCGCCGAGCACGGTTCGTCCATCAGAATGATTTCGGGCTCGACGGCGATGGCCCGCGCGATGCAGAGCCGCTGCTGCTGCCCGCCGGAGAGGCCCAGCGCGCTGGTGTGGAGACGGTCGCGGACTTCCTCCCAAAGAGCGGCGCCGCGGAGGCTGCGCTCGACGGTCTCGTCGAGGCGCGCCTTGTCGCTCACGCCCTGGAGCCGCAGGCCGTAGACGACGTTTTCGTAGATCGACTTCGGGAACGGGTTCGATTTCTGGAAGACCATGCCGACGCGCTTGCGCAGCTCGATGACGTCGACCGAGGGGTGGTAGATATCGACGCCCGAAATCTTGATCGAACCGGCGCTGACCCGCGTGCCGTCGATCAGATCGTTCATCCGGTTGAGGCAGCGCAGAAGAGTCGATTTGCCGCAGCCCGACGGCCCGATGAATGCGGTCACCAGCTTTTCCTTGATCGGAAAGTGGATGTTGTGGAGCGCCTTGTTCGCGCCGTAATGGAAATCGACGTTGTTGATGTCGATGATCGTTGGCGCACTCAGGCGCACCGACTTTTCGACGGTCGACGAGGAAGCGGAGGCATCGGGGGAAACCACAACTTCGTCAGTTTGGGCGGTGGGAATCGATTCGTCCATCATACTTGTGGGGGAGGTTGGGCTCATGAAGGTGATGCAGGGGAACGATTGCCGTGGGAGGTCTATTTTAAAAGAATATTGGTTTTTTGGAAATGTTTACTTCGAGCGGTTGGCGACCAGGTGGCTGACGATGTTCGTCACCAGGACAATGAAGATGAGCACGAATGAGGCCGACCAGGCCATATTGACCATGTTGTCGTAGGGAACGCTCGAAAAATTATAAATCAGGACGGCCATGCTCGCGGTCGGTTCGTGGAGGCTGCTGATCCAATAGCTCGTAAACAGCGCCGTAAAAAGGATCGGCGCGGTTTCCCCCGCGGCCCGGGCCACGGCCAGCATGACTCCCGTGATGATGGTCGAAATCGCCGCCGGAAGGGTGATGTGCAACACCGTCTGCGTCCGATTGGCGCCCAGGGCCAGCGAGGCCTCGCGCAGGAAACGGGGCACGCGCAGGAGCGCCTCTTCCGCCGACAGGATGACGATCGGCAGCATGAGAATGCCAAGCGCGCCCCCCCCCGCGATGGCGGAAAAGCCCCCGAAATTCCAGCCCCAGAGATGCAAATCACGGTTTATCACCAGGACGCCGAAGACGAAGACGCCGGCGAGAATCGAGGGAAGCCCGCTCAGGATCTTGGCGCAAAAACGAATCAGCCGCGCGCTTTTGGAACCGAGCGAATATTCGGTCAGGAAAATCGCGGTCAGGATGCCGGTGGGAACGCTGACCGCCGCGCCGATGGCGACCATAAGGAGCGTGCCCACCAGGGCATTGCCAAACCCGCCTCCATCCATGCCGGCCGCCGGAGGCAACTCCCAGAGCATCGACCAGCGCAAATTGCCCGCGCCCTTCCTCACGACCATGTAGAGAACGGAAGCCAGCGGAACCAGCGCGGCGAGAGTCACGAAACCAACCGCGATGTCCATTGCCCGGCTGAAAATCAACCTCACCCGCGGCTTGCGGCTCAGGTCCATGTCTCGCGGGCCGTTTGGCCGAAGGGTCGTTGAGTTCGCAGTGGCCATGTTATTAGAGGTGCCGGGTCGTGGCGCCCGTCCGTTCCAGGATGAGTTCCGCCACGGCGTTGATCCCCAGGGTGAGCGCCATCAGGATGAAGGAGAGATACATCAGCGCGGCGACTTCCAGCCCGGTCGCCTCGCCGAAATGGTTCGCCAGTAGCGACGCAATCGTATTGGCCGGGGCGAAAAGCGACGCGCTGATCTGGTTGTTATTGCCGACCAGCATGGCCAGCGCCATCGTTTCGCCCATCGCGCGGCCCAGCCCGAGCACGGCGGCGCCGAAGATGCCGCTCGCCGCGATCGGCAGCGAAATTTGCAGGATCACGTCCCAGCGCGTCGCCCCCAGCGCGGCGGCCCCTTCCTTCAGCGCCTGCGGGGTCGTCTTCAGCGCCGAACCGGAAAGCGCCGCGATTGTCGGCAAAATCATGATCGCCAGGACAAAGGCGGCGGGCAAAAAGCCGGGGCCGTTCGACGGGGTGGAGAATAGAGGAAACCAGCCGAAGTGGGCGTTGAGCCAGTTGCCCATCGGCGTCGTGATCGGAATCACGATATAGATGCCCCACAAACCGTAAATGACGCTCGGGATCGCGGCGAGGAGTTCCACCAGGAATTTAAAGACGCTCCGCACCTTCAGGGGCAGATAATCCTCCGTCAAAAAGATCGCGATGGCCACGCCCAGGGGGGTTGCGATCAACAAGGCAAGCGCCGAACTGACCAGCGTCCCGTAAATCAGCGGCAGCGCCCCATACACGTCATTGTTCGTGTCCCATTCCCTTCCGACAATGAAACCGAGCCCGTACTGCTTCACCGCCGGAAGCGCCGCATAACCGACTTGCAGCGCAATCCAGACCAGCAACGCGACCGTACCCCAACTCGCGGCAAAGGTGGCCCAGGAAAAAAACGCATCAAAGACCTTTGATCTTTGGGCCTTTTTATCGCCGATCCATTGCGTACTCGCCGCCGGTGGGGGTGCGGTCTCCGTTTGCATTATTTGATCGTGCTGACCGCCGCCTGAACCTTCGTCACGACGCTGGCGGGCAGGGGCAGGTAACCGAGATCGGGCGCCAGTTTCTGGCCATCCGTCAGGCACCAGGTCGCCAGCGCCTTGATCGCATCGGCCACACCGGGCTTCGTATACGTCGTGTGGCAGAGCCACCACGTGAACGTCACCATCGGGTAGGAAGCATCACCCGTCGGATCGGTCACAAAAGCCCGCAGATTCGCCGGCAGGTCGACTTGGGCGAGCGCCGCCGAACCTGAATCAGGCGAGGGGGCCACAAACTTGCCGGCCTGGTTCTGGAGCGTCGCCATCGGCAGGTTGGTCTTCATCGCGTAGCCATACTCGACATAGCCGATGGTTCCCGGCGTTTGCTTGATCAGCGCCGCGACGCCGTCGTTGCCCTTGCCGCCCACTCCGACGGGGAACTTGACAGCCTTGCCGCTTCCAACCTTCGCCTTGAAGTCCGCGCTGATCGCCGCCAGATGACTCGTGAAGTTGAAGGTCGTGCCGCTGCCGTCCGCGCGATACGCCACGGTAATCGGCAGGTCCGGCATCGTCACTCCCGGATTCGCCGCGACGATCTTCGGGTCGTTCCACTTCGTGATTGTACCCAGAAAAATCGCCGGATAGACGTCGCGGGGCAACTGGATCGCGCCCGTCACGCCGGGCACATTATACGAGAGAACGATGCTCCCCGCCGTCATCGGCAAAAGAACCACGCCGCCATCGGTCACCTTCGCCATCTCCGCGTCGGTCATCGCCGCGTCGCTGGCGCCGAAATCGGTCAGGTCGCCGGTAAATGACTTGATACCCGCGCCGCTGCCAACGCCCTGGTAATTGATATGCACATCCGGATGAGCGGTGCTGTACTCCGCAAACCAACGGTTATAGATGGGCGCTGGAAAAGTCGCCCCCGAGGCGTTCAAGGTTATCGTGTCCGCCTGGACCGAACAGATGGAAAGGACCGCTAGGATAGTGAGGACAAAAAGGTTTTTCATTATTATTAAGTTAGGTTGATTCATTCCGGGACGACAGCACGTTGAAACCCCAAGGCTTCAAGTTCTGGAATCCATGGGCTGCCACCGTGCTCCGGTTTGATTGTTCCGGAGCGCTAACGGCAGGTGACCCGTTTTAGATGTCGCCTTGGAACCTGAGGGAGAATTGTTACAACCATGTGTCAATTGTGAAACGTTTTGGAAGATATGGCATGAACGAATCTGCCAGCCTGCCTCTTGATCGAGGGTGCCTGCCTCCTCCAGATCGCCTCTGCACACCCCCTTGAAGCCTGTCCTACAAAACGGCTTATACAAGAATACGCAATCTTGTGCTAATGAGTTCTACCGATTCATCACAGCCCCGATTGCCGCCGCCGCCGCGGAGCCGTCCTCAATTCCGAAGAACCCCGATTCGAGCCGGGGAACGAGATAAGGTTTCCCCTGGGCGCTCCGCGTCAGGATAAGTTCATCGAAGCCGTCGAGGCGTTTGACGAGCTGGGGAGGCCCCATCTCCTCGCGGGTGAAGACGCGAAGCTCGGGCGGCTTTTTCCCGTGCAGCCGCGCAATGAAAATGCGGCGGTCGGTCACGACGTACCAGGTATGCCGCGCCCGCGCGCCGAGGTTGATCGGATAAAAGAAAAAGCTGAACCCGCAAAGAATAAAGGGCAGGCTGAAGTGCGGCGCCAGTTTCCACCAGCCTTCCCACGGCGCCAGCATCGCGGCGTGGTACCAATACGCCCCGAGGACCGACCAGGTTATCCCGTAAAAAATCGCCGGAAGGCCGCGCAACATGAAAACATACGGGCGCGGCTGCGCCTGCCAGAGAATTGCCTCGCCGGGCGCCAAAAGAGCGGCAATTTCCTTTGGAAGAGAAGCCATGACATCAGCGACGGTCATCGACCGCCGGTCCTGCGGACGGCGGTCATTTCATCAATCGGCCGCCGTCCGCTTTTGGAGGCCGAACGCGTCGATGCGCTTGCGGATGGTGGTGCGGTTGATGCCGAGGAGTTTGGCTGCCTGCACCTGGTTGCCCGAGGTCTCCTCCAGCGCGCGGATGATGAGTTCGCGCTCGACGACGGGGAGAAGCTCGAACTCCTTGTCCTTGCGGGCGAAGTTGAAGAGGATTTCGATCGCGTGCGCAAGCCCGGCTTTGCCCGATTCGGTTCCGGCGGCGGCTTCCGCGGGAGCGGGGACGGCGGCGGAAAAAACGGGGCGCGACGATGTGTCCGACGCGGGGGCGTGGGGGCGATGGCCGCGCGAGATTTCCTCGGGCAGATTCGCGAGGGTGATGGTGTTGCCCGACGCGAGGACCATGGCCCGCTGGATGCAGTTCTCAAGTTCGCGGACGTTGCCGGGCCATGCCGACCGTTGAATCGCCGCCAGCGCGTCGTCCGCAATCTGGCTCGGGCCGGTCGGCTGCTTGAGCCGGAATTTATTGATGAAATAGGCGACCAGAAGCGGGATGTCGGTCGAGCGTTCCCGCAGCGGCGGCAGGTTCAGCCGCACGACGTTGAGGCGGTAGAAAAGGTCCTCCCGAAATTCCTTCCGCCGCACCGCCTGCCACAGGTCCTTGTTCGTGGCGGCGATGATCCGGACGTCCGTCTTGATCGACTGGTTGTTCCCGACGCGGGAAAATTCGCCCTCCTGGAGGACGCGGAGGATTTTCGTCTGCGTGGTGACGTGCATATCGCCGATCTCGTCGAGGAAAAGCGTCCCGCCGTCGCATTGCTCGAACTTGCCGATCCGCTGCGCCAGCGCGCCGGTAAACGCCCCCTTCTCGTGGCCGAAGAGCTCGCTTTCGAGCAGGTTTTCGGGGATCGCGGCGCAGTTGATCGCGATGAAGGGCTTGTTCGCGCGCGCGCCGTTCTGGAAGATCGCGCGGGCGACGAGTTCCTTCCCGGTGCCGCTTTCGCCCGTGATGAGGATGGTCGTGCTCGTCGGCGCGACCTGGCCGATGAGCTTGTAGACCTGCTGCATCGCCGGCGAGTTGCCGACGATGGTCTGGCCGCTCTCCTCCGCGTTGAGCTTCGTCGGGAACGCGACGATCTGCTTCATCGCGCGCGCCGCGGCAAGCGCCTCGAAAAGCAGTTCCTTGAGCTGCGGAATGTCGAAGGGCTTGAGGACGTAGTCGTAGGCGCCCCGTTTCATCGCCTCGATCGCCGTCTGCGACGTGCCGTAGGCGGTCATCATCACCACCACCTGCTTCGGGTTCATCTGCCGCAGTTCCTTGAGGGTGTCGAGCCCGCTCTGCTGCCCCATCCGGATGTCCATCACGATCAGGTCGGGATGAGATTTCCGCGCCATGCGGATCCCCTCGTCGCCCGATTCGGCGCTAAAAATATCGAGTGGCTCCTTCTCCAGAAGGCGGCGGAACGAGTAGTGGACGTCCTTCTCGTCGTCGATGATGAGGACGCTCTGGCGTCCTTCGGACGGCGCGCTCGGTTCTTTTGCTCTGCTCATGGAAGGCGGGGAATGCCCCTGGCGCGTGGAGGCGGGACCGCGTGCGCCGGAGGTCATGGTGTCGTTATTATAAGGGACGTCCCACTGCGGTAACAAATGGTTTTAATTCCGCCGCCAGCCGGGCGTAGAGATTGAAATCGACCTGCTGCTGGCCGTCGCTCCAGGCTTCGGCGGGGTTCGGGTGGACTTCGATAAGGAGCCCGTCGGCATTCAGGGCGACCGCGGCCTTGCACAATTCCAGGACCATGTCGGCCCGTCCGCACCCCTGGCTCGGGTCGATGATGACGGGAAGATGCGATTCCTGCTTGATGATCGCCACGGCGCTGAGATCAAGCGTGTTGCGCGTGTAGGTCTCGAAAGTCCGGATGCCCCGTTCGCACAGCAGGACGTTCGGGTTGCCGTGGGCCAGCACGTACTCGGCCGCGAGAAGCCATTCCTCGATCTTCATGCTCATCCCGCGCTTGAGCAGGATCGTCTTGCCGCTGCGGGCCGCTTCGGTGATGAGGGCGAAGTTCTGCGCGTTGCGCGCGCCGATCTGGAGAATGTCGGCGTGGGCCGCGACAAGCTCCACGTCCCGTTCGGAAAGGACCTCGGTGACGATCCCGAGGCCGTATTCCTTTCTCGCCTGCGAAAGAAGCCGCAGCCCTTCCTTGGCCAGCCCCTGGAATTCGTAGGGCGAGGTCCGCGGCTTGTAGGCGCCCCCGCGCAGAAACGTCGCCCCCTGCGCCTTCACCGCCTTCGCGGTCGCCATCAACTGCTCTTCGTTCTCAACCGAGCAGGGCCCGGCCATGAAACAAAACTTTTTCCCCGCGCCGATTTCCTGGCCGTGGACTTTGACGATGGTGTCCTTCTGCGCGCCCTTCTTCACCTCGCGGCTCACGAGCTTGTAGCGTTTCTGCACGCGATGGACATGCTCGACCTGCGGCCACGACGAGAGCGTCTCGAGCGACTGATGGGTCGTCTCGTCGCCAATCGCCGCGATGACGGTCTGGACGTTGCCATGGATGGGGCGCGGTTCGTAGCCGAGCTTCGCCACCTCGGCGATGACCTTCTCGACTTCTTCCGGCGGAAGATTGGGTTTCAATACGACGATCATAAGCGGGCCCGAAAAGGTTAATTTCCGGGAAGGTCGAAAGTAGGGGACGAATCGCCGCGAGGCAATGTCAAAGTAGGCCAAGTCGCTTGTCTGCCAGCGCTTATCGGCTTTGATAAGCACGAGTTGGTTTTTCCATGGTAAGAAGTATTTCCCCTCGTTCCAAAACTTACCGCCCTCCGCAGGAGTTTGGGAACGGTCCTGCGGACGGCGATATTGTCCGCGCAATTCCATTGCCGATCCCGCAGCCGCGCCGTCCCCGGTAGCCGTCGTACCAAGGTAGCCCGCGCAGGCCCTTGCGCGGGTGTCTTCCGAAGGTAGCCGTCGATCGCCACACGAGTGTGCCGGGCGACGGGCAACCCCAACGGAGACCTCTGCGAAAGCCTCACTTTCCTTCTGGCAAGCCGGAGGCTTGTTACAATCCTAGCCGGTGGTCGAGTCCCGCCGTGGCGGGACGACACCACCGGATGCCTATTTGAATAAAACTTACCCCGGTAGGGGTAACACCGGATCGAATTTAACGGATATCCCCAACGGGGTGCCATCATACGCCCAGGGTTGGCCCGTCGGGGCCTACCCTGGGTAAAGCGGTCAGGCGAACTATCCTGAAAGGGTTGAATCAACCCCGCCTACCCCTTGTACCCCACATACGGCAACCCGTGCGCATCGGCCACCGCCTGGCACGTCAGCGCCCCATCCACCACATTCACCCCGTGCTCCAGCCCCGGAAATTTCCCGCACGCCTCCGCCAGCCCGTGCTCCGCCAGCGCCTCGATATAGGGATACGTCACATTCGTCAGCGCCTGCGACGCCGTCCGCGCGTACGCCCCCGGCATGTTCGTCACGCAATAATGAAGCACCCCCTCCTCCACGAAAACCGGATCGTCGTGCGTCGTCGGCCGCGAAGTCTCCGCGCAGCCCCCCTGGTCGATCGCGATGTCCACAAACACGCTCCCCGGCTTCATCTGCCCCAGCATCGCCCGTGAAATCAGCTTCGGCGCCTTCGCCCCCGGCACCAGCACCGCCCCGATCAAAAGGTCCACCGTCGGCAAAAGTTCCACCAGGTGAGCCTCGCTCGAATAGAGCGTGTGCGCCGTGCTCATCGTGATGTCCAAAAACCGCATCCGCTCCAGGTCCACCTCCAGGATCGTCACGTCCGCCCCCAGCCCCGTCGCCATCCGCGCCGCGTTCACCCCCGACGTCCCGCCCCCCAGCACCACCACCCTCCCCGGCAACACCCCCGGCACCCCGCCCAGCAGCACACCCTTACCCCCGTGTGGCTTCGCCAGAAAATGACCGCCCACGATCACCGACATCCGCCCCGCGATCTCGCTCATCGGTTCCAGCAGCGGCAGCCGCTGGTTCCGCGTCACCGTCTCATACGCGATCGCCGTCACCCCCGACTTCAGCAGCGCCGCCGTCAGGTCCAGGTTCGCCGCCAGGTGCAGGTACGTGAAAAGCATCTGCCCCCGCCGCAGAAAACCATACTCCTCCGCCACCGGTTCCTTCACCTTCACCACCAGGTCGCCCCCGAACGCCTCTTCGTGCGAGTCGGTCAGCTTCGCCCCCGCCGCCGCGTAATCATCGTCCGGGTACCCCGCGTCCACGCCCGCACCCCGCTCGACCGCCACCGAGTGCCCATGCTTCACGAGCTGGTACGCCGCCGAGGGCGGCAGCCCCACCCGATGCTCCTGCGTCTTGATTTCCCTGGGCACGCCGATGATCATTTCCCCAATGTAGCGGCGGTCTGCGACCGCCGCACTTTATTTTCTGCTTCCGCCGGTAGCCGTCGCGCGCCGCGCGACGGTGCAGTTCGGGTAGCTTGGACAATTTATTGTCCAGGTGTGCGAGGGACACATCCCTCGCGCACAAGAAGCCGCCCGCAAAAACCTTCGTTGGACTCGAACGGCTAAAAATATAGGCCACCCAGCCCAAATAAGCCGGACCCGGTCAAACCTCCCCGACATGCAGCGCCACGATCCCGAGAGTCAGGTTCGTCCACCGCGAGGCCGAAAATCCGGCCTCGATCATCATCGCCGCCAGCTCCGGCTGCCGCGGAAAGGTCCTTATCGATTCGCCCAGGTATTCGTAGGCCCCGCGCTCCGGCGTGATGAACTGGGCGTACTTCGGCATGACGTCGCGCATGTACCAAAAGTAGAGCGGCGCCAGCCACGCCACGGGATGCGAAAACTCGAGCACGCAGGCCCGCCCGCCCGCCCGCAGGACGCGCCTCATTTCCCTCAGCCCCGCGAGCCGGTCCGCGAAATTGCGCAGGCCCCACGCGATCGTCACCGCGTCAAACGACGCGTCGGGAAAAGGGAGCCGCAGGCCGTCGCCGACCAGGAGGTTTCGCGCCTTTTTCGCCCGCGCCCGCTGGAGCATGGGCAGGCAAAAATCGGCGCCGACCGCTCTCTCCGTATAGGCCCGATGCCGCTCCAGGGCCAGCAGCACGTCGCCGCTCCCGGTGGCGAGGTCGAGCACCCGCGCGGGCCGTTGCGCCGCCACGGTCCGGACAAGCCGCCCGCGCCAATGGGAATCGAGCCCGCCGCCCATGGCAAAATTCATGATGTCGTAACGGGCCGCGACCCGCCCGAACATCGCCGAGATCGCCTCGGGCGACTGATGCGCGAGATCCTCCCTCACGGCGGAGTAGTCGGTCGAGCGGGGAAGGGACATGCCTTCCTACCTTCGCGCAGGAAGGGAATAATCACCAGCCTAAGATGCGGGCCTCTTTCCGCAACCCGGCAACGGGGAGAAATAAGAGTCAGGCCGGCAGACGCGTCTGGCGACGACCCTCCAGATTAATCGGCATTCGGCGCGAATTCGCGGGAGCGGAGGAGTTCGCGCATTTCGTGGACGGCGCGTTCGAGGCCGACAAAGAGGGCGCGGGAAACGATGGCGTGGCCGATATTGAGGGTGTGAAGGTGCGGCACGTCCTCGATGTATTCGCGGACGTTGGAGTAGTGGAGACCGTGGCCGGCGTTGACGCGCAAGCCGGCCTCGTGGGCGTGGACGGCGGCGCGGGCGTGGCGGGCGAGTTCCTTGCGGCGGTCGCGACGGGTGAGGGCGTTGGCGTAGGCGCCGGTGTGCAACTCGACGATCCGCGCGCCGATGTGGTGGGCGGCGTCGACCTGGCTGAGGTCGGCGTCGATGAAGGCGCTGACGTCGATTTTCGCGGCCTGAAGCCTGGCGACGACGCTCCTGAGGCGCTTCGCGTCGGCGGCGACGTCGAGGCCACCTTCGGTGGTGACTTCCTCGCGGCTTTCGGGGACGAGGCAGACTTCCTCGGGCTTGAAGCGGAGGGCCTGGCGGGTCATGGCGGGGGTGGGGGCCATTTCGAGGTTGAGGGGGATGAGGATGGCGCGGGACAATTCGCGGACGTCGGCCTCCTGGATGTGGCGGCGGTCCTCGCGCAGATGGACGGTGATGGCGTCGACACCGGCCTGTTCGGCGAGTCGCGCCGCTTCGAGGACGTTGGGCTCGGGGGCGAGGCCGGCTTTCCAGTCGCGGTAACGGGCCTCGCGTAAGGTGGCGACGTGGTCGATGTTGAGGCCGAGCGCGAGCATGGCCTTAGGCTAGGGCCTTGGGGCAAAAGAGGGCAAGAGTGGCGTGGGGAATAAGACGCATGAACTGATGGGACTGGGCGCAGAGCGGGACGGCTGCCACTGAGTTCCCGATTGAATTGGCTGGCGGGGACGATTAGGTTCAAGCGATGCCGCCGGTCTATCTTGAAAAGGTGTTGCGCCACGCAGAGCGGGAGCTGGTCCACCAATCCCATCTGCGGCCGACGGACCTGCTCGACATTTACCGGCGCTTTTTGAAGTTGGAGGAGCACCGGCTGAAGCTGGAGCATATCCACGGCGAAGGCGGGCGGGATCTTTGCCGGAAGCGGGCGGACGTGATTTCGGTGATGCTGCGGCATTTGTGGAACAGCGCATGGGAGACGCATTTGCGGTCGAACCTGGACGCGCCGCCGCGGATCGCGCTGCTGGCGGTGGGCGGATTCGGGCGGGGCGAACTGAATCCCTACAGCGACATCGACATTCTTTTTCTCTATCCCAACAACGGCCCGAAGAACACGGCCCAGGTAAACGACATCGTGCAGCACGTGCTGTATATGCTGTGGGACATCGGGTTTCAGGTGGGGCACGCGACGCGGACGATGCAGGAACTGGTGACGCAGGCGAACGGCGACCTGCGGACGAAGACGTCGCTGCTGGAAGCGCGTTTCCTCTGCGGCGACGAGCCGCTTTTCACGGAATACGAGAAGACGTTCGAGCGCCGCTGCCTGCACGGGCATGAAAAGGAATATCTGGCGTGGCGCGTCGCCGACCAGCAGGACCGGCACGCGAAGGCGGGGAACACGCCTTTTCTCCAGGAGCCGAACGTGAAAAACGGGTGCGGCGGGCTGCGCGATTATCAGAACCTGCTGTGGGTGGGGAAGGTAAAGCGGGGGCTGATCGGCACGCAGGCTTTCGTGGAGGCGCAATTGCTGACGGCGACGGAGCGGAAGCAGCTCGACCGCGCGTACGATTTTCTGCTGCGGATCCGGACGGAGCTTCATTACCTGCAAAAGCGTTCGGGGGACGTGCTGACGCTGCGGCTGCAGGGGCAGATCGCGGACAGTTTCGGGTACCAACACCGGACGATCCTGCGGCGGATGGAAGCGTTCATGCGGGATTACTACGAGAACACGTCGCTGCTTTACAATCTCGGCAATACGCTCTGCAACCGGCTTTGCGGCAGCGGCAAATCGCAGACGAGGTGGGCGTTCCTGCCTTTCCACGCGACGCGGCGGGAGGAGATCGACGGGTTTATTTTGGAAAACGGGGAGCTGGAACTCGCGTCGGCGACGAATCTCGGTGACGAACCGTTGCGGCTGGTGCGGGTGTTTCTTCTGGCGCAGCAGCACAACGCGGACATCGGGCCCGAGTTGAAGCTCCGCCTGCGCCGGCGGCTCTACATGATCGACCGGCGTTTCATCTACCAGACGTCGGTGCGGGAGACGCTGCTGGCGATTTTATCGCGGAAGGGGCAGGTGGGGCGGGCTCTCCGGACGATGCACGAGATCGGTTTTCTGGGCCGGTTTTTTCCCGAGTTCCGGCCTCTGACGTGCCTGGTGCAGCACGAGTTTTTTCATCGTTACACCGCCGACGAACACACGCTGGTCTGCATCGAGACGCTCGACAAGATCATCGACGCGACGGAGCCGCCGTTTTCGAAGTACCGCCCGCTTCTGCAACAGACGGCGCGTCCGCACATTCTCTACCTGGCGATGCTGCTTCACGACACGGGCAAATCGGAGAACGACAGCCGCCATGCGGACGCGAGCGCGGCGAACGCGGTGCGGGTCGCGCGGCGGATGCGGTTGAAGGGAGCGGATCTTTCGACGCTGGTGTTCCTGGTCGACCACCACCTGACGATGTCGGAGGTGGCGCGGAGGAAGAACCTCGACAACGAGGACACGATCATCGAGTTCGCGCGGATCGTGCAGACGCAGGAACGGCTCGACCTGCTGATGCTGATCACCTTTGCGGACACGCTCGGAACCGGTTCGGGGCGCGGTTATTCGGACTGGAAGGACCTGCTGCTGTGGCAGCTTTACCATCGGACGACGAGCGCGCTGAGCGGCGTGAAGGAATTCAGGGCGATGGCGGAGGAGGCGCGGCTGGAAATCCAGCAGCGGCTGCTGAAGAACCTCGACCGGCAGTTCGACCCCGGGGAGGTCCTGGCGCATTTTGAAAATCTGCCGCCGAGCTATTTCGAGACGATGTCGGAGGAACTGATCCGGGAGCACATCGCGCTGGTGCACAGCTTCCTGAAATACCAGCTGACCCACGACGACGCGTCGCTGCAGCCGATCATCCACTGGCGGAACTTTCCGGAGCAGGGGCACTCGGAGGTGACGGTGGTGACGTGGGACCGGTACCACATTTTCGCGCGGGTGACGGGGTCGTTCGCGGCGTGCGGACTGACGATCCTGAAGGCGGATATTTTCACGCGGGCGGACGATATCGCAATCGAGACGTTTTACGTGGCGACGGAGCGGCTCGAGGCGGCGACCGATCCGCGCGACCGGGCGGCGTTTGAGAAGATTCTCGGCCAGGCGATGGGTGCGGAACAGTTCGACTTCACCAACGCGTTCGCGAAGCGCACCGTCAAGCCGCGCTTTCCGATTTACGATCCGTCGGAATTTCCGACGAAGGTTTCGGTGGACCTGCGCGCGTCGCGCACGCACGCGCTGCTCGACGTACAGACGGCCGACTATCCGGGCCTTCTCTATCGCATCGCGTGCGCGATCGCCGACGCGGAGCTGAATCTTTCGTCGGCGCGGATCACGACGGAAAAAGGGGCGGCGCTCGACACGTTTTATCTCACCGACCGGATCGGGAAGAAGATCGAGTCGGAGGAGGTGCTGGCGGCGCTGATCGAGGAGGTGCGCAAGCGGATCGCGATATGAAAAAAGCGACGCGACCCACGCTTTTCTCGGACTTGCGGCGGCGCGATCTGCGGACGCTGCTCCACCCGCAAAAGGCGCTCGACCGGATTCTGGCGGCGGCGGTGCGCTCGACGCGCGCCGACTCGGGCTCGTTTATTCTGGTCAACCCGAATTCGGGGCTGCTCGACATCGAAGCGAGCCACGGCCTGAGCGAGCGGGCGAAGCGGGTGAAGCTGCGTCCGGGCGAAGGGATCACCGGGTGGGTCGCGACGACGGGCAAACCGCTGCGCAGCGGCGACGTGCGGGAGGAGAAACGGTACATCGCGATCAACGCGAAAGTCCGCTCGGAGATGGCGGTGCCGGTCGAAATGCGCGGACAGGTCGTGGGGCTGCTGAACGTCGATTCGACGGAGGTGGACGCGTTCAGCGCGACGGACGAGGCGCGGCTGGTGGACATGGCGTCGGAAGCGGCGAAGTGGCTGGAGCTGGCGTGGGAAATCGACCAGTTGCGGCTGAAGAGCCGACAACTGACGAGCCTGGTCGACACCGCGCAGTTGATTATTTCCGAGACGAACCTCGACGAAATCCTCGAACAGATCACGGCGCAGACTTTCCGGCTGATGAAAACGCGGCTCTGCTCGGTTTTTCTGCTCAACGAGGACGGGTCGGAGCTGGTCCTGCGGGCGTGCCGGGGCGGCTCGGAACTTTATCGCGGGAAGCCGAATCTGCGGACCGAGGACTCGCTGCTGGGGAGCGTGGTGACGCGGCACAAGCCGGTGGCGGTCGTCGATGTGGTGCGGGAAAAGGGGTACATCCAGACCGACATCGCGCGGAAGGAACGGCTCGTCTCGATGCTGGCGGTGCCGCTGACGTTTGCGGAGAAAGCGGTCGGGGTGCTCGCGGTCTACACGCAGCAGCGGCACCGTTTTTCGAACGACGAGGTGAAGATCCTGTCGACGCTGGGGGACCTGTCGGCGGTGGCGATCGAGAAGGGGCGGCTTCTGGCGCGCGTGGTCGACATGGAGGAAAAGCTGCGGGCGAGCGAACGGCTCTCGGCGCTCGGGCTTCTCGCGGCGGAGATCGCGCATGAGATCCGGAATCCGCTGACCGTGATGCAGATGCTTTTTCACGCGCTTGTGGAGACGATGCGGCTGGACGCGACTTCTCAGCGGGACGCGGAGCTGATCGGCGAAAAAATGCGGCAGATGAACCGGATTCTCGACCAGGTGCTTTCGTTCGCGCGGTCGTCGGAGCCGATCAAGGAACCGGTGCACGCGCAGCAGCTTTTCGACGACGTGTTTCTCCTGAGCCGGCACAAATTGCAGCAGCAGGGGATCGACGTCCGGAGCGCGGTGCCGGACGATCTGCCGCTCTTCCGCGCGGACCGGGAACAGATCGAGCAGGTGCTGCTGAACCTGATCCTGAACGCGGCGCAGGCGATGCCGGAGGGCGGGGTCCTGCGGCTGAGCGCGGCGGTTGAGGAATACGAGGGGGAAACGCATCTGGCGCTGGCGGTGCGCGACAACGGCCAGGGGATGTCGCCCGACCAGATGGCGAACCTGTTCGCGCCGTTTCTCACCACGAAGGATTCGGGGACGGGGATCGGGCTGGCCATCGTGAAAAAAATCATGGAGAACCACCAGGGGAAGGTGCAGGTGGAATCGAAGGTGGGCCAGGGGACGAAATTCAAGCTTCTCTTTCCGATCTCCGATCCTCATGCCGCGACGCCGATGGGGGAGGGAGTTTGAGGTGATCGTCGACATCCCGGCAACAGCGGCGCCCGATGACAAAATTCGTTGCCGAATCAGATTCAATCAGATAGTTTACTACAAATGAAAACCCTCTCCGTCACCGAGGTCGCGCGTCATTTTCGCGAGGTGATTGATTGCGTTGAGCAAAAACAGGAGGAGATTGTTCTCGTCCGCAACCGAAAACAGGTGGCGCGGCTTGTCCCCGAGGCCGCCTCTCAGAATGCGTTGGAGGTTTTCGGCGACCTCTATCGGACCCTCGATGACGAGACTGCCGAGGCGCTCGCGTCCGCCATTTCCACAGCAAGAAAGAAACGGCGGGGACGCGTCTCCGAGTTGAGGAATCCATGGGCTGGCTGATCGACACAAGCATCTGGATTGCCGTCGAGCGCGGCAACCTGGCAGCGGCGGACATTCACGCCATAACCAAGCAAGATTCGATCTATCTTTCACCCGTGAACATTGCCGAAATGCAGTTTGGCCTGGAGATGCTCAAAGCAGGCGCAATGAAACAAAGGGCGGCGGCGGCTCTCCGCCGGTTGCGCCGAAAACCTCAACTTCGGATCACCGCGGAAACGGGGGAAATCTTCGGCGGTCTAGCTTCGAAATTGAAGAAGGCCGGGCGCGACGCCGACTTTCGAATCAACGACCTTTGGATCGCCGCCCAGGCGATCCAACGCGGTTTCTCTTTGTTGACTTCCAATTCCAAGGATTTTGCAGACATCCCGGAATTGAAACTGGTAGCGGTGCGTATCCCTTAAGCCGCTTCGGGCTGTTTGGGCGCTTCGCGGGGGACATATTTTTCGATGAGGGCCTGAAGCGAGCCGCCGGGGCTGACTTCGATGCGGGCGGCGCGGACGACGGGCGAGGTGAGGCCGCCGCCGTTGCGGATGACGACTTTTTCGGCTTCGATCGAGGTACCGAGGCTGACCCGGCCTTCGACGGTGATTTCGTCGCAGGTGATCGAGTCGAACCGGGCGCTAACCCCGGCCTCGACCGTGAGTTTCGATCCGGGAATGTGGAGCCGGCCGGAAAAAACCGCGCCGTCGCTCAGGACAATTTCGGAGGCGGTGAGCGTGCCGCCGATCTCGACGACGCCGCTGACGAGGAGGCGGGCGCACGACAATTCCTGCACCTTGACGGAGGCGCCGCGCTCGATGCGGACGGTAAGCGCGTGCAGTTCCCCGGAAATGTCGGCGCCGGCGGCGGCGACGATTTCCTCGGTGGCGCGGAGCTTGCTGAAGACTTTGCCGCGGACTTCGATGCGGCGGCCGGTGGCTTCCATGCCCTTGAAGAAGCAGCCCTCCTCGAAGAGGACGTCGTCGTAGGCGTACAATTTTCCGGTCTGGACGCCGCGAACAACCTTGTCGCCGAGCTCGAGGTAATGACTGCACCGGATGCACTGGGTGGAGAGCGCGGCGCTGACGACGAGGTTGGGCGCGCCGCACTTGACGCAGAAGACTTCCCGGTTGGCCTTGGGAGCGCGGGCGGCGCGGGCCTCGCTTTTGGCGCTGACCTTGAAATACTTTCCGCAGGAGCGGCAGTTGGTGGAGATGGAGCCGAGGGGCTCGCTTTGGGTCGCGTGGCAGTGGGGGCACGTGACTTCCTGAAGGCTCGGCTTTTTCATGGAACACTTTCTATCTGCGCCCGAAGGCCATTTTCTTGAGCTTTTGAAACCGCCCCGCCCAGAACCCCGAGGCCTTTTTGATTTCGCCGGACGCTTTGGCGCCGTCGCGGGGCGTCGGGCTGACCTTTACCCGGGCTTCGACGAGGTTGCCGGGTTCGAGGACGAGGGCGCCGGCGTCGATGGTGCCGGTGATCACGCCGCCGGGCGCGACGGTGAGGCAGCCAAGGGTCTGGAGTTCGCCCTCGAATTTTCCGGTGAGGACAACGTCCTTGACCATGCTCAGCCGCCCCTTCAGCACGATGCCGGAATGAATCTCGAGAACGGGTTGGGTTGGCGGGGACATGAAACGGGGGCTTCTTTGCTGATCTTATCATAGTCCCGCCCGGCGCGGGAACAAGGATCGGTCGCGGGTTCCCTCGTTCCCAAGTTGGGAACGAGGCGAAATAAATGGGACGCGAAGGGACTCGCGTCCCTACCCTACGATCACCGCGCTGGCGGCGCCATACTCCGTCGTGTGGGAGAGGCTGACGTGGACGGCTTGGACACCGCGCGCTTTGGCGTGGGCCTCGGCGCGGCCGTGGAGCAGGACGCGGGGGGCGCCGCCGGGTTCGCGGACGATTTCGAGGTCGCGCCAGCCCATTTCGCGTCCGATGCCGGTGCCGAAGGCCTTGCTGATCGCCTCCTTCGCGGCGAACCGCGCGGCGAGATGAAGATGGGGCGCTTTCATGCTTTGGGAATAGGCGATTTCGCCTTCGAGGAAGACGCGATGGAGGAACCGGTCGCCGAAGCGTTCGATCGACTCGGCGATCCGCTTCGTCTCGACGATGTCGATGCCAAGGCCGAGGATGGTCATGACGTCACCGGCGCTTCGGCCGGCGCGGCGGAGGCGGCATCCCCGGCGAGCCGCTGGCAGGCGCGCAGATCGAGTTTGCCGGTGGCCATGATCGGGATGGAGGCGACCTGCCGGACGACCTTGGGGATCCAGAGATTGGGCAGGCCGAGCGCGACCAGCCGCCGCCGCAACTCGGCCTGCTCGACGGGGACGGTGGTGAGGACGACGAGGCTCTCGCCCCGCTTTTCGTCGGGGATGCCGACGACGGCGACGGGCGGGCCTTCGCCCTGGGCGGGATGGAGGTCGAGGGCCTCGACGATTTTCTGCTCGATGGTCATGTGGGGCGCCATTTCACCGGCGATCTTGGAGAAGCGGCTCATGCGTCCCTCGATGAAAAGAAAGCCGTCCTCGTCGAGGCGGCCGACGTCGCCGGTCTTGTACCAGCCGTCCTGGAGGACGGCGGTGGTCTGGTCGGTTTCCTTGAAGTAGCCCTCAAAGATATTGGCGCCGCGGAGCCAGAGCATGCCCGATTCGAAAAGGCCGAGTTCCGCGCCGGTGTCGGGATCGCGGATTCTGGCGGCGATGCCGGGAACCATCCGTCCGACGCTGCCGATGCGGCGACCGAGGACGCCGTCGGGGTTCATGCGCGACGGGGGTTCGTCGAAGAGGTTGACGGCGACGACGGGGGAGGCTTCGGTCATGCCGTAACCTTCGCTGACCTGGATGCCGAATTTGGCCTCGAATTCGCGGAGGAGGTCGAGAGGGAGTTTTTCGGCGCCGGTGACGACCATCTTGAGGGAGCGAAGCTGCTCCGGTTTGGCCTTGCGGAGGAAGGCGCGGAGAAAGGTGGGGGTGGTGATGAGGAGCTGGAGTTTGTGTTTCTCGATGGTCTCGACGAGTTTTTGGGCGTCGAGCGGATTGGGATAGGTGACAACGCGGGGGCCGCCCAGGAGGGGCCACCAGAAGGTGACGGTGAAGCCGAAGCTGTGGAAGACCGGCAGGGAGCCGAGGATCGATTCGAGATGGATGCGGCCAAGGACGGCGCCGATCTGCGCCGTGTTGGCGAGGATGTTGCGGTGGGTGAGGACGACGGCCTTGGGTTCACCCGCGCTGCCGCTGGTGAAGAGGAGGGCGGCTTCCTCGCGGTCGCCGGTCTTCGGGACGCCGAGCCATCGGCGCAGGAGAGGGAGCGGGGCGAGCCAGGCGATGATCCCCCATCGTTTGAGGGTGGCGGGGGGGAAGCCCTTGCAGAGAGCGGCGATGTCGAGGCGGTTGTCGAGCCAGGGGAAGTCCTTGATCTGGTCGACGACGGCGGGAGCGGTGATGAGGCGCCGGATGCCGGCCCGGGCGATGGCGGCTTCGTTGGCGGCGCGGCCGGCGGTGAAGTTGAGGTTGACGGGAATCTTGCCGGAGAGGAGGACGCCGAGGTTGGCGATGGTGGCGCCGAGGCTGGGGGGAAGGACGATGCCGATGCGCTTTTCGGGGACGTTTTTGCGGAGCCAGAAGGAGAGGGCGATGCCGACGGCGAGGAGTTCACCCCCGGTAAGGGCGCGGTTGCCGGCGTGGGCGTCGATGGTGACCGGGGTGAAGAATCGTTTGCGCAGGCCGCGGAGACTTTCGTAGCCGACGTGGGAACGCAATTCGGGGCGGGCCTGGAAGGCGGCCTCGGCGAGATCGTAGAGGGAGCGGCGGACGGTCGCGGGCGTGGCGTCAGCGGCGGTGATGGGCGCGCCGAAATAGAGCCAGACGCGCAGCGGAACGACGCGGGGGAGTTTCCAAAAGAAATTTCCGCCGTAATAAGAGAAAATGGAACCCCAGACGTTTTCGAGCCAGACGGGGATGACGGGGACGCGGGCCTTGCGGGCGATGAGTTCGTAACCGCGATTGAGCTTTTGCAGGGTCGCGGTGCGGGTGAGCGCGCCTTCCGGGAAAAGGCAGACGACCTCGCCGCGGGCGAGGGCGTTGACGGCGGTTTCGATGGCGGTGCGGGCAATTTTCGGGCTGATGGGAATGGCGCCGAGGAGGCGCAGGCCCCAGTGGAGAAAGCGGGCGCGGTAGATCTGGTCGTAGACGAGGAAGCGGATGGGGCGGGGACAGGCGAGTTGGAGGATGACGGCGTCGACGTACGAGATGTGGTTGGGCAGGAGGAGGACGCCGCCGGTGGCGGGGACCGATTCGAGGCCGATGGGGGTGACGCGGTAAAAAGTCCGCCCGATGAGGCCGAGGGCGAGGCGGAGAAGGCCCTCAGGGGTCAAAAAGATGATGTAGGCGGTCAAGACGGCGGTCGGGACGGCGTAAAGCAGGAGTTGGTGGCGGGGGGTGACGCCGAACTCGGCCGAGACGACGTACTGGGCCAGGACCGCGACGATGCCAAAAAGATTCACGAAGAGATTGTTGGCGCTGAGGATGCGTCCTCGTCGTTCAGGCTCGACCTGTTCCTGCAAATGGGCGTTGAGCGGGACGACAAAGAGAGCGCCCGCGAGGCCGAGGCAGAAGAGGGCGGCGAGGAAAAAACCGTGCGCCGGATTGGAGAGGCCGGCCAAAACCGCGCTGCAGATCAGCCCGGCGGAGCCGATGGGGATAAGTCCGATTTCGACCTGGTGGGTGGTCATCCGCGTGACGAGGAAACTGCCGCAGATGATGCCCAGCCCCAGCGTGGCCGCATAGACGCCGGTATGGGAGGCGGTGCCGACATGGTTGGCGTGGAGCGAGTCGGAGACCTCGAACAAGGTGAGGTAGAGGGCCCCGGCGAGGCCGTAAAAATAAGTGATGCCGAGGACGCAGAGGCGGATGGACTGCTCGCGCCAGACGTCGCGCAACTGGCCGAAATGCTCCCACAGCAATCCGGTCCGGAACGGCTGGTTGGTATGCGCCGGGGTCTGCTGAATCTGGTAGCCGGCGATGAGCGAGAAGAGCGCCAGGAGGGTGAGGACGGCCATCGTCGCCTCGGCGGCGTACCAGGGACTGCCGAGGGTGCCGAAACAGAAATCGTAGAGCGCGCCGCCGGCCAAGCCCCCCACGAGCATGCTGGCGATGGCGGTGACCTCGACGACGCCGATGGCCGAGCTGATTTTGGTGGCGGTGACGATTTCCTTGACGATGCCCTGCTTGGCCGGTGAGAAAATCGCGCATTGGACCCCCAGGAGGAACAAACCGAAGATGGAAAACGGGAGATTGTGGTAGTGAAGGGCGATCCAGATCATTCCCATGATGCCGAACTGGGCCCAGAGGGTCGTGACGATGACGTTGCGCTTGGAAAAACGGTCGGAAATCCAGCCGGCGGTGGGAGCAAAAAGAATGAACGGCAGGATGATGATGGCCGCGAGGATGGTCTTGATCTGCTTGGCGATCATGACGGCATACTCGGAATGATGGAGAAAGAGGTTCGGAGGCAGCAGCTCCGGCGCGACGGCCGCGCCCAGCGTGATGAGCATGAGCTTGGCGGCATTGTCATTCAGCAGGACCTGAATTTGCACCGCGATGAGGGACCAAAACGAACGCTTCATGTGGGAAGGCGTGATTTTGGAGCCGCTTCACCCTGATTCCAAGCTTCTATTTGATCAGGACGGCGCATCCGGATTTCGATGAAATCGAGCTTCCCATCCCTTGATTTCTCGTTACGCTTTTTATTTCTTAAATATATCCGGTTCCCCGGAACCAACCGGTCTCTTCCCCTTGAAACTGATCCACCGCTTTCCTTTTGCGTTTTCGTCGGTCGGTTTTGGCGCCCTTCTGGTCGGTGTTGGCGTCCTTCTGTGGAGTTTTGTTCTGCCACAGGCTGCTTTTTCGCAAAATTCGCAGCCTGCACCTTCCCATGCCATGAAGGTCATGAAAGACTGGCGCTGGGTCCGGGGAACGGTTTTCGTTCCGACAAATGCGATCAACGAGGCGCAGGAATGGGACGAATACGATCCCAACGTCAACGACCGGGAACTCCACTGCGCATCGGTCTATGGAATCACGTGCGTCCGCGTCTTTCTCTACGATCTCATCTACGAGAAAAAGAAGGACGCCTTCCTCAAGGAGATCGAGGACTTCCTTACCCGGGCCGACAAGTATCACATCAAGGTCGAGTTCGTTTTCTTCGACTCGTGCTGGAACAACCCGCCGCCCGACATCCTCGATCCGAAATACGTCTACCCGCCGCCAATCTACGGCACCCACAACAGCCGCTGGTTGAAAGAGCCGAGTGACGATTATCTCGCGAAGTATCTCGAAAATAAAGACCCCTCCTACAAGACGAAGCTAAAGGACTATGTGGAGAGTGTCGTCAACGCGCACAAGAACGACCCCCGGATCGCCTTTTGGGAGACTTACAACGAACCCGACAGCTCGAAAGAGCCCGCCCAGCTCCAGCTCATGGCCGATTCGCTCAAGTGGATCCACGACACCGGCTCGACGATTCCTGTCACGGCAACGGGTACCGATCACCCGGGCGACCCTTATTCCGACTTCCTGACGTGGCACAAATACGGCGGCGACTACGACATACCGCAGATCCCGATCTATTCGCTCTGCACGGAGTGCATGGAACGGCAGGACATGACGGTGCCCAACATCGTGAGCCACTTTCGGGACAAGGTCGGTTTTATCATGTGGGAATTCGGCATCGGCCGGGACAATTGCCGGTTCAACTGGGACCAGACCGGAGCAAAGCACGCGACTCAGGAGAATTCCACCCCATTCCACGGCATCGTTTTCCCCGATGGCCATCCCTGGTCGGTCGACGACGTGAGAGCCTTGGTCGGCGAGGAGGCTTTTAACAAGGAGCCGCTCTTCAAGGTACGGTATTATCTCGATCCGACGTTCACGACACTGGCCAAGGAATCGGTGACGCCGATGATCGACTTCGACCTCAACGACGAGAAGGGAACCAACGTCCCCGACAGCACGATCAGGATGCCCGAGTCGAACTGGTCGGTCCGCTGGACGGGGCTGATCGCGGCGCCGCAGAGTGGGGATTACACGTTCACGGTGGACGGCGACAACGCGGTGAAAGTGATCGTCGACGGACGGACGGTGATCAACAAGACCGATTTGGGACGGGGGACCACAAACGGCAACGTGATCCTGCCCGGAGACCATCCCGTACCGATTGAGATCGACTACGTCCACACCACGGGCCTGTCGAGCCTGCATCTCGACTGGTCCGGGCCGGGCGTGAGCAAACAGGCGGTGACCCCGGTTGCCCAGTAAAAGGTCAACCTCGTGGGCGGATGGACGCGGCGGCGGTTGACGTGGTACCTTATCGGGCTTGAGTGAAACGGAGCCGAAACCGAAACGGAGCAAAATCCAGGTGCGCATGGCCTGGCGATTGATGCTGTGTCTTCTGGGCTACTTCGCGCTTCTGCTGTTCCTGGCGATTTATCTCGAATGGTCGGTCAACAGCGTTCCGCTTTACACGCCGCTGGCCCGTGCGGAGGAAATCGAGATGGCGAGTCTCAACACGATCCCGGCGCTCCTCGGGGCGATGGACGCGGAACGGCGGGCTTTTGAGGAGAGCGGGGACCCGCGGGACCGGGCGCTCTATTCGGAGATGCGCGCGGAGGCGGAGAGCAGTCTCGATTCGCTGAACACGCCGCTGGTGCTTCCGAGCGACGGGGAAAAGGAGCGGCGGGCGCTGGTCGGGAAATGGATTTCCAACATCGGCGATCCGGGGATCGCGCAGGGGAAAGGGGGGACGGCCCATCCCGACGCGGTGAACGCCTCGAGCGGGGCGCTTCTCGATCAAATCAAGCGCGTGACGGAAAAAGTGCGTGCCGAAGCGCAGGGCCAGCTGGACGGCTTGCAGGCGCAGGAAGCGAGCGATGCGAATGGGCGCGTGAACCTGATGTGGATTCTCGTCGGCCTGGTCACGTTCTTCATCATCGTGATCCAGCTCGTGCTGGCCAATTCGATCATCGGGCCGATCCAGGCGCTGGGCGGGGTGGTGCGGCGGCTGCAAAGCGGCGACTACACGGCGCGGGCGGACATTCGCTCGGGCGACGAAATCCAGAGCCTTGCGGAGACGTTCAACGCGATGGCGGAAAACATCGTGCGCGCGCAGCAGGAACTCCGCGAAAAGAACAAGCGCCTTTCGGAGCAGCAGGAAGAGTTGCGGCATGTGAACGCGGGCCTGGAGGAACGGGTCAATCTGAAGACGAAGGAGCTGGAGGACAAAAACCAGAAGCTGCACGAGGCGGCGCGGCTGAAGGACGAGTTCCTGGCGACGCTGAGCCACGAATTCCGGACGCCGCTGACGCCGATCATTTCGTGCGCGCATCTGCTGAACACCGACCCGAAGCTGGGACCGGATGGGTTGAAAAGCGTCCAGGTGATCGACCGCAACGCGCGGGCGCTCTCGCGGATGATCGACGAGCTGCTCGATCTTTCGATCGTGACAAACCGCAAACTGCGCCTGATCCGGGAACGCACCGAAATGAACGAGTGGACCCGGGCGACGCTGGAAACGATCCGGCCCGACTGGGAAAAGAAGGGGCTGGCGGTGACGTTCATTCCGAACGGGAAGCCGGTGGAATTGGAGATCGATCCGACGCGCCTGACGCAGGTCGTGACGAACCTGATGACCAACGCGATCAAGTACACGGATGCGGGCGGGAAGATCACGGTGCGGCTGACCTCGCGGGAGGACGGCGTGCGGATCGCGGTGACGGACACGGGCGCGGGACTGAACCGGCAGGAGATCGGCAGGATTTTCGAGATGTTCCACCAGTCGCGGACGCCCCACACCCAAAGCGTCGGCGGGCTTGGCATCGGCCTCACGGTCGCCCGCTCGCTGGCGGAACTTCACGGGGGCGGCCTGCTGGCGGAAAGCGAGGGGGTGGGAAAGGGGGCGACTTTCACGCTCTGGCTGCCGCGTTTGAGCGATTCGCAGGCGGTCGATTTTTCAGTGCCGAGCCTCACCCCGCTGCCCGACGCGGTGGACCGGCGTCTGCTGCGGGGCAGGCGGATTTTGCTGGTGGAGGATTCGACCGACACGCGGGAGGCGCTCGAGCGCATTTTTCAACGGCGCGCCTGCGAAGTCATCACCGCCTCCAGCGGGGAGGAGGCGCTGGAGTTGGTGAAACGGACGCCGCCCGAAATCATCATCTCCGATCTCGGCCTGCCGGGCATCTCGGGCTTCGAGTTCATGACTCAATTGCGCAAGCTGCCCGAATGGCGGGACGTGGTGGCCGTGGCGCTGAGCGGCCTGGGGCGGGAAAAGGACATCCGGGGCGCGGCCGAAGCGGGGTTTGACGCGCATCTTTTAAAACCGGTGGACATGGCGGTGCTCGATCGAACGCTGGCGGAAGCCCTCCAGAAAAGAATCGACAACAAACACGATTAATTCCCTAAAAGCCAATAAGTTAGGATGAACGGGGCCCGCTTTCGAATCGTCCAAATAGAAGGCGCTCGCCGAGCCTGCATCGGCCCGAATGTCACAAACATATTTCTTTGATCGATTAGAGATAGAATAGATATTGATGCGCGTCGCACGACTCGGCATCTTCCTACTTCATTTGACCGTGAAAACGTCCCCGACCAAGCAAGCCGTCTCGACCTGGCCCGCCGCCGCGCTGGTGGTGTCGAACATGATCGGCACGGGTGTTTTCACCGCGCTGAGCTTCCAGATCATCGGGTTTTCTCCGAAAGGCGTTTCGTTGCTGAGCAACAGTGTGTTTCCGTTGATCATGCTGTGGGTGGTTGGGGGAATTCTCGCGCTTTGCGGGGCGCTCTGCTACGCGGAACTGGCGACGGCCCTGCCGCGTTCGGGCGGCGAGTACAATTTTCTTTCGCGGATTTATCATCCGGCGATCGGATTCTGCGCGGGGCTGACATCGGTGACGATCGGCTTTGCGGCGCCGATCGCGATCAGCGCGCAGGCGTTCGGCCAGTATGTCTGCCAGGCCTTCCCGGTTCTTTCGCGGACGATGCCGCACAATGGCGAACACGTCATGACGTTCCTGCTGGTGGCGGGAGCGACGGCGGCGCACCTGCGGAGTCTCCGTTTCACGGGGGCGTTTCAGGCCGCGGCGACGACGATGACGGTCCTGCTTCTCATCGCGTTCATCCTTTTCGGCTTCGGCACGGCGACTCCACAGCCGATCATCTTCCGGCCCCATGCCACCGACTGGAGCCTCCTGTTGAGCGCCTCCTTCGGGTCGTCGCTGATCTGGGTGATGTACTCCTACTCGGGCTGGAACGCGGCGTCGTATATCGTCGAGGAAGTCCGCAACCCGGCGAAGGCGCTTCCGCGCGCGTTGATCCTCGGCACAGGCTTTGTGATTCTGCTCTATGTCGCGGTGAACGCCGTGTTTCTCTATTCGACCCCGCTCGGCGCGCTGGCCACCACCAAGCTTATCACCGCCCACATCGCCGGGACGCATATTTTCGGGGCGGCGGGCGCGAGCATCACGAGCGGGCTGATTTGCGTGGGCCTCATCGCCAATGTGAGCGGGATGATGTGGGTCGGTTCGCGGGTGACGGAAGCGATAGGCGCGACTTATCCGAAGCTCGGCCTTTTCGGCCGGACGAGCGCGACGCGCGTGCCCTATGTGGCGCTTCTTTATCAATTCGCGGTCGTTTTCACCCTTCTTTTTTTCAATCCGGGCGACATCGTCAATTATGTCGGGGCGGTGCTCTGGTTCTGGTCGTTGCTGGCGGTGGTCGGAGTGATCGTGCTGCGGTTGCGCGAACCGAACCTGGCGCGGCCCTACCGGACCTTCGGCTACCCCGTCACTCCGGTCATTTTCGGGACGGTGACGGTGTTTTGCCTGATCCAAAACTACAATTACTATCCCACGCAAACGCTGATCGGAGCGGCGACGGTTCTGATCGGGGTGCCGATTTACCTCTGGGTGAGCCGGAATGTTCCGGTCGGGCAACTTCGCGGCGAGACGTTGCCGGAAAGTTCCGCGTAGAACTGTTCCCGCTTTTTATGACCGCCTTTCCCCACGTTGCGCGCCTCGGCTATATCGTCCGCCGGACGGGGCTTTTCGCCGCCGTGGCTCTGGCGCTTTTGGCGCCTTTGCGCGGGGAGGACCAGGACAAAGCTCTCCTGACCACGAACGGCCCGCCCCTGCTCCCGCCGACGGCGCTCTCTTCGGACGATTACAACCGGATCAACGCCTCGGCGCGCGGGCTGGCCGGAGAAAAGGCGTCGGGCGACACGGGAGCGGCCCCGTGGGAATCGGCGAAGGAATGGAAGGACTATGCGGAGAAACTGGACGGCAATTGGAATTACCTGAATCGCGTCCGGCTCGACGCGATGCGCATTTGGGGCAATACCGAACTGGGCGGTTTGCGCGGCAGGACGGGCACGGTTTTCTATCCCTTCAGCGGTCCCGACGTCCTCTATGCCGACACGCTTTTCCCGAACTCGAGGGTGCTTCTCATGGCCGGGCTGGAACCGGTCGGCACGATGCCCGATCTGGCGAAACTGGAGCAGGACGGCAAGCTCGGCCCCTACCTCGCGCAGGTGAAGACCTCCCTCTTCACGATCCTTGCCGCGAGTTTTTTCAAGACGAAGGACATGAAGACCGATTTCAACAACCAGCTGGTGGACGGCCTCATGCCCGCGATGATCGTCTTTCTCGCGCGCGAAGGCTATTCGATCAACGGCATCCAATACGTCGTGCTCGACCATGACGGCGTCCTCCATCCGCACGGGGAAGTCTCGGGGGCGCCGGGCGTGCAGATCACCTACGACAATGGCCGCACGCTGCTCTATTTCCAGGCCGATCTCGGCAACGACGGCCTGAAGGACAACCCCGGGTTTGTCCGGCTGATGCACCGACTGGCGCCGGGGATCACGTATCTCAAGGCGGCGTCGTATCTGCTTTACGACGATTATTTTTCGACGATCCGCGACGCGATTCTCGACAACAGCGCCGGCGTGGTGGAGGACGATTCGGGCATTCCCTTCAAGGACTTCAACCCGGCGCAATGGGATGTGGCGCCCTACGGCAATTACACCGGCCCGATCGGCCTGTTCAAGGACAAGCTCCAACCCGACCTGACCGCCTTTTACGCGAAGACCCCGCACCAGCCGCTGACCTTTGGGAGCGGCTACAAATTCGTGGCCGCGCAATCATCGCTGCTCGTGGCGAAGAAGAAGCAGTGACGCGTGGATTCAGCTTTACCGCTTGATGGCCGCGAAATTGAAGAAGCCACCGGCCTCATCCACGAGGAAACAACCAAGGTGCGCGACGCGCTGAGTTTGATGCGAAGATTGGTGGATTCCGCAAAGGCCGGGGACTGACGCAGCCCTACATGCTCCGTCTTAAATTCGACGGGAGCAGCCCGAGTTCGGACCGGTATTTCGCGACGGTGCGGCGGGCCAGCGGAATGCCGCGCTCGCTGAGAATCTTGACGATCTCCTGGTCGGAAAGCGGCTTCGAGGCGCTTTCGCGCGCGATCAAATCCTGAATGGCGTCCTTGACGCTGGTGTTGGACATCACTTCGCCCGAGGCGGTCTGGTAACCGGGGGTGAAGAAATATTTGAGGTCGAAAAGGCCGTAGGGAGTCTGGACATACTTGTTGGCAATGGCGCGGCTGACCGTGGTTTCGTGCACGCCGACGACTTCGGCGACCTGGTTCATGGTGAGCGGCTTGAGATGGGCTACGCCCTGGTCGAAAAAAGCGCGCTGGCGCTTCACGATTTCGGTCGCGATGTTGAAGATGGTCGTCTGCCGCTGGTGGAGGCACTTGATGAGGAATTTGCCGGCGCGGATTTTTTCCTTGAGATATTCGCGTAGGTTGACGTCGTGGCCGTTGTTGACGAGGAGGTCCTTGTAGGTGTCGCTGATGCGGAGGCGGGGCACCGGGTCGTCGTTCATCACGACCGTCCACTCGTCGCCGATTTTTTGCACGCTCAACTCGGCCTGGACGATGTTCTGCTTGTCCTCGGAGCTGAAGCTCGATCCGGGACGCGGCTGAAGGGTCGCGATGAACTGGGCGGCGGCCTGGACGCGCTCCATCGGCACTTTCAGGCTGCGCGCGATGTCCTGGTATTTTTTGCGGCCCAGTTCGGCAAGGCACTGGCTGACGATCTGGGCTTCGAGTTCCTCGCCCTTCCCGAGGCGCCTGATCTGGATGAGAAGACACTCCCGCAAGTCCCTCGCCGCGACGCCGACCGGATCGAACGTCTGGATCAAATCGAGCGCGGCCTGGGCCACCGGGTAGTCGACCCGGGCCGACTGGGCCGCTTCGACCAGGGGGACTTTCAGGAAACCGGCGTCGTCGACGTTGCCGATGATTTCCTCCCCGACCCGGATCATCTCCGGGTTGCTGGTGGAGAGGGTCAACTGCCGCAGCAAGTGGTCGGAGAGATGGGGAGCTTCGACCTGGGAATCGAAGAGGAACTGGCGCCGCTCGGCGGCTTCGGGATTGTAAGTGGTCGCGGGGGTGTTGCTCTGGGCGAAATATTCGCGCCATTCCTCGTCCTTTTGGCGGAGTTCCTTGAGCTGCTTGTCCCAGTCCTCCGCGTCGGCCTCGGGCTTCACCTCGTCGGGCGATTCCTCGAGAACGGGGTTGATTTCGATCTCCTGCTGGACAAGCGATTGGAGTTCCATGGCGGGCGCCTGAAGGAACTGCAGCGATTGCTGCATCTGGGGCGACAACGTCTGCCCGAGGGAGAGATTTTGATGAAGTCCTAATCCAGCCACAGGACGAATTTACCCCTGGGCAATAAGATAATCAAGCAATCTTCATGCCATTTTCTCATTGACATACTCGACCTCTCCTTCCTTCGAGCCGAAAATTCTTTCGGCGTGACCTGCGCTGGCTTTTCGGACAGCCTCCGGGAACTTATGAGCACCAGCGCCGATCCCGCCCGCCCCGCCGATGTTTTGAAAGCCCAGGCCTCCCAAGCCGTCCGCAAGGTCAGCGAAACCCTCAACGACCAGGCGAACGTCCTGCGCGACACCGCGGCCGGCGTCCGCTACAACACGCAGGACTTCATCGAGAACAACCCGTGGCAATCGGTCGCGATCGCCGCGGGCATCGGGTTTCTCGTCGGCGTCATCTTCGCGAAACGGTAGGGCGCGCCGGACGGGCGCGCCGAATATCGACGAGCGCCGCGCCCCGCGATAGGCTTTCCCCGCCTTATGTTCTATCGCCGCATCGCCCGACCGCTCCTCTTTTCGCTGCCGCCGGAGTGGGTGCATCACGTTTCGCTCGGGGCGATGACGCGCACGCCGCTGGTCTCGTTGATCGAGCCGTTCGCGCGGCGCGAATTTCCGGGCCTCGGGAAAAAACTGTTCGGACTCACCTTTCCCAATCCGATCGGACTCGCCGCCGGCTTCGATAAGAACGCCGAGGCCGTCACCGTCTGGCCGCGGCTCGGCTTCGGTTTCATGGAGCTGGGCACCGTCACGCCGCGCCCGCAACCGGGCAATCCGCGTCCGCGCGTTTTTCGGCTTCCGGCCGAGCAGGGGCTGATCAACCGCCTCGGCTTTCCCAATGTGGGCGTGGAGGAAGTCGCGCGGCGTCTCGAAAAAATCAAGGCTTCGGGACGCTGGCCGGGCGTGCCGGTCGGGCTGAATCTTGGCAAAAACAAGGAGACTCCCCTCGAAGAGGCCGGTCGCGATTACGTGGCCTGTTTCCGCCGCACGCGCGACCTGGCCGATTATTTCGTGGTGAACGTAAGTTCGCCGAATACGCCGGGACTGCGCGACCTTCAGCAAAGAGAGTTCCTCGATTCCATTTTGGGACCGCTCCGCGGGGAAGATCCCAACGGCGCGCGACCGCTGCTGATCAAGATCGCGCCCGACCTGACCGACGCGCAGATCGCCGACATCGTGAACGCGGTGGAGAAATACCGGCTCGCGGGCATCGTCGCGACAAACACGACCATCGAGAAACGGGGGCTGTCGGTGCGGGAGGAGGGCGGCGTGAGCGGGCGTCCCCTCGCCGCGCGCAGCACGGAGATCATCCGCACCATGCATCGACTGACCGGGGGACGCGTGCCGATCATCGGCGCGGGCGGAATTTTCAACGCGGCCGACGCGCGGGAGAAGCTCGATGCGGGCGCGAGTCTCCTGCAAATCTACACCGGCTTCGTCTACGAAGGGCCGCTCGTCGCGCGGAGGATTTGCGAGGGCCTGACCCGATCGGGCTGAAGACGATCTGGCGGTATCCGATATTTCTTACTTGGCGCCCTTGGGCGCCGGATCCGCAGTACCGACGGAAATGCTGTCGAGCGTCTGAGCGTTTCTTTCGACGGAACCACGGACTTGCATGCCGACCTCGATATCAGCAATTTTTCCCGGATGATCGTTGACATTGACGGCGGTAATATCGTCGATTTTGTAGGTCTGAGTCGTCTTGTTGCGCATGTACTTGATTTCAATGGTACCCGCGCCCGAATCAACCGACGTGACCAAAATTCTCGGATCAACCGGAGGCGGAGCAACCCACTTGTATGTGCTCGCAGCGGCGTTCGGAACCGCAACGGTGAATAAAAGGGCCAACATCAGCCCCGTGACCGCAAAAAGAAGCCGGGATGGTTTCATTTTAGGAGCCGGTGAGGTTTATCGGAATGGTTGCACTCCCCGCAGTTAATAACGATTGAAACAGAGTTTCAGCCTGCCAGACAATTCCTTCAATTACGAGAAAATATTCTGGCCAGGAACGGCGCGGTGGCGGAATGCTTCGCTTTCGCAATTTCCTCCGGCGTGCCCTGCGCGACAAGCTCCCCCCCGGCATCGCCACCCTCGGGCCCCAGCTCGATCAGGTAATCGGCGTCGGCCAGAACGTCGAGGTGATGCTCGATCACGATCACCGTGTGGCCCGCATCGACGAGCCGGTGCAGGACATGCAGCAGGCGTTGCACGTCGGCGAGATGCAGCCCGATGGTCGGTTCTTCGAGGAGATAAAGGTGGTGGAGGCCCGCAAACCCGCGCGTTTTGAGCCGCTTTTGCGCGTTCATTTCAAGGGAACGGGCCAGTTCCGCCACGAGCTTGATCCGCTGCGCCTCGCCGCCCGAGAGCGTGGGGCTGCGCTGTCCGAGCGTGAGGTAACCGAGACCGGTGTCGCGCAACAGCGCGAGGGGCCGATGGAGACGCGGCACGTCGGCGAAGAAATCGACCGCCTGGTCGATGGTGAGATCGAGGGTGTCGGCGATCGATTTTTCGTTGTAGCGGACTTCCAGCGTCTCGGGATTGTAGCGGCGGCCCCGGCAGGTTTCGCACGGCACGAAGGTCGAGGGAAGAAAGCTCATTTCGACTTTCACCGCGCCCTGGCCGAGGCAGGCGGGACAGCGCCCCGAACCGCTGTTGAAGGAAAAACGGGAGGCCTCGTAGCCGCACTGCCGCGCAAGCGGAAGCCGCGCGAAAAGCGCGCGAATCTCGTCCATCAGGCCGATGTAAGTCGCGGGCGTGGAGCGCGAAGTCTTGCCGATCGGGGCCTGGTCGACCTCGTAGACCGAAGTGAAAACATCGAAGCCTTCGAGCTTTTTCCACGGTCCGGCCGGGGCCTTGCCGCGCCTGCTCCGGCCACGGAGGCGCCCGGCGAAGGCCTGCGCGGCCGGCTTGATGACATCGTGGAGCAGCGTGCTCTTGCCCGCGCCGCTGACACCGCAGAGCGCAATGAACCGCCCGGCGGGAAATCGCACATCGAGCCGCTTGAGATTGTTCGCGTTCGCTCCGCGAATCCGGCACCAGCCCGGCGCGTCCTTCGCGGACCGGCGCTCGCCGCGCAAGGGATGCCGCAACGGCCTGCCGAGGATTTTTCCGGTGGGCGACCCGCCGCGCTTCGCCAGCGCGCGCCACGAACCCTCGGCAATGATTTCGCCGCCCTGCGCGCCCGCGCCGGGGCCGAGATCGATGATCCGGTCGGCGAAGCGCATGGTGTCCTCGTCGTGCTCGACGACGACAAGCGTGTTGCCCCGGTCGCGCAACGTTGCGAGGGAATCGAGCAGCCGCGCATTGTCCCGCGGATGGAGTCCGATGGTCGGCTCGTCGAGGACGTAGAGAACACCCTGCAACTCGGAGCCGAATTGCGCCGCGAGCCGGATGCGCTGCGATTCGCCGCCGGAAAGCGTGGTCGCGGAGCGGTCGAGCGAGAGATAGCCGAGCCCGACTTCGACGAGAAACGCGAGGCGCTGGACGATCTCCGGAAGAATGTCGCGCGCGATGCGGGCCTCGCGCCCCTTCGGCTTGACGGTGCGGAAAAAGCGGAGGGCCTCAATAATGGACAGCTCGCCGATTTCGCCGATGGTGAGGCCCCCATGCTTTTCCGCACCCCGGCCCAGCGGGAGACGCACGGCCCGCGCGAGGGGATTCAGCCTCCGGCCCCGGCATTCCGGGCAGACGGGCAGCGGACCGTCGTCCTCGGCCCATTCGCGCGCGCGTTCAATTTCAATTTCGCGTTCCGCCTCCGTCTCGCCCTCGGTGCGGACCTTGAACAAAGTTCCAAAACCCTGGCACGCCGGGCACCAGCCGTGCGGCGAGTTGAAGGAGAAAAGGCGCGGCTCAAGCTCGTCGAACGAACGGCCCGTGCCGGGACAAAAAAGCTGCGTGCTGTAAACGGTCTCGCGCCCGCGCGGGTCGAGCGCGTAAAGGGTCCCCCGTCCGAGCGCGAGGGCCGCGTCGACGAGTCGGCGGCGATCCGCGGCGGGCCGCTTTTTGTGGAAGCGTCCGAGTTCGACGCTGATGGTGTGCTCGACGTAACGGTCGAGCGCCTTGAATTTTGCGGGCTCGATCCATTTGCCGTCGACCCGCAGCAACGGATGGCCCTTCTTCTCCGCCCACCGGGCGACCTCGGTGTGAAAACCCTTGCGGCCCTTGATGAGCGGCGCAAGCACGCGCAATTCGCGCCCGCGCGCGGCCTCCTCGAGTCGCGCGAGAATTTCGGCGGGCGTCTGGCGGATGGCGGGCTCGCCGGTTTCGGGATCGCGCGCCCGGCCGAGCTTCGCGTAGAGGAGCCGGACAAACTGGAAAATTTCGGTGACGGTGGCGACGGTGCTTTTGCGCCCGCCGCGCGTGACCCGCTGCTCGATGGCGACCGAGGGCGGAATGCCGGTGATCGAATCGACGTCGGGCCTTTCGAGTTGCTCGACGAACTGCCGCGCGTAGGCGTTGAGGCTGTCGAGATAGCGGCGCTGGCCCTCGGCGAAGAGAAGGTCGAAGGCGAGCGTCGATTTGCCCGAGCCGCTCAGTCCGGTGACGACCGTCATTTCGTTCAACGCAATGTCGAGCGAGATGTTTTTCAGGTTGTGATGGCGCGCGCCGCGAATCTGGATGGCCTTGGGCATGGCATCGAGACTGCGGAGAGCGCGGGCGTTGCCGTAGCCGTTCGACTCTTCGCGAACGCGCGCGCCCGCTTTGCGGGGAGCAAGTTTTGGCCTGAGAAATTTTCCCGTGTGGCTGGCCGCCGTAGCCGCGATCGTCTCGGGCGTGCCCGCGGCGACAATACGTCCGCCTTCCCTTTCCGCCTCGGGACCGAGATCGATGATCCAGTCGGCGCACTTGAGCACCTCGAGATTGTGCTCAATGACGACGAGCGAATCGCCCTGATCGACCAGGCGTTGCAGCACGGCGAGGAGAAGCCGGATGTCCTCGAAATGGAGGCCGGTGGTCGGCTCGTCGAGGATGAAGAGGCGGGTCGTCCTGGTCTTTAAGGTAGCCGTCGCGGGCCCTCGCGACGGTCCATCGCACGGAGTGCGACGGCCACCATCTTCATCGCTCAAATAACGAAGGAGCTTGATCCGTTGCGCCTCGCCGCCCGAAAGCTGGTTGAGCGGCTGCCCCAGGCGCAGGTAACCGAGACCCACTTCGGCGAGCAGGCCGAGCTTCGCGCCGATCCGTTCGTGAAGCCGGCGTTCGGCGTTGCCGAGACCGTCCGCACCCGGATCAAAATGGTTCCGCGCCTCATCGACCGTCATTTCGAGGACTTCGTGCACGCTGCGGCCCCGATAGCGGACCTGGAGCAGCGGCGCCTGGAAACGGCGCCCTTCGCAGACGGGACAGGTCACGAAGACATCGGCGAGAAACTGCATCTCGATTTTTTCCGCGCCGGAACCGTTGCAGCGGGGACAGCGGCCCGTGCCCCCGTTGAAGGAAAAATCGCCCGCCGCATAGCCCTGCGAACGCGCCGCGTCGGTGCCGGCGAAAAGATCCCGGATAAAATCGTACGCGCCGAGATAAAGCGCGGCGTTGGACCGCGGCGTGCGCGACAGGGGCGACTGATCGACGCGGACGACCTCGGAGATAAAATCGGCGCCGAGCAGACCGCGCCAGGCGCACGCTTCCTCGTTCTCGGACCGGACGTGCCTCGCCGCAAGGAGCGCCGGATGGAGCACCTGGTGCACGAGCGTGCTCTTGCCCGAACCGCTCACGCCGCTGACGCCGACAAACATTCCGAGGGGCACGGTGACGTCGATGTCGCGCAGGTTGTTGGCCGACGCGCCGAGAAGCCGGAGTTGAAACGCCGGATCGGGCGCGCGCCGTTTTTCAGGAAGAGGAATCGTTTTCGTTTCGTTGAGATAAGCGCCCGTGAGCGAATTCCGGTCGCCGAGCATCTTTCTGAAATCGCCCGCGAAAACGACATTGCCGCCCTCCGCGCCGCGTCCCGGCCCCAGTTCGAGCAGGTGGTCCGCCTCGCGCATGACGGCCTCCTCATGCTCGACGACCAGCACCGTGTTGCCGCGGTCGCGGAGCCGCTTCATCACGCCAACGAGCTGGCCCATGTCGCGCGGATGAAGACCTATGCTCGGCTCGTCGAGCACGAAGAGGGTGTTGACGAGCGAATTGCCGAGGCACGAGGTGAGATTGACGCGCTGGATTTCGCCGCCGCTGAGCGTGCGCGTGGCGCGGTCGAGCGTGAGATAGCCGAGACCGACTTCGATCAGGTAGGTGAGCCTCGCGAGGATGCCGTCGCGAAGCTGCTCCGCCGCGTCGTCGTCGGTCGGAAGCGGGAGCGACTCGAAAAAATCACGCGCCTGCGTGAGCGGAAGCCGGTTGATTTCGGGGAGGGTGAGAGAGGAAGGTGGAAGTGAGAAGTGAGAAGGAAGAACGACTTCATCCGCGGAACCGCCCGCCTTCACTTCTTCCTTCTTCCTTCTACCTTCCAACTTCCATTGCAGCGCCTCGGGCTGGAACCGCGCGCCGTGACAAACCGGGCAGGTTTTGTAAACGCGGTAACGCGAGAGAAAAACGCGCACGTGCATCTTGTAGGCCTTCGTCTCGAGCCACCGGAAATAACCCTTCACGCCGTACCAGCCCCCCGCCTCCCAAAGCTCGTCCGGCGTCGCGCCTTCGCGCAGCTCGCCCTCGATGACGTATTTCTGCATCCACGGCTTGAGTTCGCAAAACGGTTTGTCGAGGGGAATGCCCCGTTTCGCGCAGTGCTTGAGCAGGTCCCTCTGGCATTCGAGCGAGACGCCGCTTTGCCACGGCTTCACCACGCCGTCGCGAATACTGAGATTGCGGTCGGGCAGGGCCCGTTCGTAGTCGATCTCGATGGTGCGCCCGAAACCGCGGCAGGCCGGGCACGCGCCCTGGGGATTGTTGAACGAGAAAAGCGCGGGCGACGGCTCACGAAAAGCGGCGCCGTCGTAGGGACAAATCCACGCGCTGGAAAAACGGAGTTCATTGGGGAAAGTTGGAAGTGAGAAGGCGGAAGGATGAAGGACTGAACCTGCCTTTCCTTCCAACTTCTCACTTCTTCCTTCTTCCTTTTCCTCAAACACCTGCACCTGGCCCTGTCCGTGGCGCAACGCCGATTCGACGGCCTCGGCCAGTCGCGCGCGATTTTTCGCCGCGACGACAACGCGATCCTGCACCACGCGCAAAACGGGCGGGGCGGTCTCTTTCTCCGGAACCGGATCGTCCGTGCGGCGCAATTCGCCGTCGATCACGACGCGCAGAAAGCCCTGCTGCTTGAGCGTGGCCAGCGTCGCCGCAAGCGAAGGCCGGTTCGGCAGCGAAAGGGAAAAACCGATCAGCGCTTCACTGCCCGCGCGCGCCTCGAGCACCCGGTCGGTGATCTGCGTCGCGCCGAGCGGCCGGACCTGCCGTCCGCAATGGGGACAGGTGAGCGAAGCGAGTCGCGCGAAGAGAAGCTTCAGGTGATCGGCGATTTCCGTCATCGTCCCGACCGTGCTGCGCGAGGTCTTGACCGAGTTGCTCTGCTCGATGGCGATGGCGGGCGGAAGGCCGTCGATCCGGTCGACGTCGGGCTTGTCCATGCGCTCGAGGAACTGCCTCGTGTAGGGGGAAAAGGTTTCCACGTAACGGCGCTGGCCCTCGGCGTAAAGCGTGTCGAAGGCAAGCGACGATTTCCCCGAGCCGCTCAGGCCCGTGACCACGGTCAGGCGATGATGCGGAATATCGACATCGACGTTCTTGAGATTGTGCTGGCGCGCGCCGCGCACCGAGATGTGGCTGGAACTCATGGGATCGGGGCAGAGAATCTAATCCGCATTCGGCAAATGACAATGGGTCGCGGAAAAATTCCGCAAAACGACGCTTGTTTCGCCTGCCAAACCACCGAAAAAGGCGCGGGGCCGAAACCGACAAAGACCTTTTATGTCTTGTCTTGGGCAAACTCAATCTACAGCATTGTTTGATGAAAATCGTTCGATTCCTTGCCAGTTTGACCACCGGCGCGCTGGCCCTCATCGCGACAGGGGCGGCACAGGCGGCGCCTGTTGATCCCGTAGATTTGGTGAACATGTACATCGGCACCGACGGGAGTTCCAATACAGAATACGGCGCGACGATGCCGTTTGTCGAACCGCCTTTTGCCATGACCAGTTGGACCCCGCAGACGCAGCAGGATAAACTCGGCGTCACGTCCTACAGATACAGGCATACCGCCATTTCAGGTTTTATGGGAACCCATCAGTCGGCCATCTGGATGACTGATTTCGGCTATGTCACCGTAATGCCGGAATTGGACGACATCAAGACGACGCCCGAAGCAAGACGCCTGCCTTTTACCCATGCCGACGAAAAGACGACGCCCTATTACTATTCGGTTTCCATGGATGCGGGCGCGTCGCGGACGATCAAGACGGAAATAACGGCGACGGACCATTGCGCGATCATGGAGTTCACCTATCCGCAGAGCGCCCACGCCAGCCTGCTGGTGGAAGCAACCCGTCCCGGGGTGGATGGCGATGCCGAGGTTGATCCCGTGTCGCAGGAAATCACAGGGTACAACCCGGACTGGATGGACGCGCCCTTTACGACGCTCAAGATGCCCAGTTTCAAGGGTTATTTTGTGGTGCAATTCAGCAAGCCGTTTTCCGGTTTCGGAACGTACCAGGGATCGAGCGTGACATCGGGCGTCTCCTCGGCAACGGGGAAAAATGTCGGGGCCTATGCCACGTTCAACACGTCTCAAAACGAGAAGGTGATGATGAGGATAGGCACTTCCTATATTAGCGTCGAGCAGGCGCGGGAAAACCTGAAAGAGGAAATACCCAATTGGAATTTTGACGGGATCAAGACGCACCTCCGGTCAATCTGGAACCAAAAACTTTCGCAGGTTTCCCTTCAGGGCGGGACCAGCGATGACGTCACCGAGTTCTACACCGGGATGTTCCACGCCATGATCTATCCCCGGTTGTTTTCCGAGCACGGGCGCTATTACAGCGCTTTCGACGACAAAATTCACAACGGCGTTTCCTATACCGCATACTCGATCTGGGACATTTTCCGCGCGGAGTTCGGCTTTATCACCCTCTTTTGTCCCGAGCGGGTCAACGACATGGTGCAAGCGCTTTTGCAAGACTATCAGGAGGGCGGCTGGATGCCGAAATGGCCCGATCCCTGTTACACGAGCATCATGATCAGCACCCACGCCGATTCCCTCGTGGCCGAGGCGATCAACAAGGGCTTTCACGGGTTCGACTACAATCTCGCCTACCAGGCGGCTTATCAGGATGCGATGACGCCGCCCAACGGGGATACCACCCATCGATGGGGCGACCGGTCACGGGGCATGCCTTATACCGCGCGCGAAGGGCTGACCTATTACAAACAGCTGGGCTATGTCCCGTGCGACAAAACGGACCGGGCGTCCTCCTGCACGATGGAGGGGGCCTATGATGACTGGTGCGTGGGACAGGTGGCGAAGGCGGACGGCAGGTTCTATGAATACAAACTCTTCACCGATCGCTCCAAAAATTATCGGAATGTTTTTAATCCGGCGACCGGTCAAATGGAGGGGCGGAAATCCGACGGCAGTTGGGCGGGAACCAGCGGCGACTTTTTTACGGAAGGCGGGAATTTGCAAAACAGCTTCTCGGTCTGGCAGGACATCCCCGGGCTGATCAAGCTGATGGGTGGCACCGACTCTTTCAACCGGGCCCTGGATAAAAGCAATCCCGATCTGACCAACGAACCGGGCGAGCATTTCCCCTATCTCTACGATTACAGCGGGTTGCCCTCCAAGACGCAAAGCATGGTCCGCGGAGGCTTGAGCGACGGCTACAACAACACGCCCAGCGGCCTGCCCGGCAATGACGATTGCGGACAGATTTCGGCATGGTGGATGTTCAGCGCCATCGGCTTTTATCCGGTCAATCCCGCCTCCGGGGTTTACATGATCGGCAGCCCGCTTTTCGACCGGGTGGCCCTCCATCTGCCCAACGGCAGAACCTTCACCGTCACGGCGGCCAACAATTCTTCATCCAATATCTACGTTCAATCGGTCACGCTCAACGGAATGCCGCTCAACGTGCCGTATATCACCTGGGCGCAAATCCAGGCCGGCGGCACCCTCGGTTTCGTCATGGGACCGCAGCCGTCGCAGTGGGGGGCCGATTGGAGAGGAACGCCTCTGTAAGAAATTTCTTCGCGCCGGATTCCCTTTGGACGTGACCCGTTTCGACTTTTCGGACAGCCTCTGCGCATTCATGGCTCCGACTTCTTCGACCGTTCAAGCGCCCCCGCGCGCGTTTCATTTCATGGGCATTTGCGGATCGGCCATGGGCGCGGTCGCCGCGATGCTCCGCGACCAGGGCTACACCGTCACCGGCTCCGACGAAAGCGTCTACCCGCCGATGTCGACCTTCCTCGCCGAAAAGGGCATCGCCATCCAGTCGGGTTACCGTCCGGAGAACCTGCCCGCCGAAGACGCGATCCTCGTCGTGGGCAACACGATCAGGCGCGGCAATCCGGAACTCGAGGCGGCGCTCGAAGCCAAGCGGTATTACCTCTCGCTGCCCGAAACGCTCAAGACCCATTTCCTGCGCAAGACCCATAATCTCGTGGTGACCGGCACGCACGGCAAGACGACCACCACGTCCCTCCTCGCGTGGATATTCGAGCGGACGGGCCGCAAGCCCTCCTACCTGATCGGCGGCCTGCCCCAGAACCTGCCGCAAGGCTGCACCCGGCAGGAGGGGCCTTACTGGATTCTCGAAGGCGACGAGTACGACACGGCCTTTTTCGACAAGCGGAGCAAATTCCTCCACTACCTCCCCGAACTCGTCATCATCAACAATCTCGAGTTCGACCACGCCGATATCTTCGACAACCTCGCCGCCATCCAGAAGTCCTTCTCCCACCTGGTGCGGATCGTCCCGCGCAACGGCATGGTGCTGGTCAATGCCGACGACGCCAACGCGCTCGCCGTGGTGAAGGAGAGCCCCGCGCCGATTCTCGAGGTCGGTTTTTCGGAAAACGCTGCGGTGCGGATTCAGGACGCGCGCGTCCACGACGCGACGCAAACGTTCCGGCTCTTGAACACCGAATTCACACTCGCGATGTCGGGCGCGTTCAACGTCCGCAACGCGGCCATGGCCATTGCCGCCGCCCACTTCTACCAGATTCCCCTCCCCGAAATCGCCGGGGCCGTCGCCGAGTTTCGCGGGGTGAAACGGCGCCAGGAAGTTCGCGGCGAGGTGCGCGGCGTGACGATCATCGACGATTTCGGACATCACCCGACGGCGATGCGCGAGACTCTGCAGGGGCTGCGGCATCGCTTCCCGCAACGGCGACTCTGGGCGCTCTTCGAGCCGCGCAGCAACACGACCCGGCGCGCCGTTTTCCAGAAGGATTTGCCCGCGGCGCTCGCGCTGGCCGACGGTGTTTTCGTGGCGCAGGTCGCCGCGCTGGACCAAATCCCGCCCCACGAGCGACTGAACCCGGAGCAGGTCGTGGCCGACATCAATGCGGCCGGCGTCCCGGCCTATTACGAACCCGATGCGACGGCCATCGTCGCCAAACTCAACCCGCTCCTGAAACCGGGCGACGTCGTCGTCGTCTTCAGCAACGGCGGTTTCGGCGGCATTCACCAGAAGTTGCTGGCTTCGTAATTTCGGGCGGCCCGGCAATGACAGGCGTGCCTGTGTTGTCCGGGTGCGCGAGGCGGCATCGCGGACGCACGGGAGGTCGCCGGGGCATTTGTAAATCAAGAAGCTGTCTCCTTAATTTTTGTTCAAGTCGTCTCTGGAGAGTTGATTCCCTTCCAAAAATCTTTACAAACACCAGTATAATCAAATTGAGCGAGGGCATTTGCAAACTGACAAATGCCCTCGCTCAATTTCTATGGCGCAACCTGAAAACTCTCTCCCGCACGTTTTATTTCACGCTGATTGACTTCCCTCCCCCGGCCGCAATCCCTACAATCTTATCGTGTCCGAAGCTCCCCCTCTCCATATCCTGATTTCCGGCGGAGATGGCGACCTCGCCCGCGCCCTGCAAAAGGAATTGGCCGGGGACATCGTGCACGCGCCGGGACGCAAGGAAATGGACGTGCGCGACGAAGCGCAAATCGAGGCCTGCTTTTCGCGGCTCAAGCGCCTCGACGTGCTGATCGCCAACGCCGGCCTGACCCGGGACGGCGCCGTGACGAGCCTCACCGCGGACGACTTCAACGAGACCGTGAACGTGAACCTGCGCGGGGCATTTCTCTGCGCGCGCGCGGCCCTGAAATTCATGCTGCGCCAGAGAAGCGGCCACATCGTGTTCATCGGATCGCGCGCCGCGCGCCACGGCACGCGCGGCCAGAGCGCCTACGCGGCGGCCAAGGCGGGGATCGTCGGCCTGGCTCAGAGCCTCGCGAAGGAGTACGGCGCGCGGAACATCCGCTGCAACGTGGTCCTGCCCGGCTTCCTCGAGACGCGCATGACGGCGGCGATTCCCCCCCGGCGCCGCGAGGAAATCCACGCGGAACACATGCTGGGCCGCTTCAACACGATCGGGAACGCGGCGCGCTTCATCGCGTTCCTCGCCCGGCTCGACCACGTCTCCGGCCAGGTCTTCACCCTCGACTCGCGGATGGACCGGTGGACGTAGGGTAGGGACGCGAGTAACGGTCTTGAGCATAAGGGATCGCATAACAAATGCGTTTGGTCGACAACCGCCATACCTCAGATGGCGACAGAAATCTCAAATGCCAGACAGGCGCTGAAACTTTATCACTCGCTCAATCGCGGCAAAGTGATCTGACGGGAATCGCTCTCAGCCAGTCGGCCGTGGATTGGAAACTCAGAGCGGTTTCCTGGAGACACCCGGTGGCAGATTGGTGGAGGCTCCCGGTGGAAGATTTGTCGTCACTCCGGGCGGCAGATTGGTGCTTACGCCCGGCGCGGGATTTGGATTGTTGCTCACCCCGGGAGCGATATTCGGGCTGCTTGAGACGCCGGGATTATTGGTCAGCGGCGCCGCCGGCAAAATCAACCACCCTGTTCCGATGGCCGATGCAAGCACGACAAGCCCGGCCAAAGCTTTCAATGAGGTTTTCATCACCAAATATCGTCCTCATCACCAGGCCACGCAATGGGAGTTAATAAAAGGAGAATTCGCCCCTACCGCCCATCATGGCATCCAGCGGCGGTCGGAGCCTGTCCTTCAGTAGCCGCGGCAGCAAGCCGCGACCTGAGCGAAGTCGAAGGGGGAAAGCTGAAGGAACGGCCGAACGCACGAGCGACCCGCTTCGGGTTCATCCGCTACAGAAATCATTCTCTGAGCGCCGTGATCTCAATGTCCCCGCACCCTAATCGAGTTCCTTCTCCAACCGTTCCGCCACCCACTGCTTGAGCATGCTCTGGTAATTGAGGTAGCGCTGGCGGGCAAGGCGCTTGAGTCGGGAGAGCATCCGCGGGTCCATCCGGAGGGTGATGGTGGTCGATTCGTTGGTATCGGTGCTGACGAGGGAGCTTTGCATCAGGCGGAGGCCGATCTGATGATTTTCCCAAAACTCGACTTCCTCGGGCACATTGGCGAAGAGGGGCACGACTTCCCAATCGTTGACGACGGCGAGGCTCATAGGTTCTCCTTGCTCTTGCGCTCGTAAAAATAGGTTTCCTCCTCGGTCATGAGGCGGGCGGTGAGAACGCGGACGATTTTGCCGGTCGAGGTGTAAACCGCGAAGATACCGGCGCCGCCGGAGCTGCAGCCGAGGCTGAAGAAGCGGTTCTGGAGGGCGAAACGATTCGAATCGGGCAGGAGGCGCAGGCTAAACGGGTCCTCAAAACTTTCGGAGATCTCTTCCGGTGAAAGCTTGTCGGACTTGTAAAGGGACCATTCAAATTCCATCAGGGTTGAGAGTAGGGAGCTTGCCCCCGGTATGAAAGGCGAAAGAAGGCGCTCACCTTTTAGTGTCAACAGGCTCTAATGGTTACGAGACGGCTGCCTCAGCGGTAATAGGTCGCCTCGAGCAGGCGTGCCGCTTCGATGAAACCCTCGTGCAGGACCTGGGAGCGGGAGGCGGCGATCAGGAGGGCCTGGACCGCGGAGCGGCGGGTGTCGGCGCCGAGCAACTGGGCGGCGGCGCGGACGAGGGCGTTGTCCTCGCCGCTCGATGCGAGGATGCGGAAGTCGCGGCTTTCGGCCTCGCTCATGCAGCCGTCGACGAGCTCGAAATAGGCGGGGTCGACAGGGACGCGGGCCATTTCGAGGAGGGCAAAACCGCGATAGAGGCTCGAGACGTAGGCGACCCGGGCGGAGCGCTGGTTGTGATGGAGCTGGAGGGCATAATCGCCGACGCTCATGCCGCGCTGCTTGGCGGCCTCGACGAGTTCGAGACTGATGGTGACGGTACGGCGGGTCTTCGGGGACACATCGAGAGGGTAGAGCCGCGCCTTCCGTTGGTCAAATTCCTGAAAAAAGGAAATCGAGTGGTTAAAAAGGAGGCCGTCGGTGAGCATGACGATAATCTTAGTTGCGGATTTGGCTATTGGCGATCATGTGAGTTAAGTTCCTCCATGAAACTTTTTGAACTCCAGGCTTTCGGGATCGACCACGTGAAATGCGCGGAGCGTCCCGCGCCGGAACCGGGCGCGGGCGAGGCGATGATCCGCGTGCGCGCCGTTTCTCTCAATTACCGCGACCTGCTCGTGGTGAAGGGCAAATACAATCCGCGCATGAAGCTGCCGCGGGTGCCCATTTCGGACGGCGCGGGGGAGATCGTTTCGGTGGGCGCCGGGGTGACGGGATGGAAGGCCGGCGACCGGGTGGCCGTTCCCTTTTTTCCGGCGTGGCTCGACGGGGAATTGACGGCGGAGAAGTCGGCAAGCGCGCTCGGGGGCGATGTCGACGGGATGCTGCGGGAATTCGCCACGGTGCGCGCCGACGCGCTGCTGCCGATTCCGGCCCATCTCGGCTTCGAGCAGGCCGCGACGCTTCCCTGCGCCGCCGTCACCGCATGGAACGGCCTTTTCGTCTCGGGCGGTCTGGAATCGGGGCAGACGCTTCTTTTGCAGGGGACGGGAGGCGTATCGCTCTTCGGGCTCCAATTCGGGAGGATGGCGGGCGCGACGATCCTATTGATTTCGAGCAGCGACGCGAAACTGGAACGGGCGCGGGCGATGGGCGCGCACCACACGATCAATTACCGGACGGAGCCGGAATGGGAGAAGCGCGTTTGGGAGCTTACCGGGGGACGCGGGGTCGACCTGACCCTGGAAGTGGGCGGCGCCGGGACTTTGTCGAAGACCTTGCGCGCAATGGGTTATGGGGGGCGCGTGAGCCTGATCGGGGTGTTGTCGGGGATGGCGGGCGAGGTGCAGATCGGGCACATTCTGCATAAGGAGCTGGCTTTGCGCGGCATCTATGTCGGTTCGCGGGCGATGTTCAAGGCGATGAATGAGGCGATCTCGCGGGACCGGCTGGAGCCGGTCATCGACCGGGTTTATTCGTTTGACGAAAGCCCCGATGCCTTCAGACATCTTGAATCGGGGCGGCATTTCGGTAAGATCGTGATTCGCATCGGCTGAAAATTTCCGTTGGAAAAATGAAACCCGCCCGGAGATCGGACGTCATAGATTCGGAACGGCACTTGCTTGATCCTGGGGACATACCTCTTATATGGCGATTTCTTCCGTAATCACTCCCGACTTGAAGGCCGAAGCTCCCCGACAACGCAACGAACAAGTTAAATCGACTTATTATCCACACCTGGACGGCCTCCGCGCCCTGGCGATCCTCGGCATTCTCTTCGAGCACCTCGATCTGCCGCTGCCCGTGATGCTGCGTTGCGGACCGCTCAGCGTGCGGTTCTTTTTTGTCCTCACCGGCTACTTCATCACGCTTTCGCTTTGGCGGGTGCGGGGCGAAATGGCCGATTCCAACGAGGGCTACATGCCGCTGGGGCGCTATTACCTCGCCCGCCTTTTACGCACCGGACCGCCTTTTTATCTCTCGCTGCTGATCGGGGCGCTGTTTGGGATCGAGGAAGTGCGCAGCAACTTTTTCTGGCTGGCGACCTTTCAGGCGAACAATTACATCGCCTGGCTCGGCTACTGGCCCGACGCGATTTCCCATTACTGGTCGCTGGCGGTCCAAGAGCAATTTTATTTTCTCTGGCCGCTGATCGTGCTGACGCTGCCCAGGCGGTGGTTCTTTGCGACGATGGCGGGGTTCATCCTTTTCGGGCTCGGGTTCCGGATCGTTTGCATTGTGGACAACTCGACCACGCTTGCGCGATGGGTGACCCTTTTCGGCTGCATCGATTCGTTCGCGGTGGGGGCCCTGGTCGCCTACCTGAGGCAATCGAAGTTCCTGGACAGGATGTGGCAGTCGAAGACGCTCCTTTTCGCGATGCCGCTGGCCGCCGGGGCGTGTTTCTTCCTGGGCCGGGCGCTGATGACGCTTCCCGAGGGCAACGTGTGGCTGGCGCTGACGGAATCGGTCGACGCGGTTTTCCTTGCCTGGGTGCTTGCGGCTTCACTGACCGGGATGCAGGACCGGTATGCGCGGATATTGAGTTGGGAGCCTCTCGTCTATCTGGGAAAGATCAGCTACGGGGTCTACGTTTACCACGTCTTTATCATCGTTCTGGTCTCTCCGCTGCTGGCGTCCCTCGGAATGACCGAGGATCACAACGCCTTCGCTCGGATCGCGATCTTACTGGCGGTGACATTCGCCGTCGCTTCCTTCTCGTGGCATTGGATCGAGCAACCCTTTCTGGCGTGGAAGGCGGCGTTGACATCAGGCCGCAAGCGGGTTCCCGTGGTTCCGGAACCGGTAAGAGAAGTTTCCTTTGCGTCGTAGGCGCAGAGCAGCCTTAGGGCGTGTCACACTATTGTCAGTTGCCGCAGCAACCCCAACGGGGTTGCAATCATACAGCCCAAGGTAGGCGCATGGGACGTTGTCCCCCGCGCCTACCCCGGGCTGAATGATGGCCATCCTTTCAGAGACCTCTGCGAAAGTCTCTCTTTTAGGATTCTGTCATCCTGAGCTTGTCGAAGGATCAGTTCGGTTTGCCTTTTTCAGAGGCGGGGAACTGATCCCTCGACAAGCTCGGGATGGCGGATCGCTTAGAGAATGGGTTTTGCAGAGGTCTCTTTCAGGATGGCTTTTCCGAGTACGAGCGATCTGTCCATAAAATAGTGTTAACAGGCCCTAACTCCACGCAGGCGGGGCGGCCTTGATCTTCCACTCGTTGACGAGGCCGCGGGGAAAATTCATGATGAAGCGGGAGGGCTCCTGCCAGCGGTCGTCGAAGGAGGCGGTGGCGCGCATGAGGGGATAGGTGAGGTAAAGCTCGTCGCAGGCGCGCGTGACGGCGACGTAGAAAAGGCGCCGCTCCTCCTCCTCGCCCTCGAGGGTTTCCATCGACCGCGCGGCGGGAAAGAGGCCGTCGCAGAGCATGATGACGAAAACGACTTTCCACTCGAGGCCCTTGGCCTGGTGGATCGTGCTGAGGCGGACGCAGGGCTGGCCGGCCAGGGGGCCGTCGCGTCTCGGGCCGCCGTCGATGTTGGTCATGAGCGCCAACTGGGCGAGGAATTCCTCGGTCCGCTCGAAGTTCTGGGCGAAGGCGCGCAACTGGCCCAGGTCCTCGAGCCGCGACTGGAAGTTCGGGAACTTCGTTTTCATGTAATCGCCGTAGATGGCGTCGATGACCGCCTGAATTTGTTCGGAGGCGCGCGAGCGGAGTTCGGGGGCGGAAATCTGGCTGTGGGTCTCGACCCATTGTTTCCAGGGCGCGGCGGCTTTGGGGGGCGGTTCGAGCGCGGCGAATTCGGCGCCCTCGGCGAGCTTCTGCCACATTTTGTCGGAGGTGCGCTCGCCGACGCCGGGCATCAGGGCCGCGATCCGCTTGAAGGCGAGTTCGTCTTTGGGATTGAGCGCGAATTTGAGAAACGCGGCGACGTCCTTGACGTGGGCCTGCTCGAAGAAACGGAGTCCGCTCAACAGCTCGAAGGGCATCTGGCGGCGCGTCATTTCCATCTGCAATTCCATGGAGTGAAAATGGGCGCGGTAAAGGACGGCGATTTCGTTGAGGTCGATGCCCTCCTCCTGCAACTCCTCGATGCGCTGGCAGATGAAATTGGCCTGCTGGCTCGCGTCCTGAAGAGAGATCAGGGCGGGCTTGGAGTATTTTTCGGCGGGGCGGACGGCGTGGAGGTTCTTCGGAAACTGGCGCGTATTCGCGGCAATGGCGTGATTGGCCAGCATGAGGATTTCGGGCGTGCTCCGATAATTGGTCTCGATGCGGATTTCCCGCGTGCCGGGAAACCGCTGTGGAAAGGTGAGGACGTTTTCAAAGTTCGCGCCGCGCCACGAATAGATGCTCTGCGCGTCGTCGCCGACGGCCATGACCTGGTGATGAAAGGCCGCGATGGCGTCGATGAAGTCGGCCTGGATTTTGTTGGTGTCCTGGTACTCGTCGACGAGGACATGCTGAAACTGTTCCTGGTAAAACTTGCGGATGTCTTCGTGTTCGCGGAGGAGCTTCAGCGCGTAGACGAGGAGGTCGTCGTAATCCATGACATTGTCGGCCCGCTTGCGGTCGCGGTAGATGCGGTGGATGGCTTCGAGCTTGTCGGCGATCTCGTAAAAGTAGGGATAATTTGTGTCGATCACGCTCGCGATCGATTTCTCGGTGCTGGCCGCGAGGCCGAAAACGTCGAGCAGGACGGCGCCCTTGGGCAGCGTCTTGTCCTTGGTGTCGAGGCCGGTCGCCTTCAGCGCGGCGAGGGCGAGGTCGGCGGCGTCGTCGCGGTCGAGAATGGTGAAATCGGCGCTGAACCCGACCTCGTTCGCATGGCGGCGCAGGAGGCGGTTGGCCACCGAATGAAAGGTCCCGCCCCAGATGCGGGAGATGTCGTGCGGCAGCAAATGGCCGACGCGGTCGAGCATTTCACGCGAGGCCTTGTTGGTGAACGTCAGCAGCAGGATGTTCTCGGGCTCGACGCCGTTCTCGATCAGGTAGGCGACGCGGTAGGTGAGCGTGCGCGTCTTGCCGCTGCCCGCGCCGGCGATGACGAGGATCGGCCCCGGCTTCGCCGTGACCGCCGCGTACTGCTCGTCGTTGAGCTGGGCGCGGTAATCGATGCGAGCGTCGGCGGGGGCGGAAGGGGGATTTTTCTTCAGGACATATTCGACGGACATCGGGTTAGTTTCGCGCAAGGGTTGATGGGTGCAATGAGGATTTTAAATTAATGTAACCATCCGCCCGAGCGCGGGGTCATTTTTCCAGGGGAACGGAAGTGCCCAGTGAAACCGCAGGTTGAGTTTTTGGGCCGAAAATCACCGAATTGTGAGGAAAATATGTCCTCGACTCATCAGCAGAAAGCACGGATTCGGCCCCTTGGGGAACACGAGGTCGCGCAGATGCAGAAGGAGATGGAGGCCCGGCGCAAAACCATGGTGAAGTTGATGGAGGATTCCGAGGCGAAGCTGAAATTACTCCTCCGCGCCAATCCGCACCAACATTCCGGCGAGGCGAAACGGCGGGCCTCGGAAGGCTGACCGATCGCCGCTTTTTTGCCGGATTGTGGATTGGGTCGAATGGAGTAGGATGGGATTCGCATGTCCACCGATTTACCTCCCGCTTCCCAGGTCGCGGCGCTGCGGCGCGATTACGCCCAGCGCGGCCTGGATGAGGCCGACCTCGCCCCGGACCCGTTCCGCCAATTCGCGCGGTGGTTTCAGGAGGCGCTCGGCTGCGCGGCGATCGCCGAGCCGAACGCGATGGTTCTCTCGACCGTTTCCGCGGAGGGCCAACCGCATGCGCGGCTGATGCTGCTGAAGGGATTCGACGCGAAGGGCTTTGTTTTTTTCACGAACTACGAGAGTGAAAAGGGGCGCGACCTGGCGGCCAATCCCCGCGCGGCGCTGACCTTTGGATGGATCGAACTCGAGCGCCAAGTGCGGATCGAAGGGACGGTCGCAAAAACGTCGCGAGCCGAGGCGGCGGCCTATTTCGAGACGCGGCCGCGCGGCAGCCGGCTCGGCGCGTGGGCGTCGAATCAAAGCGAGGCGATTCCGAATCGGGCCCTCCTTGAAGCGCGGCTGGCCGAGGCGGACGCGCGATTTCCCGAGGACGTTCCGGTTCCGGAGACATGGGGCGGCTATCTCCTCGCGCCGGAACGGTTCGAATTCTGGCAGGGCCGGACCAACCGGCTCCACGACCGGCTCCGCTACCGGAAAGAGGGAACGACCTGGATCATCGAGCGGCTGAGTCCCTAGAACCTTTGAGAAAAACCATGGGCGACGATCTGATCACCAACCGCAAGGCGCACCGCGATTACCAAATCCTGGAGACGTACGAGGCCGGGATCGTCCTGCGCGGCACGGAGGTGAAGTCCCTGCGGGCCGGGCAGGGAAATCTGACGGACGCCTTCGCGCGGATCGAGAAGAACGAGGTCTGGCTCCATAACTTCGACATCCAGCCCTACAAGCAGGCGAACCGGTTCAACCATGAACCGAAGGCGGTCCGGCGGCTTCTCCTGCATCGGCAGGAAATCCGCAAGCTGTTCGTCATCGTCGCCGTGAAGGGCCGGACGCTGGTCGCGCTGAAGATGTACTGGAAGGGGCACCGGCTCAAGGTTCTCCTCGGCGTCGGCATCGGCAAGAACGTCCGGGACAAACGCGAAGACCTCAAAAAAGCGGTGGCCAAGCGTGAGATGGACCAGGCCATCAAGCAGGCGCGGCGGAAGTAAAAACAAACGATCCGTCATCCTGAGCTTGTCGAAGGATCAGTTCAGCCTGCCTCAAATCCACAACGGCAACCCGCGTTCGGCGCGGACTTCGAGGCATAACGAGATTGCTTCCCTGATGTTGCTAATTGCCTCCTCGCGGGTTTGACCTTGACTGACACAGCCGGGGATGGACGGACATTCGGCAATCCAAACGCCATCTTCGTCCCTATCGAGCGTGGCGACAAATTTCATGCCCCAATCATAACTCGTTTTTACCGGCTTGCAAAGCTGATCCAGCAGAAGTCCCACCCAGCACCTTCCGCAAAAAACGGCCGGTATGACTCGCGGCTTGGGCCGCGACAAATTCGGGCGTGCCTTTGGCGACGATCTGCCCGCCGCCCTCGCCGCCTTCCGGGCCGAGGTCGATGACGTAGTCGGCGCATTTGATGACGTCGAGCTGGTGCTCGATGACGACGAGGGTGTTGCCGGCGTTGCGGAGCTTAAAGAGGACCTGGAGAAGCTGCTCGATGTCGGCAAAGTGGAGGCCGCTCGTCGGTTCGTCCATGATGTACATCGTCCGGCCCGTGGCCCGCTTCGCGAGTTCGGCGGCGAGCTTGACCCGCTGCGCTTCGCCGCCCGAAAGCGTGGTCGCCTGCTGGCCGAGATGGAGGTAGCCGAGGCCGACCGCGGTGAGCGCATCGAGTTTGTCGGCGGCGGCGGGGACGTTGCGGAAAAAATTGAGACCGTCGTCGACGGTCATTTCGAGCACGTCGGCGATGTTGAGGCCCTTGTAGGTGATCTCGAGCGTCTCGCGGTTGAAGCGCCGTCCTCCGCACGCCTCGCAGGTCACGTAGACCGGCGGCAGAAAATTCATCTCGATCTTGCGGACGCCGTCGCCCTCGCAATGCTCGCAGCGCCCGCCCTTCACGTTGAAGCTGAACCGGCCCGGCCCGTAGCCGCGGACGCGCGACGAGGGGAGTTGCGCGAAAAGATCACGGATCGAATTGAACGCGCCGGTGTAGGTGAGCGGATTCGAGCGCGGCGTGCGCCCGATCGGCGTCTGGTCGATGACGACGGCCTTGTCGATGAGGTCGATCCCGTCGATGCCGTCGTGCGCGCCGGGCGCTTCCTTCGATTGATAAAAATGGCGGAAGAGGGCGCGGCAGAGGACGTCGTTGACCAGCGTGCTTTTGCCCGAGCCGCTGACGCCGGTGACGCAGGTCATCCGGCCGACGGGAAAGCCGACGGTGACGTTGCGCAGGTTGTTTTCGCGCGCGTTGATGACGCGCACCCAGCCGTTGTTCGGTGGCAGGCGCGTTTTCGGCACGCGGATCGATTGCGCGCCGTTGAGGAACCGGCCGGTCAGCGATTTCGGATTGGCCAGCACCTCCTCGACGGTGCCCGCCGCGACGATCTGCCCGCCGCGCAGACCGGCGTGAGGGCCGAGATCGACAAGGTAATCGGCGGCGCGGATGGTGTCCTCGTCGTGCTCGACGACGATGACGGTGTTGCCGAGGTCGCGCAATTCGCGCAGGGTCTCGAGGAGCCGCTCGTTGTCGCGCTGATGGAGGCCGATGCTCGGTTCGTCGAGAATGTAGAGGACGCCGGTGAGCTTCGAGCCGATCTGCGTCGCGAGCCGGATGCGCTGCGCCTCGCCGCCCGACAGCGTGCCGCTTTCGCGGTCGAGCGTCAGGTAGCCGAGCCCGACATGGTTGAGGAAGCCGAGCCGTTGCAGGATTTCGCGCCGGACCTCGCCGCCGATTTTTTCCTCCTGCGGCGTCAGCGTCCACGCCTCGAGCCAGCGTTGCGCGGCGGTGATGGAGAGGTGGCTGAACTGCGCGATGTTGAGACCGTAGGTAGGGACGCGAGTCTCTTCGCGTCCGTCGAATTTGGCAGACGGCGGGGGGCTCGCATCCCCACCCTGGGATGGCGGGCCGCCGAGCGTGACCGCGAGGACCTCGGGACGGAGCCGCGCGCCGCCGCATGTCCGGCACGTGATCCGCGTCATGTACTGATGAAGCCGGTGGCGCGTCAGCTCGCTTTTACTCTCGGCATGGAGGCGGGTCAGTTGGGCGATCAACCCCTCGAAGGGGCGTTCGGTCACCACCGTTTTGCCGTTGCGCGTGGTGGTGAAGCTGATTTTTTCGGCGCCGGTTCCCTCGATCAGCGCGCGTTGAAAGACGTCGCCGCACTCGCGCCATGGCCGCGACATCGGCTCGTTGTAGGCCGCGGCCAGCGCCGACAGTTGGCCGCGATAAAGTTTGGCGAGGGCGGGCGATGCCCGGCGCCACGGCACGACCGGCATTTCCTCGAGCGGCACCGAGCCGTCGGGAATCAGCAGCGCGGGATCGAAGACCGATTCGGTCCCGAGTCCGTCGCAAACGGGACACGCGCCCTGCGGGCTGTTGAAGGAAAAGTGGCGCGGCGTGATTTCGGCGTAGCGATAGCCCGTCTCGGGGTCGAAGTTCTGGTTGCTCAGAGTCAACTCGTCGGCGACGGCGTCGGGCGGGCCGAACAAAATGGTCACGACCCCGTTGCCGGTTTTCAAGGCGAGTTCGAGCGAGTCGGTGAGGCGCGTCTTGATCGAGACGCCGATCTTGAGCCGGTCGATGACGGCCTCGATGGTGTGGGCGCGCGATTTGTCGAGGCGCGGCGGCTGCTCCAATTCGCAAATCGCGCCGTCCATGCGGGCGCGGACGAATCCCTCGCGGCGCAATTTTTCGACCACGTCGCGGAACTCGCCCTTTTGTTTGAGAATGACGGGCGCGAGAATCTGGATGGGCGTCCCCTCCTTCGCGGCGAGGACGCGGTCGACCATCTGCTGCACCGACCAGCGCCGGAGCGGCTTGCCGGTTTTGGGATGATGCGGCCGGCCGAGATGGGCGAAGAGGAGGCGGAGAAAATCGTGGATTTCGGTCGTGGTGGCGATAGTCGAGCGGGGATTGCCGCCGGCGGTGCGCTGCTCGATGGCGATGGCGGGGGAGAGGCCTTCGATGAAATCGACGTCGGGTTTTTCCATCTGCTCGAGGTATTGCCGCGCGTAGGTGGAGAGGCTCTCGACGTAGCGGCGCTGGCCCTCGGCGTAGAGGGTGTCGAAGGCGAGCGACGATTTGCCCGAGCCGCTGACGCCGGTGAAGACGACGAGCTTGTTGCGCGGAAGCGTCAGCGAGACGTTCTTGAGGTTGTGCTGGCGGGCGCCGCCGATTCGGATTTCCTCCATGGCCATAACCCGCAAACCTAGCACAGGAAGTCGGGGGAATCTTGACAGAATTACCACATTTTCCAAATTAACGGAATTTTTTTGAAGGGGAAAAGACAGGAGAATTAGACATGAGAAACATGAATAACATGAGGGGATTTTCTTTTCTGCTTCTGATTTCATGTGCCTCATGTTCCTCATGTTCCTCATGTTCCTCCTGTCTAAATCCTTTTTCCGAATCGTGTTAATCTTGTTAATCCCGTCCGAAAAACTAGGCTGGGGACAATGCTCGATCTCGCCACGCTTGCGGCCTTGCACGGGAAATATCGGGAAGCGGCGGCGCTGCCCGTCGCCGATTTCGCGCTGGGCCCGCATCGCTTCGATTTTGAGAAGCAGGCGTACCTGATGGGCGTGGTGAATCTCTCCGCCGACTCGTGGTACCGCGAAAGCGTGGCGCTGAGCGCGGAGGCGGCGATCGGGCGAGGGCGGGTGCTGCGCGAGCAGGGCGCGGCGATCGTCGACGTGGGCGCGGAATCGACACTGGCCCACGCGGCGCAGATTGGCGAGGCGGCGCAGAAAAGCGCGCTCCTTCCCGTCGTGCGCGAACTGGCCTCGGCGGGAATTTGCGTTTCGGTCGAGACCTATCATCCCAGCGTGACGACGGCCTGCCTGAAGGCGGGCGCGAAGGTTCTCAACCTGACCGGCACGGCCGATTGCGGCGAAATTTTTCGCGAAGTGGCCGACTTCGAGGCGGGGGTGATCATCTGTTTCGTGCAGGGCGAAAACGTGCGCGAAGTGGGCGATCTCGACCTGGGGCGCGATCCGGTGGCGACGCTGTACGAATTTTTCGCGCGGCAGATCGACGCGGCGACGGAGGCGGGGGTGTCGCGCATCTGGATCGATCCGGGACTCGGTTTTTATTACCGGAATTTGCAGGACAGCGCCGCGCGCGTCCGGCACCAGATGCATGTTTTCCTCAACAGCTTTCGCCTGCGCGCGCTCGGGTGGCCGGTGTGCCAGGCGTTGCCGCACGCGTTCGAATGCTTCGAGGACGAGGTGCGCGCGGCGGAGCCGTTTTTCTCGGTGCTGGCGCTGCTGGGTCAGGCGAGCCTTCTGCGGACGCACGAAATCGCGAAGGTGCGCGGGGTGTTGCGGACGATGGGGTTGGCGGAGACCGGAAAAGATATTATTTCGGATTAGAAATCCGGCGCAGGGCCTGTGCCGGTGCTGCGCACGGCAGCAAGAACTACCTTCAATCTTTGGTAATCGCGCCGTTGTTTTCATGCGCCAAGAATCGCACAGAAAAACTCCGGGCGGTAGCTCTGGAAAACCTGGATGGACTGCCTGGGCTAAAAAGATAGGCCACGCAAGCCATTCAAGCCAACTGCGGCGGGGCAGCCCCGCGCACGGAGAGGAAGGCACCGCCAGGGTACGACGGCTACCGGTTTTCCAGCCACCATTGGTAGGTGGAGCGGATGCCTTCTTCGAGGGGGATTTTGGCCTTCCAGCCGAGCCGGGTCAGCCGGGAGACATCGAGCAGCTTGCGCGGCGTGCCGTCGGGCTTGGTCGCGTCCCATTCGATTTTGCCGGAATAACCGACGATCTTGCCGACCCGTTCGGCCAGCTCGCGAATCGTGATGTCGTGGCCGCATCCGACGTTGATGAGTTCGGGCGAATCGTAGGTCTCCATGAGAAAGAGGCAGGCTTGAGCCAGATCGTCGACGTGGAGAAATTCCCGATAAGCGCCGCCGGTGCCCCAAAGGGTGATCGCGGGTTGCGCCTTTTCCTTGGCGAGATGAAACCTGTGAAGGAACGCGGCGAGGACGTGCGAGGTCTCGAGGTCGAAGTTGTCCCCGGGTCCGTAGAGGTTGGTCGGCATGGCGGAGATGAAGTTCGCGCCGTGCTGTCCGGCGTAGGCCTGGCAGAGCCGGATGCCGCAGATTTTGGCGAGGGCGTAGGATTCGTTGGTCGGCTCGAGGCTGCCGGTGAGCAGCGCGTCCTCCTTCAGCGGCTGGGGCGCGAGCCGGGGATAGATGCAGGAGCTGCCGAGAAAGAGAAGTTTCTTCGCGCCGGCCGCGTGGGCGCCGTTGATGACGTTGAGTTCGATCTGCAAATTCTCGCTGAGAAATTCGACCGGGTGCGTGGCGTTGGCCCAGATGCCGCCGACTTTCGCCGCCGCGACGATGACGTAATCGGGACGGAATTTTTCGTAAAAGGCGCGGACGGCGCGGGCGTCGCAAAGGTCGAGTTCCGCACGGGCGCGGAGGAGGAGATTCGTGAAGCCGCGTTCGCGCAGGAGCCGGACGAGGGCCGCGCCGACCATCCCCCGATGGCCCGCCACAAAAATGGCGTCGTTTGGTTTCATGACCGGATGTTTTTCCCGCTGAGTTGCCGGGCGAGGTCGTCCATGTCGGCCTTGACCATGATTTTCACCAATTCGACAAAGGTTGTTTTCGGCCGCCAGCCGAGGACTTTTCCGGCCTTGGAGGCGTCGCCGATGAGCAGGTCGACTTCGGCCGGGCGGTAATAGCGGGGATCGATCTTCACATATTTCTTCCAGTCGAGGTCGGCGAAGCCGAAGGCCTTCTCGAGAAATTCCTGGACCGAATGGGTCTCGCCGGTGGCGACGACGTAATCGCCGCCCTGTTCCTGCTGGAGCATGAGCCACATCGCCTCGACATATTCGGGCGCGTAACCCCAGTCGCGTTTGGCCTCGAGGTTTCCGAGGTAGAGTTCCTTTTGCAAACCGGCCTTGATCCGCGCCAGGGCCCGCGTGATTTTGCGGGTGACAAACGTCTCGCCGCGCCGGGGCGATTCGTGATTGAAGAGAATGCCGTTGCTGGCATGCATCTTGTAGCTTTCGCGGTAGTTGACCGTCATCCAGTAGGCGTAGACCTTGGCGGCGCCGTAAGGGCTGCGCGGATAAAACGGCGTGTTTTCCCGCTGCGGGACGGCCTGCACCAGCCCGTACATTTCGCTGCTCGAGGCCTGGTAGAAGCGGGCTTTCGGCGCCGTCTCGCGAATCGCTTCCAGGAGCCGGGTGGTGCCCAGCGCCGTGACATCGCCCGTGTATTCGGGCACGTCGAAGCTGACGCGGACATGGCTCTGCGCGCCGAGATGATAAACCTCGTCGGGTTGGAGATCGTGCAGCAGGCGCATGAGGGAGGCCGAGTCGCTCAGGTCGCCATAGTGAAGGAAAAGCTTCACGCCATGGACGTGGGGGTCCATGTAAAGATGATCGATCCGCTCGGTGTTGAACGAGCTGGAGCGGCGAATGATGCCGTGGACCTGGTAGCCTTTGGAGAGGAGCAATTCGGCGAGATAGGAGCCGTCCTGGCCGGTGATTCCCGAGATGAGGGCTTTTTTACTCAAGATGTTTCAGGAAGTTGGACCCGGCGCGTTGAGCGAGCTGCGAAGGGCCAGGGTGATTTGTTTGAGGCGCGCGGCGCCTTCCTCGCTTTGTGTGGCGATTTCGGGGTCTTCCGCAAAGGCCTGATGAACGAGCCGCCGGTCGAACGAGTTCATCGGCGCAAGGACCAGCGGACGTCCGGTCCGCCTGACCTGCTCGGCGAGTTCACGGATGTGGCCGAGGAAATCCTGCTTTTCCTTCTGGCGATAGCCTTCGACGTCGACGATGACGTTGGGGGCGCCCTCCTCGCCGCGGTTCAAAATACGATTGAGGAGATATTGGAGATCGTCGAGGATCTGGCCGTCGCGGCCGATGAGCCTGCCCGCTTCGCGCGAGTGGATGTTGAGGACGTGCCGACCCGACGGCTCCATCTCCTCCACCTCGAAAACGAGGCCGAGATGGCCGAGCATCAACTCCAAGGTTTCGCGCGCGCGCTGTAACGACATGGCGGCACTATAAAAGATTGCTGGAACAGGCCAACCCTTTTCGCTCCTGCGGAGGGCGGTATTTGCCGCGCATGGCAGTAAATCCCCGCGGAGAGCGGTACTTGCCGCGCACGGCGGCGTTTTTCTGGCGAAGCTTTACTGCCGTGCGCGGCACCGTCCATTGACGAGAAGCAGGTTCGGCTCCTCGTGGGATTGGACGACCTGCCGGTAGAGATCGAGATCGGGGTCGGGCGCGCCGGCGTGGGGAAAGGCGACGAGGTCCGCCACGCTTCCCCGTGAAATCTGGCCGAGCTTTCCCGCCTGGCCCAGGGCGCGCGCGCCGTTAAGGAGGACCATTTCGAGGACCTCGCGATCGCCCAGTCCATGCATCGCCTGCGCCTCGCGCATTTCGGAGCGCATATCGAACGCGTTGTTGCTGGCCAGGCTGTCGGTGCCGAGGCAGATGTTGACGCCGTGCTCGCGCAGCGCCTTCATGGGAAACGGCGCGTGGCCGAAATAGGTGTGGCACTTGGGACAATGGACCACGGAAGCGCCCGACCGTGCGACCAGCTCGTAATCGTAATCCTGAAGATAATTGAGGTGCGCGATGATGCAGTTGGGGCCGATGACGCCATGCTCCACGAGATGGGATAAGGCCGAGCCATGGCCGCAATCGGAGTTGTCCCGGCCCAGGCCGGCCAGGAAATCGTGGAGCGGCCCGCGGGCGTGGGAAAACATCTCGTGCTCCTCGATCGACTCGGCGATGTGCGTGGTGGAGAGCATTCCGTATTTTTCCCCGCAGGTGCGGGCCAGGCGGTAGAGATCGACGGAAGCGGTGTAGGGCGCGTGGGGCGAGAGGCCGAAGCCGCCGAGCCACTCGGGATGCTTTTCGAAAAAGCTGAGCGCGCCGAGGAGCGTTTCGTCCTCGTTGATTCGCGAGCGGACATCGATCAATTCGAGGAACCACCATGTGCGCAGGGGCGGGACCGGGAGTTGCGGAAGGAGTTCCGGGAAGGCCTCGATGTTGGCCACGGTCGTGACGCCGCCCCGGGCCAGCATTTCGAATCCCTCGGCGATCGCATCGATGTAATCCCGCGTGGTGAACGACCGCCGCAGCGCGTTGATCGTCTTGATCCATTCCGTGAAGCCCTGCTTGGGGCTGAGGGCGCCCTTGAATCGCGTGAAGTCGAGATGGCAATGGGCGTTGATCAGCCCCGGCAAAAGCGTGCTCGCGCCAAGATCCGTGACCGGTTCGCCGGGCTGCGCGGGCAACTCGGATGCCGGCCCGACGGCGATAATTTCCGCTCCCTCGACCCGGACGGCGCCGCGAGCGAGCGGAGGGGAGGAGATCGGCAGGACAATGTCGGCGAGATACAACATAAAGCCAAAGGCAAAAATAGCGATAGTTAGATTATCGGCCACGAAAAGATAAATTAATTTTGCGTCATCCTGGCGGGGATGCGAGGCCCTTCGCGTCTCAAAATAAAGCTCCGTCATCCTGAGCTTGTCGAAGGATCAGCCCGGCCTAATCATGGCGGGATGCGTTGGCATCATTGGGCATGGCTCGTTTTGTTGCCGATCCTCGTACAAGCGGATGACAACGAAGTCCTGTGGAGTAAACCCGTCAACGGACTACGCGGCAAACTGATCATTCCGGCCGATCAAAAGCGCACGGGTGACCCCTTTGTGCGCGTTTACCTTGAATTCCAGAATACGATGAATGTTCTCGGTGATCGCAAAATTCGATATACCGAAGATGCCCTGGCTATGCACATAGCCGATGAGTCGGGCAAAGCGCTCGGACCCGCAGGCGAGCCTTATGACGGCATGTCGCCGCTTTTTGAAACTTTGGTGATGCCGTTCGATAGCACACTTCGTTTTTTTAATTAACAATCACGGGCTGGGCGTCCCTCCCGGTACGCGTCAAATCATCGACTTTGGACCGATGCATTCCTGGATCATACCCGTTGCAGATGGCCATACTTATTATCTTTCCGGCACTTTGACGATTCCGCAAAATCAGGGAGATCATCTCATGATGGATTGGCACGGTGTATTGGAGTTGCCGCATGTACTCATCCCAAAAGAATAAAGGCAGGAGACCTGATCCTTCGACAAGCTCAGGATGACAAAATCAAGATGACAAAAGAGAGGTTTCCAAAAATAAATCCTTGCATTAGAGGGCGGAATGGGCAACCTTGCGTGGTGCACAGCCCCCGTCGGGGTAGTGCTTTTCCCTCATGTCAGATTCATCGCCCGTAGCGGGCATTCTCGAAATTCACGATAAAGGTTACGGTTTCTTGCGCAAACCCGAGCGGGGCAGCGCACCTACGCCGCAGGATGTCTTTGTCCCGCCGGACATGATCAAGCGCAACGCCTTGCGTGACGGCGTGCAGCTCTCCGGCATCAGTATTTCCAACGGCCGCGGCCCCCAACTCATCGAGCTCCAGCAAGTCAACGACCGGGCCATCGAACTCTACCGCGACCAGCTTCCCTTCGAGGAGCTCACCACGATCAACCCGAACCGGTGGATCAAGCTTGAGACCGGCGCAGACAAGCTTTCGGCCCGGGTGCTCGACCTGATGACGCCCATCGGCCACGGCCAGCGCGGGCTGATCGTCGCGTCGCCCCGCAGCGGCAAGACGATGCTGATGCAGGCCATCGCCGACGCCGTGCTGATCAATTCCCCCGACACGTTCGTCATGATCGTGCTGATCGACGAGCGGCCCGAGGAAGTGACCGATTTCCGCCAGTTCCTGCATAGTCGCGGCGAAATCTGGTCGTCGTCCAACGACCAGGAAAACGCGAGCCATGTCCGTCTGGCGAAGCTGGTGATCGAACGCGCGAAGCGGCTGGTCGAGAGCGGACGGGACGTCTTCATCCTGCTCGATTCGATCACGCGCCTGGGCCGCGCCTTCAACGTCGGCTCGAAGGGCAACACGATGAGCGGCGGCATCAGCGCGCGCGCACTGGAAATCCCGAGGAAAATTTTCGCCGCGGCCCGCCAGACCGAGGAGGCGGGCGCGTTGACCATCGTGGCCACGGCGCTGATCGACACCAATTCGCGGATGGACGAGGTGATTTTCCAGGAGTTCAAGGGGACGGGCAACATGGAGATCGTGCTCGATCGCCGCCTGGCCGAAGCCCGCATCTATCCCTCGATCGACATCGAGAAATCGGGCACGCGGCGCGAAGAGCTGCTCTTGCCCAAGTCGATTTTGGAGAAGGTGACGACCATCCGGCGCGGCCTGCACGGCCTTCCGGTGCAGGCGCAGATGGAGCGGCTGCTGATGATTCTCAAAAAATTCCCCGACAACAAATCGGCCCTCGAACAACTTCCCGCGCGACCCGCTTCCTGATTTCATGCGCGCATTCTCATTTACCGCATCCGCTCCACTCGGCCGGGGTTGGTGTTCCTTCCTTTCACCTTCACCCTTTAACCTTTAACCTTTTCAGCCATGTCCTTTCAAAATCTCGGCCTCTCCGACGATGTCGTCCACGGCGTCCAATCGATGGGCTATATCGACCCGACACCGATTCAGTTGCGCGCGTTCCCCATCGTCCTCGGCGGCGGGGACATCATCGGCGCCTCCCAGACCGGCACCGGCAAAACGGCGGCCTTCGGCCTGCCGCTGCTCAGTCTCCTGAAAGCGCACGGGCCCGGCCCGCGCGTGCTGATCCTCGAACCGACGCGCGAACTGGCCGCGCAGGTCGAGACGGCGTTTCGCGATTACTCCCGCTTTACCGACATTCGCACCACCGTCATCTACGGCGGGGTCGGTTACGGCCAGCAACTCAAGGAGCTCAAGGCCGGCGCCGACGTGCTCGTCGCGACGCCGGGGCGGCTGATCGATCACCTCGAACAGGGCAACGTGAAGCTCAATCAGATCAAGCATCTCGTGCTCGACGAAGCCGACCGGATGCTCGACATGGGCTTCATGCCCGACGTGCGTAAAATCATCGACCTCTGCCCGCGCGACCGCCAGACACTCCTCTTTTCCGCCACCATGCCGCCGGAGATCGCGCGGCTGACCGAGTGGGCCCTGCGCCAACCCGAACGGATCGAGATCGGCCGGCAAAACATGCCGACCACCACGGTCACGCACGCTCTCTATCCCGTCGCCGCCGTGCAGAAATTCGACCTGCTCGTCGAGCTGCTCAAGAAAACCAATTTCGATTCCGTGCTGATTTTTGTCCGCACCAAGCACGCCGCCGACCGGATCGCGGCGCAACTCAAGCACTCGCAACATTCGGTCGCCGTGCTCCACTCGAACCGCTCGCAGAACGAACGGATCGAGGCGCTGGAAGGATTTCGCAACGGCAAGTACGAGGTCATGGTCGCGACCGACATCGCGTCGCGCGGCATCGACGTGGCGGGAATCAGCCACGTCATCAACTACGACGTGCCGCAACACGCCGAGGATTACGTCCATCGCATCGGGCGGACCGGACGCGCGCAGGCCGTCGGCGATGCGTTCACCCTGATGACCGCCGAGGAAGGCCCCGACGTCGCCGCCATCGAGCGGTTCATCGGGCAGCAGATTCCGCGCGTGAAGCTGGAGAATTTTTCTTACGTCTATTCGCTCGCCCTCGACGACAAGGCCAGGCACGTTGTCGGCAAAGCGGGGAATATCCGCGGCGGCCGCGCCGGCAAGGGCTACAGTTTCGGCGTCAGACGGCGCTAATTTTTTAAAGCAGTTCTCCGCAGCCCCGCTTGATGCCGGCCGACGCAGCCGACCGGTTTGCCGCTTCGCGGGAGCAGTCGCGACTTTCGGCGCACTACGTCAGCGGCGATGACGATTTATTGTGGACGTGAAGTAACGAGTTTTGCGCAGGACGACACCGGCGTTGAGGTTAAATCCGGCGAAGAAACGACCGTTTGGCAGCGTTACTGATCATTTAATCCCATTCCATCAAAAATAAGTGGGGTGCACTTTTCAATTCTTGCCTCCCGAGTCTTGGATTGTTTGGGTGAGGAAAAATGAAGCAGGTATCCTCTCTGTCGTCCTGGCGTCAAGGACTCAAATGCCGCTTTCAAGGCGGGAATCTCACGCAGTCGTTTCTGAAATTCATCGGGAACAGTGAATTCCGAAGTCTTTTTATATTTCACCTCCAAACCAGCTTTTTCCACTTGAATGGCTTCCTTGATATAGGCTTTCAAAATGGATTCCATCTTTACTATTTCCCCGACATTGGTGAAACGAATCTGGCGCGCCGCCTGCACGTTCTCTGTTTGTTGGATGAGAATGTCTTCGGTGTCCTTTAACAACGCGCCTTTCATAAACAGAAGCGCGCAGTATTCCTTAAATCCATGGATCAAAACGACATTGCTGTTATCAAGTGCGTAACAGGGATGCATCCACTTCCATCCTTCGGTTAGCCCACAGTCGAGGACGATTGTTCTCAATGCCGCGAATTCTTCCCGCCACTGTTTGGCTTTACTAAAAAAGAAATTAACCTTGGGATTCATTCCATTGATTTTTAAAGATGCTTAAAATGGCCTTAACACAAACCTGCCGTAAGCAACAAAGGCGCAAGCCACGGCCAGAACAAGACAATAAATCAGGTGCCCCTATCCGAGCAAGACGGCATCTTGGGAAAGGAGATGATGGGCTGGCAACTATCATAAACCGCCGCTACATTGGGAGGATGCGCGTAAAGATTTGCGGGATTACAAACCTGGAGGATGCCGAGGCGGCGGCGGCGGCGGGGGCCGACGCGCTCGGATTTATTTTGTACGAGAAGAGCAAGCGGTTCATTGCGATCGAGGACGCGGTCCGGATCGTGGAGATGCTGCCGCCGTTCGTGCAGACGGTGGCCGTGACGGTGAACGCGTCAAGGGAGTTCACGAACCTGGGCTGGAGGAAACTTCTCAAGAATTTCGGCGCGGCGCAACTGCATGGCGAGGAGTCGCCGGCGCACGTGAAGGCGGTCGGGAAGTATCTGCCGGTGATCAAGGTTTTTCCGGCGGACATGGCGAAGACGGTCACGCCGGGACAGTACGAGGTCTCCGCGTTCATGCTCGATACGCCGTCGAAGGAGCACGGCGGGACGGGGCGCGTCTACGACTGGAACCTCGCGGTGGAGTTCAAAAAGCGGATCACGAAGCCGCTGATTTTGTCGGGCGGGCTGAACCCCGAAAATGTTGCGAGGGCGATTGAAACGGTGCAACCTTATGCGGTCGACGCGAGCAGCGGGGTGGAGGCCTCTCCGGGAAGGAAGGACCACGACCAGTTGCGTAAATTTATCCGGATATGCAAAAGCTTTTGAACCAGGTCCCCGACGCGACGGGCCATTTCGGCCCGTACGGGGGGATGTTCGTGCCCGAGACGCTGATGGCGCCGCTGCACGAGCTGGCCGCCGAGTACGACAAGGCGAAGGGGGACAAGGCGTTTCGGAGCGAGCTGAAATTTTTGCTGGAGGAATACGCGGGCCGGCCGACGCCGCTTTATCGCGCGGATCGGATGACGCAGCGGCTCGGCGGCGCGAAGATTTATTTGAAGCGCGAGGACCTGCTCCACACCGGCGCGCACAAGATCAACAACGCGCTCGGCCAGGTTTTGCTCGCGCGGCGGATGGGCAAGAAGCGGATCATCGCGGAGACGGGCGCGGGGCAGCACGGCGTGGCGACCGCGACGGTGGCGGCGCGGTTCGGGCTCGAATGCGTGGTCTATATGGGCGAGGTCGACATGGCGCGGCAGGCTCTCAATGTGACGCGGATGCGGCTGCTGGGTGCGACGGTGGTGCCGGTGACGGCGGGACAAAAGACGCTGAAGGAAGCAGTGAACGAGGCGATGCGCGACTGGGTGACGAATGTGCGTTCGACGCATTATATCCTGGGCTCGGCGCTCGGGTCGCATCCCTACCCGATGATGGTGCGCGATTTTCACCGGGTGATCGGCGACGAGGCGCGGCGGCAGATTCTCGAACGGGAGGAGCATCTCCCCGACGTGTTGATCGCGTGCGTGGGCGGCGGCAGCAACGCGATCGGGCTTTTTTATCCTTTTCTGAAAGACAAGCAGGTGCGCTGCATCGGGGTGGAGGCGGGCGGGCACGGCATCCTGGCCGGTCAGCACGCGGCTCGGTTCCAGGGCGGGAGCCTGGGCGTGTTGCAGGGCGCGCGGACGTTCATTTTGCAGGACAGCAACGGGCAGATCATGAACACGCATTCGATTTCGGCGGGGCTCGATTACGCGGCGGTGGGGCCGGAGCACGCCTGGTTGCGGGACGAGCAGCGGGTCGAGTATACGTTTTGCACGGACGACGCGGCGCTGAAGGCGTTCCGGTTTTTGAGCGAGACGGAGGGGATCATCCCGGCGATGGAGAGCGCGCACGCGATCGCGGAGACGATGAAGCTGGCGCCGACGCTGCGGCCCGATCAGACAATCATCGTGAATCTTTCGGGTCGCGGCGACAAAGACGTGCAGCAGGTGGCGGAGATGCTGGGGTTGTGAGCCAAGATTGGCGTTTTCACCCGAGATGCAAGATCGTCCGGAAGCATCCGGACTCGACCTGATGAACTACGATAAAGGTTGGGGACGTTACCGAATAAGACTCCAGACAAGTGACTTGGATAAATGTCGGAAAATTTTGAAAGACATCATCGCTGAAGCCTATGCCGAGGCGAATAAAGAATGAAATAAAAAGCGGAAAGAGGGATGGGTATTTTGTTCACGAATCGCGTCAAGAGGCCTCAAAGCATTTTGATCAAACGATCGTATTCAGCATGTGTCCCGACAAAATACCAGAGCATTTTTTCGTCATGGACAACTCCAACGACCCGGTAATGAAGTCCCACTCGCACAGACCAAATCGGCAGGGTGGCATGAATCTTTTTATAGTGCAGACTTGGATGGACTGGGTCGGCCGCCCATTGCCGATAGGCTTTTTTCACTCGCTGTCGCACCCTTTCCGGGAGCTTTCCATAGGCTTGCCGGAAGGAGCCCGTGATTTCAGAGATCACGTTCAGGATCGAGCGGTTTGGTCTTTCCCGCCTTGTATTCCGCGATGGCTTGTCCGGCTAATTGGGCCAATTGTCCCTGGGAGCCGGCGAACAGTTCATCCCAACGCTTTTCGGATTCGATTTCCTCAAGAATAAGCGACGCGACCGCATCCTGCTCTTCCGGTGGAAGAGCGTTGACATGGTTCATTGCTTTTTCCAGTAGTGCGGTCATATTGCGAACCTAACACTAGTCTCGATTTTGTGCAATCTCATGGAGCTCCCGATCATCTGAGCCTTCGATGCAGGCAGATTTGAAGTGCGGCGGCGGCGGGCCGTCACTACAATTCAAGAGCATGCTTGTTCTTGGTTGGCTATGCCGATGGTTTCCGTCGCTGCGATGGTTCTTTATCGGGATCGGTTATGTCATGCTGATCATCGGGGGCGTGGTTTGGTTTGTCTGTTTTCCGATGACGGCGTACACGCTCTATGTCGCGCGTCAGTTTCCGCTGACTTACTTCGGGATTCCGTTCTCGCCGCCCTTTCCGTTGGATTTCTTTTTGCCGCCGGACATGCTCCCCCTTCTCGTGCCGGTGTGCCTGGCGTTCACGCTTTTCGGGCTGTTTACGATTTATTTCAATGTGAGGAACCTGCGACGGCTGAAGTTGGGTCAAAATTAAGAAGTGCGACGGTCGCAGACCACCGCTACACTAAAAAATATGCGAAGCATGACTGGATACGGGCGGGGGACGGCGATGCTGGAGGGACGGCAGATCGCCGTGGAACTGAGTTCGGTGAACCGGAAGCAGGCGGAGATTGCGCTGTCGCTGCCGAGGGCGCTGCTGGAGCTGGAGCCGCGGGTGCGGGACGAGATCAACGCGCACATTTCGCGGGGGCGGCTGACGGTGGCGGTGGGGCTGCACGCGAAGGGGGGCGGGAAGAGCGGGGCGATGAATTTGGCGGCGGCGAAGGCGTACCGGAACCAGTTGAAGGCGTTGCGCAAGACGCTGAAGCTGGACGGGGAGATCACGCTGGACCAGGTGTTGCGCGGACCGGGGGTGGTCGATTCGGAAGACACGGAGATCGCGACGGAGACGGCGTGGCCGGCGTTGAAGAAAGCGTTGAAGGGGGCGCTGGAGCAGTTCGTGAAGATGCGGAAGGCGGAGGGGGAGTCGCTGGCGGCCGATTTGCGCAAGCGGGTGCTGGCGATTCAAAAGAGCGTGAAGACGATCGGGGTGCTGGCGCCGAAGGTGATGGACCATCACCGGGTGGCGCTGCTGGACCGGGCGGCGAAGGCGGGGCTGGAGATCGAGGCGTCGGACGAGCGGCTGCTGAAGGAGATCGTTTTCTTCGCGGACCGGAGCGATATTTCTGAGGAGCTGACGCGGCTGCGGAGCCACCTGGACCAGTTTTTCGGGGAACTTGGGAAGGACGAGCCGGTGGGGCGGACGCTCGACTTTTTGCTGCAGGAGATGTTCCGGGAGACGAACACGATCGGGAACAAGGCCAATTTCCTGGCGATCAGCCGGATTATCGTGGGGATGAAAACAGAGTTGGAAAAATTGCGGGAGCAGGTGCAGAATATCGAATGAACCGACCCGTCTTCCGGCGCCAGGGAATCCTGTTTGTGGTCTCGGCCCCGTCGGGCACGGGGAAGAGCACGCTTTGCGAGAACCTGCGGGCGACGCCCGATTTCATCTATTCGATTTCGTGCACGACGCGTCCGCCGCGGAAGGGCGAGGAGGACGGGGTCGATTATCATTTTTTGAGCCGCGAGGATTTTGTGCGGCGCATCGAGCGGGGGGAGATGCTGGAGTACGCGGTGGTGCACGACAATTATTATGGGACGCTGAAGGCGACGGTGAAGGAGGCGCTCGATCAGGGGACGGACGTGCTGCTCGACATCGACGTGCAGGGGGCGGCGACGATCCGCAAGACGGACGACGCGATGGTGCGGAATTCGCTGGTCGATGTGTTCATCATGCCGCCGACGCTGGAGGAGCTCGAGAGGCGGCTGCGCAAACGCGGGACGGAGACGGAGGAGCAGGTGCAGCAGCGCTTGCGGACGGGGCGGGAGGAGTCGAAGCTGTGGCGGCTTTACAAGTATACGATTTTGAGCGGGTCGATGGAGGAGGACCTGACGAAGTTCCGGGCGATCATGCGGGCGGAGCGGTACCTGAGCCGGCGACTGGAGTTGGATGAGAGTTGAAGGAGGCGGGAGGGCGTTCCAGAAGGCTTGCCCTGGCTGGAGAAGGCCCTAGAGTGAAGGGCTATGCGACGGATTTTGTTTTCGCTGGCGGCTTTGCTGGGGCTGGCGGTTTTTGACGCGGCGCCGGGTCTTGACATCAATCCGAGCAAGAACAACCAGCCGCCGAGTTTCTGGGACACGGGGGGGAACCGGTTCAGTATTTTCAACGGCGATCCGAAGCGGATTCAACGGGCGAACGAGGTGGACCCGAAAGCGTTCGACGAGAAGGCGGAGGTTTCACCGAATCCGCTGTCGATCAAGGCGCTGAAGGCGATTGCGCCGAATCCGAGCATCAAGCTTGTTTTTTCGGTGCATAACCACGGGAAGAAGGTCTACACGCTTTCGTTTCCGACGGCGCAGCGGTGGGATTTTCGGATTTTGAACGGGGCGGGGAAGCCGATTTATGTCTATTCGGACAATTGCGAGTTCGAGAAGGCGGTGGGGACGTCGATGGTGAATCCGGACGACAAGCTGGTCTATACGGAGACGGTCGACTTCAACGATCTGGACGAGCCGCTGGCGCCGGGGACCTACACGGTGCAGGCGGTGATGGCGAATTATCCGGAGATGCACGCGCAGGCGCAACTGACGGTGCAGCCGTGAGGTAGCCGATGCGATTTCTTGCCTCGTTCCGAAGCGCTTGGGAACGAGAAAAAAGAATCGCGGCCCAGAGTGCGGCGGTACCGGAGATCGCTTCCTGTTTCGTCTCGAAGTTTCGAGACGAAACCCGGACAACAAGTTGTCCGGGCCACCCGAATTGCGCGGCTACGGCTGGGGCAGCGGCTCTGAATTTTCGGGGGTTTGGGCCTGGGGCGTGGCCATGGTGCCCGGAGGGGGGACGGCGTCGTTCTCGTCGTCGCTTGCCGGGGAAGAGGCGTCGGGCTGAGGGGTGTCGCGCAGGGGTTCGGGCTTGTAATCGGGGTCGTTGAGCGGCTTGCTGGGCGTTTCGGCCTTGGTGTCGGTGTCGGGCTTGAAGCCGTGGTTAATGAGGTCGCGGACTTCGTCGATGGTGAGGGGGCGGTTGGGGAGGTCGGTGACGGAGATTTGGCCGTTTTTGAGGCGGGTCAGGCTCCGCTTGGCGGCATCGGCTTCGGGTCCCTGAAAGGGTTTTCCGTTAAAGGATGAAGGGAATGTGTCGATTGTATGGGTGCCAAGCTGGACGGTGCGATTCTGATCGATCGAGGTGGTGGAGACGCCCGGCGCCGTCCGGTTCTGGTCGGCGTCGGCGGTGGAGGTGATATAGCTTTTGTCGAATCCGGTGGCGCTGCGGCCGTAGGCGCCGGTTGCGGGGAGGCCGGGTTTGGCGTCGAGATTGGGGACGGAGGATGAGGAGGGGATGTCGGTGTAGGGTTTGGTGATAAACGCGCTTTGGTCGGGATTTTTAAAATCGGGATCGCTTTTGGCAAGGGGATCTGATGAGAACGAAAACGCTTTATTGGCCATCGAACTGGTGGCGCCGTAGTTGATGGATTCGGGGTGGTACTTGCCGTCGGAGGGGGCGGAGGTGGTGGTGTTTTGAGAGGGGTCGCTTTGCTCCTGGACGCGGATGGGAACGGTCTTGTCGCCTGCGTGGATGGGGACGATTTTATAGCCGTCGGCGGCGGATGGGTCGTCGGCATGGAGGAGCCGGCTTGCCGTCACGAAGGCGAGGGCGAGCAGACAGGTGGGGAGGATGAGAGGCCTATTTTGCCACACATTGCTTAAATACGCTTGGAAGTGACTGAGGTCAATCCAGATATGAGCGCGTAAAAGACAAAGGGCGAGCCCGTGGGCCCGCCCTTCGCACCGAAAGCATGAGAGGAGAGGCTAGACAGCCGCTTCGTTGCTTTCGTCGGTCCGAATCCGGTAAGCCTCGCTGACAGGCAGAACGAAGACTTTGCCGTCGCCGATCTTGCCTGTTTTTGCGGTTTCCATGATGGTTTTGACGATGGCTTCGACTTTGTCGTCGCCGGCGACGACTTCGATTTTCACCTTGGGAAGGACGTCGACCGTATATTCGCTGCCGCGGTAGATTTCCTTGTGCCCCTTTTGGCGGCCAAAGCCCTTCACTTCGGTGATGGTCATGCCCTCGACCCCAGCCTGGGTCAAAGCGTCTTTAACATCATCGAATTTAAACGGCTGGATGATGGCTTCAATTTTTTTCATATGGTTCCAAATGTTTTCTGGTTCAGCGGCGCGCCGGTTTTATTTGCGACGCGCCGCCAGTTAATATAGTGCCTTAACCAATCGTGGCTAGAGGATATATCCCTCTTCGCCGTGATCGGAGATGTCGAGACCGGCTTCTTCCTGTTCCGGTGTCGGACGCAGGCCGATGGTGAACTTGAGCACGTACCCGATGATCGCCGTGCCGACGATCGAGAGGACCGCCGTGAAGAGGACGATCTTGAACTGCTCAATGTAGAGCGTGTGGCCGTGAGCCCAGTCGCAGAGGTACTGCATCTTGGGATTGAGACCGGAACCGCCGGTCACGCCCGCGAGGATGTTGTTGGCGGGATCAGCCTTGACGGTGGGAGGGTTCTCGAGGTTGGTGTTGATCGTAGCCGAGGCAAGGAAGCCGGTGGCGATGGCGCCGCACATGCCGCCGACGGCGTGAACGCCGAAGACGTCGAGGGCGTCGTCATAGCCGAAGAGGGGCTTCATGTAAACCGCGGTGAAGAACGGAATCGTTCCAGCGATCACACCGATGATCATGCCGCCCATCGGGGTGACATAACCGCAAGCCGGGGTGATGACGACCAGACCGGCGACCGCGCCGGAGCAGAAGCCGACGACCGTCGCCTTGCCCTTGAGGAAGTATTCCATGGTGGGCCAGACGAAGGAGGCGGTTGCTGTGGCGAGCGTCGTGGTGGTGAAGGCGTTGGCCGAGATCACGTCGGCGGCGACTGCGCTACCGGCGTTGAACCCGTACCAGCCGACCCAGAGCAGGCTGGCGCCGATGAAGGTGAGCACCGTGCTGTGGGGGGAGAAGTGAGTCTTACCCCATCCGGCGCGTTTGCCGACAATCAGCGCGAGCGTCAAGCCGGACCAACCGGACGACATGTGCACCACGGTACCTCCCGCAAAGTCCATGCCGTTAATGAGGGCATTTGGATTCCAAACGCCATTGAACATACCATCGGCTCCCCACACGTTATGGGCCAGCGGGAAGTAGACGATGAACATCCAGCACCCGATGAAGATGACAAGTGCGGAGAATTTCATTCGTTCCGCGATGCCTCCAACGATAAGGGCCGGGGTGATGATGGCGAACGTCAACTGGAAGCAGGCATAGACATTCTGCCCGACCCAGTAACCATACCCGCCGTTAGGTATCGAACTGACCGTCTGGGGCTGAGGATCGTTTTTGTAGGTCTGATTGAAGTTTGTTGCTCCAAAGCAGGCATACTGGAGATCTCCCAGCGGCGAGTACTTAATCGTATAACCGGCCTTGGGGTCGTTATTGCACCAACCGTGATTGATGCCGAAGACCAGACCGTATCCGCAGAGCCACCAGAGGATGGTCACCAACCCGGTGATCGCAAAACACTGGGCAAGGACGGACAGGACGTTCTTGCGGCGAACCAAACCGCCGTAGAACAGGGCCAGTCCGGGCAGGGTCATCATCAACACCAACGCGGTGGATGTGAGCATCCAGGCGTTGTGACCGGGACCGGAGGCGGTCAGGTTCGATGGCGTTGCGCCAGTCGGATCACCGTCGGCCGCGGTTGCGGAATTGTTGACGTACGATTCCAAATCGGAAACGCGCGCATTGAGGGTGTCCAGCGAGACCTTGGTGAGGTCGAGGGGTGCCGGAGCCGCCGGAGCTGCTGCTGCGGCGGCGGGAGCGGCGGCCGGTGCTGGCGCGGGGGCCGGCGCCGGCGTGTTGGTGGCCTGGGCGCTGGCTTGGATGGCCCCGAAGGCCAAAACAAGACCACACACCGACCATCGGGTCATGGTAGAAAGATATTTGATCATAAATGAGTTAAGTTTGATAAAATTGGTTTTAGCAGACTGCTGACAAGTTTTGCTTTGCTAGAGGGCAAAGCTCCTATTCAACTAACAGAAAATGGGTGGGCCGCGACGCGGCGGGCCCCGTGTGCTTTCGCTTGAGTTGGGTTGGGGACAAAGGGCGTTGAAGCGGCAATCGGGGGAGAGCAGGGCGTACCGGAAGGTCTTGGAACCGTCAAAGGAGCGGGGGGAGGAGGAGATTTGTTTGCGGCTGGCGAAGAATTGGCTGGAAATCCGCATGGGGGAGAGGATGGGTGCTGCTTTTTGCGCAGGCCGCGCCATTTGGAAAGAGGCGGTACTGCTCTTGATCGGAGGCAAAGAGGGGTCGGAGGTCGATAAACCGACTTGCCGGGCGTCGCACGCGGTGAAAGTCACGGTGAGCGCTACGGCAAGTCCTGTCCATCTCCTCCAGCATTCCTTGGTTACCCTGGGGTTCGCCAAATGCACGGACAGAGCTTTAGCACGTCTTATGCCAAGAGATTTTGAAGCAAAAGTTGCCGTTTTTTCACATTTCGCCGTGGCGGGAATGAAGAATGGCGTTGACTCGGGAGGCGGCTTTGGCAAGCTGTCCAACCGCCGATGCCGTATCAGGCCCCGGCGGAACTCAACTTCATCTTTAACCTGATCCATCCATGCCCGTCGAAGTCATTCTCAAAACCAAAATCGAAGGTCTGGGCAGCGAAGCCGACATTGTCTCGGTGAAGCCCGGCTATGCCCGTAATTTTCTGATTCCGAAAGACTTTGCCGCGCCGGCGACTCTTGCGACGAAGCGGCAGGTGGAGGATCTGAAGCGGAAACGGGCCGAACGCGAGGCAACTGAGCTGAACGAAGCGCACGAACTCGCCGGGAAGCTGGGCAAGCTGAAACTGGTCTTCATTCTCGAATCGGGCGAAGGCCAGGAGAAAAGCTTTGGCGCGGTGACCAATCTCGACATTGCGACCAAGCTGAAGGAAGCCGGGTATGAAGTGGACCGGAAGAAGATCGATCTGCCGAAGCCGATCAAGGACTTGGGCGAGCATGAGGTGACGGTGAAGCTGGGTTCGGAAATTCAGGCCGTGCTGCACATCACGGTGAACCATCCCACCCCGAAGGAAACCGGCGCGGCGGCGGAAACGACCGAGGCGAAGGGCGGAAAGAAGGCCCCGAAGGCAAAGAAGGCCTGAGAGCGTCTTTGGAAAGCATCGTCATTTTGCAAGGGTCGGACGTTTGCTCATCAGTCCAACCATCGCGATATGGATCCTTTCTGCTTTGTTTGGCTCTCCGATAGAGATTTCGCTTCATCTCGATAATTCCCAAGCCAAAAGACAAACAGTCACCCCGGCAGGGCGAAGAAGAAGAGCATGACGAGGGTGGGGAAAAGGGCGGCGAGGAAGAGGCTGCCGGGCGCAATGGCGCCGCCGGGAAAATATTTTTGGAGGAGCGACTGGCCGGCAGGGTTGGGGGCGTTGGCAATGACGGTGAGGCCGCCGCCGCAGATGGCTCCGGAGACGACCGCGGCCTTGAGCGAGTCGCTGAAATTCGGGACGAGCGTGGCGAGATAGGTGACGGCGGCGTTGTCGTTGAAGGCGGTGAGGACGGTCGCACCGAACATGAGCGGATAACGGTCGAGGCGGCTGAGGACGGGTTCGATCCACCAGCCCTGGAGTCCGCCGTGGACGACAAGCCCGGCGAGGAAAAAACCGACGAGCATCGGCGGGCGCATGTTGATTTCGTCCTGGTAGGCCGCAGTGGCCATGGTGAAGGCGAGGAAGAAAAGAAAGCCGCCGATGAAGAGGGCCGGCTCGTGCGCGACGAGGACGGTCCAGCCGAGAAACGCGAGGTGGACGCCGGTGATCCAGGGCGGGACCGGCTCGAGGCCGTCAGCGTCGTCGGGCGGGATGACCTGGGCGTGGACGGCGAGCCGGGCAAATTCCTTCCGGAAAATGAGAAAGTAAGCGAGGTTGCCGACGATGATCCCGGCGATGGCGCGGAGCCCGAATTGTTCAAGCATGAAGAGCGTGGTCCAGTTCCATTTCGCCGCGACAATGAGGACGGGCGGGGCGGCGAAATTGGTGAGCGCGCCGCCGACGGAGATGTTGACGAAGAGGAGGCCGAGCGTGGCGTACATGAACCGGGGACCGGGGCTGAGCCGGTAAAATTCGCGGCCGAGCAGGACGGCGCAGAGGGTCATCGCGGCCGGTTCGGTGATGAAGGAACCGAGCAGCGGGCCGAGGGTGAGCAACGCGAGCCACCAGCGCGCCGGGGAACGCCCCGCGAGGAGGCCGAGGACGCGCCCGGCGGCCTGGACGATGGGGCGGCTCGCCGCGACGGCCATGATGATGACGACGAAAAGCGGCTCGACGTAGGAGACATCCTGATCGAGGTAATACCTCGTCACGGCGGGGCCCTTGTAAATCCACATGAGAAGCGCGAGGGGGATGACCCAGATGCCGAAGACGGCCTCGACCTCGCCGAGAAAGTGGAGGACGGAGGCGGGGATGCTCGGGCGGAGGCGTTCCGGAATTTTGTCTTCGGGATCGAGGCAGTAAATTTTTTGAAGTTTCGCTTCGTGGGCGCGCTGCATCCGGTGGGACAGACCGAGGATTTTCGGCGCGAGGAAGGTATGGATGATCGCGAGAAAAAAAATGATGGTCGCAATGGGGTTGAACGGCTGGGCCAACATGCGGCCGAGGAGGACGGTCCAGACGTCGGGGTTGCCCTCGTCCTGATACGATTCGAGCGGGGGCGGGAAAGGGGCGGAATTGGCCGGCGGCGCGGCGGCGTGGGCGGGCGCGGGGAAAAATCCGAGCAGGCCGAGCGCGAGAAGAAGGACGAGGCGATGCATGGCGACACCGTGTGATGACGCGCCCGGCGAAAAAGATCAAGCTCGTTCGATGGCTTCCTCGTTCCGAAGTTGCACTTGGGAACGCGCTTGTCGAGGCAGTTGCACTGCCGATCTAAATGGGACAACGGTGGATTGGATCAGCGCGAAATAAAATTTCGCGAAGATCAGGAGACGTTCCCAAGTGCAACTTGGGAACGAGAGAGGAAAGCTACACCGTCGCCCGGAGGTCGACGGCTACCGAAAGCCGGATCACGGCGGAGGCCGACCCTCCGCTTAAAACTCAATCGTGAAGAGCTTGATGCCGCCCGCGTCGTGATGCGCCGCCCGGCCCGATTCATGCGCCAGGTCCTCGCGGCTGCTGGGAGCGGCGAGATACTTCTCGCCGATGCCATACGACGCGGGGGCCGCGGGATTGATCATCTGCGTGCCATATTTCGCGCCGTCGACAAAGACCCCGCCGAGCTGAGGTTTGAGAACGGCATTGGCATTCGGAAAGCCCTTGGTGTTGATGTTGCCGGGAGCATTGTATCCCGGCTTGGTCGTAAATCCGGTCACGTCCTGCGCAACGGCCAAACCGGCTGAAAGCGCCAAAACCGCGAGCAAAGTTGTCAACGTCTTCATACTCCAAACCTAGCCCTTAAATGACGCGGGTCAAATCGTATGTGTATGTATAAGCGTAGCGGTCACGCTTTGAGTCGCTTCCTATGGCCTTCGGCCACCCAATTACCCCACCACAAAATTAATCAGCTTGTCCGGCACGACGACGACTTTCCGCACCGTCTTCCGCGCGGTCCACTCGGCAAAGGCGGGCAGCGCGCGGGCGGCGGCTTCGACGGCCTCCCTCAAGGAAGCGACGGGCACGGTGATGTGGCCGCGCACCTTGCCGTTGACCTGGACGACGATCTCGACCTCGGTCTCGACGAGATACCGCGCGTCGGCTTCTGGCCACGCCTCGTAGGCGAGCGTTTTATCGTGGCCGAGCTGCCTCCACAATTCCTCGGCCATGTGGGGCGCGAACGGCGCGAGAAGCAGAAGCAGCGTTTCGACAGCGGCACGCGGACGGACGGCCTCTTTGGTCAGGTCGTTGACGAGGACCATGAGCGCGGAGATGGCGGTGTTGAACTGGAGCCTGTCGATGTCGTCGGTGACTTTCCGGATCGCGGCGTGAAGGGCGCGGAGCAGCTCCGGCGGGGGCGCGTCATCGGCGATCTTCCCGGGCGCGAAATGCCACTGCCCTTCCTGGTCTTCCTCCATGACGAGACGCCAGACGCGGCCGAGGAAGCGGTAAACGCCCTCGATGCCGGTGGTCGACCAATGCTTCGCCTGTTCGAGAGGTCCCAGAAACATTTCGTAGAGCCGGAGCGAATCGGCGCCGTATTCCTCAATGACGCCGTCGGGCGTGGCGGCCTTCCCGCTCGATTTGGAGAGCTTCTGGCCGTCGTCGCCGAGGATCATCCCCTGGTTGACGAGCTTGTGGAACGGCTCGGGCGTCGAGACGACGCCGATGTCGAAAAGCACCTTGTGCCAGAAGCGCGCGTAGAGCAGATGGAGCACCGCGTGCTCCGCGCCGCCGATGTAGAGATCGACGCCCTTGCCGCCCATCCAATATTTCTCGACGGCGGGATCGATCAGTTTTTCCCCATTTCCGGGATCGCAATAGCGCAGGTAGTACCAGCACGAGCCGGCCCACTGGGGCATGGTGTTCGTTTCGCGCGTGCGGCCACCGGGGAGTTGCGCCCACTCCTTCGCCTTGGCCAGCGGCGCGAGGCCCTCGGGAGTCGGCTTGTAGTCGTCGAGTTCCGGCAGCACGAGCGGCAATTCGCTTTCGGAAATGACCTCGTGCCGGTCGTCGTTCCAGACGATGGGAAACGGCTCGCCCCAGTAACGCTGGCGGGAGAAGAGCCAGTCGCGGAGTTTGTATTGGACGCGGCGCGTACCCCTGCCCTCCTTTTCGAGCCAGTCGATCATGACCGCCCTCGCCTCGGCGGTAGGAAGGCCGTTGAGAAAATCTGAGTTGAACGCGATACCCTCATCGGTAAACGCGGCGAAGGACTCAACCGGCCCTTCGATCAGATCGGAGTGATTGACGGGAGCGCCAACCGGCCGGACGACTTCGATAATCGGAAGATCATACTTCACCGCAAACTCGTGGTCGCGCTCGTCATGCGCGGGCACGGCCATGATCGCGCCGGTGCCGTAACCCATGAGGACGTAGTCGGCGATCCAGATCGGTATCTTTCCGTCGTTGACCGGATTGATCGCGTAGGCGCCGGTGAAGACGCCCGTCTTGCTCTTGGCGAGGTCGGTCCGTTCCAGGTCGCTTTTGTTGGCGACTTCGGCTTTGTATTTTTGCACCGCGTCGCGCTGTTCGGGCGCGGTGAGTTTGTCGACGAGCGGATGTTCGGGCGAGAGGACCATGTAGGTCGCGCCGAATAGCGTATCCGGGCGGGTGGTGAAGACGGTGATGATGGGCAGGGACGCGAGTCCCTTCGCGTCCCTGAAGTCGGACGGCACTCCTGCGGAGGGCGGTAACGCTTCGCCCCCATCGGATGCAATTGGGAAAACAACTTCCGCGCCTTCGCTGCGGCCGATCCAGTTGCGCTGCATTTCCTTCAGCGATTCGGGCCAGTCGAGCCGGTCGAGGTCCTTCAGCAGGCGATCCGCATACGCCGTGATTTTCAGCATCCACTGGCGCAGCGGGCGGCGCTCGACCGGATAATTGCCCCGCTCGGAACGGGGGCCTTCGAGCGTCGGCAACACCTCCTCGTTGGCCAGCACGGTGCCGAGCTCGGGACAGTACCAGACCGGCGCGTCGGAGACATAGGCGAGCCCCTTCTTGTAGAGCTGGATGAAAATCCATTGGGTCCATTTATAGTAGGCCGGATCGGTCGTGTTGATTTCGCGCGACCAGTCGTAGGAAAAACCGATCTCCTGAATTTGGCGGCGGAACGTGGCGATATTTTTCTCGGTCGTCTCGCGCGGATGGGTGCCGGTCTGGACGGCGTATTGCTCGGCGGGCAGGCCGAAGGCGTCCCAGCCCATCGGATGAAGCACGTTGAACCCTTTCATCCGCTTGTAACGGCAGATGATATCGGTGGCGGTGTAACCCTCGGGATGACCGAGGTGGAGTCCCGCGCCCGAGGGATACGGGAACATGTCGAGGGCGTAGAACTTCGGCTTTTCGCTGCCCGGCTCGCCGGGATTCGCGGCTCGGAACGTGCTCTGATCGAGCCAATGGCGCTGCCAGGCCGGCTCGAACGCGGCGAAGGGAAATTGCTTGCGGACTTGCATGAGGGGGGAAGGAAGAAGGTAGAAGGATGAAGGGAGAAGTGAAAGACAGGAATTGCGGGAGTAGAAAGGCCCGCTACGCTTCGACGGTATTCGCCGATCTATGAATAAGAAAACGCTCTGCATCGCGACACGCAACACAAACAAGGCGCGCGAGATGGCCCCCGCCCTCGCGCCATTCTTGGAGGTGAAATGCTCCGCCGATTATCCCGAGATGGCCGGGCTCGACGAGATCGAGGAGACGGGCGACACCTTCCTGGCCAACGCGACGCTCAAGGCCGTGGCGACGTCGCAGATCATCACCGATTACGTCCTGGCCGACGATTCGGGCCTCGAATGCGACGCTCTCAACGGAGCGCCCGGCGTCTTTTCGGCGCGCTACGGCGGCATCCCCTCCTCGCCGGAAAAGAACATGGCCAAGCTGCTCCAGGAACTGGATCGGGTGGGCGCGAAGACGCCGCAACAACGGCGCGCGCGCTTCCGGTGCGTGCTGGTGCTGGCGAAGGAGGGCGAGGTGATCGAGAGCTTCGACGGTGCGTGCGAGGGGATGATCGCGCCGGCCCCGAAAGGGACGAACGGGTTCGGCTACGATCCGCTTTTCATTCCCGAAGGCTACGCGCGAACATTCGGCCAGCTCACCGACAAGACGAAGATGAATCTGAGCCACCGCGGCCTCGCGCTGAAAAAGTTCGTCGAGTGGCGCAGAAAAAATCCGCAGAGCTAGAGAATTTTCCATTTAAAAGATGCATGGCAAAAGTGATGCAGCGCCATCCTGAAAGGATGGCAAGCATTCAGCCCAGGGTTGCTCCGAAGGAGCTACCCTAGGTAAGCGGTAAACTTTTTCAACCCTGTAGGGGTTGAAGCAATATTCCCTACAAGTCTGGTTCGAATCAGATTCAACCCTTTCAAGGTTGCCCGCTTCGGGATTCAGCCCAGGGTGGGCCCCGCTTTGCGGGGCCCACCCTGGGCTGAATGCTCGCAACCCCGTTGGGGTTGTCTGAAGGTGATCAGGGCAAAGGATCCGCCGATCTCAATCGAAAATGGTTTGATTTTATTTTGGAGGCAGTCCGCGCAGGCAATCGGCGATAAGCGCCGTCCAGCCGGTCTGATGCCCGGCCCCGAGACCGCGCCCGTCGTCCCCGTGGAAATATTCGTTGAAGAGAAGATTGTCCCGCCAAAGCGGGTCGTTGGCGTAGCGGCCCAGGGAGGCGGCGTAGGGACGCGCGCCGTTCGGCCCGGGGAGAAAAAGAGCGGCGAGCCGCCGCTTGAGTTCGCGGGAAACTTCGCGGAGATTCATCATCCGTCCCGAGCCGGTGGGGCATTCGACCTTGAGCGCGTTGCCGTAAAAATGGTGATAGCGTTCGAGGGCCTCGATGAGCAGGTAATTGATCGGCATCCAGATCGGGCCGCGCCAGTTCGAGTTGCCGCCAAAGAGCCCGGTGGTGCTGTCGCCCGGCGTATAATCGACCTGCAAATCCTCGCAATCCCAGTGAAGTACATAGGGGTGGTCCTTGTGATAGCGCGACACGGAACGAATGCCGTAGGGAGAGAGAAATTCGTTCTCGTCGAGCATGTAGCCCAACATGCGCACGAGTTGGTCGCGCGACGGTATGGCCAGCATCCGCGTGGGGGTGGCGTGGCTCTCGAGCTCGTTGAGCTGTGAAATATGGAGGGCGAGCTCCGGCCGGTTGTGCATGAACCACGTCATCCGCTTCTTGAAGCTCGGCAGGCGGTTGATCGCTTCGCCGGGAGCGACCGAGACGGCGATCAGCGGCAGCAGGCCCACGATCGACCGAATCTTCAGCACGACCTGGTTGCCGTCCTGCTGCGCGACGCGGTCATAGTAAAAGCCGTCCTTTTGATCCCACAGGCCGCTGCCGCAAAAGGTGTTGATCGCGTTCGTGATGGTGACGAAATGCTCGAAGAATTTCGACGCGATGTCCTCGTAGACCGGATTGGTCTGGGCCAGCTCCATCGCCATGCCGAGCATGGTCAGGCAGTAATTGGCCATCCAGGCGGTGCCGTCGGCCTGTTCGAGGTAACTGCCGTTGCTGAGCGGCTTCGAGCGGTCGAAGACGCCGATGTTGTCAAGGCCGAGAAAGCCGCCGGAAAAAAGACTGCGTCCCGACGAGTCCTTCCGGTTCACCCACCACGTGAAGTTCATCAGCAGCTTCTGGAAAACGCTTTCGAGAAAACGGAGGTCGCGCGCGCCGCGGGCCCCGGCGATTTTATAAACGCGCCACGCGGCCCAGGCGTGGACGGGCGGATTTACGTCCGAAAAGGCGAATTCGTAGGCCGGAATCTGGCCGTTGGGATGCATGTACCATTCGCGCAAAAGGAGTTCGAGCTGGCCCTTGGCGAACGCCGGATCGGTCCGCGCGATCTCGACCGTGTGGAAAGCGAGATCCCACGCTGCGAACCAGGGATACTCCCACTTGTCGGGCATCGAAAGCACGTCGCGATTGAAAACGTGCGGCCAGTCCCAGTTCCGGCCGTGCAACTGGCGGTTGAGCGGCGGCGGCGGTTGTCCCGGATCGCCCTTGAGCCACCGGGTCACCTGGTAATTGTAAAACTGCTTCGACCAGAGCAATCCGGCCTGGGCCTGGCGCATGATGCGGAATTCTTCGCTCTCGGGCGGGTAGGAAATATGCCCCTGGTAAAACTTGTCCGCCTCCGCTTTCCGTTGATCGAGCAGACTGGAAAAAGCGTCGCCGAAGCCCTGCGGGTCGCCGGGGGCCTGGCTCTTTTCGACGAGCCGCAGGCGCAGGCGCCGGCTTTTTCCCGGCGCGATCTCCATCGCGTAATGGGCGGCCGCTTTCGTCCCAAAATGAGCCGGGTTGACCGCGTCCGTGCGTCCGTGGATCACCGCCTCGTGAAAGGCGTCCTTGACGAAGGGATGGGCATTCGGAACGTCGAAAAGACGCTGACGGTTGGTCTCGTTTTCAGTAAAGAGAAGACCGCGCGACCCGGCCTGGTTTTCCGGATCGAAGAGAAGGAGAAAACTGCCGAGGGTCGCGTGGTCCGCCTCGACCCGGCCGTCGTCGCGAAGAGAAAGCTCGGGGCGGCTCGGCGTGTCCTCGGCCAGCCGTCCCCATGCCCAGGTATTGCGAAACCAGAGCGTCGGCAGCAGATGCAGCGTCGACGGTTCCGGCCCGCGATTCGTCGCGGTGATCTGGATCAGGATGTCGTCCGGCCCGCCCTTCGCATACTCGATCTCCACGTCGAAGTACCGGTTCTCCGCGAAGGCCTCCGTATCGGTTATCTCGAACTCCGGCTCGAACTTTGTCCGCCGGCGGTTGACTTCGATCAATTCGAGATAGGGATAGGCGCGCTGCGGATATTTATAAAGCGCGCGCTGATACGAGTGGGTCGGCAGGCCGTCGAGATAAAAGTAGGCCTCCTTCACGTCCTCGCCGTGATTGCCCTCCTGATTGGTCAGGCCGAAGAATCGTTCCTTGAGAATCGGATCGACGCCGTTCCACAGCGCGGGGGCGAAGCAGAGGCGGCATTCGCGGTCGGTGAACCCGAGGAGGCCGTCCTCGCCCCAGCGATAGGCGCGGCTCCGCGCGTGATCGTGGGGGAAGTAATTCCAGCAATCGCCGTCGGCCGAGTAATCCTCGCGGACGGTGCCCCATTGCCGCTCGGACAGATAAGGCCCCCAGCGCTTCCAGTTCTTCGCGCGGCTGGCATCCTCCGCCAGGCGCGCCGATTCGGGGCAATCGTCCATGACAGAGCCTAGAGTCTATCTCATAAATAGTCGAGGCCGCGCCGGGACAGCTTTTGCCTTCTGGCGAGGAGTCGAGTGAGGAGCATGGCCGCAGCTACGTGACGAGCGAGCGACGAAGCCAGAAGGCAGTCTCTTCGCGACAACGCCTAATTGCATCGGTTCATCCAAACATGGCGTTAGGAAGTCTTTCCAGGCCCGATAATCATCGTCGACAAAAGATGTTCATAACCTAACTTTCGCTTGATCCCGGTTGAACAAAGCGACACGATGTGCCTTGGAATGAAAAAATTATCCATCACGGGCTTGATTGCCTTCGCAAGCTTCATGACCCAAGCGGCATCCGCACAAATCACCAACGGCTCATTCGAGACCGTCGGCACCTCCGGCGACCCCATCCCCGGATGGACGATTACCGTCGGAACAAGTCCGGGCAGCCCAGTGGAACTCCCCGGTGGGTTGCAGAACATCAATGGGACGCCGTCCACTCTCCTCACCCCCCCTGATGGAACCTACCAGGCGTTCATCCAATCCACCGGCGGCGCTTCCGTCGGCCAGTCTGTCAGTGCCGCCGAACTCCAAACGTTTCTGGGCCTGAGCGCGCCCTTGCCGAACAGCGAAATCGGGGGAGGAGCAGGAGTTCCGACGATTGGCGAAGCGATCCAGCAGACATTTACGACTCTCGGCAGCGCCCGGCTTACATTTTCTTACGGCTATCAATCAAGGGAAACCGTGGGGTCCGGGCGCGACAATACCGGTTATGTGCTCGATGGAACTTTTACTCGTCTTGTCGATTCGGATACACCCGGTGTGACGGCATTGGTCAATGGTATCTTCAACAGCTACCTGCCCTATCAGACCCAAACGGTAACCGTAGGCGCGGGAACAAATACAATCAGTTTTGTCACTTATAATACAGTGGATACCGTTGCAAGTACGGTTCTCCTGGTTGACAACGTCATCGTCACTCCGATCTTCAGCACCGTTGCCGGACTGACGCCCAACCAGAACGCGGTCGCCACTTATATCGACGTCAACGACGTCGCGCCCACCGGCCCGTTGTCCACATTGGTTACGCAACTCGCCGGGTTTACAACGGTCTCCGAACTCGGCGCCGCGCTGGACGAGCTTTCCCCCCAGTCGTTGCAGGTGTTCCGCCATATCGCGTTTGACAACGCGACGTTCACGACCCAGGACGTCACCAATCACCTCGCCAACCTGCGCGACGGCCTGACCGGCTTCGACGGCAGCCAACTCGCCGTCACCGACTCGACCCTCGCCCCCATGCTCTCGCAAATCAACAGCCGCCTGCTGGCGTGGAACCCCTCCGCCACCCCCGGCCTCATCAGCGATGCGGGCGACCCCGTTTTGGGCGGCGTCGAGATGAAGGACACGAAGGAGATGAAGCCCGCCGCCGCCGAACCGGCCGACCGGTGGAGCACCTTCATCAGCGGCAGCGTGATCCTCGCCGATCTCAGCCACGACGAGGACCTCGCCCACCAGGACTACACCACCGGCTCCGTCATGCTCGGTTCCGATTACCGCCTGGATGACCACTTCACCGTCGGCGCCTTCTTCGCCTACGGCCACACCGATGCCGATCTCGATGAAAATGGCAGCACCGCCACGGTCGACACCTATTCGCCCGGACTCTACGCGAGCTACGTCGATGGCGGCTGGTACGGCAACGCCATGTTCGCCTACGGCTACAACAGCTACACGGAAAATCGCAACATTTCCATCGGCGATGTCACCGGCATGAACCATGGCGCCCCGCAGGGCAACCAATACACCGGCAGCATGGTCGGCGGTTACGAATTCCACAGCGGCGGCTTCAAATACGGCCCGATCGGCAGCGTCCAGTACGTCAATCTCGGGATCGACTCCTTCTCCGAGGAGGGCCCGACCGCCCTCAACGTGGCGAGCGAGAGCGATGAATCGTTCCGCACCCAGTTGGGGATCGAAGCGCGTTATGTCGCCCACGCGGGCCCGGTCGTGCTCACGCCCCACGCCAGCGCCACCTGGCAGCACGAGTTCCTCGATGACAGCGACGGCATCACCAGCCAGTTCAACCAGGTCGGCGCCGGTTCCTTCACCGTCCAGACCACCCGGACCGAACGCGACTCGGCCTTTATCGACGCGGGAGTCAATGCCGACGTCGCCGACAACGTGACCCTCTTCACCGATTACCAGACCCAGGCGGGCGAGGACCACTACTTCGCCCAGTCCGTGCAGGCGGGCGTCAAAGTCAGCTTCTGATCCTTCTTCCCCTCGTTCCCAAACTCCATTCGGGAAGGGGATTGTCAGCGCAACTTTGTTGCTGCCTTTTATTTCGTTTGAGAATTAAGATCGGCAACGGAGTTGCCTCAGCCAGTGCGCTCCCGAATGGAGTTTGGGAACGAGGGGAAACCGACCCTTCGACAAGCTCAGGATGACAGACTCAAGTGAAAATCCTCATCATCAAACCGAGCGCGCTGGGCGACATCGTCCAGGCTCTGCCCGTCCTCACCGGCCTGAAACGGCGCTGGCCCGCCGCGCAGATCGACTGGGTCGTGAACGACAACCTGCGGGAAATTCTCGAGGGGCATCCGTGCCTGCGCCAGACGGTCGTCTACCCGCGCTCGCGCTGGACCTCGCCCGCGCGCGTCCCGGAAATCTGGCGCTGGGGCCGCCGGTTGCGGGAGGAGAAATACGACATGACGATCGACCTGCAAGGGCTGCTGCGGAGCGCGTTGATGACCTGGGCCGCGAACAGCCCGCGGCGGCTGGGACTGCTCTCGGCCCGCGAAGGCGCGCGCGCCGCCTATAACGAGCAGATCGCCGACACGGCGATTTCCGCGGCGGAGCGTTATCTCACCTGCCTCGAGCACCTCGACATTCCCGTGCAGCCGCTCGACTTCCAGCTCGCCCCGCGCGCGCCGCTGCCCGACGCGCTGAAGGATTTCGCCACCCCCTACGTCGCGATCCATCCTTATTCGCGCTGGCGAACGAAGCTCTGGCCCTGGCGCTATTACCAGGAGTTGATCGATTCGATGCCGGAACGCCGGTTTGTCATCGTGGGGGAGGGGCCGTGGTTTCCGATCGAAGCGCCGGGACGGCTGGTCGACCTTCGCGGAAAACTGACGATTGGCGCGCTGGTCACGGCTCTGGACCGCGCGCAGGCGGTCCTGAGCACCGATTCGGGTCCGGCACACATTGCCGGGGCCCTGCGCCGGCCGACGCTGGTCCTTTTTGGCGCGACCGACTGGCGGAAAACAAAGCCGTCGGGCGCGCACGTTCTCGTCCGCACCCATGCGCTGTTTTGCTCTCCCTGCCTAAAACGCACCTGCTGGCGCGACACGCCGGTAGAGTGCATGAGTCTGCTTACGCCGCAAAAAATCCGATCGGCATTGGTGTCGATTGCAGCATAAAGACCAATAATGGCAACCTTCTACGCAAGAAATGGCGCAAATTACGATTAGAAAAATTAATCGTTGCACGACTGTAACCTCTTGATTTTTCGACTAATTCTTGCATTTGGCATGAAAGTAGCCTACATAGTAAGAAAACTAATAATCTATGAACGAACACCACAATAAGAACTGGAGTCCCGAACTGGTGACGGAGGAAATCCGCATCTGGCAGGAATTCGGAAAGCCGCTCTATTCCCATTACATGCGCCACAACTATCAGCCGCTCCTGGCCGCCGGAATCCGCTACTTCCGGACGTGGCGCGCCGCCGTTGAAGCGGCTGGAATTCCCTACAATTCTGTCCGGAAATACCGGGACTGGTCGAAGGAACGGATCATTGAAACGATCAAGCGTCTGGAGAAAGAGGGAGTCGATCTCTCGTTCCGGTCGATGATGCTGAGCAAATACGCCCCGATGGTCTACGCGGCGATCCGGCCGAACCATTTCGGCTCGTGGAAGGACGCCCTGGCCGCAGCCGGCCTGGCCCCGGAAGAGATCTACCGTTACCGTTCCTGGGACGACGAATCGATCATCGCTGAAATCCGCCGCCTCAAGGACGAGGGGGTTGACCTCAGTTCGAAGAAAATGGACGAAACCTCCAATCCCCTCATCGCCACGGCCCGGCGCCGTTTTGGCAATTGGGGCGCGGCGGTCGAAAGCGCCGGGATCGACTACAGCTCGGTCCGCCGCCGCCGCCGTTGGACGCGGGAACTGGTGCTGCAGGAAATCCGGGAGCTTCGCAAGGCGGGAGCCGATCTGCGCAGCGGGGAAATCCGGCATCAGCATCCGGCGCTCTTCGCCGCGGCCTGCAAGACCCGCTTCTTTGGAGGCTGGACCAAGGCGCTGGAAGCGTCCGAAGCGCCCATCGCCACGGCGGTCTGAGCCGGGGCGATTTCAAAAAAGGCATGACTCGTTCGCCCGGGTCGTGCCTTTTTTGTTGGTGATTTTTGGCGGACTGAACAGCCACAATGCTTCATGAGCGACCCTCGAACCGTCCGGGGCTTCATCGTCGGGCGAATGCCGTTCGGCAACACAAGCCTCATCGTGCGCTGCCTCAGCCGGCAGGCGGGACGACTCACCTTCATGGCCAAAGGCGTCACGCGCCCGAAAAGCCCCTTCGCCGGAACGCTCGACCTCTTTTATCTCGCCGATTTTCTCTATCAACCGAGCCGCACGGGCGAGATGCACACCCTGCGCGAAGTGAAACTCGTCGAAGCGCACCTCGGCCTGCGGCGCTCGTACGCGAATCTTCTGGCGGCGCAATATTTCGCCGCGCTCATCGAGACGCTCACCGAACCGGCCACGCCCGTGGAGGAGGAGTTCAACCTCTTCGCCAGGGCGCTCGCCTATCTCTGCGAAACGGACATCTCGTGGCGCGCCGTCGAACGCTTCGAGCAACGCGTGCTCACGCTCGCCGGCATCGCGCGCGCCGACCGCGATTTGCCCGGCGCTTTCCACGCCCTGCACCACAAAGTGCCCGGTCTGCGGGACGATCTGCTCAGGCAGATCAACCGGCTGCCGGCATGAACAGACGCGGACTCGCTTTGAACTTGATTAGCAAGGCAAAAAACGTAGGGTGATCGCCCCTGCAAAAAGATTGATCCGCAGATTGATCTTACTTTTTAAATGCCGCGTGGTGCAATTGGTAGCACACCAGATTCTGGATCTGGGTGTTCTAGGTTCGAGTCCTAGCGCGGCAGCCCTTTCCTATTTGTAGATAGAAACTTGCGACTAAAACAACGAAGAAACACCCCAAAGGGCATTCCCTAAGACATTCTCGCCGTCCTGATGATTGCCTGCATTCTCATCTTCCCGCAAAAGGCAGGTCGCCATTCAGGAGAAGCCAAAACGATTTAGAACGATAAAACCGATAACCAATCAAAAATATGAAAACACAACTCATCATCGCCATCACCTCCTCAACTTTATTGACTGTGCTAATGCCGCTTCTAGCGGCGGACACGCTAATCCCTCAGTCACCGGTGAAAGTGACCGGTACGCAGGGGAAATTCGATTTCATCAAAATTGATACGGCACAAAATCGTCTGCTCGCCTGCCATACCGCCAACGGTTCATTGGATGTCATCGACGTTGCAACATCCAAACTAATCAAAAGCATTCCCACCGGAGCGGCACAAGGGGTGGCCGTTGATGACAAAGGTGGACGCTATTTTGTCAGCGTGAGCAAACCACCGAAAATGGTTATCATCGATTCGACCAAGCTGGAAGTGAGCGGTGAAGTGCCACTTACGTATCCAGCGGACGTCATGGCCTATGCTGCGGATTTAGACCGGGCGTTTGTCTGTAACGATGAAAAGCCGATTCTCTGGATAATTGATCCAACCGCGAAGACCATCGTGGCGACGCTGAATATGCCCGGACAGGGAATGGAAGATTTGGGGTTCGATGATAAGGGCATGTATCTCTATCAATGCCTGAAGGATTCTAACGAGCTCGCGCAGATCGATGCGAAGGGGCAGAAAGTTATCACGAGTTGGCCGACGGCACCGGCGGAAAATCCGCACGGCATGGCGGTCGTTCCCGGCAGCCATGCAGCCCTCGTGGTCGGTGGAAACGGTAAACTGGTTCTGATGGACCTGATCTCGGGTAAGGTATTGGCTTCCTGCGATGTCTCGCTCAAGGTGGACGAGATCGCCTTTGATCCCGGAATGAACCGCGTGTACTGCGCAAGCGGATTGGGCACCATTTCTGTCGTTTCCTTGGATCAAAACAGACTGACCACGCTGGATACTCTCCCCAGTTCCCAAGGAGCCCACAGTATTGCGGTTGATCCCAAGACCCATACCGTGTGGACTGCCTTCGTCAAGGACGGCAAAGCCTATGTCCAAGCGTTCACGGGCAAGTAATTCTAGAGGCGAAACCTGCCCTTTTTGCGGCCCTTATTTTTTATAAAATGACATTTATCTCTGAGACTGGACAGGTTCGAGTCCTGGCGCGGCAGCTTTTCTACCCATGCGACGGGTTGCGACAACTGGCGTTATCCTGTGCCTATTGGCCTGCATAAAAGGGAGTTGTGATTCTGTTTCCAATTCATTCGTTGCGATAGCAGCTGACACGTTGGAACCAGAAAAGGCTGGTTGATGTGTCACTGGGTGTGTCGAAGAATTCGAGGTTAAGTCGTGGTCGCGAGTTCGCGGTCGCGGGGATCGCTCGTCCGCAGCGCCTTGACGAAGTTCTGGCCCATTTCCCAGACGGGGCCGGGAAATTTGCCGAGGTCGGCGACGACGTCGTCGAGGGCTTTGACAAACCGGTCGATTTCCTTTTCGCCGATGATGAGGGGCGGGAGGATTTTCACGATGTCGGCGTTGTTGGCGGCGACTTGGGTGAGGATGCGGTGCTTCGTGAGGAGCGGCGTGACGATGAGTTGGGGGAACATGCTCGAATCGAGCGAGTGGACGAGCTTCCATCCCATCTTGGGCATGAAGCCGCCCGGCTCGGTAAACTCGATGGCGGCCATCAGACCCTTGACCCGGACTTCGCTGATGATGTCGTGTTTTTTCTGCAAGGCGGCGAGTTGCTTTTCGAGGTAGGCGCCCATGCGGGCCGCATTGTCGACGAGGCCTTCGTCCTCGATCACCGTGAGGGCGGCGAGACCGCAGGCGCAGGCGAGGTTGTTGCGTCCGAACGTGGTCGAATGGACGATGCAGCGGTCCATGCGCGAAAAGGTTTTCTGGTAAATCGCGCGCCGCGTGACGATGGCCGCCGAGGGGACGTAACCGCCGCTGAGCGCCTTGGCGATCATGACAATATCGGGTTCGAGGTTCCAGTGCTCGAAGGCGAACCACTTGCCGGTGCGTCCGAGGCCGGTCTGGACTTCATCGCAGATGAAGAGCGCGCCGTACTGGCGGCAGAGGGCCTGCGCGCGGTTGTAGTAATCGTCCTTTGCGAATTTGACGCTCTTGCCCTGGACGAGTTCGACGATGAGGGCGGCGACGTCGCCCTTCTTCAATTCGTGTTCGAGTTCGGCGACGTCGCCCATCGCGACCGTTTCGCAACCGGGCACGAACGGGCCGAAACCCTCGTGGAAAGCGGGATTGCCGGTGATGGAAAGCGAGCCGTAGCTGAGGCCGTGGTAGGAATTTTTGAGCGAGAGGAGGCGCGGACGGCGCGTGGCGCATTTCGCGAATTTGAGCGCGCCTTCGACGGCTTCGGTGCCGCTGTTGCAGAGGAAGACCGCGTCGAGGTGCGGGGCGCCCTGCTGCGCGAGCCGCTTGACGAGCCGCTCGGCGAGGAGGCCGCTCATGAGCGCGGAATCGAGCTGGACCATGTTGGGCAGATTGAGATCGAGCACATCGCGGATCGCCCGCTGAACGGCGGGATGATTTCTCCCGATATTGAAAACGCCGAAGCCGGAGAGGAAATCGAGGTAATCCTTCCCGTCCATGTCGTAGAGATAGGCGCCCTCGGCGCGGGCATAGACGATGTCGAAGCCGATGGTGCGCTGGACCTTCACGAGGGTCCGGTTGAGGTAGTGGTCGTGAAGCTCGTAGTTTTCACCGAGCCGCGAAGTGACCAGGTCCTTGATATCAAGAGGCATCGTTGAGTTTAGGCCATGTTGCCCTCGAAAACAAGTTTGCAGGTAGGGACGTCAGCCCTTGCCGCCCCATTATTTTGGGACGCGAAGGGACTCGCATCCCCACCCGATTTACCCGCGCACGACGAGCGTGCCGGCGATCATGTCGTGCAGCGCCTGCTTTCGATCCGTGAACACCACCATCAAATAGCCAATCCCCATGGTCATATTCGTGACCAGCGTGCTGAAATAGCGACCCGATGCATGGCCAAAGCTGATGCGCTGGCCGGTGAAATTCGTGACTTTTAATCCCATCACGCGCTTGCCCCAGGTCGACTGATGGGGGCCGCTCTCGAGGACTGCATGGTAGAGCCAGACCGCGATGAATCTTCCAAGGATAAGACTTAAATAAAGCATAATCACGGTCCCAACAACTGCCACAGACGGCGCGCCCGGCTGCGATGAATTGGGTTGTGCGATCTGGAAAACCCCCAGGCCAACGACCGCCACAACGATCACAAACCAGATAAACACGAAAGGTATCGAGACGATCAGGTTGTCGAGGATATGCGCTGCAACGCGAATCCAAAAGCCGGCGTAAACCAGATGCGCGGGCGGTTGCATGGTTGCCGCGTAGGAATAAGCCGGGGCCGTTGCCGAAGGCGCGACCAACGGCGACGAGGCGATGGGCGGAGCGGCCGCGGCATCGACCCCGGCCAGCACGTCGCGCAGGGGCGTCCATTGGGACAGGCCTTCGACGAAAGCGAGAGTATCGAGGGAAAATTCGCCGCTCCGGAGTTTCTCCGCGACTTGCGCGCGCGTGAAGGGACCGAGCGGAACGTTGCCTTTGTTGAGAACGGTGATGGCTGTCATGGAACCTCGTTGAAGCTATTCGCGCACCACCCGCGTGTCGGCCAACCGATCGTGCAGGGCCAGGCCGCGCGAGCTGAAGAGCGCCATGATGAAACCAAGAAAGCAGGGCAATGCCGAGAGATACTTTGCCGCGTAACGTCCCGTCGCGCGAAGGAAGCTCATGCGCATGCCCTGCGCGTCGGCGACCTTGATTCCCATCCAGCGTTTTCCGACCGTGGCCTGCGACGGCGACGATTCGAAGCCCGCCACGTAGAGCCAGCCGAATCCAACAAGAACCATCCAGAATAATTGCCGCATATTGTTCTTCAATTGGTCCGATTGCTCGATTTTCAACTCGTCGGGAATGTGGTGCCACCTGGCGGAAATCCAGATGACCAGAACGCCGATGAGGTAGAGAACCGCCACGGGGACGAAGAGAATCGCGCAATCGATCAGGAATGCGAAGGCGCGTTGAAAGAAGGAGGCGGGCGTCAAGGGGACTTCCGGTTTTTCGACGGGCTTGATCTCCGGCTTTTCCGCCGCGGCGGGAATGGAGGCGGGCAAAACCGGCGGACGGGATGGCGGCACGGAAACGGGCGCGGCCGGTTCCGGCGTCGGCGGCGCCGGGGGCATCGGAGGCAGATCGCGCGACGCGGGAATGGGAGGCAGCGAAGGTTTGATCGGGCTTGCGCTTTTGTCGACGTAATCGAGGACTTCGCCGAGGGGCAGCCACTCCTTGAGGCCGGGCGCGTGGGCCAGGTATTTCACGGTGAAGTCGCCGCGGGCGAGGCTGTCGTCGATTTGCGCGCGGGTGAACGGGCCCCAGGGGACGTTGTTCTTGAGGACGGTGATGGCCATGTAATGGGGGACGCAAAGAGACTCGCGGCCCTACTTTTTTTTCCGGCGCGCGAGGACGGTCGAGCGGGTGCGCAACCGCAGCGCGTTGAGCCGGATGAAGCCGGTCGCATCGGCCTGGTTGTAGGCGCCCCGGTCGGCTTCCATCGTGGCGACGTCGGGATTGTAGAGCGAGAGACCGCTCTTGCGTCCCGCGACGATGAGGTTGCCCTTGTAGAGTTTCAGCCGCACGGTGCCGGTGACATATTTCTGGCTTTCCTCAACGGCGGCCTGGAGGAATTCCCGCTCCGGCGCGAACCAGAAGCCGTAATAGACGAGTTCCGAGTAGCGCGGGATGAGCGAGTCTCGCAGGTGCATGACTTCGCGGTCGAGCGTGAGCGTTTCGATCTGCCGGTGCGCGAAGTGGAGGATGGCGCCGCCGGGCGTTTCGTAAACGCCGCGCGATTTCATGCCCACGTATCGGTTCTCGACAAGGTCCACGCGCCCGACGCCGTGCTTGCCGCCCAGTTTGTTCAGCTTGCGCATGACGCCGAGGGGGTTGAGGGATTCGCCGTTGACGGACACGCAATCGCCATTCACGAAATCCAACGTGACATATTCCGGACGGTCCGGCGCGTCTTCCGGCGCGACGCTGAGCTTGAACATGTCCTTGTTCGCCGGGGCAAACGCGTCCAGCCACGGATCTTCGAGGATTCCCGCCTCGAACGAAATGTGCAGGAGGTTGCGGTCCATCGAATACGGCTTTTTTGCCGACGCCTGGACGGGAATGCGTTTGGCCTCGCAGTAGGCAATCATCTCCGCCCGGCCGGGAAATTCCTCCCGGAACCGGGCTTCGCGCCATGGGGCGATGACTTGCAATTCCGGCGCGAGCGACGCCGCGCTGAGTTCGAACCTGACCTGATCGTTCCCCTTGCCGGTCGCGCCGTGCGCGAGGGCGTCGGCCTTTTCGCGGCGCGCCACCTCGACCATGCCTTTGGCGATCAGCGGCCGGGCGATGCTGGTGCCCAGCAGGTATTGGTTTTCGTAAATTGCGCCGGCCCGGATCATCGGAAAAATGAAGTCACGCGCGAATTCCTCCTGGAGATCGACAATGCAGCACTTTGAAGCGCCGGTTTTCCGCGCCTTGGCGTCCAGCCCTTTCAGTTCCTCCTCCTG
>DASZIP010000033.1:0-30078 GCA_035948935.1 Methylacidiphilales bacterium | reverse complement strand
GGCCTGTTAACACTAACGCTAACCGGTCCGCAGCCCGAGCAAGTCCCGGCAGGGACTTTTGATAGTAGCCCGGCGATTTATCGCCGGGTCTATCGCGGGAGGGCCGGGCGTCCCATCGGGACGCTTGAACGCATTTTGCGCTGATGCTCGTTCATCCGTCCCTACGGGACGGGCAATTCCCTTTACCGATACCCGGCGATAAATCGCCGGGCTACTTTCGGATGTCCCTCTGGGACAAACTATTTTTAGTGTTAACAGGCTCTAAGCAAAGTAATTCGGCGTCAGCGCGCAGACCGGAATTTCCCCCGCGTTGAGCCTCACCTCCACCGCGTCGAACCGGTGCCGCACATCCTTCCGCTCCAGCAGTTCGATGTAGCGCCGCGCCGCCTCGCGAAGCGCCCCCTCCTTGCGCGCGTCGATCGCCTCCGCCGGACGCACAATGTCGTCCTCCGCCCGCGTCTTCACCTCCACAAAAACCAGCGCGTCCCCGTCACGGCAGACCAGGTCGATCTCGCCCCCCGTCGTCTTGAAATTACGGACCAGCACCTTGTACCCGTGCCGCCGCACGAAAGCCGCCGCCACCCTCTCCCCGTAGGCCCCGATCGCCGCCGCCGTCGCCAGCCTGGGCGCCGGCGTACTTTCGCACCGGCTTAAACGTTCGCCGATGTATTGGGCAAGGGCCGTGAAGGGTAAGGGCACGCGCGTGTTCCGGGGTTCCGTAGCCCTTATGATTCTCCAAACCGTAGCCGGGGTAAAGCGCGGCGAGTTCCGCCATCGCCAGGTCCCGCGCCACCTTCGCGATCACCGACGCCGCCGCGATCGACGGACACCGCGCGTCGCCGTCGATCACCGTCACCTCCCGGCACGCCAGACCCGCCCTCTGGTTCCCGTCGATCAGGCAAAGTTGCGGCCTCACCCCCAGCCCCTCCACCGCCCGCCGCATCGCCAGCAGGCTCGCCCCTAGGATATTGTGCGTTTCTATCTCCTCCACCGAAGCGACCCCCACCGCCCACCGCACCTCCCCGTGACCGCACAGAAATTCCCTCAACTCGGCCCGCTCCGCCGCCTTCAGCTTTTTCGAATCGTCGAGATGCTCGTGCTCCAGCCCGTCCGGCAAAATCGCCGCCGCCGCGAAGACCGGCCCCGCCCAGCACCCGCGCCCCACCTCGTCCACCCCCGCGACGATCCCCGCCTCCGCCGCGCGCAGTTCCCGCTCGAATTTCCAGGTGAGGGAAGTGCGGCGGGGCATGGTTAATCGCCGTGGTAAAAGAAGATATCGTCACTCATGCGAAGAATTCGGGCATCCGGGTCTGGATCCGGATCATTTTTCCTGCCATCGACAGTAACCGAGAAGCCCCAGTGACCTGGCAATGCTCCTCCCCATTCAACGATTACCGCGCCGTCTTTTTCCCAAACAGTTCCATCCGGATGAAGGCCAATTCCCCAATTGAGGAACGGATAGGCCTTCTGTAATTTTTGGTAGGCGACGGCCCGGTCTTTCGAGAGCGAAGAAGTGTCGCCGTCAAAAACGTCGATGCCGGGCACGTCTTGATGGACACTTCTCGCAAAGCGGCGCAGATCATCAAGCGTACAAACCTTCATGACGTGGTTTCGAATGCCGTAAACCACCGTGCAGCCAGGCGGCGGAAGTACCCCGTACCAATACAAGCCGGCCAGCGCGATAAATCCGACAAGCATTCCCGTTGTCCACAGCATGTGTTTTCGCAGACATAACGAAACGATCCAGGTAACCACAAGAACAAGAAACGATATGATAATGATAGGACCCGTGATAAAGGGATCGAAAAACTCCCACATCGAGTGTTCCAACGAACCCATTGAATAAAATGAGAGGTAGCTACCGATCAGGCAGACGATGACCGCAGCAAGGCAGATGGAAGAAAGCGACTTCACCTGAGAGATACATACCATTGTAGACCTGCGGCGGCCACTGCCGAAAAAGGCGCCAGCGACTTCGTGCTACGGCCGCCCGAAACGTCCCGCGCGAAGTCCGGCATGGGACAAATCCTCATCGAGATCGGGCCAGGAAAGCCCAAAATGACCAATCTCGATATGATTTAATTTTTCCTCGGGCTGGTCGCGCAGCCGACGGTTGACCGAAATCGGGAAGCGGATTTCATTCCCATCGGCATACGAGACGCAAATAAATCCCTGCCGAGAAACGGCTCGAACACAGGCCGGAAAATCAACAACCGTACTCATCCTTACACTCTAAAATAGCGATTCCATAAGTCGAGGATTTCGCGCTGACTCAATCCAAAAAAATTCCGTTCATTCCGTTAATTCCGTCAAAATTCAGCGGCGACCTACGGATAAAAAATCGTCCCGACCGCTTCCCCTTCGCAAATGGACACCAGCACATCCTTCTGCCGCCCGTTCGCGATCTGCATCGGAATCCCCGCCCTGTTCACCATCCGCGCCGCCTTCAGCTTCGAAATCATCCCCCCCACCGACGTCTGGCTCCGCGTCCCGCCCGCCAGCTTCTCGATCTTCGCCGTGATCCTCCGCACCTCGCGGATCAGCCGCCCCGTCCCGTCCCGATTCGTCGCCAGCCCGCGGATGTTCGACAAAATAATCAGCCGCTCCGCCCGCGCCAGGATCGCCACGTGCGCCGAAAGCTGGTCGTTGTCTCCGAACCGCGCCCCGACAAGCTCGTCGTACGAAACCACGTCGTTCTCGTTGAACACCGGCACCACACCCTTGTGCGCCAGCAGATGCTCCACGCTCCGCTGGATGTTCCCGTAAAGCGCGCGGCTGTCGAGGTCGAGATACGTCAGCAAAACCTGCGCGACCCGCACTCCCGCCCGTCCGAACGCCTCGTCATAGAGACGCATCAGCCTCGGCTGCCCCACCGCCGCGCACGCCTGAAGCTCCGCCATCTCCGTCGGCCGTTTCCGCAGCCCAAGCAGCGACATCCCGCATCCCACCGCCCCGGAACTCACCACCAGCATCTCGTGCCCGCGCCGCAGCAGCTCCGCCACCTGCGCCGCCAGCCGCTCGATCTGCGCCACGTCGATCCGCCCGTGCGCGTCGCTCAGAATCCCGGTGCCAAGCTTCACCACCCAACGCTTCGGAACCACAACATGGCGTCTCGATTTACTCACGGAAAATAGGACCTCGCGCGCCGGTAAAGTTTATAGAGCCGCCACCCGTGCCCGCCCCACGTCGCGAGATGCTTGCCAATCCCCTTCCTCGCCCGGCCCCCGACACCCCGCCGCTCCTCAGCCCCGGCGCCCGCCAATTTCTTTTTGGCCACGCCGAAAAAGGTCGCCGCCACCTTCACCGCCGCCGGCGCCGCCACGAAAATCCACGGGTTCTTGCGCAGAAATCCAAACCCGCGCAGCCCGTACTCCGCGTAGTGGAGCGGCCTCTCCAAATTCCGGTAAGCCTCCGCCAGCTCCCCCCGTTGCCGCGCGATTTGCGCCGCGAGAAATTCCCGCCGCTTCGCGAAATCTTCCTGCGCCTCCCCCTCGCTCATGGCTTCTCCTCCTCCTTCGCCGCCATCGCCTGACGCAGACCCTCCACGTCCCGCCGCAACTCCGCGATCGTCTGCGAAAGAAACTTCGGCCGGTTCAGGATCATGTTCCGCGTCACCAGGATCAGCACGATGCTCGCCACCGCGCACACCGCCGAAATGCTCCCCAGCATCACCACCCGGTCGTCCCAAAACGTCACCACCAGAAAAAAGAGGATGAAAAAGACCGTCATCATCGTGCAAAGCAGCGCCGCCAGACCCACCGCGACCAGCCTCAGCCCACGCGCCGTCTCATCCTCCAACTCCGCCGTCGCCAGGTCGAGCCGCGTGTAGAGAATCGCCAGCAGCACGCTCCAGAATGAGCGCAGCGACACGAACAGGCTCGGGCTTCCGCCTGAGCCGATGCCTTCAGGGGCTGACATGAAAGGATTTCCCGCGGGGCTTAATCGTCGCGACGGCGCAGGAAAACCCCCGCCGAGAAACCGATCCCGAGAATGAACCCGACCCCCGCCGCGATCCCCACCGCGTTCCAGGGATTGTCCCGCACATACCCGTCCGTGATGTTGAATGCCTCCTGCCCCTTCGCCCTTACATTATCGTGCACTACGCTCAGTTTGTCCTGGGCCACCTTCAGGCTCTCCTCGACCTTCACCCGCGCCTCGGCGGCCTTGTCGCCGACCACGGAAGCCGTCGCCTTCAGCAACTCTTGCACATCCTTGGTGAGCACCTTCACATCTTCGACGAGTTTATCCCGGGTAACCGACGCATTTGGATTGGAATTATTGGACATAAATTTTTACCTTTAAAATCACTTAAGCCCACCGAGAGCCGAAAGCAAGTACCGATTCTTCCCGGCAGCCGTCGACCGCCGCACGACGGTCCCATCAGTCCCATGTCCCTCGTTCCCAAGTTTACCGCCCTCCGCAGGAGCTTGGGAACGCACTTGTCGGCGAAGCTGTGCTTCACCCTCTTCCCTGTACCCCGCGAAACTCCACCTCGCGCCGACCCGCTTCCTTCCCTTCCTCTTCAGTCCTCTGTGCGAACCTCCCCCTCGTTCCCAAAACCTACTGGTTCCCGCCTCCCGCACCCGCATCGGGCGCCGGATTCGCATCCGGAGCCGGACTGGCATCGCCCTTTCCGTTCTCCGGTTTGGCCTGCCCTTCCCCCTGCTTCGGCCCCAGCACAATGAAAAGCTCATCGAGCCGATTCAGGTCCGCCGTCGGTTCAATCACCGCCTCCCGATAAAGACCGAACGTCGGATATCCGTTGTTTAACGGAGGCACCTCCAGCACCGTCCCCAGCCGCAGCCCCGCCGGAAAATAGGGCCCCAGGCCGCTCGTCACGATAAACTCGCCCGGCGACACCTCCGAATCCTTCGACAGATAATTCATCATCACCCGCGGCTTCCCCTCTTCAAAATTTCCCTGCCCCGTCACGACCCCGTGGTCGTGCGTCCCCTCCACAAAAGCCGAAATGCTGCAATTCGGACTCAGCATCAGAATCACCTCCGTCGTGTCGGGCGAGACATTGCCCGTCTTTCCCACCACCCCCCGCGGAGAAACCACCGGCTGGTCCTTCGCCAGATCGGGGTCGTCCCGCCAGCCCACATTCACCTGCACCGTGTTCCACCAACTGTCCGGCTCCCGGCTGATCACCCGGCACGCCCGCAGCCGGTACGGCGACGCCGCGCGGAAACCGAGCATCTCCCGCAGCCGCGCATTTTCCGCCGTCTTGTCGGTCAGCACCTGGTTCTCCACCGTAAGCTCCGCCACCTGCTGCCGCAGCCTCGTCACTTCCGCCTGCGCCTCGTCCAGCGTCTTGAGCTTGCTGTCCATCCGGTTCAAAAAACTCACCGGCTTGTCCGCCGTACGAAGGACCGGGCTGAACACCTTTTGCATTCCGTTGCGCAGGCTCTGCGCCACCTGGTCCGGCAAAAGAAAGCACGCCAGGATAAGCGCCGATCCAATCCCCAGGACCACGAGAAAATACGTGCTTTTATTCACCGGATAGAATCCATCTTGCTTGGTTGAAACCCTCTTGACGCAAAGACATTGATGGTTTCAACAGGGCAAATCCATCTCAAAAATCGAGCGCCACCGCCGTATCACCGAATGCCGCCCGGTTATATCCGCCGCTCCGATTCCGCCGCCCGCTTCATGTACTCGAATTCCTGCAGCACCTTCCCCGTCCCCTCCGCAACCGCGCTCAACGGATCTTCCGCCACATGGACCGGCAATCCCGTCTCCTCCGCCAGCATCTTGTCCAGCCCCCGCAACAGCGCGCCCCCGCCCGCCAGCACGATCCCACGCTCCACCAGGTCCGCCGAAAGTTCCGGCGGGCACCGCTCCAGCGTGATACGGATCGATTCCACGATCACCTGCACCGGCTCCGCCATCGCCTCCCGCACCTCCTGCGACGTGATCGTCAGCGTCTTCGGCAGCCCCGCCACCAAATCGCGACCCTTCACCTCCATCGTCGTCTCCTTCTCCACCGGATAGGCCGATCCGATCTTGATCTTGATGTCCTCCGCCGTCCGCTCCCCGATCATCAGATTGTACGCCCGCCGCATGTAATTGATGATGCTCTCGTCCAGTTCGTCCCCCGCCACCCGCACGCTCCGGCAAAACACAATTCCCCCCAGCGAAATGATCGCCACCTCCGTCGTCCCGCCCCCGATGTCCACGATCATGTTCCCCGCCGCCTCCTGCACCGGCAGCCCCACCCCGATCGCCGCCGCCATCGGCTCCTCCATCAAATAAACGTCCCGCGCCCCCGCGTTGATCGCCGAGTCCTTCACCGCGCGCTTCTCCACTTCCGTGATCCCCGTCGGCACCGCGATCACGATCCGCGGCCGCCGCTGCCAGCCCCGCCGGTTGCTCACCTTGTGAATGAAAGCCTTCAGCATCGCCTCCGTGATCTCGAAATCGGCGATCACCCCGTCCTTCATCGGACGCACCGCGATAATGTCCCCCGGCGTCCGCCCCAGCATCCGCTTCGCTTCATCGCCCACCGCAAGCACCCGCTTCGACCCCGCCTTGATCGCCACCACCGACGGCTCCCGCAAAACAATCCCCCGGTCGCGAACGTAAACAAGAGTGTTGGCCGTGCCGAGATCAATGCCGATATCGTTGGAAAAAAGACCTGAGAAAAAGTTCATGGTATATGAGAGGGAGGAAAAAAGGTTGTAAGGTTATGGGAGAGATCGAAATAGACGGCGCGCATCTTACAGAAATATCGGGTCGGTAATCATCGGTTTGGAAGCGCGCCGCCGCACCTCCTGTCTAGGGCGAGCCGCGGTAAGCGTCAAGGGCGATTGACCGCCCATCCGCCGCTCCTCGGGTGACAGGAAGCGATTCCCGGTGGCCGCCGCACGCCGTGCGGCGGTGCCTTCCTCTGCCTCCTCTTCCCCCTCCGTGCGAACCTTCTTCCTCGTTCCCAAACTTACTGCCCTCCGCAGGAGTTTGGGAACGCCATTGTCCGCGCAATTCCATTGCCCCCTGCTCCCCGTTAAATCCCCTCTCTGCACAACGTGGGCTAAAAATAAAGGCTCCCCAGGCCATTTAAGCCAATCCCAACAATCGGTCCCGCCACCAACCCGCCCAACTGATCCTCGACAAGCGCGGCCGGTTGGATTCAATAGGGTCATGTCCAAGGCCGCCCAAAGGCACCGCGAGTTGGTCGGGGAAATCCGGAAGCTCGACCGCGCCTACTACGAGGAGGCGCAGCCTCTCGTCTCCGACCAGGAATACGACCGGCTTTACCGCGAGCTGCTCGACCTCGAGGCGGCGCATCCTGAGTTGCAAACGCCCGATTCGCCAAGCCAGCGCGTCGGCGGCGCGCCGCTGCCCCACTTCACCCAGGCGGCCCACGCGATCCCGATGCAGAGCCTCGACAACACCTACTCCGCCACCGAACTCGAGGCGTTCGTCGACCGCATCCAGAAGGCGCTCGAGGGCGAGAAGCTCCGGTTCGTGATCGAGCCAAAGATCGACGGCGTCGCGGTAAGCATCCGTTACGAGAAGGGAAAGTTCGTCCAGGGGCTGACTCGCGGCGACGGCCGGGTTGGCGACGACGTGACGGCGAACCTTCGGACGATCCGCAACCTGCCTCTGGAGATCAAGAATCGCGCCGCGATCCTGGAGGTGCGCGGCGAGGTCTACTATCCGCAGGCCGCCTTTGCGAAGCTCAACAAGCAGCGCGAAGCGGCGGGCGAAGCAATCTTCGCCAATCCGCGCAACGCCGCCGCCGGGACGCTCAAGCAGCTCGATTCGCGGCTGGTGGCGAAGCGCCCGCTCTCAATCGTCCTCTACGGGCCGGGCAAACTGGATGGAGTCGAGTGCGCGACGCAGGAGGATTGGCTCGGCCTCATCAAAAAAGCGGGGCTTCCGGTGCCGGAAAAATTCTGGACCGCCGGAACGAAGGCCGAATTGCTGGCCGCGGTGGAGGAACTCGACCGGGCGCGAAAGAACTTCGCTTACGCGACGGACGGCGCGGTGGTGAAGCTCAACGAATGGCGGCTGCGCAACGCGCTCGGCGCCACGTCGAAGGCGCCGCGCTGGGCCATCGCTTACAAGTATTCGGCCGAGAAGGCGGTGACGACCCTCGAGGGCGTCGCGTTTCAGGTTGGGCGCACGGGAGTCATCACGCCGGTCGCGGAACTGAAGCCGGTGCTGCTGGCGGGGACGACGGTCTCGCGCGCGACGCTCCACAATTTCGAGGAGATCAAGCGCAAGGATATCCGGCTGGGCGATCACGTCACGGTCGAAAAAGCGGGCGAGGTCATCCCGGCGGTGCTCGGCGCGGTGGTCGAGGCGCGAACGGGCGCGGAGAAAGCCATCGAACCGCCGAAGGAATGTCCCGCCTGCAAAACGGAACTCGGCTGGGACGGCATTTTCCTGCGCTGCCCGAATCCGTTGTGCCCGGCGCAGACGCAGCGGCGAATCGAGCATTTCGCGCAGCGCGGCGCGATGGACATCGACGGCATGGGCGAATCGCTCGTCGAGCAATTGGTCGAGGCGAATCTGGCAAAGGACCCGGCCGACCTTTACCGGCTGACGGAAGAAAAGCTGTTGACCTTAGAACGGATGGCGGAGAAGTCGGCGCGGAACGTTCTCGACGGCATCGAAGCGAGCAGGAAGGCCGATTTGTGGAGGCTGATTTTCGGCCTGGGAATTTTGCACGTCGGGGCCGGGGCGGCGCGTGCGCTGGCGGGGCATTTCGGTTCGCTGGAGGCGGTCGAAAAAGCCACGGAGGAGGAACTGTGCGCCGTCCGCGACATCGGCGAAGTGGTGGCGAAGAGCATCGCGACCTGGTTTGCGCAGGAGGAAAACCATGACCTGCTGCGCCGTCTGCGCGAAGCGGGAGTGAACATGAAGGCGACCCGGACGGCGACCCGGACGGGTGGCGCGAAGCTGGCCGGCAAGACGTTTGTGCTGACCGGCACGCTCAGCGAACCGCGCGAAGAGGTGAAAGAGCGGATCATCGCGGCGGGAGGGAAGGTCTCGTCGAGCGTCAGCAAGAAGACCGATTACGTCGTCGCGGGCGAAAACGCCGGTTCGAAGCTGGACGACGCCCAACGGCTGGGGGTGCAGGTATTGAATGAAAAGGAGTTTGCCGAGCTTGCCGAAAGCTAACGGGCTTCGTATGTTAGAGGTCGAAGGACCACCCCCATCCTGTGAGAATCCCAGCTCTTTTACTTAGTCTCGGTCTTTGTCTCTCGGTGACGCCCAGGTTGCAGGCGCAGGACCCGGGCGCGCAGCAAGACGCCGAGGCGGCGCGGGAAAAGCTGCTCAAGGCCGCGGACCAACTCGACAATATCCAGGCGAATTCGGAAGCGACGAAGACGTCGGTCGACGGCGTGAAGACCGATGTCGCGGCGCTTCAGGCCAGCGTGACGAAATTGCAAAGCGACAACGCGGCGCTGAGGCAGCAGATCGCCGATTTGCAGGCCGCTGTCGATGAATTCAAGGCGGAACAGATCAAGGCGCGGCAGGTCCTCATCGACAAGGTGGCGGGAATGATCGCCGCCGGCAAGGACCCGGGCGCGGCGAAAACCGTCAAAAAGAAAAAAGAGGCGCCGTTATCGGAGGTGGCCACGGAGACTTCCGTTCCGACGAAGACTCCCGATGCGCCGGCGTCCGCGACGGACCTCGCCCCTCCGCCGGACGCGATTTCGGACACTTCCTCGGAACCGGTGAAACCGCAGAAAGGCTATTATCATGTTGTCGCGGAGGGCGAGACGCTTAGGCTGATCTGCACCGCCTACAGGGAGCACGGCGTCGATGTCACCCTATCCGATATTCGGAAGGCCAATGGATTGACGGAAACGAGTGTCTTGAAGGTGGGGCAGAAACTTTTCATCCCGAAGCCGGGGACCTGATTTATGAGCGAACTTATTCCAACGGAAGGCGAAGAGGGGCCGCTGCTCTGGCGGGTCAGGAAGGCCGCCGATCATTCCATTTACGGGCCGGTGGACCAGGAGACGCTGAAGGAATGGGCGAATTCGGCGCAGATCGCGCCGGACGACATGATCGACGAAACCGATGAGAACTGGCGCGCGGCGTCCGAGATCGATTTCATCGAGATGTTCTGGCAGGTGAAACTCCAGGGCGGAGAAACGTACGGACCCACCACGGTGGGGACCCTGCGGGAGTTCATCAAGGAAGATCTCGTAACCGAAAAGACCATGGCCACCCATGTAAAAACCCATCAGTCGCTTCCCCTTGCCGCGCTGCTCGCGGCGGTCGATTTTGAAAAGAAGCGCGCGGCGCGGCGGCCCGCGAAGGAGGCAAACAAATCGACGGCTTCCCTCGCCGTGGAGATGGCGAAGGAGCAGCACATCCGGCAGTTGGAGGAGGACTTGAAGGAGCTTCGCCGCGAGCATGAGACCCTGACGCACAAATACCGGCAATTGACGATGCAGCTCCAGGAGAGCACCAAAAGGCCGAACGGCACGATAAAGACGACCGGCAAGCTGCCGTTCTCCTGATCGACGCGACGGAGTTCCGGACACAGACTGCGACGATTCGTTTCACCCTTTCATTTGCCATGAGTTCCCCTTCCGCTCCGATTCCAGTCACGGTCATCACCGGTTTTCTCGGCGCCGGGAAGACCACGCTGCTGAACCGGATACTCACGGAAAATCACGGCAGGCGCATCGCGGTGATTGAAAATGAATTCGGCGAGGTCGGCGTGGACCACCAGCTCGTGATCCAGTCGGACGAGGAGATTTTCGAGTTGAACAACGGGTGCATCTGCTGCCGCGTTCGCGGCGACCTGATCCGCATCCTGGGGAAGCTCCGCCAGCGGCGCGATAAATTCGATTCGGTGCTGATCGAGACGACGGGCATGGCCGATCCGGGCCCCGTGGCGCAGACTTTCTTCACCGACGAGGAGGTGAAGGAGGGCTTTGTCCTCGACGCCATCGTGACGGTCGTGGACGCGAAACATGTCGGGCTCCACTTCGACGATATGCGCGAGGTGCGCGAGCAGATCGGTTTCGCCGATGTGATTCTCCTGAACAAAACAGACCTGGTGACGCCCGCCGAACTGGAAAAGACCGAGGCGCGGATTCGGAAGATGAACCCGGTCGCGAAGCTATACCGGACCGAAAACGCGGCGATCGATTTGGGCAAGGTTCTCAACGTGGGCGGTTTCGACCTGAAACGGGCGCTGGAACTTGAGCCCGACTTTTTGCAGGCGGCCGAGGAAGAACACGACCATGAACACGGGTACGATCACGAGGATGAGGACGAAGAGGCGCACGATCATCACCACGACGAAGACGTGACCTCGGTGGGCATCCTCGCGCCGGGGGACCTTGATGAAAAGAAGTTGTCCGACTGGCTCGGGACGCTTCTGCGGACGAAGGGGCAGGACATCTTCCGGATGAAGGGCGTGCTGGCGGTGAAGGGGCGCGACGTGCGGTTTGTTTTCCAGGGTGTCCATATGCTGATGGAGGGACGGCCCGACCGGCCCTGGGGCGCGGAACCGCGGAGGAACACGCTGGTCTTCATCGGGCGCAACCTGGACCGCGCGGCGCTGAACGAGGGGTTCAGGTCGTGTCTGGCTTGATGAACCTCCGTCCCATCGCGTTCGTCTGGCACGGGAAGCTGGAGGATTTCAACACCAGCCTCGCTTGGTCGCCGGAGGGGGGCCGGGTTGCCGTTGGGTCGGTTTCGGGGCAGGTGGCGATTTACGATGCGGCGCAGGGCCGCGCGATCCATCTTTTCGAGCGGGCCCACGTGGACGGATGCGACGCGCTGGCGTGGCGGCCCGACGGCCGGGCGCTGGCGACGGCGGGTCGCGACGGCGCGTGGAAGCTTTGGGACGCGACGGACGGAAAAATCCTCGCCGAACACGAGGCGGGGGCGATGTGGGCCGAGCATCTCGCGTGGAGTTCCAGGCCGATCGGCGAAGGAGGACATCTGCTTGCTCTCGGCGCGGGAAACAAGGTGACGCTTTGGACGGAAGCGGGCGAGCCCGCCGGCGGCGCGGCGGGGAAAGGCATTTCGTTCACGAAAACGGTGGCGGAGATGGCCTGGGTTTTGGGCGGTGCGACGCTGGCGGTCGCCACGAGCACGGGCGTGAGTTTGCGCGATCCGTCGACCGGTGAAGAGCAACGCGCGTTTCATGCGCGCGATCCGATCCTGAACATGGCGTTCAGCCCGTCGGGGAAATGGTTGATGACGGGCAACCAGGATTGTTCCGTGCATGTCTGGAACATCGAGAACGGTGGCGAGATGCACATGCGCGGTTTCGCCGCGAAGGTGCGGCAACTGGCGTGGCATCGCGGCAGCCGCTGGCTGGCGACGGGCGGCGGGCCGTCCATCGCGGTGTGGGATTGCGCGGGCCGGGGACCGGAGGGGCGAACGCCGCTGCTGTTGGAGTGGCACGCGGACCTTGTGAGCGCGCTTCATTATCAGCCGGAGGGCGACTGGCTCGCTTCGGGCGCGCGCGACGGGAGCCTTGCGATCTGGTCGCCGACGCAACGGCAGAATCAGATCAGCCGCGCGAAAATCGCGAGCGGGGTGACGCGGGTGGCCTGGTCGCCGGATGGAAAGCTGCTGGCGGCGACGGGCGAATGCGGCGAGGTGCAGGCGCTGGCGGTGGAGTGAAGAGAGATAGTGCACCGTCGCCCGGGGCACTCGTGTGACGGCGACGTCTATGGCATTTAAAAATATCGTGCACACGCCGGGGTATTCGTTCCAGGCCATCCTGAAAGGATGGCCATCATACAGCCCAGGGTTGGAGCATGGTCGCCCTCCCGGTTGTAGCGATTCAACCCTTTCAGGGTTGCTGCACCGAACACCGGCCTATCTCCATTTCCTGTGCACGATATTTTATTTTGCTCTACCCCTCCGATTTCACATTCCGGGCGTATTTCAGGATAACGTCCTTGAGGGTGGAAATCTTGAAGGGCTTCATGACGAAGTCGTCCATGCCGGCATCGAAGCAGCGCTGGCGGTCCTCGGGGGTGACGCCGGCGGTGATGGCCACGATGGTCAGTTCCTTGTCCCTGACGTGCTGCCGGAGGTGGCGCGCGACGGTCCAGCCGTCGATGTCGGGCATCTGGACATCGAGGAGGATGAGATCGTAACCGCCGACCTCGGCCATTTCGATGCCGGTCTGCCCGTTTTCGGCGACGTCGGGCTGATAACCGAGGGCGTGGAGGACGGTGAGGACCACCTGCCGGTTGGTCGGGTTGTCCTCGACCACGAGAATTTTGACGGGGAGCTCTTTCGCCGAAGCCGGTTCGAGGATGCGCTGGGTTTCGAGGGGGGCGACGGGAAGCGCGGCGTCGGGGCCAAGGACGCGAAGGAGTTCGCGCTGCAAGGCGGAGGATTTCCACGGCTTGGGAATAATGCTGAAGAAGCCGACCTGGCGGCGGGCGGGATCGACCTCATCCACGCCGCTGGAGCTGAGCAGGATGACGGGCATTTTCTTCGCGTGGGGAATTTCGCGCAGGGCGGCGGCGAGTTCGAGGCCGTCCATGCCGGGCATGATCATATCGATCACTGCGGCGTCGAATTTTTCGCCGCTTTCGAGCAACTTCAGCGCTTCCTCCGCGGATGCGCACGGCGTCACCTCCATCCCCCAGCGCTGGGTATGGAGGGCGAGGATCGAGCGGTTGGTCGCGTTATCGTCGACCACAAGGAGGCGGCGTCCCCGCAAGGTCGTATCGAGCCTTTCGGTGACGGGTTTCCGGCGGACTCCGGCGGATGGCGCGCGGATGGTGAAGAGAAAGGTGGAACCGCGCCCGACCTCGCTCGTCACTGAAATGGACCCGCCCATGAGCTGGATCAGCCGCTGGCAGATGACGAGGCCGAGGCCGCTTCCGCCCTGCGAGCGGGTGGCCGCGGAGTCGACCTGGCTGAAGGCTTTGAAGAGAAGCTCCATTTTTTCATGGGGAATTCCGATGCCGGTATCGCGGACGGCAAAGCTGATTTCCCACATGTCGGGCGCTTCGGGCTCCGCATTCTCCAGGGGAGGCGCCACCCGGCCGGTGACTTCGAGGCAAACTTCGCCTTTTTCGGTGAACTTGATCGCGTTGCCCACCAGGTTGAGGAGCACCTGCCGCAGCCGTTGATCGTCTCCGACAAGGCTTGCGGGCAAATCCTCGTGGATGACGTGAAGCAGGTCGAGGTGCTTTTCCCGGGCCTTCGGCGCCAATAAATCGAGCGCTTCCTCGACGCAGGAACCGAGATCGAAGGGGTATTGGTTGAGCGTCAGGCGGCCCGCCTCGATTTTCGAGAAATCAAGAATGTCGTTGATGATGGAGAGAAGGGATTCGCCGCTGGTGCGGAGCGTTTCGACGAAATCGCGCTGGGTGGGCGTAAGCTCCGTCTCCATAAGAAGGCCGGTCATGCCGATGACGCCGTTCATCGGCGTGCGGATTTCGTGGCTCATGTTGGCGAGGAATTCGGATTTGGCGCGGCTCCCGGCTTCGGCCATTTCCTTGGCCTCGAGCAGGCTGTTCTCGTGCTGGCGTTGTTCGGTGACGTCGCGGGCCGCGAGAGTGAAGATGACCGCCCCGTCGATGTCGGCCCGGTCGAAGGCGACTTCCACCGGGAAATGGCGTCCGTGGCGCGAGATGGCTTCCGCTTCGACATAGATCTTCGTGGTGTGGTCGACGCCGGCGGCTTGTTCGCGCGTTTCCCGAAAAAATCCGGGGTGAGAAAAAAGATGGTCGACGCTTTCGTCGACGAGGTCCTTGATTTCGTATTCCCACAGGCGCGCCGCTTCGCTGTTGACGGAAAGGATTTGGCCCTCTTCGTCGGTGGAGAAGATTGCTTCACCGACGGTATCGAAGACGGCCATGAGCTTCCGTTCGGAATCGATCAACTGCCGGTTCTCCTCGACGATCAATTTCACCATGGGCCGGAAGACGAAATAGCCCGCCACGACCAGGGTCGCCAAAGTGAGGCAAAGGGCGGACAATTGCGCGCAGACGGCCAGGTCGCGCTCATTTTCCCAATGATCGCGCAGTTGCTGAACCACTTTGTTGAAGCCGTCGAGGAGTTCGTTGTAGTTTTTTTCCTGGATGGCCGCCACGTCGGGATCATCGAAGACCAGTTCCCCGTTGGGAACCGCCGCGACCTTGCGCGCGCCGGCCACATAATCGCGCACATCTCTGTCGAGGTGGAGCGGTTCGCCAAAGTAGGAGGAGGTGGCTTCGGGGGCAAACGGGGCGATCTGATCCAGCATGCCCCCTTTTCCAATCACCGTATCTTCATCCTTTGCCAACTGGTCGGCCTCTTCCTTGAGCCGTGTCTGGTACAGGTCGTGTTCGGAGGCCGAGACCGACTGGCTCAGCCTCAGGCTGAAATAGGCGACCCGCTGCGCGCAGGTCTGCTGCTCGTTGCAGATGCGGACGAACTGGAGGAGCTGACGCCCCCTCGAAACAAGGTGGTTGAGCGTCAGGTAGGCAAAGAGGGAGAGGAACGCGATCAGCAAAAGCACGACCATGTACCGGAGGGTCAGAGCTCGAGTGGAGGCGGTCCGCATAGGTTGCAACAAGTCCAAAGTAATCACAAATCACCGCCGACGCCAGAATTGACTCGATGGCCGGGCCGCCGCGCCCAGGTACCGTCACCGCCCGTTGTGGAAGGGGCCCGTCACCCGCATCCTCAGGAATACCGGACGTCCTTGCCGGGCTCCATCTCGTAGTCGAGGACCTTCGAAGAGGTGACGAACGGCCCGAGGATCTGCCTTTCGAACTGGACGTAGACGGCGTTCTCCTGGATGTAGGCGAGCTTGTCCATGTTTTCCACGTCGAAGGAGAAGAAGAAGGTGTGCGGATTGTTCGTGGTGTCGACCCGCTTGCCCACGCGAAGATTGTTGACCTCGGGTATCTTGAGGAGCCGGATGCGGGTTTCCACCATGATCTCCTCGAGCTTGGTCGGGATCACTTCCGGCCTGGTGGTGAGAAGCATGAGGTGATGGATCATAGGGTGGGGGAGGCGGTGCGAAGGTTTGCGGAGGCGGGCGATTCTGTCAAGTTTCCCGAAAAGCGATAAGTCAAAGCGTGCTGATGAAGTCCTTTGAGGCGTCGGAAAGATCCATGCCTTTGGCGACCAGGGCCAGGGTCGTCGCCGATTTCGTTACCACCATGGGTGCTTCGACGCCTATGAAATGGAGTTCGATGGTTTGCGGCCCCAGGCGGATGAAGGCGACGTGGTCAAAGTTGATGCAGGTCGTTTGGCCCTGCTCGGTCGGCAGAATGTAAAAGCGCATTCAAGAGGGTGCCCCAAGAACGGGCCTTTGACAACCATTGGAGGGTCTGGCCCAGGTAGGCGTCGCACTCCATGCGATGGCTACCCTTGAGATTGTCCCTCCTGAACGAGCCACGCCTCAATCAAGTCGGCGATCATCCCGGCCCCGACGCTGTTGAGATGAAGGCCGTCGGTGGTGACGAGAAGGCCGTTGCGCCGGGAAACTTCGTCCCAGGAAAGGCCGGCGGTGTGGAGGGCGAGGGCGTTGCCGGTGTTGTGCAGGCCGTCGCGGTAGTTCAACCGGGGAGGAAGCTGCGCCCGCTCTTCTTCGTGCTCGCGAAGATACGCCACCATCCGCTCGTGGAGGGGAAGACAGGCGATGTTTTCCTCCCGCGCCACCCGGCGGATCGCTTCATTATAAAGAGCGATCTTCCGATTGGCCTCGTGTTCAAGGTCTTCCCCGATGACGGCCAGGGAAAGAAGCGCCAGCGCCGCACTCGTTTCCCGCTTCAGCCTCCCGACGATCTCCGCGAGATTGCTCTCGTACCAGGCAAGGGTCGGTTCCGATGGCAGGTGATTGAGGGCTTTGTACCGGAGCAAATTGCGCTCGCTCATCGTGGCGTTGACGTCGTTGGTGCCGATGAGGATGGCGACGAAATCGGGCCGCTCGGCAATGACCCGGTCGAGCCGCTGGAGGCCGTTCCAGGCCAGGTCGCCGTTGACCCCGTGGTTGAGAAATCGAAATTCGGCCAGCGAAGGCCGCGCCTCGAGCAAATCGAGGTAATTGAAGCTGACCGTGCCCGCCGTCAGGCTCGCCCCGAAACAAACGACGGTCTTCATGAACTTAGAACTTAGAGCTGAGATCGCAGAAGTGGGGAGATAAAATTCGGCGCTTCTTGTTCCCCGTTCTTCGTTCTAAGTTCTTCGCTCGTCGTTCCAAGTTTTCAATCCGCGTAGCCGTCGGGATGTTTCTGATGCCATGCCCAGGCGCTTTCGACGATGGGCTGGAGGCGCGGATATTGGGGCCGCCAGCCGAGTTCGCCGGTGATTTTATGGGAACTGGCCACGAGCCGGGGAGGGTCGCCCGGACGCGGCTCCTTGACCACCACGGGGATCGGATGACCGGTGACCTTGCGCGCGATATCGACGACCTGCTTGACGGAAAAACCTTCGCCGCTGCCCAGGTTGTAACTGGCGCTGGTCTCCCGGCCCAGGGCCAGGATGTGGGCGGCGGCCAGGTCGCGGATATGGATGAAATCGCGGATGCAGGTGCCGTCGGGCGTGGCATATTTCTCGCCGTAAATTTCGGCCTGCTCCTTCTGTCCCAAGGCGACCTTGAGGACGTTCGGGATGAGATGGGTTTCGACGCGGTGATGTTCCCCGAACTTTTCGCTCGCCCCGGCGGCGTTGAAATAACGGAGGTTGACATGGACGAGTCCGTGAATCTTTTCGTACCAGGCGAGGATCTGCTCGAACATGAGCTTCGACTGGCCGTAGGGATTGATCGGCTTTTGCGCAAGCCGCTCGTCCATCGGGATTTTTTCGGGCGCGCCGAAGGTGGCGCATGTCGAGGAGAAAATGAATTTCTTCACCCCGGCCTCGATCGTGGCGTCGAGGAGATTGAGTCCGCCGGAGACATTATTGCGAAAATACTTCGAGGGGTTGGTCATCGATTCGCCCACGAGCGAGTTGGCGGCGAAATGCATGATCGCCTCGGGCCTGGCCTTGCCGACCGCGGCAAAAATCTCCTCCCGGTTGATCAGATCGCCCTTGATGAAGACGGCGCGCTTGTCGACCGCGGCGCGATGGCCCTCGCTCAGGTTGTCAAAGACGGTGACCTTGTGTCCGGCGTTGAGGAGTTCCTCCGAACAAATGCTGCCGATGTAACCGGCCCCGCCCGTAACGAAAATATGCATGGGAAATTGAAAGCATCCGCCGGTCTTAAGTCACGCGGGAAATGTGCGTGGAAAAGTCCGTCCGGCAAGTCCCTTTAGTCTTTTTTCTTGCGCGGGATGCGTTTCAGTTCGGGGAGCGGCTTGCGGAGATTGCGATAGATTTGGACGATGGAAACGCAGTTGTTGATGACGTAATAGAGGGAGAGCGCCGCCGCAAAGTTGTAGAAGAGGACGAGGAAAACGACGGGCATGAACTGGGCGATCTTCGCCTGCGTCGGATCGCCGATCTGCGGCGTCAAGCGCATCATCATCATCGTCAGCCCGGTGACCAAGATCGGCAGCGGATGAAGCGCCGGGTGAAATCCGAAGAAGAGATAAGGCAGCGTGAACACGGTATCGGGTTTGGTCAGGTCGTGGACCCAGAAGAACGATTGCCCGCGCAATTCGACCGCGTTCTGGAGCATGAAATAGAGGCTGAAGAAGACCGGCATCTGGATCAGCGCGGGCAGGCAGCCGCCGAACGGGTTGACGCCATAATCCTTGTAGAGCGCGAACGTCTCGGTCTGGAGCTTTTCGGGAGTCTCCTTGTACTTGGCCTGGAGCTCCTTCAACAGGGGCGCCAGCGCCTGCATCCGCTTGCCGGAACGGTTCGCGATGCTTTGGAGCGGCCAGGTGATCGCCTTGATCATCAGCGTGAGCAGGATGATCGCGACGCCGTAGTTGTTGAAAATCAGGTACCAGAAGTGGAGCACGGTCAGCATCGGCACGATCAAAAGAGAAAACGGAATCACCCCGTCGTAATTCATCAACTCGCCCTGATCGGCGCCGAGGGCGTCGAGCCGGTTGAAATCCTTCGGCCCGGCATAAATGCCATAATTCAAGGTGACGGTCTTGCCGGAGGGCACGATGAGGGCGGGAAAGTTGGCCGCCGCCTCGATGTCGGGATCGGCATTGCGGGGAACGAGATTTCCATCCGGGTCCCGCTGGTTGAAGCACCGGAATGAGCCGCTTTGAATCGAATTTTCCGCCGCCGGAGTCAGCAGCACGGCGAAGAACTGGTTCTCAACTCCGATCCACCGCAGGGGCGACGGATCGATCGTCAGGCTGGAAAACATGTCCCTTCCATCCCGTGTCCTGTACCCGATGAGCGGAATGAAACTGGGACTGAAGTCGCTCAGGGTCGTCAAATGGAACTTGCCGGCGAGCCAGCCGGAGCCAAGGTACTGGCGGTTAAACGACGAAGCGGTGCGACCCTTGGACCACTCGGTCATGGGATCGTAAATCGGTTCCGCGCGACCGACGCTGAGGGAATAGGCGGGCAGCGTGACGTCCGCCGTGCCCGTATTCGTCAGCGTGTCGCTCACGTCGAGCGTATAAACCAGCGGCTTCGTCTCACGTTGCCCCAGGTGCCGGGCAATCTTGTGAAAGAGGACCCGCAGATAACCGGTCATCCCCGCGTCCTTTTCCTGATATTGGCTGAACGCGTAGGTCCGCTGCCATGTCACCCCGTTGGGCAGGTCGCACGAATAGCTCACGCCATCGGGGATGTCCTTTTCCTCAAAGCCGGCCGCGTCGGTCCCCGGCCATCCGCTCAGGGCAAGGATATTGGAGTGGGATTGCTCGTTGAGCACGATATAGCCGCCGTCGTCGGCCTTGTGCTGCTTGAGCTCGATTTCCGTGATCGCCGCGCCGATGTTCGTGAAGGTCACCTTCATCGCGTCGTTCTCGATCACCGTTAATTTTTCCGCGACCGGGACGGGCGGTGCCGGAGCCACGGACGGGTTGGGCGTTTCGGCGGTCATCTGCGGAGGCGGTGCCGCGGCGGCTGGAGATGCCGGCGCCACGGCCGCGGGCTTGGGCGGCGGTGTCGGAAAGAGAAACGGAAGGGCAAAGAAGAGGCCCAGACAGACAAAAAGGCCAATTTTACTCGTGCGATCCATAAGGGTGAACTTGCGAAATTACCTGGATGCTCCACACGCCGGAGGGACCGGATCGAACCCCGCGCCGCCCCAGGGATGGCAGCGCAACACGCGGCGCGCGCCGAGGCCGAGACCGCGGCAGACCCCGTGCGCGCAAATGGCCTCCTCCGCATAGCGGGAGCAGGTGGGCGTGTAACGGCAGCAGCCCTGCACGCCGAGCATGACTTTCAAGGGCGCAAAGACAACGCGGTAAACACGGATCAAAAAGACGGCTATCGGCTGCATAAGCCGTCCAGCATGGCGAAGTTTCCTAAAAAGGCAACGCGCTACCGCAAAAATCCATGCCCCCTTCCACCCGTTGCGACACTTCCAGCCGGTGTCCGTTCGTCAAAACCGACCGGTTTCCGTCAACCGGATAACCGAACCGGACATAACCGGGATATTCAAGCTGGAGCGTCGCCCTCTTTAATGCCGGGTCCCATTCCGGCATGGGGATGCGCGCGGGACTCTCGTTCCGCCTGGCCACCGACAAAATCGTGTTGAGATCGACATCGAGTTTCATCAGCGAAAACACCCTGATCAAATCGTGCCTCAGGGATTCCTGTTTTCCGACAAAGCCGATCCCGGGCCGGACATACCAGCCGTACATTTCGGTGACAAAGCCGGGCCGCTTTTTGTTCACGTTGTGGATGAACGTATTAAAGTCGGGGCTTCCCAGGCCATTGATCATGGAGCACGGATGCCACTTGTAGGGGTCCCTTTCGTCACCCCAGCTTTTCCAGTTCCAATCGAGGTTCTCCATGAAACGCCAGTACGATTCGTACCAACGGAGCGGCTCCCGAATGAAGCAAAATTTGAAGCAATCGGGCCTGATCCTTGGCTGTGCCCGGCGGGACCGCACAGCCCGGCGAAAGAGGTAACGGGCGACTTTGAAATCGTCGTGAAGTTTGTCATGCCAAAAAGACCGGTCCCAATCGGAATGCTGGTGACCCAGAGGCGCGTCGATCAGGTCCAATTCCCGCAAAACATGCTTGATCCACGTACCGCCCGTTTTTGGAATATGAAGAAAAACCGACCCGTTCCTCAGTAAATACGCCATCGTTAGTTATAAGACTCTTGGCGCGGAAAAAAGATTACAAAATTTTATTCTGCCCGATGGACGACTTCTCCTTCATCGTGTTAAAAAGTAAATTGGCATGTCGACACTGAAGGAAATGGCCGCATCGTTAAACCTCTCGGTGATGGCCGTGTCGAAGGCGCTTCGCGACGCGCCCGACATCAGCACCGGCACCAAGGCGCGCGTGCAGGCGGAAGCGCGGCGGCGCAATTACATCCCGAATCGCGCCGCGCAGAATTTGCGCCTGCGCCGGAGCGGGCTCATCGGAATCGTCGTGCCCCAGATCAATCACACCTACTATTCCCATCTCGTCTGGGGAGTGGAACGGCAGGCGGAGGCCGTCGGCTTGCAGGTCCTGCTCGGTTCCTCCCTCGATCGGGCCGAGAACGAAATACGCGAAGTTCAAAAACTCATCTCCCGGCAGGTGGAAGCCCTGCTCCTCGTCCCGGCCGTCCGCTGGCAGCACCGGCTCGCCACGCTCGAAATGGTGCGGGCGGGCGGAATTCCGACCGTGCTCCTGGACGCCTATCCCGCCGGGGCGGAAAATTTTCCCCGCGTGAGCTGGGTGGTGTGCGACGATCAGCGCGGCGGGCAGCTTGCCACCGAACATCTGCTCGAACTGGGCCACCGTGAAATTCTTTTCCTGGCGGGGCCGAACGGCTCCTCCTCGAGCGCGGGACGGTTCAGCGGCTATCAACGGGGGCTGGCGGCGGCGGGCGTTCCCTATAGCGACACGCGCGTTTTTCTCGCCGACAAGGACATCGACTCGGGCCGCAAAGCGATGTCCCAGGCGCTCTCGGAAAAAGCGGCCTTCAGCGCGGTCGTGGCCCATAACGACAGCGTCGCCATCGGCGCCGCCGACACGCTTTCCCAGCAGGGCTTCCGCGTTCCGGACGACGTCTCGATCATCGGCTTTGGCGATGGTCTCCTCGCGGAGAATTTTCGCGTGCCCCTGACGACGATGCGCGTCCCGCAGACCGAAATGGGCGAAACGGCCGTGCGCCTGGCGCTCGATCTGCAAAAAGGCAGCTCGGTGCAACCCCGGCAATTGCCCGTCGAGATCATCGTCCGCTCGAGCACGGCGAAAAAGGGGTAGGGACGCGAGTCCCAAAATGTTTATGTCTTCCCGGTGAACTCAGCGCCCTCCATGCGACAATCCCATTGCATCACTCCGATTTTCAACCCAAATTAAGCCGTCATGCCCGCCAGGCTCTCCGATCTCGCGCTCGACCTGACCCGGGATTATCCGCGCAGCCCGCGCGCCCTTTTCGCGGGCTACATCATCGTCGGGCGCATTCTCGACAAATGCCGCGCGATGTTGAACGGCACGTCTGGCGAGTACGAATACAACTACGGCATGGACCGCGTGTTCTTTGAATTTGCCGGGATCGACCCGGACGCGTTCAGGGACTTTGTCGCCACCGGCGCGACCGACGAGGAGGTCGCGGATTGGATCAAGGCCCGGGCGAAGGTCCACTCTCCCGGCGAAATCGCCGCGTGGAATTTCACGTTGAAATGCCGCCGCATCTCCGAGCTGCCGCCCGATCGCCAGGCCTGGGTGCAGGAATACCTGCTCGCGAACGTGAAGCCGGAAGTCCAGGAACGGGTCATCTTCAACTTCGACCTGCTCGACGCGGAGGAAGGCAGGCTGGAGTAAATCGATTTAGCCGCAAAAGAACGCAAAGAACTCAAAAAAGGAAACAAAAAACACGTCATGGGACAATTTCACAAAGGCATGCGATTCCGCACTCGACGAGAAATAAATGTGCGAGGAATCATCGTGTTTGGTGCACCGTTCAGTAATGGCTTTGAGGGGACGTTGCCGAAGGGAGAGGTTCTTATTCTGGACAGCGAGCCGCGAGATTCTGCTAAAGGCATGTGGTTAATTCCTGAACGATACAAGCACTTCGAGTTATTATTTGTTCCAGAGAGAGATCGTCTAAACCCCGATTACGGAAATTATGCCGTAGGCTGCGCATTTAACCAAGTCGGCACGGACATTGAGTTGACAGCTTAGTCCCATCCAAAATCCCCCCCGCCTTCTTCCTGTTTTCATGATTTCATGTCTTCCTGTCAAAATTTCCCCTTCTCAAAAAAATTCCGTTAATTCCGTAATTCCGTCAAAAATTCCCCTGCCTTCCAAAAAAAAATTTAGTAATTTGGTTTAATTTGGAAATTTGGTCCCGCCTTCTTCAATTGAATTTATGTCCGAAACGGTCCAGCAACGCCTCAGCATTTTCGTCAACGGCCGCGCGCGGCAGGTCGGCGGCACGACGACGCTCGGCGAACTCGCGGCGGATTGCGGTTTGGACGCGCGCCTGCTGCTGGTCGAACTCAACCGCCAGACCCTCTCGAGAGAGGAGTGGCCCGGGCGCATGCTCCGGCATGGCGACCGGGTCGAATTTATCCGTGTGGTGGCCGGGGGGTGAGGACCGCACAGAACCCCGGAGCTCCGCGGCATTTTGCGCGGGGCGGTCGCGCGGAAGACGACGGTCTGCCCACTGCAGGCCGCAAGCGGCGGGGAATTCAATCCAAGAGATTAAAACGCTATGGAGATCTCTTTCCGCGCGTCATAATTGCGCGCGGTTAGGTTTGACGATTGCCCGGCAAGACGGGAGACTACGCAGCTTATTTATGGCATCTCCGAAACCGATTGTCATCATGGGCGCAGGTCCGGCCGGGCTGACGGCGGCGTGGCAGCTGAATCGCGCGGGGTACAATGTGGTGGTGTGGGAGGCGGACCCGTCGTATGTCGGGGGGATTTCGCGGACGGTGCAGGCGGAGGGTTTCCGCTTCGACATCGGCGGCCACCGGTTTTTCAGCAAGTCGGAGGAGGTCAACGAAGTCTGGCGTCAAATCATGCCGGACGACTTCATCGATTGCCCGCGGCTTTCGCGGATTTATTACAAGGGGAAGTTTTTCAATTATCCGCTGGAGGCGATGAACGCCTTTCTGAATCTGGGGCTGTTCGAGACGGTGAACATTCTCATGAGCTATTGCAAGGCGCGGCTGAAGCCGATCAAACCGGAGCCGTCGTTCGCGGCGTGGGTGACGAATCGTTTCGGGAAACGGCTGTTTGAAATCTTTTTCAAATCGTACACGGAAAAGGTCTGGGGCATTTCCTGCGACGAGATCAGCGCCGACTGGGCCGCGCAGCGGATCAAGGGGCTCTCCCTGCGCGAGGCGGTGATTGCCGCGTTCAAGGGCGGGAAAGCCGCGCCGACGGCCAAGACGCTGATCCGGAATTTTTTCTATCCCCGGCTCGGGCCGGGCCAGATGTGGGAGACGGCGGCGAATAAAATCCTGGAGAAGGGGGGATCGGTGTTTCTCGACCGGCGCGTGCAGACGATCCACTGGGACGAAACGGGCGTCACGCACATCACCGGCACGAACCAGGCGGGCGAGTTTTTCCAGCAGGAGGGTTCCTATTTTCTCTCGTCGATTCCTCTGCGGGAACTGTTACTGTCGCTCGATCCGCCGCCGCCGAAGGAGGTGCAGGCCGCGGCGAGGGCGCTCCGTTACCGCGATTTTTTGACGGTGTGCCTGATCGTCGAGCGGGAGAATGTTTTTCCGGACACGTGGATTTATATTCACGACCCGTCGGTGAAGGTGGGACGCGTCCAAAATTACAAGAACTGGAGCGCCGCGATGGTGCCCGATCCGAAGTTCACCTCGCTGGGGATGGAATATTTCTGCTTTGAGGGTGACACGCTTTGGACCGCGACCGATTTCGACCTGGCGCAGCTTGCGATCCGGGAGGCGGCGCAGATCGGTCTGATCAAGACCTCGGAAATCAAGGACGCGTTTGTGGTGCGGATGCCGAAGGCGTATCCGATTTACGACCAGCATTACCAGGACCATCTCAAAGTGATCAAGGAGTGGGTCTGCCAGTTCGCGAATCTGCAACCGGTGGGCCGCAACGGGATGCATCACTACAACAACCAGGACCATTCGATGATGACCGCGATGCTCGCCGTCCGCAACATTCAGGGGGCGCATTACGATTGCTGGAAGGTGAATACCGACGCGGAATACATCGAGGATTCCAGTAAAACGGTCGATTCCATGAAAACCTTCAAGGTCGTATTCCGTTTGAAAAAAGAGTCGGCTCCGCAGGAGGAAGATGTCGATGCGCGAACCGAGAATGATGCGCGCAATTCGGTGCAGACCAAATACGGACTGGCAACCTACCTGATTGTCAGCGTTACAGAAATCAAGGGCTAGAACTCTTATCAAAAGCCCATGCCCGACGATCGCCCCCCTCCCGTCCGCCTCAACCCGCCGCCGCGGCTTAAATCCCAAAAATCGAAACGGCCGAAACGCCGGGGCAAGGCGGGCGGGGGGAAAAAAGACATGGGCCTGTTGTATTGGATCGCCGGGGGGCTGATCGTCCTGCTGGTCGTGCTGATCGCGCTTTACGCGGAGGCTCCGCGGATCAAGGGATGGTTCGCGAATCGCGAGGTCCCGCCCGAGAATCTGCTGCCCTTGCCGCAAAAGCCGTCGTCGCCTCCGCAACCGACGGCGGAAGAAGAGCGCCTGAAAAAGCTGAAGGAAAAAGAGGCCGCGGAGAAACAACTCGCCGCAGAACATCCCGTCCCGAAGCCGGTTCCTCCCACGGCGCCGGCGAAAGAAACGGAGCCGCCGCTCGTCCAGCCGGTGCCGATCGGCGTCGTTCCGGGCGCGCCTGCGCGGGCGTTGCCGCTCGATCCCAACAAGCTCGATACGGAGCGGATCGCGGCTTATCAGGTCGCGCTGGAGCGGATTCACTTTTCGTGCGGGTTCGTCGACGGTGACCAGGGGATGCGGACGCAGCGGATGTTGCGCGCCTTCCAGGCGAGCCACGATTTGTCCGTCACCGGGTTTTTGGACGATGCGACGCGGAACGCCATCGGCGAACCGGGCGAGCCTTTTCTCAGTTATGTGGTGACGGCGGACGACGTCGCGTCGATCATGCCGAAGCCCGAGACATGGCGGGCCAAGAGCAAGGTGGCGCGCCTCGGGTATAACGACATCTGGGAAATGCTGGCGGAGAAGTTTCACTGCACGCGCGGTTACCTGAAGGATCTCAATCGCGGCGTCACAACACCGACGGCCGGAACGGAAGTGATCGGGCCGAAAGTCTATCCCGCCGCGCCGATCCCGAAGGCGGCGTCGCTCCGGATTCTCCTCTCGGAAACGAGCCTCGAAGCGCTCGACGCCGGGGGGAGGGTGATCGCGTTTTTTCCGTGCTCGATCGCGAAGGACAAGAACAAGCGGCCGCACGGGCTGCTCACGGTGAAGGTGCTCGATCCGAATCCCGACTACACGTTCGACCCGGCGCTCTTCGCCGACGCGGCGAAGGCGGAAGGGATCACGCATAAGATGGTGCTGCCGCCGGGGCCGCGCAATCCGGTGGGGACGACGTGGATCGGGCTGAGCCTGCCGGGTTATGGGATTCACGGGACGCCCGATCCGGAGGCGATTTCGCGGACGCAGTCGCACGGGTGCTTCCGGCTGGCGAACTGGAACGCGGAGAAGGTGCTGAAGATGGTGCGGGTGGGGACGCCGGTCGATGTGGAGCCGTAGGCGGGGGTTGGCTTAGAGGGCTTCCGTGGCCTTTATTTTTAGCCCATCGAGCGCATCGAGGGGATTGGGGGAGTGTGTCATTTTGAATCTAAAAGTCAGGGCGCCACTTGGTCTTGCCATCTTTTTTCAGAACGGTGTAGAACGCGTCCGATGATTTATAGCGGAACAACCCGGGTTCAATCCTTTCAAACCGAGACTTCTTCTTGGAATCGAGTCTTTTCAGCCACCTCGACCCCAGCAGCTCGGCATAGGCGGAGTGGTGGCGCGTGCGCATAACGATCCTGTTGCACACTATATATGCCGACGCTTGCCGGCAGGCAAGGCCGTAGGTCCTCTACCGTTCTCCTCTGAGAATTGCACAGGTCTTTAAGTTAATTCCATACTCGCCATCCAAATGACTTCGATCAAGGTCTGAGGTGGAAAGCGAGTCTTGTAGGCACTTGCTTAAATCGGAACCACCGACCAATCCAGATATTCTTCTTGAGCCTCTCAAAAGTGCAGGTCAGTTGCTTTTCGGAGAAAATATAAAGATTAATGTTCCCATCCACCTCCTTCACATTCCAATACACCTCGCAACCTCCAGCGCCGTCGCCAATTCTTCCATCGGATAGAAATTCCAATTTCCTGAAATGGCGCCCCTCCCGACCGTAAACAAAAGATCCCTGGATGAGCTCTGTTGCCACGGCTAATTCTGCCCGAGACTTCGAGCCAGCCACAAATTGGAGGGTATCAATGAGAGGATCATAGAAATTAGAGAGGGAACCGGTAACGGAGGATTTATCTACAGAATTCAGCATCGATGAATTTATTATCTTATCGATTTTGTCAGCCTGATTATGGTTGAGATATGTGGCAATGGTTCCATCGAAATAGATTTCGATTCGCCGGATCACCATTTCGGGAGTTATCATGTCCATGCAATAGGGCAGTTTTCCGACCACATTCCTGCAGAGATTTTCCGGTCTATCGTTATTGCTGCCATCTCCAAGGGGCAGCGTCCTGGATTTCCAACACCCTCCGGTTGCACAGCAGGGAAGGGCGCCTATCGTATGAATAAACTGGTGGCTGGGATAGGCCTCCCATTGAGGAGGCTCGCGTCCGCCCGCAACAACTACACAGGGACGGCTTCGAGAAGTATCGCCTTTGAATTCAACTGCTGCAGCAAGATGCATCAGGGAAGTTATGGGTGAAAGGACACCTTTTGCATGATAAACTAAATGAATTAATTGCCTGAGATCGGTCTTGCCCCGCAAATCGATTGCATTTTTGAGTGCAGGATGATGATCTTCTGTTTTGCCGACTTGAACAAAGATAATTTTTCCTCGAAAATAATCGATTACTTCCTGAAATCTGCCTGTATCCCACCATTTGACCGTAAAATCATTTTTGCCCCCCGCCACCACGATCCAAAAGGGGATGTCTTCACCGCAAAGTTGCTGGACTTGGGAAACCCTCGATTTTTCTGTTGAAGAGAGATGAATATCGCCTTTAAAAAGAGTCGGAGTAATTTTTAAATCGAGACTTCGGTTTAAATAATCAATGAATCCGTAAATAAAATGAAACGGCGAATCGTCGCTTTTCTGAACCAGGGGATAGTGACACTCGATAACTTTCACGTTGGGATCACTTTCCTCCAGAGGCGTAAGATAGGGATTATTTTCCCAGAGCTGGTCGTATAAAGTGCGGACATCCGTTTGGAACTGTCCAGGGTAACATCGATGAAGATCACGGACAGCCGCGGTCAACATGATGATGTCGCCGGGCGGCAAAAAGTTTTTCAGAATCAGCTTTTTCATCTAGGCAGGAATAACATACAGGAATGGCGCATCTTCTTTGAAAAATCAACAAGAAGGATTCCTGCCTTTAAAAAAGAGGATGAATCGCCGGCCAATGTAGCAGGTGGTCTCAAGAATAAGAATCATGACTAAATGCCAAAACTTTAGCTCTTGGGTGTCGCAGTCCGGCTGTTGATGGCTTTTAGCCTGTGCGCAGGAATGAATCGGAACCAAGGCCCGTGTTATGATCTATTCGACAGACTTCAAGCTTTTTTTCGAGCGTTCAGATTTAAAAATGGAGAGTATTGAGGCATTCACCTTTCAATCGGCCTGTCATTCTGTAAAAATCATCTCTTTACATGAGCTATGAGTGAAAGCTAATAGCTTAGGAATTGATCCGTCCGCAATGAAAACAGATTCGCAAATCGACGCCCCATCGGTTAACAAAGATATTTCGCCGAATCCAGCGGAAGAGCCGATTACCGAAAAAAATGCGGCCGTGGAGGCAGCGCGTTATATCCCCACCATTTCACCCTATCCTTCTCATTATGAGGGACGCGGAATTGTCATTTGTGGCGGAGGCAAGACCTATTTTACAAACGCCTGGGTCTGCATGAATATGCTCAGGCACCTGGGATGCAATCTGCCCATCGAGCTATGGCATTTAGGGGCGGCCGAATTGGATGCCAGGATGGCTGGATGGGTTGAGCCGCTGGGAGTTCGCTGCGTGGATGCGCTGGAGGTGCGCAAAAGGCATCCTTCCCGTATCCTGAACGCTTGGGAATCGAAGCCTTTTGCGATCATCCATTCATCGTTCAAGGAAGTACTTTTTCTGGATGCGGACAATGTGCCCGCAGGTGATCCGACCTACCTGTTTGATACTGCTCCCTATCAACAGACGGGAGCCATTTTATGGCCCGATTTTGAAGAATATGTATTTGCGACCCGAACATGGAGAGTATTCGGAATTAGACGCAGGTATGAACTCCAGGTGGAAAGCGGTCAGATCCTGATCGATAAAAGCAAGAGCTGGAAACCGCTCAAACTCTGTATGTGGTACAACGAGCATTCTGATTTTTTCTACCAGTACACCTATGGAGACAAGGACACCTTTCAATTGGCTTGGAGAAAGTTAAACCTTGAGTATGCCATGCCCAAGGCGCCTCCCTCTCGATCGATGGGCAGAGTGATTTACCAGCACGATTTCGAGGGTCGGAAAATATTCCAGCACCGGAACCGCGATAAGTGGGATCTCCACCAATCGCATCAACCGCTTCCGGGGTTCGAACATGAAGAGACCTGCGTCAACTTCTTGAATGATTTGCGTTCGAAATGGGACGGGCACATAGCCTATCCAGTGAAGCCCGGTGAAAAAAGATAGGCAGGAGCAACAAGAAGCTGCTGTTTAACGACCTAGGCGATTCCTTCACGGTAGTTTTAGGGTCAGCGGCAACATTTTTTTCTCAAAAAGGACTTGTCTATTGCGAGTGGAGGGGTAGAAAGAGGCGACTCGATAGCTCAAGCTGGGAGCTTGTTGGCGTGGCCGATCAAGCCGAACCGTGGACTTCACACCGCGGGGCGCGGCCTACTTACTAAAA
>DASZIP010000032.1:0-74825 GCA_035948935.1 Methylacidiphilales bacterium | reverse complement strand
CAAGTCCCGGTAGGGACTTTTGATAGTAGCCCGGCGATTTATCGCCGGGTCTATCGCGGGAGGGCCGGGCGTCCCATCGGGACGCTTGAACGCATTTTGCGCGGGTGCTCGTTCATCCGTCCCTACGGGACGGGCAATTCCCTTTACCGATACCCGGCGATCAATCGCCGGGCTACTTTCGGATGTCCCTCTGGGACAAACCCCTTTTAGGGTGAACAGGCCCTAATGAATGTGCCGTCCGGTGGCCAGGCCATAAATGATCAAGACCGCGCCGATCAAGGGCAACGGGGCAAAGGCCATCCGAATGAGCGGACCGTTGAAGTATTGGGTCAACACCGCCCCGATCTGCGCGCCGATCGCCGCGCCCGTTTGCATGATCAGGGCGATCATGACATCGACGTTCCCGTTCATCGCATGGCGAAACGAGCCGTAGCCGGCCGAGACGACGATTTCAAACAAATCGGTGCCGATGGCGATGTGCGTGGGAATGCCGAGCAAATAGACCATGCAGGGCATCCGGATGTAACCGGCGCCTCCTCCGAGAAAACCGCTGAAAATGCCGCCGACAAACGAAACGATGAGGATGGCCCAGATCGAGATCGATTTGATCCCGGAATGGGGAAGGCCCATTTTCGGCGCCCAGTCGAGCGAGTGGGTCCAATGGGCGATGAATTGGAACGCCCGCTTGTCCTTCTCCTGGGATGTCTGCTCGCTGATGGGCTTCCGGCTGCCTTTCAATTTCAAGGCCTGCCAGCTTTCCAAAAAAACGAAGAGCGATATCACGAAAAGGACGATGATCGTCGCCACGCCGACAACCAGGTCCACCCGGGCGATCCTTTTCAGGGCCTCGATTGCCTGAACGCCGACTTCGGAGCCGCTGATCGTGCCAAGCACCATGAATGCCGCAAGACGCAGATCGATGTTGCCCAAAACGCGATGTTTGCGCGCCGCCACGATCGATTTCCCCACGATGTGAAGCAGATCCGTCCCGACGACAAAATTCATCGGCACGCCGGTGACGAACAAGGCGGGACCGGCCAGGAAACTTCCGCCCACGCCGAAAAAACCGCCCAGGATTCCGATGATGAAGCCAAGCCCGATCAGATAGAACGGATCGATGGTCGCGCCGGAGATGGGGAAATACATTTGAGATGGGTTCTAGTTCTTCTTTTTGCGTCGCAGGAGCCAGATCAGGAAGCTGCTGACGATCTCCAGGCCGACCGTCTGCGCAATCATGACCACCAGCGCCATCACGGCAAAAAGATCGCGGTCGCGATCGTAAAGCTCCTTGAACCAGCCGCCGAGGTAATGGAGCACAAGCGCGAAGTAGGCCGCGAGCAGGATCGCATAGAGCGCCAACTCCAGAAAAAAGGTCTTCCAGCTCGGCAGCGGTTCCATAATCAGGTAATCTGCTTGTCTCTCGCAGGGTCAGACATACATTGGCGTTCTATGAGCCATGTTCAAGCATCCATTGGCCAGGCGGTCCAAGTGATGGAATCGTTGCGCCCTCTTGAGAACGACATCCTGCGGGCGGCCGCCCTGGTGAAGGGCTGTCTGGCCGAGGGTGGTAAATTGCTGGCGTGCGGCAACGGAGGCAGCGCGGGGGACGCGTCCGACTTCACCACCGAGTATGCCTGCCGCTTCGTCAGCGACCGCCGGCCCTTTCCGGCCATCAACCTGACCGCCGACGGCAGCCTGCTGACCGCCATCGGCAACGACTATGGATTTGAAGAGGTGTTTGCGCGGCAGGTGCGGGGCTTCGGCAAAACCGGCGATGTCGTGATCGTTCTTTCCACCAGCGGCCGGTCCGGAAATATCATTCGCGCTTTGGAGGAGGCCCGCAGGCTCCAGTTGGGCAGCATCGCGCTGCTCGGCAGGGACGGCGGGGAGGCCAAAGGGCTGGCGACCGTTGACCTGGTCGTGCCCAGCGAGGTCACGGCCCGGATACAGGAAGCCCACAAGTTCATCCTTCACGTCATCTGCGAACTGGTCGAGCCTTCGCTCCACGGTTGAAGGCTATGCGCTGGCCCCGGCCTTCCTTTTACGCGGTGACCCTCCTGGTGATCGCGCTCGATCAGCTTGCGAAAATGTGGGCCACCCTCTCGTTGCGGCCTCTCGTATCGGTCGCCCTCATCCCCGGCTTTTTCGACCTCACCTACGTGCGAAACACCGGGGTCGCCTTCGGGATGCTCCAGGGACACGGGCTGCTGGTTGGCCTTTTCGTCGTCGCTCTTGCCCTGGCCGCGTTCTATTACACCCGCGCCCTCGACTGGTCGGGTTGGGAGCCGAATCTGGTCGGTGGCTGTTTATGCGGCGGCGCGCTGGGCAATCTGCTGGACCGGGCCCGGTTGGGCTACGTCGTCGATTTTCTCGACGTCCACATCGGGCCGCATCGCTGGCCGACGTTTAACGTCGCCGACAGCCTCATTTGCCTCGCCGTGGGATGGATCGTATGGAGGCAGCTCGGAGGGGAAAAGGTAAAGGGCAAAGGGTAAAAGGAGAAGACAGTTTCCCCTCCCTTTACCTTGCTACTTCAGGAAGGGCTCAAAGTTCTTCTTTTGCTCGGCGCGGTCAAAGGCTTCGTGAGGGGAAATCACGCCCTTTTCCATCAGGTCAAACAGGGAATCGTCCATGAGCTTCATGCCGAGTTTTTTCCCGATCTGAATGATGCCGGGTAGCATGAAGGTCTTGGCTTCGCGGATGAGATTTGCCACGGCGGGAGTGTTGACCATGATTTCGAGCGCGACGGCGCGCCCGTTGCCATCGGCGCGGGGAATGAGTTGCTGGCTGATGATGCCGCGCAGCGATTCGCTGACCATGGTTCGGATCTGGCCCTGCTGCTCCACGGGGAAGGCGTCGAGGACGCGATCGAGCGTGCGCGCGGCGTTGCTGGTGTGGAGCGTGGCGATGACCAGGTGGCCGGTTTCCGAAGCGGTGATGGCGAGGCTGATCGTCTCCAGATCGCGCATTTCTCCCACGATAATTACGTCCGGATCCTCGCGCAGGCTCGCCCGCAGCGCGGCGGAGAACGATTCCGTGTGGGCATGGACTTCGCGCTGGGTGATCTGGCAGCCGTCGGGCACGAAGACGTACTCGATCGGGTCTTCCAGCGTGATGATGTGATCGCGGCGGTGCGTGTTGACCTCCTGCACCATCGCGGCGAGCGTCGTCGACTTGCCGCAGCCGACCGCCCCGGTCACAAGGACCAGGCCGTTGTGATACTGGGTGAGGACCTTGAGCTGCTCGGGCAGCCCGAGTTCGTCCATCGTCCGTACTTGCGTGTTGATGATGCGGAAAACGGCGTCAAGCCCCTTGCGTTGCTGGACAACGTTGGCGCGAAAGCGGGCCAGGCCCGGCACGTCGTAACTGAAATCGAGCCCCTTGTTCTTTTCCAGCGCCTCCAGTTGAAGGGGATTGAGAAACGATTTGATCAGCGTCTCGGTATGTGCCGGCGTCAGCACGGGGGCGTTGTGGTAAAGGGGTTGAAAGGTGCCGTGGCGGCGCATGAGGGGCGGGGCGCTGATGCCGAGGTGAACGTCGGAGGCGCCCGCATCAAAGCCCAGCCGCAGCAGTTGCGTGACGCCCATGCCGTCGGGCAGGCCATCGGGGGACGACGTCACCTCGACGTCGGCGCGTGGCTTCTCCGGAGTGGCGGCGGGCGGCTCGTCGGCAACTTGGACGGCGGGGGCTTTGGGAGTGGCGACTTGAGCGGCGGAAGCCGCCTCGTCGACCGCCTGGCGCAGCCCCTCGGCCTGTCCCGGATTGATGATCGTCTGTTCCAGCAGGAAATCGATGGCGGAAAGATGGGGCATCGCCTGAAGGGCCGCCGCCGCGGCCTGGTACTGGTCGATGGTGATCCAGCCGGAGTGATAGGCGGTGGAGAGGACGTATTCGTTATACTCGGGAGTCATGAAAGGTGCGTCGAGGAACCGCAATGATGGCAAAGGAGGCGCGTTCAGGCAAGAAGGTGATTTACTCTACTTGTCACGGAGCGGGTTGAAACCTATAAATTTAGCATCCCTTTTTCATTTTCGGGTGGTAGAGTCGTCTGCTTCCCCCTGTTCCCCTGCTTATGATCCAATGGCTCGTCAAAAAAGTTCTCGGCTCGAAAAACCAGCGCGAGGTGAGGCGCCTCTGGCCGCTGGTTGAAAAGATCAACGCGATCGAGGTCGAATACCAGGGCCTGATGGAGGAGCAGCTCATCGCCAAGACGACGCAGTTCAAGGAGCGGTTCGGCAAGGGGGAGACGCTCGACGATCTGCTGCCCGAGGCCTTCGCCGCGGTGAAGAACGCGTGCCGCCGCCTGACCGAGCGGAAGCACAAGAGCCTCGTGCGCGGGCAGGAGGTGGTCTGGGAGATGATCCCGTTCGACGTGCAGTTGATCGGCGGGATGGTGCTTCATTCGGGCCGGATCGCCGAAATGGCGACGGGCGAGGGCAAGACGCTGGTGGCGACTTTCCCGGCCTATCTCAACGCGCTCACCGGGCGGGGCGTCCACGTGGTGACGGTGAACGATTACCTCGCCGCGCGCGACAGCGAGTGGATGGGCGAGATCTACCGTTTTCTCAACCTGACGGTCGGGTGCATCCAGCACGGGCAGATTCCCGAAGTCCGCCGGATGCAATATCAGTGCGACATCGTTTACGGCACGAACTCGGAGATGGGCTTCGATTACCTGCGCGACAACGGCATGGCGACGACGAAGGCGGAGCAGGTGCAGCGCGGCCATCCCTACGCGATTGTGGACGAGGTCGACAGCATCCTGATCGACGAGGCGCGCACGCCGCTCATCATCGCCGGGCCGGCGACCGTGAGTTCCCACCAGTACGACAAATTCAAGGGCAACATCGAGCGGATCGTCCACGCGCAGAGCCTCGAGGCGAACCGCTGGGCGGCCGACGCCAAAAGGCAGATCGACGAAGGCAACATCGCGGAGGCGGGCCGGCTGCTGTTCAAGATCAAGAATTCGACGCCGACGAACAAGCAATTGCTGAAGATGATCGAGGAGCCGGAACAGCGCCGGGCGATGGACGACGCGGAGCTGGCGCTTTACCAGGACCCGCGCAAGACCGAGCTTTACGCGCTGAAGGAGGAGGCCTATTTCAGCATCGATCCCAAAACGAACGAAGCCGACCTGAGCGAGCGCGGCCGGACGTTTCTCAATCCCGACGACCCCGACATGTTCGTGCTGCCCGACCTGATCACCCGTTTCCACGACCTCGAGGCCACCCCCGACCTGACCAAGGAGGAAAAGCAGCGGGCGAAGGTCAACGAGCAGGCGAATTACGACCAGGCCAGCGAGCGCATCCACAACATCTCGCAATTGCTGCGCGCCTATTGCGTCTACGAAAAGGACGTCCATTACGTCGTGCAGGACAACAAGGTCGTCATCGTCGACGAGTACACCGGGCGCACCATGCCGGGCCGCCGCTGGAGCGACGGGCTGCACCAGGCGATCGAGGCGAAGGAGGGGGTGCAGATCGACCGCGAGACCCAGACGCTCGCGACGATCACGATCCAGAATTATTTCCGGCTTTACCAGAAGCTCGCGGGCATGACCGGCACGGCGGAGACCGAAGCGAACGAGTTCCACGACATCTACAAGCTCGACGTGGTGGTGGTTCCGACGAACCGGCCCATCGCGCGCGTCGACTTCGACGACATCATCTACAAGACGCGGCGCGAGAAATACAACGCGATCGTACGCGAGATCAAGGCCGCCCACGCGAAGGGCCAGCCGGTCCTGGTCGGCACCATCGCGGTCGAGTCGAGCGAACTCCTCTCGCGGATGCTCAAGCGCGAAGGGATCGTGCACAACGTGCTCAACGCGAAATTCGTCCAGCAGGAGGCCGAGATCGTCGCCAACGCCGGCCAGCGCGGCGCCGTCACCATCGCCACGAACATGGCGGGCCGCGGCACCGACATCAAGCTCGGCCCGGGCGTGAATAAAATCCAGGGCCTCTACGTCGCCAACGCGAAGCAGCGCGTGATCGAAACCGCCGGGCCGGAAACGACCGTCGACGAGGCGGCCGGCGAGCATTACACCAGCGGCCTCTTCGTCATCGGCACCGAGCGTCACGAATCGCGGCGAATCGACCGCCAGTTGCGGGGCCGCTGCGCGCGGCAGGGCGACCCGGGTGTGTCAAAGTTTTTCGTTTCGTTCGAGGACGACCTGATGCGCAACTTCGCCGACTCGCGCCGGTTGAGCGGCCTGATGACGAAGTTCGGCATGAAGGACGACGAGGAATTGCAGCATCCCTGGCTGAACAAGAGCGTCGAGTCGGCGCAGCGCCGGGTCGAGGAACGCAATTACGTCTCGCGCAAATACACGCTGCAATACGACGACGTGATGAACAAGCAGCGCACGGTGATCTACACGCGGCGCAACGACATCCTGACGACGGAAACGCCGCGCGAGGAGATTTTTGCCGTGGTGGAAGAGGTGCTCGAAAATGAGACGCAAGCGCGCCTGACCGGGCCCGAGGCGAGCCCGGCCGAGTTCATCTCATGGCTCAACAGCACCTTCCCGCTCGGCGCGGAGGAAAAGGATTTCGACTTCGCGGCGGGTCCTCAGGCGGTCGCGAAGGCGGCGCTGCAACGGGTGCGCGACGCCTACGACATCAAGATCAAGTTCGAGGACCCGAACGCGCTTCAGTCCCTCGAGCGCTACACGCTGCTCGGCGCCATCGACCGGCTCTGGCAGGAGCATCTCTACGCCATCGATTCGCTTCGGCACAGCATCAACCTGCGCACGATCGGGCAGAAAGACCCGCTGGTCGAATACAAGAACGAGGCTTACCAGATGTTCGCCGCCCTGATGGACCGGATCGACGCGGAGATCGTCTCAAGCCTCTTCCGCACCAGCGCGAGCATCACGGCGTTCGAGTCGTTCCTGCGCAACCTGCCGCAAAAACTGGTTCACGAAACGCCCGTCTCCGCGATGAGCACGCCCGATGCGGCGCAGCCCGCCGCTTTGCCAATGTCCGGCGAGCCGGAAGCGAACGGCGCGGCCGCTCCTCCGGAGAGACAGTTGCCGATTCGCCACACAGGACCTCAACTCGCCCGCAACGATCCGTGTCCGATGGGCACCGGCAAGAAGTTCAAGTATTGCTGCGGCGCAGATGGGAAAACGAAGGTCTGCACCGGAGCGGGCGCGCAAAAATGAGCGAACCCCGGGAAGCGCTTCGAGGCTACGTGCATTTCCTGCACGAGCGCGAAGGCGTGCGCGAGGTCCGGTTGACTCGCGCCGCGAGGCAGGGCCTGGCGAAGATGGCATCTGGCAGCCGTCGATCTCCGGGCGACGAACCTCATTTGGTAGGGACGCGAGTCTCTTCGCGTCCCAAAATAAATGAGACGGCAGGTGTTGCGCACGGTAATATTGCCGTCCCACAAATTCCGGGACGCGAAGAGACTCGCGTCCCTATCTTATCTACCGAACCCATGGAAATCACCGGCTCGACCAAGGCGGAGAAATTGCGCCATCTCGCGGAGCGCGCCTCGGTCTGCGTCAAATGTCCCCATCTTGCCGCGCGCCGCCACACGGTCGTCTTTGGCGTCGGCGATCCCGATGCGAAACTGATGTTCGTCGGTGAGGCCCCCGGCGAGGACGAGGATTTGCAGGGTGAACCCTTCGTCGGGCGCGCCGGCCAGTTGCTGACCAAGATGATCCTCGCGATGGGTCTGGTCCGCGAGCAGGTTTACATCGCGAACATCGTCAAGTGCCGCCCCGACATGCCGCCGGGCGCGTCGGGCAATCGCAAGCCGACGAAGCAGGAAATGGAAACCTGCGTGCCTTATCTGCGCGCGCAGATCGACGTGATCGAGCCCGCCGTCATGGTGGCGCTCGGGGCGACGGCCGTGGAGGGACTCGTCGGGCCGATCGGCACCATCGGCTCGCTGCGCGGAAAATTCCTCGACTATCGCGGCACGCCGCTGATGCCGACCTATCATCCCTCCTACCTGCTGCGCAACCAGAGCAACACCGAAAAGCGGAAGGTGTGGGAGGACCTGCTCAAGGTGATGGAGCGGCTCGAAATTCCCATCACCGGGAAGCAGCGCGGCTTTTTCCTGGGGAAGTAGACGGAGCGATTCCCGAGAAATGACGAAGTTCCGGGGCGGCAACCGATTAATTCGTCTCGAAGCCGTATTTGGCCCAGACGGCTTTGGCGGCTTCGCCGGCGCAGTAGTCGATGAAGGCGCGCGCCTGGGCCGGATTTTTCGCGAGGCGGCAAATGGCCGCGGTGTAGAAAACCGGCGGCGCGTCGTCGGTGTTCAGGGAAAAAACGGCGAAGCCGGGCAGGTTCATTTTCGCCGCGTCGGTCTTGTAGGCGAAGACCGCGTCGGCCTCTTCCCGCTCGGCCACGGCGAGCGCGAGCGCGTCGGTCGGCGCGTAGACGTAAAGGTCCTTGTGCTCGTCGCCGAGGAGGTCGTGCTTCTGCAACGCGCGCTTGGCGACCCGTCCCGAAGCGACCAGATCGGGATTGCCCAGGGCGACTTTATTCCATTCGGTCCCGATCAAATCGAACCAGTCGAGATCGTCGTCCTTCACGAGCGCCTTGCGTCCGTAAATCACCAGTGTGTTGCGGGCGAGCGAGCGCTGGCCGTCAGCGGCGAGAAGCCCCTTGTCGGTCATCTCCTTCACGTCCCGGACGTCGGCGCTGATGACCACGTCCCAGGCCGAATTGCTCGAAGCGCTTTCAACTTTCGCGCGAAGAGTTCCGGCATTGGTCAGCGTCAGCGGCACCTGCGGGCCGGACGCGGCCTGCGGGCCGGAATCCTGGGTGTCGGCCCAACTCTGGGCCAGCTCCTGCAAAACCTGCTTGAGGCTGCTGTCGGCGATGATGGTGACGGCCACTTGCGCAGCCGGCGCCGGCGCGGGAGGTGCGTTGTTCGTGGCGGGCGGCGTCACCGCGTCGGGTGCGACGGGCAGGGCGGGCCTCGCCTGATTCGGATCGGCGGGCTGCGCCGGAATTGCGGGTTGGGCGGCACCCCGCCCAAAGCTCAAGAGCAGCAACCCAAAACAAAGCAAGAATCGGTTCATGGGGTGTGGCTTCTTGTGGCATCGCATAGGACTTATAGGACCTATAAGTCCTATGATCTGAGGCGCCTACTCCATCAACTCATAGGCAATGGCGCTCAGGGCGAAAAAGGCGGCCGTCTCGGCGCGCAAAATGATTTTGCCGAGCGACACGGGAATGAACCCCGCCGAGCGCGCCTGGCCGATTTCCGCCGGGGTGAAGTCGCCTTCGGGTCCGATCATGACGATAATCGGCGCGCCGCTTTTCAGCCCCGGGAGATGCTCGCGCAAGGCCGCCTTCAGGGGCCGGGCCTCGGGCTGAAGCGACGCGATCAGCTTCACCGCGCCCTTCGGAATCGCGGTCACAAAATCCTTCGGCGCGCTTGGCGGATGGACCACCGGCAGCCAGTTCTGGCCGCATTGTTTCGCCGCCTCGACGGTGAGCTTCTGCCATTTCTCGACGCGGGCCTCGGCTTTCTCGTCCTCGACGTGCGCGACGCTGTGGTCCGATTGGAGCGGGGCCAGCTCGGAGACGCCGAGCTCGGTCGCCTTTTGAAAAATCAGGTCCATCGACTTCGCCTTGGTGAGCGCCTGCGCGAGCCAGACGGGATGCGCCGGGCGCGGCGACACGGCCTTGGCCAGGACCTGGAATTTCACCTGGTCGCGCGCGATCTCGGTGATGCGGGCCTTGGCTTCGGTGCCGTGGCCGTCGAAGACGGCGAAGAGATCGCCCACGCCCTGCCGCATGACCTGGGCGCAGTGGTGGGATTGTTCGGCGTCGAGCAGACCGCGATCGAGTGAGGGGGAGTAGTAGCGTTTCATTTGAAAAGATCCTTGGCTTTGCGGAAGAAGGAATTTCCCTCCGGATGGGTGGTTTCGTCACAACTGTCGGCGAAGGCCTGCAGCTTCTGGCGCTGATCGTGATTGAGCCTGGTTGGCACCTCGACGTAGAGCTTCACGCGCAGGTCGCCCACGCCGCGCCCGTGTATTTCCGGCAGGCCCTTGCCGCGAAGACGGAAGACCTTGCCGCTCGGCGTGCCGGCCGGGACCTTCAGCACCGCGCTCCCTTCGAGCGTCGGCACCTTCACCTCGCCGCCCAGGGCCGCGCGGGCGAAACTGATCGGCACGCTGCAAAAGAGATCGGTCCCTTCGCGCTGAAAAATCTCGTGCGGCTCGACGTGCAGGACGACGTAGAGATCGCCCGCCGGCCCGCCCCGCGAGCCACCCTCGCCCTGGCCGGAGGAACGGAGCCGGGTCCCGTCCTCGACGCCGGCCGGAATCTTGATTTTGATCCTGGACGTCTTTTCCACGCGCCCGTCGCCGCGGCAGGCATGACACGGCTTCTCGATGGTCTGTCCCGCGCCCCGGCAGCGGGGGCACGTCTGCGCGATGTTGAAAAAGCCGCGCGCCACGGCGACCTGCCCGTGTCCGCCGCAGGTCGGGCAGGTGGTGACCTTGCTGCCCGGTTCCGCGCCCGAACCGTTGCAGGTGTCGCAGGTCTGGAGCTTGGCGATTTCGATCTCCTTCTCCACCCCGTGCGCCGCTTCCTCGAACGTGATCTGCATGTCGTAACGGAGATCGGCGCCCCGTCCGCGACCGCCCCGCTCGCCGCCGTCGGCGCCCATGCCGTCGCCAAAAATGCTTTCAAAGATGCCGCCGCCTCCGCCCCGGCCCGTGCCGAAGACTTCGCGGAAAACATCGAAGGGATCGTGCATGCCGCCCGCGCCCCCCATGCCGCCGCCCTGCGTGAAGGCCTGGTGGCCGAAGCGGTCGTAGGCGGCGCGCTTGTCCGGATTGCTCAGCACCTCGTAGGCTTCGCCCAGCTCCTTGAACTTTTCCTCCGCCGACTTGTCGCCGGGGTTCTTGTCGGGATGAAACTTTACCGCCAGCTTGCGGTAGGCCTTCTTGATCTCCTCCGGGCTGGCGGTTCGCTCCACGCCCAGCACATGGTAATAATCGCGCTTGGTGGTAGCCATTTAGTTCGTCGCCATTTAATGATGCTTAGCTTGCTTGCCCTCGGGCGGTTTGGCCACAAAAACCGAGGCGGCCCGCAACAAACGGTCCTTGAGCTTGTAGCCCTTGCGGATCTGGGTCAGGACGTGGCCCTCGGGATGCTCGTGCGATTCGTGGTGGCCGAGCGCCTCGTGCCGGTGCGGGTCGAACGGCTGCCCGACGGCGTTGATCGGCTCGACCCCGGCATCGCGCAGGACCTGCTGGAATTGCGCCAGCACCATCTCCAGCCCCTGCGCGATGGCTTTGACGTCGGTCGCCGTTTTTGCCGCCTGCATCCCCGTCTCGAAATTATCGAGCACGGGCAGGAGGCGTTCGAGGATGGCTTCCCCGGCGTAACGGACCGCCTCTTCCTTCTCGCGCAGAATCCGTTTGCGCGAGTTGTCCCACTCGGCCTGGGCGCGGAGGAGCCGGTCCTTCAACTCGGCCGCCTGGGCCGCCTGCGCGAGCGCGGCCTGAAACAGGTCGTTGGAAACGACGACATAGGCCGGGTTTGGGTTGAGGATCGGTGTTTCGGGCGTCGCCTGGGGTACAGGCGGCGCTTCTTTTTTTTCGGCTTCTTTATTCATGTCGGTTAATCGGAACGTTGGACGGCGGCCAGGGTTATATCGTCGTTTTGCGGGTGTCCGCTGCTGAAATTCTGCACCCGCTCGACGATCGTTTTCACCAGGAAATCGACGCTTTGCGGGCCGGCCTCCCGCAGCACGGCCTTGAGCTGCTCCTGGCCAAATTCGTTGCCTTCGTCATCGAGCGCTTCGTTGATTCCATCGGTGTAAACCACCACGGTGTCCAGTGGCGAGAGTTCTATTGTAACATCCTTGATGACTTCGTCAAAGACATCGCCCGCGTCGATCCCAAGCGCCATCCCGGGCGCGTCGATCACCTCGATGTGCTTGAAGTGGTCCCTGCACCAGAGGGCCGATTCGTGGCCCGCCCGCGCGAGGGTGAGGGTGCCCGACGCGTCCATGATGAGGTAGATCATGGTGATGAACATGTCCTCTTGGATGTCGGGATAGAGCTGGCGGTTCACCTCGCGCAGGACGTCGGCGGGCGAGGAATTGCCCGTCGCCTTGCTCCGCAGGACGCTCCGGCACATCGCCATGATGAGCGAGGCGGGGATGCCCTTGCCGCTGACGTCCGCGACCGCCACGCCCCAGCGGCGGGCGTCGACCTGGATGAAATCGAAATAATCGCCGCTGACCTGTTGCGCGGGGATGTTGAGCGCGGCGCAGTTGAAGCCCTCGACCGTGGGCGCGCGGCTGGGCAGGAGGATGCGCTGGATTTCGCGGGCGACCTCGATGTCGTGGTCGAGCTTCTTTTTCTCCGCCAACTGGCGGTAAACCTGGGCGTGCTGGAGCGAATAGGCGGCCTGGTCCGCCACCGATTTCACGAGATCGAAATCGGCCTTGGTGAAGTTCTTGCCCTCTTCATGGTTGGCCAGGGCCAGGACGCCGAGCTGCTCCTCCCGGTAATGGAGGGGCACGGCCATGTAGGTCTCGGTCTGCAGGGTTTTTTGGCGAAACCAGGGGAAGCGTTCGTCCGATTCGGCCCGCTCGGCATGAATGCCCACGCCGCTCCGGGCGACTTCGCCGATGACGCTGGTCGAGTCGGCGGGGATGGCTTCGAGGCGCAAAAACGCCTCCAGATTCTCGGGCCGCGCGGCCAGTTGATCGGCCACGATGTTATCGACCTTCAATACGGGCGGGAAGGCGCCGCTCACGATCGCGGCCACCAGCTTTTCCCGGTCCGAGTCCCACAGGAAGATCGCCGCTCCCTTGGCCCCGGTCACTTTGCGTGCGCATGTGACAATGATGCGCAGGAGATGCTCCCGGTCGATCTCCTCGGTGAACGCTTCCCCCAGGTCGTGCAGGAAATCGTAGATGATCTTCTTTTCCTGCCGGAGCGCGATGAATTCCTGCTGCAACTGCACCTGCAGGCGGCGGCTCACCCGCAACTTATTGCGGATGTAAAGAAAGCCCAGCACGGAGAGGATCACGCCGAAGCCAAGGAGGTACCAGGCGATTCCGTGCATAGTGCCTAAAGACTATCCGAAAAATGGGCGTAGGTCACGTGACGAGCCGAATTTGGGCCGAATCGAGGCGCGAACGACGACCTTGCGGCTTCTCTTGGGAAGGGAAAGTCCCTGCTCGACGCGCTGCGAATCAGAGGCCCGAATCGGCGATTGCACTCATGGAGTGATGGGTGGGATCGGCGGGGGCGCTCATGGAACGCATGGCGGCGGCAAGGTGGGCCATGGTGTGATAGCCCGGTTCGGAGAGATCGCGTTTCAGGGAATGCATGGAGGAGGCAAGATCGTCGATGGAATGATGGGTGTTACTCGAAGCCGTCGTCGTGGAGGGGGCATTCGCGCCGGTGACCGTGGAGGGATCGGTCCCGGCCTGCCGCATCTGGGAGGCCAGGTCCATCTCGGCCTGCAAGGCGAGGGCATTGGCGGCGTCATCCCTGGCCCGCGCAGCGGCCGCGGCCCTGGCTTTGACCGGGTCGTAGTTGAACCGCTTTTGGATGTCGGGAGGGAGGTTCGCGAGAGGGACCAGGGCGCCTCCATCCTGATGCAGGATCGTGACGGCATCGGGCGCCGAATCGACGACCGTTACGTCTTGATAGACTTTGCCGTCGGTGGTCTTCCAGTCCTCGGCCCGAAGCGACATTGCGGAGGAGGCGAGCAACGCCGCGGCGAGAAGAAAAGGGAGGGCGCGGTTTGATTTCATGATTTTTCCCGCCCATGGAGCCATCTTAAGTGAAGCTAACCAAATCCGAGTGAAAGTCGAGGGGAAGAAAAAGGTTGACCTGATATTATATACATGTATAATAAGGCCATGTCCAGATTACTCGAAACCAAAACCCGAACGGGCCGCGGCGCGGTGCGCGATTTGCCGAACCGGTTCGAAAAGCTGGCGATGGATCTCGACCCGGACGTGGTACAGGACGATCCGGGCGCGGAGGGAGAGGCGGCGGACGAGCCGGCGCCGAATCCGAAGACGGTGTTTATCGAGGACCAGAGCGAGTCGATCATCGTGAAGAACGACAGCCCCGACGCGGGGTTCAGCGCGGGGATCAATCCCTATCGCGGGTGCGAGCACGGCTGCGCCTATTGCTACGCGCGGCCTTACCACGAGTATCTCGGTTTTTCGGCGGGGCTCGAATTCGAGACGAAGATTGTGGTGAAGCGCCGCGCGGCGGAGTTGCTGCGCCGCGAGCTTTCCCGGCCCAGGTATGAGCCGCAGGTGCTCGGGATGAGCGGCGTGACCGATTGTTACCAGCCGGCGGAGAGAAAATTCCGGATCACGCGCTCGTGCCTGGAAGTGCTGGCGGAATTTCGGAATCCGGTTTCGCTCATCACGAAGAATTTTCTGATCACGCGCGACATCGACGTGCTGAAGGAACTCGCGGCGTTCGACGCGGCGCACGTTTTCATTTCGATCACGACGCTGAACGCCGATCTCGCGGCGAAGATGGAACCGCGCGCGAGCCGGCCGGCGCACCGGTTGCGGGCCGTGGAGATGCTCGCCAGGGCGGGCGTGCCGGTCGGCGTGATGGTGGCGCCGATCATTCCGGGCCTGAACGACCGGGAAATCCCGGCGGTTCTCGAGGCGGCGAAGGCGGCGGGCGCGTGCGAGGCCGGTTACACGATGCTGCGGCTGCCCCACGGCGTGAAGGATGTTTTCGCGGAATGGCTGAAGCTGAATTTTCCGGAGAAGCTTGAGCGGATTCTGGGAGGCGTGCGGGACATGCGCGGCGGGAAGCTGAACGCGAGCGGGTTCGGGTCGCGGATGCGCGGCGAGGGGAATTACGCGGCCCAGATCAGCCGGATGTTCCACGTCTTTCGCGAGCGGCTCGGGTTCAACGCGCAGATGCGCGAGCTGCGGACGGAACATTTCCGAAGGCCAGGGGAGAGGCAGATGATGCTGGAAATGTAGAACTGATTTTGATGCAATGAAGAAAATCGAGTTCTTTTATGATTACCCCTTGCCTGTGGTTCGATGGTCAAGCCGAAGAGGCCGCGAAGTTTTATACGGCGATTTTCAAGAACTCGAAAATCACGACCGTCTCGCGCTACGGCGAAGCGGGAAAAGAAATCCATGGAAGGGAGCCCGGATCGGTAATGGTGGTCGCCTTCGATCTCAACGGTCATCCCTTCACCGCGCTCAATGGCGGCCCTCATTTCAAGTTCAACGAAGCCGTTTCGTTCCAGATCGAGTGCGCGACGCAGGAGGAAGTGGATTATTATTGGGAGAAGCTGTCCGACGGTGGTGATCCGAAGGCGCAACAATGCGGTTGGCTGAAGGACAAATTTGGTCTGTCGTGGCAGGTCGTGCCCAAAAATTTGCCTGAGTTGATTGACCATCCCGACACCGCGAAATCACAGCGAGCTTTCCAAGCGATGCTGAAGATGAAGAAGCTCGACATCGCCGCTCTGCAACGCGCGTTTGCGGGATAGAAAATCGTCCGCTCATGCTGGCACGCACCCGCTGGAGAAGGCCCCATTTATTTTGGGACGCGAAGGGACTCGCGTCCCTGCCAAGGGCACAAAAAAGCCGCCTCGTGCCGGGTTGCACCCGATTCGAGAGCGGCGATTTTGCCGAACCTAAAGGTTAGTAACGGTTGCGATCGCCGCCGTTGGAGCGGCCGGAGGATTCGCGGCGGGGACCGCGCGATTCCATCGGCCTGGCTTCGTTGACGGTCAGGTCGCGTCCGTCGTGATTCTGGCCGTGGAGGGCGTCGATGGCCTTCTGGCCTTCTTCGGCGCTGCTCATGGTGACGAAACCGAAGCCGCGGGGGCGGTTGGTTTCACGGTCCATGATGAGGCTGGTTTCGGCAACGGAGCCGTATTTGGAGAAGAGGGCGTTGAGGTCCTGTTCGGTGGTTTGGAAGGAGAGATTTCCGACGTACAATTTCATACTGTTTTTGTTTTCTGTTTTTGAGGTTGCGACCTGACGCCGACTTTTTGAAGAGCGCGCATGTGCACGCATGAAATACCGTTGGGAGCGATCAGGAGACCTGAGAACTACTACTTGGCTTCAGAGAGAAGCGATGGATCGATTGATGATGAGAGTCGCACGATTTAGGGGGAGAGTCAAGAGATAGTTGCACACGGGGCGATTTCAACCGCCGTTGACGGGGCCGGTGTCGTGGACGTGAGCGACCCAAAAGACGATGACGATGACGATGATAAGGATGAGGATGAGGATCAGGGCGAAGGCGAGAATCATATCGCGCCGGCGTTGACGGGCGAGATTGCGTTTGCGGGCGGGGGCGGGTTCGGCGGGGCGTTGGTGGAGGGCGTCGTCTTCCATGCGCCAGACGGGCGGTTCGGCGGGCTTGGCGTCGGCGGGGGAAGGTTGGCCGGATTCGAGGAGCTCTTCGGTGAGCCGTCGTCTTTGTTCGGCGAGGAGGCGTTCCTGTTCGGCCAATTGGCGGCGCCGGGCTTCGAGGGGGTCGTTTTGGTTCCACGGCATGAGGGGAGGTTATCTGAAAAATCGGCGGGGGTCGCGTGGAAAGTCCTTGGTAGCCGTCGGCCTCCGGGCGACGGCATCGAAATTCGCTTTCTGTTTCGCCGTGGTGGTACGGCCATCAAAGGGAAAAACGCGATTCCATCGCCCGGAGGTCGACGGCTACCATCAATGAGAATGGAGGACGATATAGGCGGCGAGGAGAAAGAGGCTGATGAGGCCGAGGGGGATGAAGGAGTAGAAGAAGCCTTCTCGCATCATGGAGCCGATCGATTTTTCGTAGGGGGCGCCCGGTTCGGGCATCAGGTCGGGGGGGATGTCGTCGCCCTGGCCTTCCTCGGCCTGGCGGAGGGCGAGAAGGCGGGCGCGGGACTGGCTGTAGATGGCCTTGGCCTGGTCGACGCGGGCGAGGGCCTTGGTGAGTTCGGTGGGGAGTTCTTCGCTGGTCCAATCGGCGGGATTGAGATTTTCGGTCTGGCCGAGGTGTTCGGCGAAGCTGTCGCGGACGATCTTGATTTGCTCGAGTTCGCGTTTGACTTCAAATTCCTCGCGTTCGAGAAGGACGAGGCCGCGGGTGAGTTTTTCGACGATGTCGCGGCGTCCCTCGTCGAATTCGCGCTGCTTGCGGCTGAGTTCGTCGAGTTCCTTTTTTTGCCGTTCGATTTCCTCCTGCTGCCGTTTGAGGTCGAGGAGTTGTTCCTCGACGCGCTGGACCTTGAGATTGATTTCGTTGGCAGTGGAGGTGTCGGCCGGCGACACGGGAGAGAGCAGTTCCTGTTCTTCGGGAAAGATGTCTTCGGGGGGACTGGCGGGGGAGGGTTTGCGGGCCATGGGGAGGGAGGGTTTTTATTGGGGGATGACGAGGACCTGACCGGGTTGGAGGAATTTGCCGTTGAAAACGTCTTTGTTGGCATCGCGGATCTTGTCCTCGCCGTTGGAGGTGTCGTGCGGATACATCTTATGGGCGATTTTCCAGAGGCTGTCGCCTTTGAGCACGGTGTAGCTGCGGCTGGGGCCGGCGTCGGGGGATCCGGGCGCTCCGGCGTTTGCGACGGCGTTGGTGGCGTCGAGAGGCAGGGCGCGCAGGGGGCCCGTGGGGGCGGCGTTGGTGGAGGGCGGGTTGTTATCGGCGGCGGCGGCGGAGTCGGGAGGGGCGGCGGTGACGTCCCGATGAGTTATCCCCGCGTTGGCGAGGGCCGCCTGAAGCACGGCGATGGTATGGGCGGCATCGTCGACTTCTTTTTTGAGCGTGGCGTTGTCGGTTTGGAGTTTGGTCAATTGATCGCCGTTTTGGGCGTTGGGGAGGCCGGCGGCGAAGGCATGGCTTTCCTTGTCGATCATGGCCTTGGCGTTGGCGGCATCGGGGGAATTGGGGGCCGATGCGAGGAAGCGTTTGAAGTAAAAGATGGAGCTGACCGGGTCCTGCAATTTTTCGCCGTAGATGATTCCGAGTTGGTATTGCGCGCCGGGGAGTTTCGGATTTTCAGCGAGGGCCGCTTCGTATTCGGCGGCGGCGTCCGCGGGTTTGTTGTTGTCGAGGTCCTGCTGGGCCTGTTTGTAATGGGGGTTGCGGGAGTCGTCGTCCGTGGCGTCCTGGCTGCGGGCCAGGTTGCAGCCGGCGAGGCTTAAGAATGCGGCGAGAATGAAGCTGCTTCTTCGTGACATGACACCAGATTAACAAGCGCTCTCCATCGTGCAAGATCAATGCCCCGGATGACGTTTTTGAGGCTTTTAGATCGAATGTTTATGGAGTTGCATCAGGCCGATTCCGGGTGAACTTTATACTATGAAATCGAATTATTTTCTTTGTTCGGTCCTCGCGGCCTTGGGCGTCGTGCTGATTCCAGGGGCGGCATGGGCGCAAAATTCCGGGACGGTGAACGACGCCTTTCAGACGGCGCGGCAGGCGGTGAAGCCGGAGTTGCAGACGAAGGTGGTTTCGCTGTATGGGATCGGCTCGCCGGGCGCGATTGGGCAATGGTACGTGATTTTTTACGATCCAACGGTGCCCTCGCACGGGCGGGCGGTGCTGGTGGAGAATCATCAGATCACGAAGAGCTATCCGGCGAACGGCGGGATGACCTATTCGGAAGAGCTGACGTTTGACCCTTCGCGGATCACGAGAGAAGGTCCGGTGTTGAGCGCGACGGAGAATTATGCGGCCAAACACGCAATCGCGTACGATTCGGTGCGGGTACTGCTGAGGCAGACGAGCGTCAACAAGCCTTTCCGCTGGAGGGTGGAACTGTTCGATGGCGGCACGAGCAGGGGTTATGTCTATGTGAACGCCCTGGACGACACGGTGGCCTACTATGCGGGGCCGTCGTCGGGAAAGAAATCATCGTCATCAGATGATTCGGTTGAGGGGTTTGCGAATGACGTGAAGAATACGTTCCTCGGGATCGGCGGGGATTTGGAGGAATTCTTCACCGGTCAGCGGACGGTGGATAAATAACGGTCCGTCACGACGACAAAAAAGCCGCCGATCGTGAGACCGGCGGCTTTTTTCTTTAGTTGTTGAAGTTAATTAGTTGGCGGCGGGAGTTGCGGGAGCAGCCGTCGTCGCAGCGGGGGCTGGAGCCGACGCCGATTTCTTATGGAGCGAGTTGGCCGACATTGTGCCGGAAGCATCCGTGGTATAGGAGCCGCTGACTTTGTCGCCCACGGCAAAATCGGCGAGGGTGGCGTCGGTTTTGCCGATTTTGAAGGTGGTTTTCGGGGTGATGGCCAGGGTCCGCGTCTTCCCTGCGTTTGCGATGCTGGCCTCTTTGTTCCCGATGGTGACGGAGGTGGCATCAATGGCTGTTATCGTTCCACGGAACTTGGTCGACTTCGGGACGGTGGCCGGAGCGGAGGTGGCAGACGCCGAGTTTGTGGAGGTTTGGGCCTGAGTGGTCATGGGAACGCCGGCCAAAGCGAGACCCAGAATGGCCACGAGGGCCGGGGTAAGAAGGGTAATTTTCATGTGGTATTAGTTGGTGTGATGTATTAGACGCCGGAATTGGAATAAAGTTTCAGATATTTTTGAAAAGACTCGAGAGGCCGTCCGGGAGGCAAGGAGGTCCCAAGGACGATTGACGCTGCGATTTCCGTTCTTTACGCTTGGGGGAAATCGGCTTGCCATCCAAACCCGGCGGGCCGTCTGGAGGAGTATTTTATGAAGATCACGGTTGTTGGAGCTGGTTTTGTCGGGTCGACCACGGCGCAGCGTTTGGCCGAGAAGGAACTGGGCGATGTTGTTTTGCACGATATTCTGGAGGGGATGCCGCAGGGCAAGGCGCTCGACATGCTGCAATCGGCCTGTCTCGAGGGTTTCGACAGCGACGTGAAAGGGACGAACGACCCCGCCGATTACGCGGGTTCGGACATTGTGGTCATCACCAGCGGGCTCGCCCGTCAGCCGGGGATGAGCCGCGATGATCTTTTGCTCAAGAACGCGGAGATCGTGGGCGGCGTGGCCGATAATGTGAAGAAGTACGCGCCGGAGGCGATTGTGATCGTGGTGAGCAATCCACTCGACGTGATGACCTACCTCGTCGGCGCAAAAACCGGGTTTCCGAAGCATCGCGTGATGGGGATGGCGGGCGTGCTCGATTCGGCGCGGTTCCGCTGTTTCATCGCGATGGAACTGGGCGTTTCGCATCGCGACGTGGAGGCGATGGTGCTCGGCGGGCATGGGGACGACATGGTGCCGCTGGCGCGGTACTCGACGGTTTCCGGCATCGGGATCGAGGCGCTTTTGCCGAGGGAAAAGATCGACGCGATGATCACCCGCACGCGCAACGGGGGCGCGGAGATCGTGAAGCTTTTGCAAAAAGGGAGCGCCTACTACGCGCCTTCGGCGGCGGTGGCGCAGATGGCGCAGAGCATCGTGCGGGACGAGAAGCGGATTCTGCCGGTGGCGGCTTATTGCAGCGGCGAGTACGGGATCAAGGGGCAGTTCGTGGGGGTGCCGGTGCAGCTTGGGCGCAAGGGGGTCGAGAAAATCATCGAACTGAAGCTGACCGACGACGAGTTGAAGCAGCTCCAGGCGAGCGCGGGGCACGTGGCGGAAAGCGTGGGGAAGTTGAAGCTGTGAAACAGGCAGCTTGACGAATGCTATCAATGATAGCATTTTGGATTCATGGCCCAGCTCATTGTCCGTAAACTTGATGGCTTGCTCGTCCAAAAGCTGAAGAGTCGAGCTGCCTCGCATGGCATTTCTACGGAAGAGGAACACCGCCGTATTTTACGCGACACGTTGAATCCGCCGAAGCGAAAGCCGAAGCTGAACTTCAAGGAATTTCTGCTCACGGTTCCCGATTTTGGCGATCCCGACTCCCTGCGGCAGAAGGATCTGCCACGCGAGATCAATTTCGATTGATCAGATGGCTTTCCTTCTTGACACGAATATCGTCTCGGAATTGCAGAAGGGACGATCCCGCTGCCACGCCAGAGTTTGGCAATGGTATGAAGCAACGCCGTCGGAGGAGATATTTCTGAGTGTGCTTGTGTTGGGCGAAATGCGACGCGGTGTGGAGTTGAAAAGGAGACGTGATCCTGCCGGTGCGCGAGCCTTCGAGCGATGGCTCCAAGAAGTCGTGCTGCTGCATCACGAGCGGGTGTTGCTTGTAGACGCCGAGATGTGCGACCTATGGGGACGCCTGTCGCCAAACGCACCGTTGCCGGTGATTGACGGTTTGCTTGCTGCCACCGCCGTACATCACGGTTTGACTGTTGCCACCCGGAACACGAGGGATTTTCAGCGCACCGGTGTCGACTTCATCAATCCCTTTGTCGATTAGCATGGCCAAATTCGCCACCATCGAAGAGGGCTTTGCGGTCACTGGCATCGAGCGCGCGACGCGACATCTCTTTCTGTGCCTCGGTCCCGATTGCGCGCCGACGGAGGAGGGGGAGGCGACATGGGAGTACCTGAAACGCCGCTGCGCCGAGTTGAGCCTTCCCGTGATGCGGACGAAGGCGGGCTGCTTTCGGGTGTGCGTGGGCGGCCCGTGGCTGCTGATTTATCCGGAAGGCGTCTGGTACGGTGGGGTCACGCCGGAGCGTTGCGAACGGATTCTCCAGGAGCATGTGATCCGGGGCAAACCGGTGAGCGAATGGGCCGAGCGGACGCAGCCGCTGTGCGGTTCGTAGCCGCCGCGGGTCCCTGCGCGAACCGTGGCCCGGAGGCCGCGGCTACCTTTTCGCGCGGAAACAATCGGCAGCGTGATCGTCGACCATGCCGACGGCCTGCATGAAGGCGTAGCAGATGGTGGGGCCGACGAAGCGGAAGCCGCGCTTCTTGAGATCGTTGCTCATGACTGCGGCTTCGGCAGTTTGCGCGGGGAGGCGCTCGCCCTTTTTCCGATGGTTGCGCCTCGGTTTGCCGCCGACGAAGGACCAGATGTAGCGGTCGAACGTGCCGCGTTCTTTCCGAACGGCGAGAAAGGCTTGGGCGTTGGCGACGGTCGCGGCGATTTTCAGCCGGTTGCGGATGATGCCGGGATTTTGCATGAGGGCGGCCATTTTTCTTTTGTCGTAGCGCGCGATTTTTTTGGCGTCGAAATGATCGAAGGCTTCGCGGTAACCGTCGCGGCGCCTGAGGATCGTGAGCCAGCTCAACCCGGCCTGCGCGCCTTCGAGGATGAGCATTTCGAAGAGCCTGCGGTCGTCGTGGACGGGCACGCCCCATTCTTCGTCGTGGTAGCGGATGTAGAGCGGGTTGTCGGGGGGACACCAGGCGCAGCGGGTTTTCACGGCATCTGTTTTTAAAGCGCTCACACCACGGGTGTCGAGTGATCAGATAAGTGGTTCAGGCCGGCAGGCGCGCCTGTCGGCGACCTTCCAAATTCCTTCCGTGCGCAGCGGGCGGAAGCACGCTAAAAGTATGACGTGACGGAACCAACCCTTACGCTTCAAGGCCCGCTCGTGGTGCGCAGCCCCAACTGGCTGGGCGACGCGGTGATGGCGCTGCCGGCGGTGCGCAATCTCAAGACGATGCTCGATGGCGAGCCGCTTGCGGTGGCCACGCCGGAAAAACTGGCGGCGTTGTGGCAGAAGTGTCCGTTTGTCGACCAGGTCATCGCGCTGGACAAGCCGCGGAATCTCCAGGCGACGGCGCGGCAATTGCGGAAGGGAAAATTCGGTTCGGCGGTGCTGCTGCCGAATTCGCTCCGCTCGGTGGCTGAGGCGTGGCATGCGGGAATTGCGCAGCGCGTCGGTTATGCGCGGGGCGGACGCGGCCTTCTTTTGACCCACGCCATTCCGGCTCCGGCGCGGAACCCGGCGCGGCTGCACCAGCGCTTTTACTATCTCGACCTGGTGACCGCGCTGGGCGGGCCGAGTGACGCCTCGCTGCCGAAATTGCGCAAGGAGCCGACGACGGTGGCCGGTTCGCGCGGGTTCGTCCTGGCGATTTGTCCGGGGGCCGAGTATGGGCCGGCGAAGAGGTGGCCGGTGGAGAATTTTGTCGTTGTGGCGCGGCATTTCATCACGAAGCGCAGGGCGAAAATCGTGCTGCTGGGCGCCGCGATCGACGTGCCGATCGCGGAGGAATTCACGCGGCAGTTGCCGGGCGTGGAGAACCGGGTGGGAAAGACGTCGCTCGGGGAATTCATGGCGGCGCTCGTTTCGGCGCGGCTTGTCCTTTGCAACGACAGCGGGGCGATGCACGCCGCCTCGGCGCTGGGGGTGCCGACGCTGGCCGTTTTCGGTTCGACGGAGCCGCAGTTGACCGGGCCGATGGGCGTGCGGAGCCGGGTGCTGCGGCATCACGTTCCGTGCAGCCCCTGTTTCCTGCGCGAATGCCCGATCGATTTCGCCTGCATGAAAAGCATCACGCCGCAGATGGCGATCGAGGCGGCGGAGGCGTTGTTGAGATGAAAATTTCCGCGTGCATCATCACCCTCAACGAGGAGCGCAACCTGCCGCGCTGCCTCAAAAGCGTCGCGCCGCTGGCCGACGAGATTCTCGTGGTCGATTCGGGAAGCGCCGACGCGACGCTGGACATCGCGCGGCAATTCCGCGCGCGCGTGCTGGGGCAGAGTTGGCTCGGGTACGTCGGCCAGAAAAACTTCGCGTTGGACCACGCGCTTCACGACTGGGTGTTGAGCGTCGACGCCGACGAGGAGATTTCGCCGGAACTCGCGGCGGCGATCGTGCGCGTGAAAGGTGCTGCGCACGGCGGTAGCACCGCCGGAGCGCCGAACGGGTACGAGTTTTCGCGGATCGTTTTTTACCGGGGCCGCTGGATTCGTCACGGGGATTGGTATCCCGACCGGCTGGTGCGCCTTTTTCGCCGGAGCGAGGGCCGCTTCGGCGGAGGGCGCGTGCACGAGAAGCTTGAACTTCCCGGAGAGCATCCCATTCTGCCGGGGCATCTGCATCATTTCACTTATGAAAACGCCTCGGACCGCGCCGACCGCTGCGCGAAATACGCCGCGCTCTGGGCGCAATCGGCGCACGAGGAGCGCCGGCGCGTCCACGCCTGGAGCGGGCCGGTCCACGCGCTGGCGCGACTGGGCAGGGGGTTTCTGCTCAAGGGGGGATTTCTCGACGGCGCGATTGGCTGGGACATCGCGCTGGGCAACGCGAGGGAGGTCCGGCTCAAGTATCAACTGCTGGAGAAACTAAATCGTGAGCACGAAGAAAAATAATCCGGACGGCGATGATTCGGAGCAGGGGGTGTTTAATCTCGACGCTTCCGCACCGAAGGAATCGCTGGCGTCGAGAGCGACCAAGCCGCCGGAGGAAACGGACCCGCCCGGGGAGGCCGTTGCCGGGCCCGGCAGTCCGGAACCGGTTCCTCCCGAGGCGAGCGGCCCTCCGCCCGCGCGCGTGGCTCCGGCGAGTCCGAAAAAGCAGAACTCAAAACTTTCCGCCGCCATTGTCGGCCTATCGGTGATGGGTTCGCGGCTGATGGGGGTCGTGCGCGAACAGGTCTTCGCGTTCATGTTCGGCACGACGATGTTCGCGGACGCCTTTATCGCGGCGTTCCGCATTCCGAATTTGCTGCGCGATCTTTTTGCGGAGGGCGCGCTTTCGACCGCGTTCACGACGACTTTTACGAAGACGTGGGAGAAGGAGGGCGAGGCTTCCGCGTGGCATCTGGCGAGGCTGGTCCTTTCGACGCTGACGCTCGTGCTCGGGGTGATCTGTGTGCTCGGCATATTCTTTGCGAGCGATGTTGTCCACGTCGTGAGCATCGGGTTCGTCGATCAGCCGGGAAAGTTCGAGCTGACCGTGCGGATGACGCAGTTGCTTTTTCCTTTCATCCTATTTGTCTCGCTCGCCGCCGCCGTGATGGGGATGCTCAACGCGCGGCACGTCTTTGGAATTCCGGCCAGCGCCAGCACGGTATTCAACATCGTTTCGGTGATCAGCGGCGCCATCCTCGCCTGCCTGTTCGAGCCGCAAAAAAACTGGCTGCATCCCCATTTTGGAGAACGGGCGGTTTTCGGCTGGTGCTTCGGCGTGCTGCTGGGCGGGCTGGCGCAACTGGCGATCCAGCTTCCGTCGCTTTGGCGGGCCGGTTTTAATTTTACGGGAAAGCTTAATTTTCGCGATTCGGGCCTGCGCACCGTGATGATCCTCATGGTGCCGAGCGCCATCGCCGGTTCGGCGGTGCAGGTGAACGTGCTGGTGAACGGCCAGTTCGCCTCGCATATTCCCGGCGCGATGTCGTGGCTCTACTACGCGTTCCGGCTCGTGCAATTGCCCATCGGCATTTTCGGCGTGGCCATCGCGACGGTGACGCTGCCCGCCGTCGCGCGGCAGCACGCGCTCGACGATTTGAAGGCGTTCGGCAAGACGGTGGAGGACGCGCTCCGTTTCGGCTTTTACCTGACGCTGCCCGCATCGGTGGGGCTGGCGGTGATCGCGCAACCGGTGATCCAGCTCATCTACGAGCACGGCACGTTCACCGCGGCGGGCACGGCGCAAACGGCGCTGGCGTTGCAGGCTTACACGATCGGGCTTGCGGGCTATTCGGGGATCAAGATTCTCGTGCCCTGCTTTTACGCGATGCAGCCGCCGCGCTTTGAAGAACGGGCCGGTTTGGGTTTCTGGAAATCATTTTCCCATTTCGTGTGGAACGTCGTTCTCTTCACCCCGGCCCGTGTCAGCCTCATCGGCATCGCGCTGAACCTGGCTCTTTGTTTCGTGCTCTATCATTACCTCGGGCTGGGCTATGTCGGGCTGGCGCTGACGACCGGCTTTGTCGCGGTCCTCAATTTTCTGCAACTGGTTTACGCGATCCAGAAAAAGATCGATCTCGGCGCGCCCGAAGAATGGCTCTCCTTTTTCGCGCGGGTGATGGTGGCGACGCTCGCGTGCGGGTTGGTCGTGTTGGTCGGCGATAAGGTTTTGCTCGCGCACCGGACGACCCATTCGTTGCTCGGGGCGGCGATTCTTTTCTTGAATATTGGCGTGGCGGGCGCGGTCTATTTTGGGCTGACCGTGCTCCTTCGCGTGCCGGAATCGGTTGAGTTGGTTTCGTTTATCAAACGGAAGTTCGGCGCGGCTAATTCCCAACGTTAATCATTTCCAAAGGTTAGAGTTCATTGCCAAGGCGCGGGCCGGGCTTAAGTTAAGGGAGAGGCTTATGCCTCGCAAAGAAAGAAAGGAGTCGTATGAAATCGACACTCTTATCATTGGCTCTCATTCCACTGCTGCTGACGGGTTGCGTGGGAACGGGAGGATATTATTCCGATTATCCCGGTTACTACTATGGTCCCGATTATTATGCGGGAGGCGGCCCTTATGTCGGGATTTCCTATTATGGCGGCGGGGGCTACCATGGTTACCATCATTACGACAGCGGCTATCATCACGGCAGTGTGACCTATCATGGCTCGTCGCACGCAAGCGGTCGTGCGTTTGCCAGCGCGAGTCACTCTGGAGGTCACGTTGGCGGATCGCATAGCGCGTCGGTGTCGGCGGGCGGGCACCGGTACTAAGCGGGTGGGAAGCCGACCGCTGCCGGGGGTCGCTTCTTGTTCCGTCTCGAAGTTTCGAGACGGAACCCGGGCAACACGGCACGCCACGGCGGGATGGCTGCCGGAGGGACCGCGGCTGCGTTATTTCCTCGCGATGGCGACCTTGCCCGTACGCGTCAGGTCGAGAATGCCGAAGGTCTCCATCAGCAGGATGAACTTCGTCACTTTCGATTCATTGCCGGTGATCTCGATCGAGAGGTTTTTCGGCTGGACGTCGACGATCTTCGCGCGGAAGATGTCGCAAATCTGCATCACCTCGGCGCGGGTCTTCGCGTCGACCTTGATCTTGAGCAGCACAAGCTCGCGATCGACATACTCGCCCTCGCGGAAATCCTTCACCTCGATCACGTCGACGAGTTTGTTGAGCTGGCGCGTAACCTGGTCCAGGACGCGGTCGTCGCCCACGACGACGAGGGTCATGCGCGAGGTGTCGGGACGATGGGTGGGGCCGACGTTGAGCGTCTCGATGTTGAATCCGCGCCCGCTGAATAGACCGGCGATGCGCGTCAAAACGCCGAAACGGTTCTCGACCAGGACGGTAATGGTGTGACGCATAGCCAGCCATCAAAGGAAAACGGGGCGGCGCGGTCAATGCCCGATTTTTTGCGGCCGCGTTCGGCGTAGAAAGGAAAACAGGCGCCAACCCGAAGATCAGCGCCTGTTACCAAGGAGGAGAATGAATGAAACTTACAAAGGAATAGACCCGCCGGGAGGTCCCATGTTCAAAGAAAAGTGAGGAATTTTCGCGGGGAGCAGCCTGACGTCAACGCAACCATCTAAACATCAAAGGCATCGGGCTGACGGATCAGCCGGTCGAGGTCACGCATTTTGAGGTCGGGAAAGGGGAACGACTTCTCCCAATGGGAGATGACCCGGCTTAGTCCGCAGCTTAAGAGGTTGAAGCGCCAGCGGATCGATTGCACGAGGTAGGGGTTGAAACTGTAAAAGCCGATGAATTTCTTCTCCTCGAACTTCTCCGCCCGGTTCACCTGCTTGCAGAGCAGGACGGCCCGCGCGTGCTCGCTGTCGAAGAGGACGAGCCAGTAGCGAAGAAGCCGCTCCTCGTCGGCCTGGATGAAATCGACATTGCCGCATTTCTCGGGGACTTTGCCGCAACCCCAGACGCGCACGGCATCGAGGTCCTCGGCCAGGCTCATGTAGCGCCCTTTGTGGGGCAGGAAGTTTTTGAAATCCTGGAACGTCGCGATGAGCTCGCCCCGGCCCTCTTCGGCCGCGATGTCCTCGATGGCGTGGCTGATCGCCAGCATCGCCGCTGAGTCCATCACGTGATGGAGGTCGCTGTCGGGAATCCTGACCAGATCGCCCAGCCGCACCTTGCCGTGCGAACGGCCATGATGGACGCAAACGGCCTTGGAGCACTTCTCGAAATGATGGTGATAAGGCTTGAGCTTGGCCCTGAACCGCTTGGTCGTCGCCTTCTCGCAATGCGTTTTTGCTAACATAACATAACTAATGACGTGATCCGGTAAGTAAGCCCAATTACTGATCGCGGCAACACCTTTTTTGCTTTTTCTTCCGCTTGGACAACGAAGGGTTGTTCATGAAAACCAATCGCGCTTCGAGGAGGAAGCCGTTAGGATCGCAAAATGTCGGACGATTTCTACGGCGTGTTTGACCGGGAATGCTTTCGCGATGCGTTCAATCCTGAGCGCCGCCACGATTACCGGAGCGTCTTTCAGCAGGACCTCGGGCGCATCCTCTTCACCGGGGCCTTTCGCCGGCTCCAGGCCAAAACGCAGGTCTTCCAGGCCGGGGAGTACGATTTTTACCGGACGCGGCTGACCCATTCGCTCGATGTGGCCAGCGTGGCCGAGTCGATCGCGGTCTGGCTGGCAACCCGTCATCCCGAAGTGCGGGTCGATTCCCATTTACTGGAGGCGATTTGCCTCGCGCATGACATCGGCCATCCCCCTTTCGGCCATGCGGGCGAGCGGGTGCTCAACGAACTGATGGAGCCCTACGGCGGATTCGAGGGCAACGCCCAGACGTTGCGAATTCTCACCCGCACCATCTACAGCAACCCGGAGAGCCGGGGCGGGATGAGCCCCAGCCGCGCGCTCCTCGACGGCGTCTTGAAATACAAGAGGCTCCATCGCGATCGCGGCGGCGACACCCACCATTTCATTTACGACGATCAGGCTGAAATCCTCGATTTTTGCTTTGGTGGCTCCGACCTGGCGGCCCGGCTGGGAGGTGCCGACGTGAACGGCTTTCGGAGTCTCGAATGCCAGATCATGGACCTGGCCGATGACGTGGCCTACTCGTGCTTCGATATCGTCGACGGGACCAACGCGCGGTTCCTCACTCCGGAACGGCTGCGGGCCTGGCGCGAAAGAAACGACCCGAAGCTCGACGACCGGCAGCGAACGCATCTCGAAGCGCTGATCGCCATGATGACGGAAGGCAAGGTCGAAGCGCGGATGAACCGCGTCATCGGCGAACTCATCCAAAGCGCCTCATTGTCGCCCGTGGAAAACTTTATGAGCGGCCGCACCCGCCGCCACGCCTATAAGATCGTCATCGAACCGCTTGCCGAAAGCCGCATCGACTTGCATAAGATGTTGTGCCGCGAACTTGTTTTCGGATCGAGCGAATTGCAGCAGATGGAATTCAAGGGCGGGCGCATTTTAAGGCAACTCGGACAAATGTTATTCCAAAACTATCTTGAAACACAGCCGGCCGTGCTGGTGCCGAATGACGTCCATCGCGCCGTTCTGGGCGCGAAGACCGGGGCGGAAGGCGCGCGTCTCCTGTGCGATTATTTGTCGGGCATGACCGACGCTTACGCGGTGCGCAGTTACAAACGGCTCCTCGATCCCGATTACGGCTCGATTTCCGAACTGATCTGATTATATGGCTTCTCCCTTCATCGTCGTGCCGACCTATCACGAGCGGGACAATCTGCCGCGGTTCACGTGGCGGTTGTGGCACGCCGTGCCCGACGCGCGCCTCCTGCTGGTCGACGACGCCTCCGGCGACGGCGCGCCCGAGTGGGTCCGCGCGCATCCCAAATTCGGACGCACTCTTTTTCTGCTGGAACGCGCGGGCAAGCTCGGCCTCGGCTCGGCCTATCTCGCCGGCTTTGAATGGGTGATGCAGCGTCACGCCGCCGAGCCTTGCAGCGCGGTGGTCCAGATGGACGCCGATTTGTCGCACGACCCCGACGCCATACCCGAATTGCTGCAGGCGCTCGACGCCGGGGCCGATCTGGTCCTCGCCACCCGTTACCGCCGGGGCGTCCGCGTGACCAACTGGCCGCTCCATCGTCTCATGTTGAGCCTCGGCGCGGGGAAGTACGTCAAGCTGATCACGGGCATGCCGTTCACCGATCCGACCGGCGGGTTCAAGGCTTTCCGCCCGGACAAACTTGCCACCCTCGATTTCTCCCATGTCCATTCGGACGGCTACGCCTTCCAGATCGAGGTGACCTACATGGCGTGGCGGCTGGGTTGGAAGATCGAGGAGGTCCCCATCGTGTTTGAAGACCGGTACGCGGGCGTTTCGAAAATGTCGGCGCGCATTGTCCGCGAAGCGATCTGGCGCGTGCCGTGGATCGCTTTGCGGGGAACAGTCGCGCCGCGCCGCGCCGCGTCAAACGGGGAGAACTCATGAGCCTCACCACAGTCGCCGCGGCGATTCAGCCCGATGAGACGCTCGACAAGCTCCCGCCGTCGCGCCCGGAACGCTTTCAACGCTCCGATTTCATCGGAGCCGGCCTGGTTTTTTTCATCACCCTGGGCGTTTATGTCGCCACGCTCGCGCCCGACGTGACGCTTGAGGACTCGGGCGAATTGATCACCGCCGCGGCCAAGTTCGGCGTGGGTCATCCCCCCGGTTATCCCCTCTGGACGATGTCGGGCTTTCTCCTTTCCCACCTCGTGCCGTTCGGCAACCTCGCGTGGCGGATGAACCTGCTCTGCGCCCTTTTCGGCGCGGCCTCCAACGCGGTGCTGACGCTCCTCGCCTGCCATTCGGGACGCTGGCTTTTGCAACGGTGGACGGAGCCGGAGCACCAGGCGGCGGTGCGTCCCTATGTGTTTTACGTCGGGCTTCTCGTCGGTCTCGTCATTGGTTTCAGCGACGTGATGTGGAGCCAGGCGGTCATCTCGGCCGTCCACGGCACGCTCAACGCGCTTTTCGTGAACCTGGTCCTGCTCCTGTTTTATCTCTGGATGATCGAACCCCAAAAGACCCACCGGCTGGTCCTGACCGTGTTCGTTTTCGCCCTGGGGCTGACCAATCACCACACGCTGGTCCAGGTCATTCCCGCCTTTTTGCTGGCGGCCTTCCTGTTTCAAGTCGTCCCCCACTTTCTCAAGAATGCCCCGAAAGCGCCGATGGGGATCTTTTTCTCGGTCTTCTTCGCGGTCAATTTTTTCAGCCTTTCGATCCTCGGCTACATCAGCTGGCTTTCCGGCTTCGGCCAGGACAAAGCCGGCGCCAACGAACTGCAAACGATCAGCCAGACGATGGCCTGGCTCATCTTCGGTTCCACCGCGCTCGTTTCCTTTTTCTACATGAAAGAATTCCGATGGCGCCTGTTTCTGCTCGGAGCGGCAACGCCCGTCGCGATTTTTGCCCATGGCTATTACCTGCTCGATCCGGGCGAGACGAACGCTCTCCGCTACACGGCGGCCACCGCGCCCCATTTCTGGCTTGTGGGCAGCTTTGTCCATTCGGGCTGGTTGCAAGGTCTGGTCGCCAACGCGGTCGCCGGCGTCCCCTCGGACCAACTCCTCGCCAAAAGACAGATCGATCCCCGCTATGTCTGGGCGATGCTCGGCCTGGCGGCGCTGGCGCTGGGGCTGCTTTACACGTCACAACTGAACCGCCGCCTGATCATTGCCGTTTTCATCGTCGGCTGGATGGGCCTTGCGCCCTATTCGTACGAGCCCTTCGCTTCCGCCACCCATCCGCCGATGAACTGGGGCTACGCCAGGGAACGGGGCGGCTTTTATTACGAGGTTGGCCGCGAACAATATCCGAAAAGCCTGCCGACGCTGATCAAGACGACATTTGGCAAGATCATCGGCGTCGTGGATAAAAACGCCCAGCTCGACGCGACCATCGGCCTGCCCAATTACTGGGAGCGCCTGTGGAAAACCTTTTATTATTACGGCGACAATCTTCAGCAGAATTTCACCGTGCCCCTCATTTTCCTGACGCTGGCGATTCTCTTCTATATCCGGCGATGCGATTGGCCCCAAATCAACTGGTTCGTCTTCCTCGGCGCGGCCTTTTTTCTTCTCGGCTTCATGCTTCTGATCATCGCGCCGCAGGAGGGCTTCGATTTCGAGCGCAATTTCCAGTACAGGGTCTTTCACCTGCAATCGCACTGCATTTTTGTCCTGCTCATGGGTTACGGCGCGCTGGCGCTGATCACCTATCTTCATGAACTGATGCCGGAGGTCCCGGCCCAAACCGGCGTCATCGGGTTTGGCGTGCCGGCGCTTTTTCTGTCCCTCCTGCCGCTCTGGAGCAACTTCGACGACTGCAACCAGGCGGGCCATTGGTTTGGCTACGACTACGGCGCCGACATGATGCGCTCGATGGACAAAAATGCGGTCTATTTCGGAGGCTCGGACCCCGGACGTTTTGTGCCGACCTACATGGCCTTCGTCGAAAGCCAGCAGGACAACCGCTGGAAACGCGAGCCCGGTTTCGACCGTCGCGACGTCACCGTCATCACCCAGAACGCCCTCTGCGATTCCTACTACGCCCGTTACATCCGCGACCAGTACGATCCCCGTTTCCGTCCCGCGAAATGGACGCCCTTCGAGAAATGGCTGGGCCGTGATCGCGCCTATCCGAAAATACCGGTCACCTGCGTCAGCGACGAGGAGATGGTCGACTGCTGGGACGAGTACCGGAACTGGCCCGACGTCGCCGCGCGCCTGCGGGCAGGCGGGCCGATCATCCGATGGGGCACCAACGACGTCTTCGACATCAACGGCATCGTGGCGCAAAAAATCTTCGAGAAAAACAAGGACGATCACACCTTTTACATCGAGCAAAGCGTCCCGATCCCGTGGATGTATCCCTATCTGCTGCCTTCGGGACTTATCTTCAAGCTCAACCCCGACCCGCTCGCCTCGCTGCCCGCCTCCGCCGTCGAGGAGGACCGCAGGTTCTGGGACGCCTACAGCCAGAAGCTGCTCGCCGATCCCAAATTCCATTTCGACCCCTTCGCGATGCTCAATTTTGGCAAGCTCGCCTTCTGGCACTCCGATCTTTACCGCTGGCGCGGTCTACTCAAGGAGCAGGAATACTGGTTGAGGATGTCGCTGAAACTCTGTCCCCAATTGCAGGACGCGGTCAGCAGCCTCTCCCATCTTCTCCTCGACCAGAAGCGCTTCGACGAGGCCATCGCGGTCGTCCAGCAGGCCGAAGTGGACGATCCCCGCAATGACACCTACGGTTCCCTCCTCGACATGCTCAAGGAAGCGCAGGTCTACGACAAACGCGAGCAGGAATTGCGCGGCGAGCTGGCCAAGTCGCCCTACGACGTGCAGCTCAATCTCGATCTCGCCCGGGTCCTGCAGGACGAGGGAAAGTTCCCCGAACTCAACGACCGGCTGAGGACCGTCGCCGGCCTGACCAATTGGAGCCATGACGGCATGGCCGGGATCATCCAATACTATGTCGACACCGTGCACAACCCCGAGGCCGCGATCGCCTTCCTCGAAGCCCGCGCCAAAATCGATCCGACCGCCGGAGAACTGATCTACAGCCTCGCCGCGCTCGACGCGTCGGTGGACCGCAGGGACGACGCCATCAAGTACCTTGCGCAGGCCGTGGCGATTGGCGGCACGAACGCCGTGATCTCCGCGAAAATCGATCCGCGCTTCGCGGGCCTGCGCGACGATCCCCGCTTCCAGGCCCTTCTCGGCCCGCCCTCGGCGACGAATGCCCCCGCGACGAATCGGCCTGGCGCGGTGTTGGCGAAACCGGTGAAGAAGTGATTCAAAAGCGATGAGTTATCGAGAGGTGGTTTTTTCTGTTCTTTTTACCTTGCATTGAATGGTAGTATGTTATACAAGTATCCGAAATGGACTTCGTCAATGCCACGGCCCAGATGCGAAAAGGCATTCTGCAGTTTTGTATCCTGGCCCTCATTGCCGAGGAAGAAGTCTACCCTTCCGATATCATTCAAAAACTCAAGCAATCCAAGTTAATCGTTGTTGAAGGAACGCTCTATCCACTTTTAGCGAGGCTCAAAACCGAGGGTTTGCTTTCTTACCGTTGGATAGAATCGACCGCCGGCCCTCCGCGTAAATATTACCGACTGACAAAATCGGGTGAAGCCGGTTTGCAACAGTTAAGGAAAACCTGGCAAGAGCTTGAACTCGCCGTGAATTCGATAATCAAAGAAAGCGAATAAAATGACCATCAACATGCAAGGCGCCGTTTTTGAAATGGAAGAGGAGGTCTGGGAAAAGCTCAAGACCTACATGGAATCGATCAAACGTTCCATAGGCACCGCTGGAAACGGGTATGAGATCTCTGTTGATATCGAAAATCGGCTCGCTGAAATGCTGAACGAACGCATCGGGTCGGCCAAACGAAAACTTACCATCGAAGATATTGACCACGTTATTTCCTCGATGGGGCAACCCCGGGATTTTGTAGAAACGGAGGATTTGCCCGCGGAAAATAGCCTGAACGAAAACCCTCCGAGAAAACGGCTCGTACGGGATCCTGATGACAAAATTCTGGGTGGCGTCTGCTCGGGAATCGCCGCTTATTTTAATATTGATCCCATCTTTATTAGAGTCCTGGTTGCCATCGCCGTTCTTTTCTCGGGAGCAGGCATCATTCTCTATGTTGTTTTTTGGATGATCGTGCCGGAAGGCGGCACAACAAAAACGAAAGAAGAGCTACAACGAGAAAAACTCAAAAGAACCAAACGGGTCCGGTTAATACTTTGGACTATGTTGCTTGGGGCCATATCGCTTCTTCTTATTTATATCTTATTGGCACATCAAGTTCGAGCGCATCTTCCTATTTGATTGTTAAAAGATTGAGTTCTCGGTATTGGCACCAAATTGGCGGCCTCATTTACGGTAATTCACCTGCTACCGGGCGCAGCGCGCCCAGCCGCTCGCGGGCATAGGTACCCCGGGTGATCGCGTCGCACCAGGCGCGCCGGGGCTTGGGCTTGACCTTCCGGCCGCACAGGGATGCTTTTGAAGGTTGTTTTGTTTGCGAAAATGGCTTACTTTTCCCCGTTCGCCGGATCGCCCGCCTTTGCCAAGGGGTGGTTTGATGAGTGAACATACAATACCAACCGACCATGGCTGCAGTTAAACCATCCAAGAAGTTGCAACGTCCCAAACCGGATGCCGCGACCGCGTTGGCCCGGAAGGATCGGAATGCGTGCAACACTCTTGGCGATAACCAGTGCGAAAGTCTCTTCAATGAGGGGATGTCTTTAATTTATGGCGCAGCCGTTAAACACGCGCCTCGCTCTGGACACTAACATCATTTACCAGCTTGCGTCTGGTGTCCCGCACGCGGAAAAGTTTCGGCTTATGTGCCTGGAACGAGGCTATTCCCTGCTTGTGACCAACACGGTGATCGAGGAGGCCACCTACCGAACCCGGCAGTCAAGAGAAGATCCGAAAGGAGCGGCACTGGCTCACAAGGCGCTCACCAACTTGCTGACGTGGGGAATCCAGCCTCATGTTCTTCCTCCGCTCGATCTCGGATACGCAAAGCATTTTTCCACCCTTTTGCGCACCCGAAAACTTCTTCCGTGGGAAGAAGTTCGCGATGGATGTCTTCTCGGGGAAGCATCCCGCGCCCAAATTCCGTTTCTTGTCACGGCTGACGGCGAGCATCTTCTGAGTATCGACCGTGATGCGCTCGCCCTGGCTTTTCACGACAGCCATATCGGCCCTCCTGTCACCATTTTTCATCCCCTCACGTTTGTTAAGGTTTTCGCGAAGGTGCGAAAATCAGTTGCGACATTAAAAACCAAGGGCAAACCTTGATACAAAACCTGTGGCGCCTTTCGGTGCTTGATGAGGTTGCTAACCCAGGGCCTCGTTTACGATCACGCCTCCGCTGCCGGGCGCAGCACGCCCAGCCGCTCGCGGGCGTAGGTGCCCCGGGTGATCGCGTCGCACCAGGCGCGGTTGGCCAGGTACCAGTCGAGCGTCCGGTCGAGGCCGCTCGTCATGGTTTCGCGGGGGGACCAGCCGAGTTCGCGCCGCGCCTTGGCCGCGTCGATCGCGTAGCGGCGGTCGTGGCCCGGACGGTCCTCGACGAAGGTGATCAGGTCTTCATAACGGCCCCGGGCTTGCGGCTGCCGCGCCTCCAACCCCGCGCAAAGCATCCGCACCAGCGCCAGGTTGGTCCATTCGTTGCCCCCGCCGAAGGCATAGGCTTCGCCCGGCGCGCCGCGCATCAGGGCGGCTACCAACGCCCGCGCATGGTCCTCCACATAGAGCCAGTCCCGGATTTGGAGTCCATCACCGTAAACGGGCAACGATTTGCCTTCCAGGGCGTTGAGGATCATTAGAGGAATTAATTTCTCGGGCATTTGATGGGGTCCGTAGTTGTTTGAGCAGTTCGACGTCAGCACCGGCAGGCCGTAGGTCTGGAAATAAGCGCGCGCCAGATGGTCGCCGGCGGCCTTGGAAGCGGCATAGGGGCTGTTCGGCGCATAGGGGGTCGTTTCGGAAAAGGGCGGATCTTCGGGCCCCAGGGTCCCGAAGACTTCGTCAGTCGAGACATGCAAAAAGCGGCGTCCGGTTCCGCGCGGCCATAAGCGGCGCGCCGTATCGAGCAGGCGGTAGGTTCCCTCGACGTTCGTCTTGATGAATTGGCCCGGGTCGTCGATGGAGCGGTCAACGTGCGATTCGGCGGCCAGGTGGATGACCGAGCTGATTTCGTACTCCCGAAAGACCCGTTCCACGAGCGCGCCATCGGTGATGTCTCCCTTCACAAAGCGGTACAGCGGATGTTCCCGGACCGAATCGAGATTGGCCGGATTTCCGGCGTAAGTCAGGGCGTCGAGATTCACGACGCAGCGAAGCTTGAGGCTTTCGCGCTCGGCCCGGGCGTCGTCCGAAAGGAGCCACCGTATCAGGGCCGATCCGATAAAACCCGCGCCGCCGGTAATGAGTAAATTCATGATGCTTTTACCCGTATACACGGTTTTGGGGAAAAACGTTGAAAAATTTGGCCTCTTCGAACCCGTTGCATAAGTTTTAGTTATATCAAAAGGGAAAAAATAATGAAAAAAAGGATTGCCCTCTCTATCAGTTTGCCTACTTTTCGTGGGAATCGCTGAGTAGCGATACATGTTCTTGGCAGCCAGCTTTTTTTAAGCTGGTTCCCCAGAAACAGACCTGAGCCGGAGCTTTCGCTTTTGAAAGCGTCTTCGTAGGCAAGCGTCTTGAACCCCCACGATGTCAGATCGAATCATGGTATGTATTTTGCTATCAGACAATAACTTATAAATAAATAATGCGATATTTTTATAGTATTTGCTTCTTGAGTTTTGGCATGGGCATGCCCCTCCTGGCCAAAAGCACGGGCACCGACAACCCGACGCCTTCAGCTTCTTCAAAGGCGGGAAGCAAGGGTGTTGCCTCATGCTGCGCTCCCTGTTCATCCCCGGCGAAGAGCCAAATTCATCAAAAAGCGAGCGTCACCGTTACTTCCGACATCTCCAGGGCCGCCATCTCGTCGTTTCCAGCCTCAAAACAGACGGCGGCGTCCGTTGCAAAGAATGTCTCAACCATGACTTATGCCGGGGACGCCTTGCCCGTCAGGACCGGATCGACCTCCGACCGGGGCAGTTCGGGCAAGCGGCTGGCCCGCGTCACCGCCTATTGGGCGGGAGAGGGGGATTACTATACCGGGCGGTGCATCAGCGCGACGGGCGTTCGTCTGCACGACGGCCACTGCGCGGTGGATCCCAACATCATTCCTTACGGCAGCGTCGTGGAAATCGCCGGAGTCGGAAAATTTCTGGCGGTCGACACCGGTTCGGCCGTGATTTCGCGCACCGCGGCGAAGGAAGGCGGTCATACCTCCGCCGAGCGCAACGCCATCGTGGTCGATCTCTTTTTCGAGGACCGCGGCGAAGGTGAAAGGTTCGCCGCCAGCGCCGCAAAATATGTTTCCATCAACTGGTGGACGCCCACTTCCATGGCCACGGATGCCAAGGCGGCCCGGAGCCTCTTTGCCGAGGAAAATTGGACCAAGATCGAAAGCAAGCAGCTCTAGCACTGGGGTAGGGACGGCAGTCCCTTGCCGTCCCATTTCATTCGAGGGAGGCGAAGGGACTCGCGTCCCCACCCGCTAAGGACTGGCATTTTCCGCAATCTGGGTAAAACTTGCGGGGTGAAAAAACACGGAGACCACGTCGATCTCAGCATCGACCACATTCTGGCGGACGAGACGCTGCGCCATCGTCTCTTTCCCGTCACGCAGAAGCGCATTTTTCTCGCCCACGCCGGTGTCGCGCCATTGCCCGGCCCGACCGTCGACGCGCTGAAGCACGAGGCCGAACGGGCCTCCCACGCCCAGGAAAGCGCCGATTTCATGGCCGACATCGAAGCCATCCGCCGCGTCGGCGCCCGGCTGATCAACGCCAACAGCGATGAAGTCGCCCTGCTCGGCCCGACTTCGCTGGGGCTGAATCTCGTCGCCCACGGCCTCGACTGGCGGCACGACGACGAGGTGGTCTGCTATCCCGATGATTATCCCGCCAACGTCTATCCCTGGCAGGCGCTCGCCGCGCGGGGCGTGCGCGTCATTCCCCTCCAGCCCGAGCGCGTGGGGGAGATCACCCCCGAGCTCGTTTTGAAGGCGCTGACGCCCCGGACGCGGCTCGTCGCGCTCGCCTCGTGCCATTTCCTCAGCGGTTTCCGGCTCGATTACGAAGGCGTCGCCGAGGAGCTCAGCCGGCGCGGCGTCCTTTTTTGCCTCGACGCCATCCAGTCGCTCGGGGCCACCACCATCGACGTCCGGCACATCGATTTCCTCGCCGCCGATTCCCACAAGTGGATGCTCGGGCCGCTCGGCGCGGGCATTTTCTACGTCAAACGCAAACACTTCGAGACGCTCCGGCCCGCGCTGCTCGGCGCATGGAATGTCCGCTCGCCCGGATTCGTGGCGCAGCCCGACATCGCTTTCGAAGCGACCGCCCGCCGCTATGAGCCGGGGGCGCTCAACCTGCTCGCCCTTTACGGCATGAAGGCCAGCCTGGAGATGATTTTGCATCTGGGCGTGAAGCAGATCGAAGCGCGGCTGCTCGACCTGCGCGCCTTCGCGGAGGACAAGTTGCTCGCCAAGGGGTTCCGCGTCATCGGCCACGCGAACCGGCGCTCGCAAAAATCGGGCATCACGACCATCGCCATCGAAAGCGAAGCGGAGGCGCTGGCGCAGGCAAAGAAGCTGCGCGACAACCGGGTCGACATCTCGCTGCGCCAGACACGCTCGGGCGTTTCGTGCGTGCGCCTCTCGCCCCATTTCTACAACACCGAAGCCGAGATCGAGGAAGTCGTCAGAATCCTCTTGTCTTAAACGGCCCGTTCCGTATGCTCGCCCTTCCCCATCAGGAGTATTTCCCATGAAAAGAACGTTCCAGCCCTCCCAAAAGCGCCGCGTCCGCCAATTCGGTTTTCTGGCCCGCATGGCCACCAAGAACGGACGCGCCATCATCAATCGCCGCCGGGCGGCGGGGCGGAAACGTCTCGCGGGCGCCGGGACCGCGCGCAAGTTCGCCCGTCATACGAAAGCCTGAGTTTCCTGGTAGGGACGGCAGTCCCTTGCCGTCCCACGATGCAACGGACGCGAAGGGATTGGCCTCCCGGCCTTTTCCAGTCAGGATCCCGGAATATCTTTTGCGCTATCGCGCAGGAATTCGCGTCCCTACCCTAAGTGGATGGCCTTGTCGCAAGATTCTCCCCAATCCGAATCGCTTCCGCGCGCGCGGATCATCCGCCGCCGCACGGTCTTTGACGCCGCCCGCAACAAGGGTCGCCGCGTCGGCAACCGCTACCTCGCCCTCAATTTTCTTCCGCGCGATGCGGCAAAGCCAGGCGAGCCTGCGGGCGAGACCGGCACGGTCGCCTTTCTTACCCCGAAGCGTCTCGGCGCCGCGACCCGGCGCAACCAGCTTCGCCGCCGGATGCGGGAGATTTATCGCCGTTACCTGGCGCAGCCCGACGAAAAGGCGTGGCTCATCTGGGTCGCCCGCCCGCCCGCGCTCGAATTGCCTTTTGAGGAGTTGAAGAAGTGCATGGAGGCGCTGAGAGAACGAGTGAAAGCTTAGGAATTATCTCGCTCCCAAACTCCATTTGGGAGCGCACTTGCTGAGGCAATTCCATTGCCGATCTACCCGGAACCAGCAACAGAGTTGCGCGGACAACCGCGTTCCCAACTCCTGCGGAGAGCAGTAAGTTTGGGAACGACGGGAAGATTACGGCGCGACGGAGGCGGAAGGCGTGTCGGCGCCGACGGTAAAGGTGAGAACCTTTTCCTTTTCGCCGACGATGACGAAGTCGCCGTTCTTGATGGTGCCGCGGAGGATTTCCTCGGCCATCGGATCTTCGAGGTAGCGCTCGACCGCGCGGCGCAGCGGGCGCGCGCCGTAGGCGGGGTCGTAGCCCTTTTCGATGAGGAACGCGATCGCTTCGGGCGTGAGGCGGAAGGTGATTTCGCGCGGCTTGAGGCGCGTGAGGACCTTGGCCACTTCGATGTCGACGATCTTGGTCAGGTCGTCGCGGGTGAGCGAGTGGAAGACGATGAGGTCGTCGAGCCGGTTGAGGAACTCGGGTTTGAAGATGCGCTTGGCCTCGCTCATCATTTTTTCCTTCATCTGCTCGTAGGAATGCTCGTCGCTCTTGACGCCGAAGCCCATGACCATGTTCTTCTTCACCACGTCGGCCCCGACGTTCGAGGTCATGATGATGATCGTGTTGCGGAAATCGACCTTGCGGCCGAGGCTGTCGGTGACCACGCCGTCCTCGAGGATTTGCAGGAGCAGGTTCCAGATGTCGGGGTGGGCCTTTTCGATTTCGTCGAAGAGGACCACGCTGTAGGGGCGGCGGCGGACTTTTTCGCTGAGCTGGCCGCCCTCCTCATAACCGACGTAGCCGGGAGGCGCCCCGACGAGGCGCGAGACGTTGTGGGCGTCCATGTACTCGCTCATGTCGATCTGGATCAGCGCGGTCTCGTCGCCGAACATGTATTGCGCGAGCGTCTTCGCCAGGTGGGTCTTGCCGACGCCGGTCGGGCCGAGGAAAATGAACGAGCCGATGGGCCGCTTCGGGTCCTTCAGGTCGGCGCGGGAACGGCGCAGCGCCTTGCCCATGGCGTAGACGGCTTCGTCCTGGCCGATGACCTTGCCCTTGAGTTCTTCCGAGACCTTGAGCAGCCGGTCCATGTCGGCCTGTTCCATCCGGGAGAGCGGCACGCCGGTCCATTTCGAGACGACGTGGCGGATGTCGTCGCCGGTGACGATGACTTCCTGCTCGTCGCGGCGGGTGCGCCACTCGTTGAGGACGTTTTCGAGCTTGTCCTTGGCTTCCTTTTCGGAATCGCGGAGCGAGGCGGCCTTTTCGAAATCCTGCGCCTTGATGGCGGCTTCCTTGCGGCCCTTGATCTCCTCGATCTCGACCTCGATGCTCTTGACGTCGGGCGGACGCATCGTCGCCTGGATGCGGGCGCGCGATCCCGCCTCGTCCATCACGTCGATGGCCTTGTCGGGCAGGAAGCGTCCGGTCAGGTAACGGTCCGAGAGCCGGGCGGCGGCCTCAAGCGCCTCGTCGGACATTTTGGCCTTGTGATGCGCCTCGTACTTGGGCCGCAGGCCCTTGAGGATTTCAATCGACTCCTCGACGCTGGGCGCTTCGACCATGACCTGCTGGAAGCGGCGTTCGAGAGCCGAGTCCTTTTCGATATGCTTGCGAAATTCATTGAGCGTGGTGGCGCCGATGCACTGCAGCTCGCCGCGCGAGAGGGCCGGCTTGATGATGTTCGAGGCGTCCATCGCGCCTTCGGCCGAACCGGCGCCGACGATGGTGTGGAGCTCGTCGATGAAGAGGATGACGTTTCTCGACTTGCGGATTTCCTCCATCACGGCCTTGATTCGTTCCTCGAACTGGCCGCGATACTTCGTCCCCGCGACCATGAGGGCCAGGTCGAGGGTGATGACTTTTTTGTCGCGCAATAATTCGGGCACGTTGCCCGCGGCGATTTCCTGCGCGAGGCCTTCGGCGATGGCGGTCTTGCCCACGCCGGCTTCGCCGATGAGGACCGGGTTGTTCTTCGTCCGGCGGCAGAGGATCTGGATGACGCGCTCGATTTCGCTCTTGCGGCCGATGACCGGATCGAGGTCGCCCTTCTTGGCCAGCTCGGTCAGGTCGCGGCCGAACGCCTTGAGCGCGGGCGTCTTGATGTCCTTCTTGCCCGCCGCGCTTTCGCCCTGCGGGCCGGGGCCGCCGCCCTGGGAAGAGGGCTCGCCTCCGCCCTCCTCGCCCTCGGCTTCGCCCGAGGCAAAATTGGGGTCGAGTTCCTTGAGGACTTCGTTGCGGGTCCGCTCGATGTCGACTTCGAGGGTCTTGAGCACGCGCGCCGCGACGCCGTCGCCTTCGCGCAGGAGGCCGAGTAAAATGTGCTCGGTACCGACGTAGCTGTGATTGAGCGCCTTCGCTTCCTTGCCGGCGAGGGCGAGCACTTTCTTCACGCGCGGCGTGTAGGGGATGTTGCCCGACATCTTGGTGTCGGGGCCGGAGCCGACCTGCTTTTCCACCTCGATGCGGACGGTTTCCAGGTCGAGCCCGAGCTTTTGCAGCACGTTGACCGCCACGCCCTGGCCGAGCTTGATCAGGCCGAGAAGCAGGTGCTCGGTGCCGACGTAATTGTGGTTGAAGCGGTCGGCTTCCTTGCGGGCCAGGGCCAGGACCTGCTGGGCGCGTGGGGTGAAATTATTCATAATTTTTTCTTGTCGGCATCGGGCTTGGCCAGGGTGAGCGATTTCGTGTTGGGTTCGGGAACGAGCTTGAGCCGTTCGCGGAGCAGGTCGGAGCGAAGCCCGTCGCGTTCCTCGGTGGTGAGCTTGCGTTCGAAGTCCTTTTGCAAATGGGCCGGCTGCGTGCGGATGAAGAGTTCATCGATGGTGGCGCGGTATTCCTCGGGCATCAGGCCGAGGTCGACGCCCAGCCTGAGCATGGAGAGCAGGTTGAGTACCTCTTTCGACGAAATGGAGTAGGAATGCATCATGATGCCGTAGGCGCGGCCGACCTGGTCGGCGATCATCCGGCTCTTGTCTTCCAACATCTTCTGACGCGCGTTTTCCTCGTGCTCCTCGACCTGCTCGATGACTTTCGAGAGCTTCTTGACGATGTCGGCCTCCGATTCGCCGAGGGTCATCTGGTTGGAAATCTGGAATAAATTGCCCAGCGCCTCGGTACCTTCGCCATAGAGACCGCGCACGGCGAGGCCGATCTTGTTCACCGCTTTGATGATCTGGGTGATCTGGTCGTCGAGGACGAGGGCGGGCAGGTGCATCATCGCCGAGGCGCGCATTCCAGTGCCGACGTTGGTCGGGCAGGCCGTGAGGTAGCCGATCTGGGGCGAGAAGGCGAAGTCGAGTTTTTCTTCGAGCTCGGTGTCGAGCTTGTCGACGAGCTTGAGCAGCGCCTTGAGGTCGGAGCCGGACCGGAGCGCCTGGATGCGGAGGTGGTCCTCCTCGTTGATCATGACGCTGAGCGCGCGGTTCTTGCTGATGATGAGGCCGCTGCCGGTGTTTTTGGCCGCATGTTCGCGGCTGATGAGGTGCTGCTCGACGAGCACCTGCTTTTCGAGCGGCGTGAAGTGCTCCATCGAGTCGTTGATGACGGCGTCCTTCATCTCGGGGAGGTCGGCGACGGCGGGCTGCACGAGCGCGAGCACCTTTTCCCGCTCGGCCTTTTTGGCCCAGCCGGGGAACGGGTGATGGTTGACGTTGCGGGCAAGGCGGAGCCGGCTGCTGAACACGATGCGGTTGCCGCCATTCTCGCCTCGAATCCATTCGCTCGAGGTCTTGAGCAAATTTTGTATTTTCACTGCACTTCTAGAATACGATGACGCGCCTCGAATGCAAGTCGAGTTGCGGCGGGAAGTTGGGGGAATTTTTGACGGAATTAGACATGAAGGACATGAGGGGGCGTCTTCCTTCAGGTGGCCCGGACTACTTGTTGTCCGGGCGCGCGTAGCGCGCAGGAAGCCGCCTCAAGTCCGCTTCCTTCCTTTGCCAGCCGGACCAATCGTTCTCGTCAATAAATTCTTAAAACTTTGGAACTCGTCGTCCGAAGCGAACCAGCGGCGGGGGAACATATGGAAAATGCGATCGGATTGGTAGACCAAAATCAATTTTTCGTTTCCTTTCCACTTATGGAAATCTTCCCAACTCATTCTGCTCTCTCCTATTTCCGAGTGCCCATACAATTTTTCATCCGTAATTCTGCACTCGTAGGGAATTTGCAGTGTCTTTTGTTGGGAAAAGATTTTGGCCGCCTGCTTGGCCATCTTCCGAGGCAGCATCACACAAAAAAACAAAAGCCAGATTAGCCAGATACATCCCGCCCACACCCATGCCTGAAAGTCGGTGGTGTTTCCCAACGAACATACAATCAGTGAGATAATCGCCAATGCCATCAGTGCCACGATGAAATAGACTCGAAAACCTGAGTGTAGGCGCTGCGCATCCGCATAGTCCTTCGTCGTCAGTTGCGCCTTGAGATTGATTTCCATGGTTGACTCCTCCTCTCAAATCCTCCGCACGGGATAGCTGCCGATGATGGCGAAAAAGTCGGTGATCTTGTTGATCCGCGCGAGGGTCGCGACGACTTTTTTGTTCGGGGCGGCGCCGTGGAACTCGATCATGAAGCGGTATTCCTCGAAGCGGCCGGGAATCGGGCGAGAGAGAATCTTCGTCAGGTTGAGCTTGTGGCGCGATAAAACGTGGAGCACCGCGACGAGGCTGCCCGGCTTGTGCGGCAACTCGAACACGAGGCTCGTGTGGGTCGGCTTCGAGGGGCGGGCGAGGGGCGGTCCGATGACGATGAACGTGGTCTGGTTGGCGACCTCGCCGCCCACCGTTTTGCTGACGATTTTAAGCCGGTGTGGGGCCGCCGCATGCTGGCCGGCGATGGCCGCCGCGCCCTTTTCCTTCGCCGCGAGGGCCGCCGCCTCCGACGTGCTTTCGACGACGACCTGCTCGGTCTGCGGATAATGTTTCCGCAGCCAGTCGCGGCTGTGGTCAAAAGGCGCGGGGTGGGAATAAATTTTCGTGATGGTTTTCGTATCCGCGCGCACCATCAGCGCCAGTTCAATGCGCATGACGAGCGCTTCGCGGATTTGCAGCGCGGCCCCGGCGTCGGTCCTGGCCAGGCGCATGAGTTGGTCCGCCGTGTTGGCGATGATGCCGCTGGAGGCGTTCTCAATCGGCACGAGGATATGACTCACTCCTTCGTCGAGCAGGGACGCGAACGCCGATTCAACCGTGGGACATGGAAGAAGTTCATGCTTCGGAAACCGGTGTTGTGCGGCGACATGGGAAAAACTTCCCGCCCGGCCAAAGTAGCCGAGGCGCAACTGTGGAGTGGATCGCTTGGCCATAAAAAAGCGACTCTAAACAGAAATCACCGGACTTGGAAGTGCGCGTTCGCCGGACTACGCTTATTTCATGCGGACCGACTACCACATGCACACGCCGTTGTGCGGTCACGCGACGGGCGCGCCGCGCGAGTATGTCCTCGCCGCGCAACGGGCGGGGCTGGTCGAAATCGGCTTTTCGGACCACAACCCGATGCCGACGCAATTCGACGACTGGCGGATGGCCCCCGGCCAGCTTCCCGAGTACATCGGGTTGATCGAGGAGGCGCGGCGCGAATTTCCGCGCTACCCGATCCGGCTCGGGCTCGAATGCGATTTCATCCCCGGTTTCGAGGGCCACGTGAAAAATCTCGGCGCGCAGGCCGACTGGGACTACCTCATCGGCGCGGTCCACTACGTCACGCCCGATTGGGACATCGACAATCCGAAGCATCTCAAGCGCTGGACGGAGCAGCCGGTCGAGCAAATCTGGCAGGCCTATTTCGCCGCCTATACGAAGATGGTCGAAAGCTGCCTCTTCGATTTCCTCGCCCACCCCGACCTGGTGAAAAAGTTCGGCCATCGGCCCGAGGGCGATCTTTCCCGCTTCTATCACGGGGCGCTCGACGCCGCCGCCGAGGCCGGCGCGGTCCTGGAGGTGAGCACGGCGGGCTTGCGCAAGGCGGCGCACGAGATTTACCCGAGTCGCGATTTTCTCGAGGCGGCCTATCTCCGGCATATCCCCATCGTCATCAATTCCGACGCGCATGCGCCGGAGGAGGTCGCCTACGAATTCGACCGCGCCTACGCGCTCGTCCGCGAAGTCGGCTACACCGAGGTGATGCAGTTTGAAAAAAGGAAAGCCGTTCCGGTGAAGATCGGATGATGGATGCGGCGGCGGATGACTGCCGCTACGTCAGGCAATCCCCGCCTGCGCAAGCAAATCGGAGCAGACTTTTTTGGCCTCGAAGAATTGCTCCGCGAGGGCGCGGGCGGCGGCCTGGTGTTCGGCGTAATGGTCGTTGATGTCGGCGATGCCTTCGACCGCTTCCTCGAGGGTCGAGAAGGCGAGCAGGCCGTCGCCCGCCGGGATGTAGTCGCTCCAGCCCGTCTCCTGCACGACGGCGGGTCTGCCCAGCGCGAGGTAGCAGGCGGTGCGGCAGCTGAACCAGCCGGTGCGCCCCGCGACGTAGCCGTGCTTCGCGACACTCCACTCAGCCTTCGACGCGCGCAGGAATTCGCGGTAGCTCCGGTAATCGGGAAGCGCCTCGCCCGCTTCGAGGATGGTCCACCCGAGCGCGCGCAGTTCCCCGGTGGGTCGCTTCGAGCCGATCCCCTGGCCCATCGCCATTTCCAGACGCTGCGGCGTCTGCTTCGGAAGCATCTTGAACCGCTCGAACTCAAGGTCCTTCTGCCCGTAACGTTTTCCCTCCCACTTGATCGGCGCGTAGCTGGCCCAGTTCATCACCGTCGTGAACCGGTCCGGCACGGAGGCATCGGCGTCATCCTGGAACGGCCACTGGTCGAGCGCGATGGGCTGCACCGTTTTCTTCCAGAGAATGCCCGTTTCGGGCGCGAGGCAGCCGGGGCGGCCCACGTTCAATCCGAAGGTGAAGTGGCTGTCGTGCGCCCGCACGCGCGCGGCGTAATCGGCGTGTTTGGGATCGAGCAGCCCGACCTGGCAGAACATTGGGTCGCCGTCGATGAACATCTGGTGTTTGACGCCGAAGTCGTAATCCCTCAGCCAGCCCGCGCTCGAGACGTTGACGATCAGGTCCCCGTTTTTGATCAGGTCGCGCGCGGCCGTTTCTCCCGCCCCGTGGAATTTGCCGTCGGCGCCGTTGCGATAAATCCAGCGGTCGCCGAAACCGAATTCGGCCATCATGGTGCGCAGGTACCCGACGTTGTAGGAGCAGTCTTCGCTGACCGTCTGCCGGACCGGGTCGTAGGGCCACGCGCCCGAATCCTCGAGGTACCAGACGTCATGGCCGAGGCCGCGAAATCCGAGCAGGTACTGGATGTAATCCCACGTCACGCCTCCGAAGGCGTACTGGCCGAGAAGTCCGGTGACGACGATGCGCACGGGTTGAAAGCTCTTCCTAGAAGTGATGAATGACCAGGTAATGATCGATCTGGTCGTTCTCGGCCCGGATCGGATAAAAGCTCAAATGGACCGGCACCGCCTGCCGGGTCGCGCTCCAAAGAGGCACGTAGGAGACAATCGAGCCGCGCTGGATAAAACTCAGCACCATCGTCAGAAATTCGGGCGTCCACGCCTCGAGCTCGGCGAGCGATTTTCCCGTCAGTTGTTCCTGGCTGTACTGGGTTGTCGACGACATCGCCGAATTCGCATAGACGATCTTGAAGGAAGGCTCGGCCCCGGCGACCTCGAGGATTGTGATGGGCGCGTCGGCATATTCAATCGACGAGGCGATCAGGCTTTGGAGCGGATCGACCTCCTTGTTTTCCGCGGACGGAATGATCATCACCCGGCCGCTCCCGGTGACGTTGGTTGTGACTCCCGAGTGGGCGTGTGCCAGCAGCCGCTCCGCCACGCGCAGGCGAACTTGCAGGATCTTCACGTTCACCGGCTTCGGCATGTAATCGTTGGCCCCGGAATCGAGCGCCTGGTTGATCACGTCGACGCCTTCATTGGCCGTGACGATGATGATATAGGGCACGACATCCGACGGGGTGCCGTGGCGCAGGCGAAATTCGCGGCATAACTCGTAGCCGCTCATCCCGCCCATGTTGATGTCCATGATGATGAGATCGGGGAGATTGATCTCCCCCGAGCCCACTTTTTGGAGCGCTTCCTCGCCGCTGGCCGCCTCGCTGATTTCGTGCCGCACCGTCTGACCGGAGTTGATCAGCGTGCGCAGCAGGCTGCGGGTGGACGAGCTGTCATCGATCAGGAGAATGTGCATCGCGCGAAGGTTCGGAGTGGGTTCGGGAATGACCCTACCTTATTTTTTCTTTGAGCCAAACAAAGAACTCAATTTTTCCAGGAAGGGGATGCCCTTGCCCCTTTGCTTGAGTTGACGCGCAACCTTGTCGTAGGTGATGGCCCCCTTGGGTACCAGCTTGCCGGTCGCCGACATCGCCCCGACTTTCGGCATCGGCATCGTCCCCGTGGGCCGGATGACGGTTTTCGGGGCGTTCGGATCGGGGAGGGGAACGGTCTTCGGCTTGATCTTTGGGCGGCGCAACTGAAAGCGGACGCGCAGGTCGAGCGCCCCCAGCGTCATCACGTCGCCGACTTTGAGAATGTCTTGCGTTACCGGCTGGCCGTTGACCTTGACGCCCGATTGCGCGCCCAAGTCCCAGATCAAAACCGACCCTTTTTCGAGGATCACGCCGCAGTGAAGGGGATCGATCGTCGGATTGCGCAGGACGACGTCGCAGTCCTCCGAGCTGCCGATCACGTAGCTGCTCTTCGTTGCGTCGGCAAACGTAAACCCGCCGGGCAGAAGCGCCGGATCCGTGCACTCCAGGGAAATGGTATAATGCTTGAGGACCGATTCGATGCCGCCGGTCTGCCCCGCGATCGCCTCCGGCGCGGCCAGCGCCTGGTCGACCCGTTCCCGTTCCCGCGTCTCGAGTTCGGCCCGGTCCTGCAGGTTCTCCGCGTAGAGGACGCCCGCGGCGTCCATGGTCAGATGCAGCGTCGGTTTTTCCGCCGTGACGCCCGATTGCCAGGTCGTTTCGGCGTCGCCCCAATCGAACAGGCGAAACAACGCCGGTATTCCCTCGAGGCCCGACAGTTGGGCGTGAACGATGAAGCCCTCGCTCGTAAAAATCTGCCCGTCGTATGAGCCGCGACGGAAGTCGAGCCGGCCGACGTCGCCGCTTGTGCAGTGGCGTTCGAGCGCTTCCAGACAGATATTTTTTACCTCAGCCATAGATTTCGAGACCTAACTGATTACCGTATCATGGCCCCGGTGCGACAGCAAAAAGAATGGGGCCGGTCGGTTCGGGGCTGCCGCCGGCCGGTTCGAGCGAAACCGCAAACCCCGGTTTTGGCGTGCTCACCGGAGGCACTGTGAACGGACGCGAGCCGGTGAGGAGCCCCGAGCTGATCGGCGCTTCCGCCCCCGGATCGAGCACCCACAATTGGTAATCGTGACCGGTGGGCGTTGCCGGCATATTTTTCATCGCGACCACGCCCTCGTGCCGGTAGGGGTCCCAGGCGATCACGACTTGCGACGAGGCATACGAAGCGTCCTTCGGGTCGAGCGTCGCCAGGCGCAAGTCCGTGAGGGCGTTGCTCTCCCGCAACCGGGTCGCGTCCGTGCGTGCGGCCAGGAGCTGCGACTTCAGGTCGAGGATTTGCCGCGTTTGGAAAATGCCGAGAACCATCAGGCAGCCGGCGATGACATGGGGAATCCAGCGCGGGAAGAAGCGACTTTTCCGCCCCGTTTTTGCGATCAGACCTCCGTCGTCATTCGCGCCGGTTTCGGAATGAAGAGCCTTCTCCATGTTAGGGACCAGCCGGAGGAGGCGCGTTGGTTGTCGCCGGTGCGGACGGCGCCTCCGGCGGCGGGGCGCTCATCGGTTCCATGGTGGGATGCATGAGCAAACCGGGAATCGGCGGATTCGGCGCCGGGGTTTCCATGGGGCCCCCGGGCGTTGCGAACGGCGGTGGGGGCGCGTAAGTGGTCAGGTTTTTCACCGGGATGGAATGACAGATAACGAGCGCCGCCTCGAAGTTTTCATAAGGCACGGTTTTTCCCGCCCGGATCACAATCGGCTGGTCGGGGTTCGTTTTCATCAGCGCTTCGAGCTTCGACTTGAATCCCGGCAGTTCATACGTGGCGCCCTGGAAGTTGACCTTTCCGTCGACGCGCACCACGGCGCGGAGCGGCTTGAGAGGAGGATTCGCAGGCGCGGGCGCAGGTTCGGCAACTGCCGGAGCAACCGGTATGGCGGGTGGCGCGGGAGCGGAAGCCGGGGTCGAGACGGCAGGCGCGAGAGGAACTACAGGTGGTGTGATCGCAACGGCCGGTTTTGGCGCGGGCGCGGCCGGTTTCACCAGGGCCAGTTTGACCAGGGCGGGCACCTGCTTGATCCGGTTGAGGTAGGCCTGTTCATCGGCGGTCAAGGTTGTGCCGCCGGCCGCCTTGTCGCGCAGCGCCTTGATCTTTTGATTCGCCATCGGGATGAAGTTCAGGATCGCCGTCAGCGTTTCAGTATCGGCTGTCAGCGCCTGGCGGAAATCGGAAATCTGGGGGAAGCGAAGAATTTTCAACGTGCCGGTATCGTCGGAGGTTGCGCTCTCGGCGGTTTTGCTGTCGGGATGTTCGAGACCGACGGTGCCTTGCGCGACGCAGACATCCGTGCGCGAGCCGGAGATGATGGTCACAAAATCACCGCCGTGCGCGCTCGCGTTGCCGAACGGCGTGTGCACCTCGTAATCTCCCTGAACGCCGACCTGCGTCCCCACCTTCGAGAAAACGCCGCCGCTGGTCAGATCGACCTCGACCGAGCGCGATTGCGCGGTCACGGTCTGCTGGACGGCGGCCGCCGAATCGGGCATCAGGCGCGCCGAATCGACGCCGCCGAAAAGCACCGCCGCCGTTCCGTTCGCGCCGGTCTTCACCACCGCGCCGTCGGGCAGCGTCATCCCGTCGGTCGCGGGGAGAAAATTCGCGGGAGCGGAGGGAAGGGCGACCTCCACGTCGCCCTGAGGCTCGCGAATCTGCATCGCGTCGGGCGCGATCCCGAGCGAGGTCGCGCCGGGCGGCGTGATCGGCTCGACCCAGTCGTTGAGCGTTTCGATGTAAATCGCCCTGGGCGCCTTCTTTTGCGGCGTGAAAAAATAGGAATCGCCATTCCGGGTATAGCTCCCTTCGGCGACAATCACCGCCGTCAGATGGGCCTTGACGACATCGTTCAGGAGGTAGCAATTCTTATCGCTCCGCTTATACTCGGCTCCCTGGGGAGTTTCAATGGGACCTTCCGTGGCCCAAGCCCCGCCGGTCGTGGTGGCGGTCAGAAGCGAAACAAGAATCAGTCGATTGACCTTTTGCATGAGAAATCATGCAGATTGGAACAGGATTCGGGAAGGCTAAAAAAGTCTTTATTGAGCGGGCGATCGCTCGCGACCTTGGCGAGTTTTCGCCAAAAAATCGAAGAAAAAAGCAGCATCCCCGCCGTTTGACTGAAAAAGCCTCCGCTCTGTTTTCGCTTCCATAATACTCGCCCTGGCGCCATTTTTGGTTATTCTAATCTCATGTCCGTGACGTTGCCATTGAATGAAATGTCGGTGCCGGAGAAACTCCGTGTCATGGAAGCGCTCTGGGAAGACTTGAGCCGCAACTCCGACGCATTGGAGTCTCCCGGTTGGCACGAAGCCGCCTTAACGGAGCGGAAGGTGCGGGTAGCGTCTGGTAAAATCTCCTATATGGATTGGGAGCGCGCGAAGAAAGAAATCCGACGGCGATTAAAAAAGCGGTAGTTATCGCCTAAAAATGCTTCAGCGGGTGCTCCATGATCGAATGGGGGGCAAGCTGGTCGGCGATTTCCTCGGCCGGATAGGTCACGATTTCCGCCAGCGTCGGGTGGTAATGGGGCATCGTCGCGAGTTCCTCCGCCGTGCCGCGATAGCGCATCACCGCGATCAATTCGTGGATCAGGTCCGAGGCGCGCGGCCCGATGATCTCCGCGCCGATGATCTCGCCCCGGCTTTTTTCCGCGAGCAGTTTGACGAAGCCGAATTCGTGTCCCCCGATCATCGCCTTGCCGTGATCGCTGAAGGGATAGCTCGCGCTCACGAATTCGATTCCCCGCGCCTTCGCCTCCGTTTCCGTCAGCCCCACCAGCGCGATTTCGGGATCGGTGAACGTGACGAGCGCCTTCAGCCGGTAATCGATCGTCTCCGGCGTCCCCTGGCCGCCGCGCAGGTGGTTGACCGCGTTGCGTGCCGCGATTTCCCCCTGCTGAATCGCGATGTGGACCACTTCGTGCGGCCCCACCGCGTCCCCGGCGGCAAAGATATGGGGCGCGGAGCTCGCCAGGCGCTCGTCGACCGGGAGCCTGCCCCCGGCCAGCGCGACGCCCGCCTTCTCAAGACCCAACCCCTCCAGGGCCGGCGCGCGGCCCAGGGCGTAGAGAATTTCATCCACCACCAGCGTCTCGCGCTTTCTTCCGCACTGGAAAACGATTTTCTTTCCCTTTCCCTTCTGACTCACTTCCAGCAATTTCACGCCGGTCCGCACCTCGATCTTCTCCGCCTTGAACGCGCGTTCCAATTCGAGGCTGACATCGGGATCGTAATTGCGGACGATCCGTTTGCTGCGCTGCAGGATCGTCGTCTTCGATCCGACCCGCGCGAAAAACTGGCCCAGTTCCACCGCGATCACGCCGCCGCCCAGCACCGCCAGCCGCTTCGGGATTTTCTCCGCGTCGAGCGCCGTGTCGCTCGTCAGGCAGCCGGCCTCCCACAGCCCCGGCACCGGCACGCGCGTGATGACCGAGCCGGTTGCCACGATGAACGTCGAGGCCGTGAGCAACTCCTGCCTGCGGCCCCGCGTCACCAAAAGCGTCTGCGAATCGAGAAACGAGGCGAGGCCCCGGACCATGGTGAATTTCCCCTGCCGCAACTGCCTCCGCCGGTAGGCGGCAAAGCCGCCGATCAGGTGCTGCTTGCGCGCCTGCACGCATTCCATGTCGACTTCGATCGCCTCCGCGACCAGCCCGAACTCGCGCGCGCGCCGGATGTCGTGCCACCGGTGCGCCGATTCGAGCAGCGATTTCGACGGCATGCACCCGCGCAGGATGCAAAGCCCGCCCACCTGCGAGCCCCCTTCGATCACCACCACGCGCGCTCCCAGGCACGACGCCGTCCGCGCCGCTGCAAAACCGGCGCTGCCCCCGCCAATCACCGCCACGTCGAACTCGAGTGAGGCGGGCTTGAAGCCGGCCCAGTCCCTTGCAACGGGTTCTCCACTCGCGGGGCGTGGCAATGGCGTTGGCATGGCGGAAACCCGGGATAAGTTTTAGACGGGAACGCCCGCCAGCACGGCCCGCGCGCCGCCAAATTTGGGATAGAGATAACGGTCGGCGGGCAGCCCCTTGCGGGTCACCAGCCGGGCTTCGTCAAGCCCCCGCTCCTTGAGCCGGCGCAGGCTCTCGTGCAGAAGAAAAGTGCCCAGGCCCCGGCAGCGGTATTCATTCAGCACGCAGACGCCGAGCGGCAGGTTGCTCACCTTGTCGCCCGCGTCGCGGATGGCCGACGCCCCGATGATCCGCGCGCCGTGCTTGATCGCGATGAAAGTCACCTCGCCGGCCGGAAACGCCGTCTGGACGATCTCCTCGGCGAGCTTCACCCGCCCGGCGAGGTCGTCGCTCCACGCCGGCTCCATCGACATCGACCGCGTCACCGCCGCCAGCAGCAGACTCCGGTCTTCCAGCGTCGCGGCCTCCACCGTGTAGCGGGAAGCGAGCTTCGCCGTCTCCGCCGCCAGCGTTTTCAAATTCCAGGTAAATTGGACCCATACGGTCAGCTTCATAAGGTAAGAACTAGCTTCGCGAGCCGCCGATGGACGCGCAAGGGAATTTGCTTCGTTTTATTCACAATCGTGCAACCCATCCGACGACGGAAGATGTCATTTGGAGTTGGCGCAGGTTGTGCTTTGTTTCAGGCATGAATGTGCGCCGGCACACCTGCGGTCGCGGCGAGCGCCTCGACGCGGCAATCCTGGGCGTGACCCGGGCGGGTTTCGTCTTTGTCGAGGGGCGGCTCTTTGCCGTTCCCGCGGCCCACTCCCGAAAAACCGAATCCATTTGCGCATCGCCGACTCGCTATTAAGTTAATTTTTCCCGTGGCTCGAAAAAACAAATCCAATCCTTCCGAAGAACCGGAACATTCTTCCCCCCACTCTTCCGCGCAAGGTCCCCATCCCTCGCTCGAACCGATCCTCGACGAGAATCTCGACACGCTTTCCGCGCTCCAGCTCGTCGATCTCCTCACCCAGTTCTACCCGCTCAACTCGCCGCGCCGGGCCGAACTCGGCTACCTCCGCCGCCGCATCGAGGAACTCGAAGTCCTCAACGAGCAGGCCCGCCAGGCCGTTGAAAAACTCGACGCCGCCGTCACCAAGCTCACTTCGCCCGCCAATCGCGTCGGCACGCTCCTCAACCTTCCCAAGGCCGACACCGCCCTCATCGTCAACGGCGGCAGCGAGTTTTACTGCTCGATCGACCCCCGCCTCGCCCAGTCGAAGCTCCTCGTCGGCACGCGCGTCCTCCTCAACGAAGCCTACGTCGTCATCGGCGACCTCGGCTTTGAAAACGGCGGGCCCGTCGCGAAAATACAGGACCTTCTCCCCGACGGTCGGCTGCGCGTCGGGCAGGAGGGGGGACTCGCCAACACCCTCGTCATTCGCTCGGCCGCGCTCGGCAAGGAAAAGCTCAAGCCCGGCCTCGAAGTCCGGCTCGATTCTTCGCAGCGCGTCGCGCTCGAGGTCGTCGCCGGCGCGCAAACGCGCGACCATCTGCTCGAACAGGTCCCCGAACTGCCCTGGGAAAAAGTTGGCGGCCAGGACGAGGCGCGCCAGGCCGTCCGCGACGCGGTGGAATTGCCGTTGTTGCACAGCGATCTCTTCAAGGCCTACAACCACACCAGCCCCAAGGGCATTCTCCTCTACGGCCCGCCCGGCTGCGGCAAGACGCTTCTCGGCAAGGCGACCGCCTACAATCTCACGCGCCAGTTGCGCGAGAAAACCGGCGTCGATCACCGCGAGTATTTCATGCACGTCAAAGGGCCTGAAATCCTCAACATGTGGGTCGGCGAATCGGAGCGGCAGGTGCGCGAGCTTTTCGCCCGCGCCCGCGAAAAATCGAAGGAGGGCTTCCTCCCGTTCATCTTCATCGACGAGGCCGAATCGATCCTCGGCACCCGCCGCGCCGGGCGCACCAGCGGCATCCTCAACACGCTCGTGCCGATGTTTTGCGCCGAGATGGACGGCATCGAATCGCTCCAGCAGATGGTCATCATCCTCGCCTCGAACCGCGCCGACATGATCGACCCGGCCATCCTGCGTCCGGGCCGCATCGACCGCAAAATCAAGGTCTCGCGCCCCACGAAAAAGGGCTCCGAGGAAATTTACCGCATCTATCTTACCTCCAACCTGCCGCTCGATCCGCAGTTGCTCAAGGAACACGGAGACGACCGCGAAAAGGCCGTCAATGCCATCATCGAAAAAATCATCGATGCGCAATTCAGCCAGCGCGAAGACAACCGCTTCCTCGAAGTCACGCTCCGCAGCGGACGCCACGAGTACCTGCACCGGGGCGACCTCACCAGCGGCGCGATCATCGCGGGCATTGTTGAACGGGCCAAGGAAACGGCGATCAAGCGCGCCATCGCGTCGCCCGAACCGACCGGCCTCGGCATCAACGATTTCCTCGATGCCCTCAACGTCGAGTACAAGCAAAACGACATCTTCCCGCCCAACGACATCACGGAGGACTGGCTCAAGCTCGTCGATTACGATCCCGAAAACGTCGTCAAACTTTCCCCCGTCAAGCTCCGTCGCACCGAGGCGAGCGCGATCATTTAGACAGGAGGAACATGAAGGACATGAAAACTGAAGTCGGCCTGATATGAATCGTGAGAAAAACTGGATTACAGTGAAGGCACCCCATTTCATGTCACTCATGTTCCTCCTGTCTGGTCTTTCTGCCTTCCCCTTCTAACTTTTCCCCATGCACACCCACCCGCCTCCCTGGCCCATCTGCTTCGGATTGGAAACCGAATTGGGCATCACGGTGATGGAGGACCCTGAAGCCGACGTCGTCGAGGAATCGATCGCGCTCGTCCGTTCCGCGGCCCAGCACGGCGTCGCCAACCTCTGGGATTACGCCACGGAGGACCCGCATCGCGACGCGCGTGGCTTTCGCGTCCAGGAACTCCTCCAGGACACCGACGAGGCCGGCTATTATTCCCAGGACAGCGCCCGCGAACTCACGTTTCAGGAAATCAAGAGCGATCTCGTCCTGCGCAACGGCGCCCGCTTTTACAACGACCACGCCCATCCCGAATATTCGACGCCCGAATGCGCCACCCTCGTCGATCTCATCGCGCAGGACAAGGCGGGCGAGCGGCTCCTCGAGGAATGCGCTCGGCAGGTGACGCGCCGCGGCAGCCGCACCGTCAAGTTGTACAAAAATAACACCGATTTTCGCGGCCATTCCTACGGCTGCCACGACAATTACCTCATCCCGCGCGTCATCCCGTGGGAGCGGCTTGTCCACGCCATGACGCCGTTTCTCGTCACGCGCCAGCTCTACGCCGGGGCGGGCAAGGTCGGCTGGGAATGCGAAAATACCTCGGGCGGCACGGGCGGCTTCCAGATTTCGCAGCGCGCCGATTTCTTTTCCGAGCTGGTCAGCATCGACACGATGAACCGCCGCCCGCTCATCAACACGCGCGACGAGCCGCACGCCGACCCGACCCGCTTCCGCCGTTTCCACGTCATCATCGGCGATTCCAATCTCTCCCAGTTCGCCACGTGGCTCAAGATCGGCACGACCGCCCTCATGCTCGAATCGCTTGAGCACGAAGGCGCGCCCGACTGGTGGTCGCTCGCCGATCCGCTCGAAACGCATCGCCACATTTCCCGCGACGAATCATTCCAATGGCTCATCCCGCTCGCCAACGGCAAGACCATCCGCGCCGTCGATCTCCAGTACGATTTCATCCGCTGGGTCGAGAAGCGGGTCGACCTCGAACACGAGGAAAAGCGCGCGGTGCTCGCCGACTGGAAGGCAACCGTCCAAAAGCTCGAAAGCGATCCGCTCTCGCTCCACGACCGGCTCGACTGGGCCGCCAAGCGCCACCTCCTCGACGTGTTTCGCGAGCAGGAAAAGCTCCAGTGGGACAGCCCGTGGCTGCAAAGCCTCGACCTCGAATATCATTTGCTCAAGCACGACGAAGGACTCTTCTTCGCCCTGGAAAATTCGGGCCAGATGCGGCGGCTCATCGGCGAGGCGGAGATCATTCACGCCGTGCAGCATCCGCCCGCCTCCTCGCGCGCCTACCTGCGGGGCCGCAGCGTGCTCAAGTTCGCTCGCGAAATGAAAACCGCCCAGTGGGACAACCTCGTCTTCAAGGTCGGCGACCAGATGTACCGTCTCGACATGAGCCAGGCCTTCCCCGGCATGCGCCTCGAGGAGATGATCGTGGCCATGGACAAGTCGAAAACCATCCACGACCTCATCCGCGAATTGGACTTGAAACCGGTGTGAGAAATTTTAGACAGGATTAACAAGATTAACTGGATTAGGGGAAAGGATTTTGACAGGAGGAACATGAAGGACATGAAAGCAAACCTAAAAAAGAGAAGATTTTCCCTTCATGTAATTCATGTCTCTCCTGTCTAAAACTCGGCCTGCCTTCAATCCTGTTAATCTTGTTAATCCTGTCTAAAATACTTCGATTGAACTGAAGCCAACCCCGAACTAGCTTTAGGTATATGCCCGATCAAAATCAAAAAACTCGTCCCACGGGCGGAGGCCCCGACGCGCCCGCTCCCGGCGGCGGACCCTCCGCGCCCAAAGTCGACCGCCCCAATGTCGACGATCTCCTCAAGCGCATGCGCAAGGTCGATCCCGACCAGGCCAAACGCTACCGCCAACGCACCGGCCAATGAGTTTCCAGGGACCTCGCGCCGGCGAGCCGGAAGGCGTCCACGCCCCCGGAACCGGCGACTTTACGGAGTTGCTGCGCCTCAGCGGAGGCCGCTCCGCCGTGGCCGAGGTTTTCCGCGCACCCGCCCCCCACGTTCTTGCGGGTGCGCCTCAGACGGAAGCGACCACCGTCCTTTCCTTCCGGTACAAGGAGGGCGTGCTCATCGCCGGCGACCGCCGCGCCACGGCGGGCAACGTGATCATGTACGACCGCGCCGACAAAGTCATCGAGCTTGACCGCGACACCATCATCGCCATTGCCGGCTCGCCCGCCGTCGCCTTCGAGATGGCCCGCACGCTGCAAACGTCGTTCCAATATTACCGCCGCAGCCAGCTCCAGGCGCTCAGCCTCGGCGCGAAAGTCCGCGCCCTCGGCAAGCTCATCAAGGACAACCTGCCCATGACCATTCAAGGCATCGGCGCGGTCGTCCCGGTCCTCGCCGCCCGCGACCCGCATCATCAGCCCGAACCGAGTCTCTATTTCTACGATGCGCTCGGCGCGCAATTCCAGGCCGTCGACTTCGCCGTCTCCGGTTCCGGCTCGCCCGCCGCGCGCAGCGTCCTGCAATGGATCAATCGCTGGAGCGGCCAGCCCACCTCCCAGCGCGACGAAAAGCAGGCCGTGCAGCTCGCGCTCCAGCTGCTCGATGTCGCCGCCGAATCGGACAGCGCAACCGGGGGCGTCGACCGCCGCTCCCACGTTTTTCCGCAGGTGAAAGTCCTCACCCGCGACGGCCTCCGTTCCGTTTCCGTGGAAACCCTCCGCGAATGTTTTACCGCCCTCGAAGCAGCCCAAAAGTAACCCTCAATCCCAAACTATCATGAAAATACTCGATACCATCTCCGCGACAACCATCGGCGGCCGCGACGGCAAAGGCCAGACCTCCGACGGGAAACTCGACGTTAAATTTTCGCTGATGAAGGCCCTCGGCGGCAAAGGCGAGGGGATTACTCCCGAGCATCTCTTCGCGCAGGGCTACTCGGCCTGCTTCGGCAGCGCGCTGCAGTACGTCGCGGGTCTCAAGAAAATCCATCTCCCGCCCGACTTCAGTATCACGTCGAAGGTCGCCATCGGCCAGACCGACGACGGTAATTTTCAACTTGAAGTCGAACTTACCGCCAAGGCGGCCGGGGTCGACAAGGCGCAGCTCGAGGAACTGGTGAAGACCGCGCACACGGTCTGCCCCTACTCGCGCGCGATCAAGGGCAACGTGCCGGTGAAATTGTCGGTCCTTTAATGTAGCGGCGGTCTGTGACCGTCGCCGCTTGAACCAGATCGAGATGCAAAGGAAACATGGACATTTAGAAGAGTGCGGCGGTCATAGACCGCCGCTACACTAAAATTATGACCGAAGAACCCTACCGCTGGCTCGAGGCGATCACCAATCGCCGCGAATATATCGAGGACCAGCTCACGCCCGGCCTGCCGGCGGTCGCGCTGAGCGCCGGGCCGGGCATCCTGCTGCTGACGGTCAAGACCTCGACGCCGAAGCTCTTTGAGATTTACGACCACCTCGCGCTCGCCACCGTGGGCCATCCTGCCGACATCGAACGCGTGCGGCAGACGGCCATCGACGCGGCGCACCTCGAGGGCTTCGCGCGCTCGCCGAACGACGTCACCGCGCGCCGGCTCGTCAGCTACAACCTCGCGCCCGCGCTGAAGGCGGCCTTTGAGCAAATCTTCGCCGCACCGCTGCTGTTTCGCGGCATCCTCGCCGAACTCGGCGCGACGCCTGCCGAGGACGCGCTCTGGCGGGTCGATTACGACGGCTCGTTTTCGGCGCAAAGCGGCTCCGAACTGGCGCACGGGACGATCATCAGCGGGCCGCGGCAGGTCGCCAAGGAATGGATCGCTCAAAATCCGAAGCCTTCGCTGGAGCGCGACTCGCTCAAGTCGGCCGCGCTCTCCGCGTTGAGGCTGCTCGTCTGGGCCAAGCTGCGCGGCGCCAAGGACCAGGGCGTCGAGTTCGACGCGGTGCCCGCGGAAGTTGCCCGGCTCAAGGAAAAGCTCGGCGCGGACGGCATCGAGTTTGCGCTCCTCGACCGCGCGCTGCTCGGCCAGCCGATCACCTATCGCGTGCCCACGGCGGACGAGTTGGGGCTGTGAGGTGGGCTCGCGCACTCCGTGCGCGGGTTTGTGCATCATCGCCCGGAGGTCGACGGCTACCATCGCAAACCCTGGCGTTATTTATTCCCTCAAAAAATCTTCCCCAATCCCGCCGAAAGGCGATAAACCTTAACCATCATGATTCGAGCCCAAGTCATCGTTCGTCCACGCAAAAGCATCTTTGATCCGCAGGGGGACGCGGTATGCCGCGCCATCCGGCACCTCGGCGTCTCGGCCGTCAAGGAGGCCCACGTCGGCAAATGCATCGAGCTGGAACTTGAGGGCGACGACATCGGCGCGGCGCGCGCGCAGCTCGAGACGATTTGCAGGGACCTCCTCTCCAATCCGGTCATCGAGGATTACGTTCTGACCCTCCAACCCGGGGACGGGAAATAGCCATGCGCTGGGCCGTCATCCAATTTCCCGGTTCCAATTGCGACCAGGACGTTTTCCACGTCCTGAAAAATGTGCTCGGGCAGGAGGTCGATTACATCTGGCACAAGGACACGTCGTTGAACGGCGCCGACGCCATCGTGCTGCCGGGCGGTTTTTCGTACGGCGATTATCTCCGCTGCGGCGCCATCGCCCGCTTCTCGCCCATCATGCCCGCGGTGAAGGAAGCGGCTGCGGCGGGCGGGACGGTGCTCGGCATCTGCAACGGGTTCCAGATTCTCTGCGAGGCGGGCCTGCTGCCGGGCGTGCTGGTGCGCAATACGAGTCTTCATTTCCGCTGCGAAACGATTCCGGTGCGGGTGGAGCATCCCTTGAGCCGATTCACGAGCGAGTATCTCACCGGCCGGGTCCTGCGCCTGCCCATCGCGCACGGCGAGGGCCACTACGTCGCCGATGACGCGACGCTCGACGCGCTCTTCCGGCACAGGCAGGTCCTGTTCACCTATAGCGACCTGCAGGGCCGGAGCACGCCCGAGGCGAATCCCAACGGCTCGCAACGGCACATCGCGGGCATTACGAATCGCGCCGGCAACGTCCTCGGTCTCATGCCGCATCCGGAGCGCGCCTCGGAAAAAATCCTTGGCAGCGACGACGGCCTTGGGCTCTTTGCGTCAATCTTACTGAGTATGAAGGGATAAGACGTCTAAGGTCGCAAATTGCGACCTTAAAGAAGTTATGACCGACTCCTCTCTCTCTACCGACAATATTCTGCCGCTGATCCATACGATCAGAGGCGAGCGAGTCATTTTGGCTTCCGATTTGGCGAGACTCTATTCGGTGCCGACAAAACGACTGAATGAAGGCGTGAAGCGGAACAAGAGTCGTTTTCCGAGTGATTTTATGTTTCAACTATCTCGCATTGAGGCACTTGCGAATTCAAGGTCGCAAATTGCGACCTTGAATTCGCAAGGTGCTAATATCAAGCATCTTCCCTACGCCTTCACCGAGCATGGCGCCATCATGGCGGCCAACGTCCTCAACAGCCCGCAGGCGGTCGCCATGAGCGTTTTCATCGTGCGCGCTTTTGTTCAGCAGCGCGAAGTGCTCGCTGCCAATACCGCCATCCTGAAACGGCTGGCCGAAATCGACAAAACGCTCCTTCTCCACGACAAAGCCCTGCGCGACATTTACCAAAAACTGCTCCCGCTGCTCCAACCGCCGCCCGATCCGCCCAAACCGAAGATCGGTTTCCGCGAATCATCCCCGCGCTACGGAATCAGGAGGCGCAGGTAAAAGAGAATTTCCGATCCAATCCTGTTCATCCGGTTAATTCCGTCTAAAATCTTTTCGTCATGCCCGATCCCGCCGTCACACCCGAACTCGTCGCCAAACACGGCATCACGCCCGACGAATACCAGCGAATCAAAGACATCCTCGGGCGCGAACCGAACTTCACCGAGCTGGGCATTTTTTCCGTCATGTGGAGCGAGCACTGCTCCTACAAAAATTCGCGCCTCGAACTGAGGAAGTTTCCCACCACCGGCCCGCGCGTGCTGGTCAAGGCGGGCGAGGAAAACGCCGGCGTCATCGACATCGGCGACGGCTGGGGCGTCGCGTTCAAGATGGAATCGCACAATCACCCGAGCGCGGTCGAGCCGTTCCAGGGCGCGGCCACCGGCGTGGGCGGCATATTGCGCGACATCTTCACCATGGGCGCGCGGCCCGTCTTTCTCATGAACTCGCTCCGCTTCGGCGACATCCGGCCCGGCAGGCCGAACGCGGAGGCCAATCGCCGCCTTCTATCGGGCGTCGTCGCGGGCATCGCCCATTACGGCAACTGCATCGGCGTGCCGACCGTCGGCGGGGAGATTTATTTCGACGCCTCCTACGACGGCAATCCGCTCGTGAATGTCTTCTGCCTCGGCACGCTTCGCACCGGCGAGATTCGTCGCGGTGCGGCGACCGGCGCGGGCAATCCCGTTTTCTATGTCGGCGCACGCACGGGCCGCGACGGCCTCGCGGGCGCGGCGTTCGCCTCGCGCGACCTGACCGAGGATTCGAAGGCCGACCGCCCCGCCGTGCAGGTCGGCGATCCCTTCATCGAAAAACTATTGCTCGAAGCGTGCCTCGAACTTTTTGGACATCCCGAGGCCGTCGTCGGCGTGCAGGACATGGGCGCGGCGGGCCTGACCTGCTCGACCTGCGAGACGGCCAGCCGCGGCAACAGCGGCATCGAGATCGACCTGGCGCTCGTGCCGCAGCGCGAGCCCGGCATGACCCCCTACGAGACGATGCTTTCCGAGTCGCAGGAGCGGATGCTCATCATCGTCCGCGAGGGGCACGAGGCGACCGTCACGAAAATTTTCGAGAAGTGGGATTTGCCCTGCGCGCGGATCGGCCGCGTGACCGACGACGGCTTCATGCGCGTGAAGAACCACGGCGTCACCGTCGCCGAAATCCCGGCGAAGAAGCTCGCCGACGAAGCGCCCCTCTACAAACGCGAAGCGCGCCGTCCCGCCGGTCTCGATGAGCGGCAAAAGCTCGACCTTGCGTCGGTTCCCGAGCCAACGACCCTTGCTTATCACGAAATCCTGCCAAAATTGCTCGCCACGCCCGACCTCGCCTCGAAGCGCTGGGTCTATCGCCAGTACGATCACATGGTGCGGGTCGGCACCGTCATCGCACCCGGCAGCGATGCCGCCGTCGTCCGCATTCCGACCGGCGAAGAGCCCGGCGGGGCCGCCTGGAAATATCTCGCCGCGTCGGTCGATTGCAACGCGCACTACGTCGCTCTGGAACCGAAGCTTGGCGCGCTCATCGCCGTTGCCGAATGCGCCCGCAACCTTGCCATGACCGGCGCGGAACCGCTCGCGCTGACCGACAACCTCAACTTCGGAAATCCCCACAACCCCGAAAATTTCTACCAGCTCCAGCAGGCTGTCGACGGACTCGCCGAGGGCTGCCGCGCCTTCGGCATCCCGGTCACCGGCGGCAACGTCAGCCTCTACAATCAATCGCCCGCCGGTCCCATCGACCCGACGCCGACCGTCGGCATTGTCGGCATCATTCGCGATGCGAAGCACATCACGCCGTCCCATTTCCAGAATGAGGGCGACGCCATCCTGCTTGTCGGCGGTCTTGCGGACGGCGGTCACGGGGGCGAACTCGGTGCCAGCCTCTACCTGCGCGAAATCCACGGCCTGAAACGGGGTCGTCCGCCGGAACTGGACATCGACCGCGAAAAGAAAATGCACGACGCGGTCCGCGCCGCCATTCGCCTGGGCGAAATCCGCAGTGCGCACGACCTGGCCGAGGGCGGCCTCCTTGTCGCGCTGGCCGAGTGCGCCATCGGCGGCGCGAAGCAACTTGGCGCAACGGTGAAACTCGATCTTCCCTGCTCCCGCCAGGAAGAAGCGGGCCTCGGCCTGCCCGTTACGCGCCTCGACGCGCTTCTTTTCGGCGAGAGCCAGGGCCGCGCGCTCATCACGAGCCGTCCCGAAAATGCAGCCGCCCTCGCCGCTCTCATCGAGCTTCGCGGCGTCCCCGCGCGCCGCATCGGCACGGTCGGCGGAGATCAACTCGCCATGCACGTGTTCGACGGCCTTAGTTCGCACCTCAAGTTGAGCTGGGACGTCTCCGCGCTTCACGCCGCGTGGGATCTCGCGCTCGGTTCGTATTTGGCCTAAGGTTCTTTCGGCTCTCGCCCGAGTGATGGAATGGCAGACATACAGGACTTAAAATCCTGAGGAGGGAAACCTCCGTGCGGGTTCGACTCCCGCCTCGGGCACCATTTCAATTTTCGTGTACCTTGACTGATAATTCTTTGGATCCTGAATTATCCGGGATTAACCGGGTTTTCAACCACTTATGCTCAATGGAATCTCGAATACTTTAAAACAGCGGTTCCATAATTCTTTGGATTTTGACGCCCAACATGTCCCAATACAAGTTGCTGCAAGTAAGCCACAAGTAAAAAGCTTGGGACATTGGGAATCTCAAAACCAAATGATTACTGTAGCTTCGCCAAAAGAGATGACCTTTGGTAGAAAAGGTCGCTTTGGGGTGGTCAGCTTTGGGCAATCTTATTTTCGAATTGAATCAGCACAATTTCGGATTTTGTCCCCACACGCAACGGAGGCCCCCACGTACCGACGCCGTAGCTGGTATAAACCTGGAGTTTGCCGAGTCGGCTAAGACCGTGGCCGAAACGCCCATAGATTCGGGAGACCAGTAGATTCCATGGCCAAATCTGGCCTCCATGCGTATGACCCGAAAGCTGAAGGGAGACGCCTTCCTCTTCAACGACGGATAGGTTGACCGGCCGGTGGGCGAGAAGAATGCTCGATTGCATTTGGTCAATCTGAACCTGGTGCAGGATCGAACGCAATTCAGATGGATTTCCTGCTTCCGAGTCATGCACCCCGACGATTTGCAGGCCATCGAGGGTGATCTTTTGGTTATTCAATATCTGGATGCCGACGCGCCCGACTGCATCTAGATAGATGCTTCTCTCGGCAAACTCGTCGTGGTTTCCTGTCACATAGTAAATTCCCCGTGACGTCGAATACTCGCGCCAGGGGGCGACAAGTTGATCCAGTCCAATCGTCGGACCGTCGAACATATCGCCGCTGATAAAAACCGCATCGGGTTTCAAAGAACGAAGTCGAGCGATGACCCGGCGAAGGAAAGCCTGACCGGACAAAGGCCCCAGGTGCAAATCGGTAACCAAGGCCGCAGTGCGTCCCTGCCAGGCTTCCGGCAGATTGGGCAATTGGACTTTAATCCGGCTGACACGGAGGCATGAGGCATTGATTAATCCGTAGACCGTTGCCAGAAGAGCGACGCCAAATAGGATTGCCGCAACCTGGAAGCGCTGCAGCGGACAGGCTGAAAGCCAAGCTGCACCCTCCACGATCCAGCAGCTGACCGCCGCAAAGAACGCGAAGTTCAGTGCCCCCACCCATGCGGAGGTAATCGCGTAAACGAACTTCAGTGCCGGGTGGTTAAAACGGAAGCGGAGAATCGTCGCCGGAATGAAAGCCGCCGCCAGCACCCCCGGGAGGACCTGCCAAGCGATCCATCCGGGCAGCCCGAAGAAGTAACTCCACGTCGCGCAGACAAGGGCATTCGTTGCGAGCAGAATCGTCGACACAATGGAACCGAACACGGCGATCCGCCTGAATGTAAAATCGGACGGTACGGTGGGCTGTTTAGCATCCATAGGCATGACCTGCTCCTCTTCAACATGAGAAAGAGGAGCAGGCATGGTTGATAATCTACTTTGCATCGGATGCCTCGTCTAAAGTTAGTGTTTCTTCGCTCCTGTTACGGATGCGACGGATCGATAGTCATCTGCCCCAACATCTGAAGCATCTTGTCGAACGTCCCAGTCGCTTCGGCAAAACGGAGTGGCTTCACCCTTTCCACACAAATTTCCCGGGCCTCCGGCTGGTTCTTAAGAATCTGCATCGTCTCCGCGATGAATTCCTTCAATGGCATCGCCCGGGGGTCAGCGGCCTGGGCCGATCCGCCCAATTCGGTTTGCACATACGGGGGAATGATCTCGAGGAATTCCACCGGCGTATCTTTGAACTGGACCCGCAGCGATTCCGTATAGGAATGCAGGGCCGCTTTCGTCGCCGAATAGGTGGGCGCGATCGGGAGCGGCACAAACGCCAGCCCGGAAGTAACGTTGATGATCGTTGCCCGCAACTGCTTCCGCAGGTGAGGCAGAAGCGCCGCCGTCAGGCGGATTGGTCCAAGTAGATTAGTTGTGATCATCGCCTCCGCTTTCGCCGGACTTTCCGGCTTGGCCTTAAAGTCTTCCAGCCGGGAGATGCCTGCATTGTTGATCAGGACATTGAGCGTGGGATGAAGCTCGGTTACCTCGTCTGCGAATGCCTGGATGGCAGCCGGATTAGTGATGTCGAGCATCACGGAAGCCCAAGTCCAGGGGCGCAAGAAAGTTGTCTTTGACGATATCAAGAGGGCCATTGCGACAAACGTCATGCCGTCCGATGCCGCGCTTCAGAAAGCCCCGTCTCCCAAATCTGCCAGCCGATTGCCATTTGCGCTGGCGTGATTTGAAGACCTGTTTTTAGAAAGAGAGATTGAGGTTTGAGGAGCGGTCGGCTAGCAATCGTTTCGGTCCCATCCCCATTTATGCCTGCCGCTGTCATCCCCAAGATTTTCTACCAGAGTTCGATGCCGCGGGCGGGGTCGACGCTTCTGCAAAACATCCTCGCGCAGAACCCCGATTTTTATGTCACGCCCACTTCGGGATTGCTCGAACTGGTCTTTGGGGCGCGGCTCAACTATACCAACAACCCGGAATTCAAGGCGCAGGACGATGCCTTGATGAAGAAGGCATTTTTGGCTTTCAGCCGGGCGGGAATGGAAGCCTACTTCAAGGCGCTGACGGATAAACCCTACGTACTCGATAAATCGCGCGGCTGGGGCGTCCACTTCGATCTCCTGAGCCTGATCTTCAACGAGGAACCGAAAATCATCTGCCTGGTGCGCGACTTGAGACAAATCCTCGCCTCGATGGAAAAGAAATTCCGGCAGAACCCGGATAAGCATCGTTCCATCGAAAATCACGCCAATCTCAGCGGCACCACCACGCTCAAGCGGGCCGTGATGAATCTGCAAACGCCTCCGGTCGGCCTGGCCCTCGATCGCTTGGCGGAAATCCATCAGCGCGGATGGCACAAGAAGATTCTGTTCATCCGCTACGAGGACCTCACGGCCCAGCCGAAGCAAACTTTGCAAAAGGTTTACGCTTACCTGGGCGTCCCGGAATTTGCGCACAATTTCGAGAACGTGCCCCAGGTGACCCAGGAGGATGACCAGGCCTACGGCATTCCCGGACTGCATGAAATCCGTCCCAAGGTTGAATCGCTTCAAAACGATTTTCTTTCCATCTTGGGGAAAGATGCAGTGCGGTTTGTGCAGGGCAATTATGCGTGGTACTTCACGCTCTTCGGCTATCAAACGAGCCCTGTTTAGGACGCTTGTCCCAGCGAAATTATTCTTAACTGGGGATTCCTCTGGTCGAAAAGGGCTAAAGACGACTAAAAACGTTACAATTTTTTAATTGAAAAAGATTGACGAGTTGTGGATACCTGCGACGGTTCGCCCTGCAAGAAGACTTTTTATGTATGTTTCAATCCTTCATTATCGGATTGGGATTCTTTTTTACTTGGCGACAATCGGAGGGGTGTTAGGACAAGTTGCGACAACATCGCAGCCCGTTCAACAAGCTTCGTCCTCTTCCGCAACTCTGCAAACCTCGCAGAATGAAGCCACGCTACAGGCATTCCAGCAGGAGCAACAGGCGCTGGCTCGTCAGGAGCAGGCGTTGGTGGCCGGTGGGGCAACACGCGAGCAGATAAAAGCATGGCGTCAGGAAAACGCCTCCCTCTTTGCCGTGCAGCAACAGCGGGCCCAAGCAATGGCAGTGGCATCAGCCTTAACCCTACAACGCGAGAATAGTCAGCCCAGAATTCCACCATGTGCCTCGCCAACACTGGAGAATTACCTGACAACCCAGGCCGCTTTGGCCAATGCCCGCGCCCACATACATAATCAGCTTGTGCAGCAGGCTGCTGCGTCGGGACAAAGCCTCACTTTGGCGCAGGTCAATAAATTGGAGCGCCAGGTGGATCGGCTTTTTCGGCAACAAAACGCCGCATTGCTGACTCTCCAGACGCAGCGGTCGCAAGCACTGGCCAATGCAGCAGCCCAGACAGGGGGATCTGTTCCGGGTCCGGGATTCATCCCGCCCAATGCTACGCCGCAGATGGCGGCTTATTTGACCACGCAATATCAGATCAGGCAGGAATTGACTCAGATTAGAAATCAATACGCCAACGCTACTCCGGCAGCGAGAGAAGCGGCCATACAAACATGGCGGGCGCAGAACGCCGACCTCTTTGCGCAACTGCAACAAGAGACACGAAGCTTATCCCAAGCAAGTACAACCACCCAAAATTAGAAGGAGACAACGCATCATGCATACCGGAGCACTGAAAAAATGGGCCTTGGCCCTGACGTTTTGGCTGGCGGTGCACACAGCATCCTTGAAGGCGCAAATTCTTGGACCCTATGGCACCAGCCCGACCATCTTTGAGGTCGATGCAAATGGACTACTTTCGGATACCGGTACTTTTGGAACGGGGACTTTAAGTTTAAGCGGATCTGGAACCCGGATGTTTTGGTATCCCGGCAAAGCAGCATTCCGTGCGGGATACGTCAACGGTACGGAGTGGAACGATGCCAATATCGGAGCCTACTCCGTCGCCTTTGGATATGGCACCACGGCTTCCGGGGCCTACTCGTCAGCGTCGGGATATGAAACAGTTGCCAGTGGAGGCGGTTCAACGGCATCGGGATACTACTCAGAGGCGACTGGAAGCTGTGCCACGGCGATGGGAGATGGAGTTCATGCCTTTAGCGACAACTCAACGGCTTCAGGGGCATATACAACCGCTTGGGCCTGGGCTGCCACAGCAATGGGAGGTTGGACAACTGCCAGTGGCGGCTCATCTCTTGCGACGGGAGTCTGGACGACGGCCAGTGGCGGCGAATCCGCGACTTTCGGAAAAGGCACAACCGCTTCCGCATACGATTCAATCGCATCCGGAGTTAACACGACGGCTTCTGGATATTGCTCGATGTCCGCCGGGTATAGCACCATCGCTCCGGCGCAACTTTCTTTTGTCATCGGAACTTATAATGTGGGGCTAAATAGTGCGGGAGGGGCTGCTAATCCGACGACGTGGGAAGCCACCGATCCTCTGTTTGAAATTGGCGACGGGACATCGTCCACGCCCTCCGATGCTTTCGTCGTTTACAAGAACGGTAATGCTGTTTTACAGGGGACGTTGCAAGTGGCTCCTGGCGGCGACATCCCGATGTACACGGGCGAGTAAGACCGCGTTCACCATCCATCGGTACTTAGGGACACCACCCCATGAAACTTGCGCCCGACAAACGGAAAGAACTGGTCTCCGCCACGATCACGCAGACGCTGGGGTTGATCCTGGTTCTTTCGGGCTTGGTCGTGGTGACGTCCTTCGCGGCTGATCCGTCCTGGTGGTCCACGCCGGGTCCAGGCAGCACGCCAAGCGCGGTCATGGCGGAGCAGGTCGTCACCAACGACGGCGTCGTCACCACCAACTACGTTCCCGATCCCTACGCCGCTGTCACGCAGGGGCAGTTGAAGCAATTCACCGCGCGGGCCGTCAATTATCTGAATGCCAATCTGTCCGGCGGCGCGGGAACCAACCTCAACACCATGGTGAGCAACTGGGCGGAGGATTACGCGACCAACGGCTACGCCACCAACACGGCCAATCCAACCATGCCCTACAAGCCCTCCGATCTCACCGCGATGAACGTGGGCCAACTCAAATCTATTGCGGGTTCGGTCTATGGCAGACTTTCGGCGGTTGGCTATACCGAACTTGCGCCTTCATGGCTCCATCAAAACACCAACACGGATAACATGGTGGCCAATCTTGGTCAGTTGAAGCAGGTGTTCGATTTCGATCTTTCTTTGGCTGGTGCCAGCACCTTGACCGCGACTAATGGTGGAACAGGAACTATCGATCTGAATTGGACGCTCCCCAGCACTAACAACGTTACTTCATGGCTTATTGAGGATCAGGGATCGAGCGGAGCCTGGGATGTGATTACCAACCTGACAAATCCCGACACCACCTCTTATGCGGTGACAGGATTAACCAACGGCGACAGTTACAATTTCCAAGTCATTGGCTCGGGTACGAACAGTGTTTCATTGCCCGCCAGTGCCTCCGGCACGCCCACGGCAGTTCCCACCTCAGGCCTTGCTCTCTGGCTCCGAGCGGATGCCGGGGTTACGACCGACGGCAGCGGTAATGTGAGCGCTTGGGCCGATCAGAGTCCCAACGGGAACAATGCGGTTCAATCGAGCAGCGGCGACAGGCCAACTCCGGTGAGCAGTGAGATCAATGGCGAACCCGTGGTACGGTTTAATGGAAGCACAGACTATCTTACCGTGCCAGATAACTCTTCGTTGGACATTTCCAATGTCACGATCATAGCCGTGTATCAAGTACCCGATGCCAGTGACGGGACATGGATTGTGAACAAGCCCTATAGTACCAGCAGTACATGGAGTTCTCCATTCCTTGCCTATGGTTTAGGCATTGGGATATCTTCAGGCATCCAAGGGCTGCAGGTGACCACGAGCGGGACTCGGACCCAGATTTTATCTTCGTTTGTTGTTCCAGCGACTACGCCCATGCTTTTGACCGGCATCTATGACGGAACGACGATGTCGCTCTATAATCAGGGCGTATTAAACGTTACCGCTTCCAAGAGCGGAGATATCGATCTTGGAGGTTCCTCGGGAAAAGACTTGTGCATCGGGATGCGCAGCAGTTACTCCCCCGGAGAGTATAATCAGGCAGATTTAGCCGAACTGCTCATTTACAATCGGGCGCTGACCGCGAGTGAGCAAATGCAGGCCGAACTATACCTCGCAGACAAATACAACCTCGCATATTCCATCGCCGCTCCAACCATTACCCCCAATGGCGGTTCTTTCAGTTCATCGACTTCGGTCAGCTTCTCATTCGTTCCGTCACCGGCGCTGATTCGTTATACGTTGGACGGGACATCTCCGACCAGCTCCTCGACTCTCTACAGCGGCAATTTCACCCTGACTCAAAGCCGACCAGTCACCGCCGCCGTCTTCCTCGATAATGTCAAGATCAGCCCCGATGCCTCCGCGCAATTTTACGTGGGAGACACCGATGGCATCGGCATTTCAGATGCGTGGCAAATCGAGTACTTTGGGAGTATTGGAATCAGCCCGAACGCGCTAAGTCCTGGTGGAAGCGGCCTGACCAATCTCCAGTGCTATTTCTACGGATACAACCCGACGCTCTATTCCACGAATGGCGACGGTCTTTCCGATCTGGTCAATTATCAACTCGGTTACGCGGGCACGGATACGGACATCAATGGTTACGGCCTTACCAACGCACAACAACTTGCCCTGGGCCTTGATCCTTTTGATGCCGGAATTAACCCTGTGCAACCAACACTACCAGCCGGAACGTCCGGTGATACCGTGCCGCCGACGATTACTTTGACCAGTCCCCAAGGAGCCACATTATTGCCATGAAACATGCCGTCTTCAATTTTTCCGCGTGCCGGACAGGCTTATTACGGCAAGCCGTAGCAGTGTCGCTCATGCCGGCCATGATGTTGAACGCCCCGCCGGTTTTGGCACAGGTCCAAACCGAAATCGATACGGCCAAACAATCTCCGGGCCCGACGTACCCCGCTCCGGTCACGACGCCGACTCATGTGAAGGTCAACCGGCAGTTGCCCTCCTTTACGCCACCATCGACGAGTTTGAGTTTCTCCGACCATCCAACTGATCAGGAGATATTCACTTATTCTCTCTTTGCAGAGCCGTTGGTTCCCATCGGCGGCAAAACAACTCGAACCGAAAATGCGGAACTGGCCAAGGCTTTGCTGATTTTTTCCCAACGCAAGGTCCGCGACGACTATCGAGCGTTGGAAGATTTTCTCGCCACCCATCCCCAATCGGCGTGGCGCATTTCACTTCTGACCGACTTGGGTTGGCTCTATCGCCAGACAGGCTGGTACAGCAAAAGTCTCACGGTATGGGAGCAGGCTTGGGCTTTGGGGAAGAACGAAACTGCTCCGCGCGCTAAGGCCATCGTGGATCGGGCCTTGTCGGAGCTGGTTGTCCTCAATGCCCGCATCGGTCGGATTGAACGATTGGGACCACTCTTCAAGGAAATTCAGGGGCGTGTCATGGTCGGCTCCTCCAGGGAAAAAATTGAGGCGGCGAAACAAGGCTACAACAAGATGGTGACGGAACCCAAGGAAGGCTACCGCTGCGGCCCCCAGGCATTGGAAACGTTGCGTCAGCATTGGGACAAGCCGGTTCCGTTCAGCAAGCTTATCAATACGGAACCCTCCACGGCGCAAGGCACGTCCTTGACCCAGATTTATCATCTGGCACAGAAAATTTCGTTGGACCTGATCATGGCCAAGAGAACGCCGGGCAGCGCCGTCCTGGTTCCTTCCGTCGTGAATTGGAAGGTGGGGCATTTTGCCGCCATTATAGGCCAGGATAAAGGTCTCATTCATTTGCATGATACGACCTTCGGCGATGACGTCTCAATTTCGCCCCAGGCTCTCGATGCCGAATCGAGCGGCTATTTTCTGGTCAAAAACCAACCGCTTCCCCCCGGTTGGAGTCCGGTGAGCGAGGAAGAGGGAAAAACGGTTTGGGGCAAAGGACCGTCCGCCACAGTGAATACAAACGATAATAAAAAGGGCCCCACTGACGGATGTCCGGGAGGTTCGGGAGATTCAGGAGATTCAGGAGATTCGGGAGGTTCAGCCAATATGGCGGTTTACTCGATTTACGATGCTGTCGGCAGCCTCAGTCTCGACGATACGCCGCTTCATTATAAGCCGGCCTATGGTCCCCCCGTCGATTTTACCGTCAGCTACAGCGAGCGCGAAATGAATCAGCCTTCGGTTTTCACCTATTCCAATCTGGGGCCGCTTTGGACTTTCAACTGGCTTTCCTATATCACGGAAGTGAATGCGGGTGTAACCGTCAATCAATATCTCAGCGGCGGCGGCACAACCTCTTACACGGGGTACAACGGCACGATTAATGCCTATGCTCCGGACGTGGACACCGGAGCGGTGCTTAAATATATCAATTCCTCCACGAGCGACTCGGCGACTTCAAATATCTACGAATTGGATATGGCCGACGGCTCCAAGCAGATCTTTGGATTGGCCAACACCGCCACGCCGCGTCAGGTTTTCCTTACCCGAACCGTCGATCCGCAGGGCAACGCGCTGGTTTATTACTACGACTCGAATTACCGGATGACGTCGGTGAAGGACGCCACGGGGCTGGTCACGACCATCGCTTACGGATCGACGAGCAGCAGCAGCCCGGCGTTCTATCAAATTGCCACGGTGACTGATCCGTTCAGCCGCACGGCGACGCTGGCGTATACCGCGGACGGTGATCTTGCATCGAGCACGGATATGATCGGGATTGCTTCCCATTACAATTACGTCGAGCAGGTCCTGGTATCTTTGCAGACGCCTTATGGCACGACCACCTTCGATACGGGCCAGGACAGCGATAAGCGCTGGGTCCAAATCAACGATCCGCAGGGCGGGCAGCAGCGCCTCGAAACCTGGACCGGCGCCAATTCCAGCGTGCCCGATTCGGCTTCGCCTCTGCCTGCTCCCACGGGGGTGAACAATACCTATCTAAATGATCGCAATGCCTTTTTCTGGGACCGCAAAGCGATGTTGGTTTGCGCGGGGACCCTCGATTATACGAAGGCCAAAATCACCCACCTGCTGCACGACAGCGTCACCGAGATGAGTGACGTGGTCGAGGGAATCAAGCAACCGCTGGAAAGCCGGGTTTATTATAACTATCCCAATCAAGCCAGCAACGGCGCTGATCTGAATTTCATCGGCACGGACAACTTTCCGATCCGGATCACTCGTATCCTCGACAACAGTGACACCCAGGAGACGGATCTGACGCACAACAGTTTGGGCAAGACCACGCAGGTCACCGATCCTGCCGGCCGGGTCACGAACTATACCTATGCCAGCAACAACATCGACCTGACGGAGGTGACGCAGGTCAACGGTTCCAATAACGATGTCCTTTTTGCCGCCACGTACAACAGCCAGCACGAGCCGCTGACGACGACCGATGCGTCGGGCCGGACGACGACGTATACCTATTACTCGACCGGGCAGATCGAGACGGTGACCGACGCTTTGAGTGAAACGACGACCTACGCCTATAATTCGGACGGGCAGTTGACTTCGATCACGGGGCCGGCGACGGGCGCGACGGTTTCGTTGACGTATGACGGCTACGGGCGCATTCGCACGACGACCGATCTCAACGGTTACGTGAAGACTTACGATTACGACGCGCTGAACCGGGTGACTCAAATCACCCATCCCGACAGCACGACGGATCAGTTCGTCTACACCACTCTCGACGTCACCCTGCGCAAGGACCGGCAAAATCGGTGGACACGCTATCTCTACAACGCCCTGGGAGCGCTCATCGGGACGGCCGATCCGCAGGGGCGGGTGACCACGTACGAGCGGTGCACCTGCGGGGCGCTGGTGGGGCTGGTCGATCCGCTGGGCCATCGCACATCGTGGGTCTATGACCTGGAGAGCCGCCCGACGAGCAAGAGCTTCGCCGACGGGAGCGGCTACGCCTATGTCTACGATACCAATTATACGAGCCGGTTGATGTCGGTGACCGACCCGAAGAGCCAGGTGACGAGCTACAGTTACAACGATGACAATACGCCGAGCGAGGCGGCCTATGCCGACAGCACGGTGGCTTACACGTACGATTCGGTTTATCCGCGGCTGACGGGCGCGACGAAGACGATCACGGCGACGAGCGCGAGTTATCCGACGGCTTTGACGTACAACAG
>DASZIP010000031.1:0-250224 GCA_035948935.1 Methylacidiphilales bacterium | reverse complement strand
CATGGGCGCTGATGTTGAGCGGTCTCGTTATCCTGGTGGTCTACCAGCGCCGCCGCGCCAACCGCAGCTAAGCTGATTCCAAAGCCACCGCAGGCTAAGATTTGGGAGGCTGCCCCACGGGCGCAGCCTCCCTTTTCTTTTTGGCGAGACCCGCGCCAAATTTTCGGATGGCCTCATGCGGATACTCTTTCTCCGCGCTGGATTACGGATCTGTTTTCACGTTATCGGCGGGGCGATCCTCTTCTTCCGGCGGCTTTCTCCCGGGGAATCACCCTGGCTCGCCTTTATCGTCCCGATCCTGATCGTGATGAGCGCGCTCAATTTCATCGAGCACTTGATCGCGTTGCCTAACTTGGGCTGGCTATTGCCCTTCACGCTGCTCGGCGCGGGCGCCGCCTATCCCATCGGCGGAAAACGGATCCTGCAATAATGCAAAGAACAACTCGGCTCCGATTATTTTTACATCGATTGCAAGGCCGACGGCCCCAACAACGCCGGAGTCTTCATCCGGCAGCCGGGCCCCCATCTTTCGAGACGAACCCGCCGCCGCCGGCCCCATGAGCCGCCTCAATTCTGCGGCAAAGGCTGAAGCAGAAAGACCCCCGCGTTTTTGTCCCCCGAGTCTTTGCAGTCGATGTAGTCGTAGGCCGGCTCAAGTTCCTTGCGCAGATTGGCGAGGAAATCGTCGGAGAGATCGTCGTCCGGCCAGATGATCACCCCGGTGATTTTGTTCGACTGGAGAAAATGGAGCCGGTCCGTCATCGCACCCGAGTAGAAATCGTTGTCGAGCTTCTCCCGGGAATCGGCCTGGTCGATGTAGTTGGTCAGCGATTCAAACCAGGACCAGGCGATGTAGCTTTTGTTCCCGGTGAAGACCGCGAGGGCCGGCGCTTCATTGTAGCAATAGACGCATTTCCCCGAGAGGTAGGTGGCGTGCTTGGTTTGTCCCACGGCCTCAAGCATCTTCTTTTTCTGATCGTTGGCCGTAAGATACCGGGAGCCTTCCAGATGAAACGCGGCACCGTCCCAGTTCCCCTGTGCCAAGTCGTGTACGAAGTAAGTCAGGCTCACGAACGCGGAAAGGAGCAGGAGGATCGCGACGATTTTAAAGGCCGCGCCCGCGCGCGACGCGACGAACGGAAACAGGCCGATAAGGCCCACCGCCCATGTATAACCCCACATCTTTTCGATCGTGTTGTAGCGGGAGTCAATGGTGACGAGTTCGATTCCCATCAGCATCACCGGCACCACGATTAAAATCAGGCGGAGGCCGAAGGAGAGGCTCCGAAAGCATATGCAGCCACAAATCCAAAGAATAAGGATCGGCCACCACTGGATGAGAAATTCGACCAGAGGCACGTGGTCCTGGGGATCGATCCCGTGGATCGGCGGGATTTGCGGCGACGACGTCACGTTGTAGAAAGCCGGCCAGAGCAGCGTCAGCCCGATAAAGGAAGCCGGTACGATGGCGCGGACCGAAACGGGCCGACGGCCGCAAACCCACGCGGTCGGAAGGGCGATCCAGCAAAGCAAAATGGCGATCGGCAACGCCCACGCGCTCACCGTCACGGCAACGATGGGAGTGATCACGGCCAGCACCCACGGCCAGATCGTCTTCTGAACATGGACGAGCTCGGCGACGATCAAAACCGAGAGCGCGCTCAGCAAATGGCCCGAGGCGTTCGCATGATATTCGGAGCGCCACGTCCAAAAACCCGGCACCTGGAGCCGGAGTGTCTGGTGCTTGGCGATATCGTCCGGGGACATCTGAGCGAGGCCCGCGGGCAGATCGTTGAACAGCCATTTCCAGATCGGGTTGGCATCGGGAGGATGCAGCATCTTGTCCGATGGATCGGCCGCCATCCAGAGGTCGGGATAGGAAGAGAAGGAGGTTATGTAAAGATAAGCGGAACTTCCCGTCGCCGCCGATTCGATCAGGAAGGGAACCGCCAGCGTGACCCATAATTTGCCTCCCGAAATGCGGTGCGCCGCGCCCGCGCCGACGACGCAGATCAGCGCCGAAAGCAGCGCGTGGGAAACATTATAGGCCACGCCGATTTTGACGGCCAATAGGCGCTCCACCACCGAGGCCGCGTAATGCTGCAAGTCGTAGTACCATTCGAAACGAAGGGGCGGCATCCAGCAGTCGGGCGGCGGCAGCGTCTGGCCCTGCGAAAAATTGTTGATCATGTTCAGGTCCGAGATGCCGTCCGAGGTGTAGTCGATGTCGGGTCGCAGGCAGCGGACCGCAAAGGTGAAGGCAAAGGCCCCCAGAAAAACGGCCGAAGGCAAAATCAGCGGTTCCTTGAAATATTTTCTCCAAACCGTCATCCAGACCGTCGCCCCGAGAAGCAGCGGCAGCAGAACCAGCAGGGACGGCAGCGCCGCCAAGTGCTCGATGAAATTGAGCAGCGCGACCAGGGTCAGCGGCGGGATGATAAAGCCGAACCAGGGCGATTCCTCCGGGAAAAACCGGTGAAAGAGCATCGCCCCGCCGATCATCAGCGTGGAGATAATCAGCCAGAGAAAAAGAGCCTGGAGGATGAGCATGGAGCTGATTGAAGGATGGCCGGTTTGGCCGAAAAAGAACATAAAGAACCCAAAAATGGAACTGAAAAAATGGGTCCCCGCCGGCTTCGTTTCCAAGCCTCTGCGCAGGCGGGCAAGACCTTCGGCTTGCGCAATTATGGTGCATCCCGCATCGGAGAAAGGTAATTTCTGCGCTGGATGAATCGGTATGCCTTCGCTTTAGTCACTACGTTTTTTCTGCTTTTTGTCAGGGAGATCCCTGCCCAGGACGCGGCCCCCTCCGGGCTGGCGAATCAACCCGCGCCTCCCCCGCTGACGCCCGCGCCGCCACCGCCGCCGCGAACGCTCTCGCCGGTCATCTGGACGGAGAATCCCGACGTGGTGCAGCGCTTCGCCGTCGATGACGCGAGAGTCCGGCAAATGGTCGACGCCTCCCTCCTCAAACTGACCAGCGCGACCGACCTCGGCACGGCATGGACCCGCCTGGGCATCACCCCGCGCGACGTCGTCGGCATCAAGATCACCACCATGGGCGGCCCGTTGCTTTCCACCCATCGCGCCATCGTCCAGGCCGTTTGCGACGGCCTCCAGGCCGCGGGGGTTCCGCCCTCCCACATCATCATCTGGGACAAGGACGCCTCCGATATGCGGAGCGCCGGGTATGCGCCCTTTCCCGCCACCGACACGCATGTCGGGATCGCCTCAATTTTCCCCGGCACCGGTTACGACCCGGACGCCGTCTACAAAAACGGGATGCTCGGCACGCTGATCTGGGGTGATTCCGAATTCGTCCGCCACGATGACGACCTTTTGCGGGAAGAGAGCGAAGCCGTCAAAAGCAGGCCCTATGGCGACGCCGCCGTCGGCGCGTTGGGCGGAGGCGATTCGCTGACCAACCCGTCGATCCCGCAGACCAGCAACCGTTCCCACTTCGCCCGGCTGGTGACGGCCATCTGCACGAAGATCGTCAACGTCCCGGTCCTGACCGACAACTCCTACATCGGCATCAACGGATGCCTCGGCAGCCTCGCCCTGGCCTGCGTCGACAACAACCGGCGCTTCCAGGGCGACCCCTCTTACGGCGATCCCGCCATCTGCGAAATTTTGAGCGACGACTTCATCCGCCGGAAGGTCGTCGTCCATATCCTCGACGCCCTCATCTCCCAATACGCGGGCGGCCCGCGCTTCGATCCCCAGTTCACGAAATCGATCGGGGCGATTTACGTCAGCCGCGATCCCGTCGCCATCGATTCGCTCGTCCTGCGGCGGCTCGAAAAATGGCGCGCCGACGATCGACAGGGAAGGATCGATCCCATCGGAAAAACGGCCAGCCACGTCCATAGCGCCGCTTCCTACAATCTCGGCACCGACGATCCGTCGCGGATCCAACTCCTGAGGTTGCCATGAACGAGCCATCCCCCGGCGCCCAGGCCATCGACCGGCTGCTCGATCTCATGGCGCGTCTCCGCGCCCCCGGCGGCTGCGCCTGGGACCGTGAGCAGACCCCCGCCACGCTCAAGCCGCAGATGCTCGAGGAGTGCTACGAGGTCGTCGAGGCCATCGACGCCTGTTCGCCCCGGCACCTCGCCGAGGAACTGGGCGACCTGCTCCTCCACATCGTCTTTCAGGCCCAGATCGCGCGTGAGGCGGGACAGTTCGCCTTCGCCGACGTCGCCAACGGAATCGCCGACAAGCTCGTCCGGCGCCACCCCCATGTTTTCGGAGAGGCGAAAGTCGCCGATGCGGCCGGCGTGGTCGCGCAATGGCATCAGTTGAAGAAGGCCGAGAAACCGGAACGCGAAAGCGCCCTCGACGGCGTGCCCCGCGCCCTCCCGGCCCTGATGCGCGCGGAGGCTTTGCAGAAGAAGGCGCGCCACGTCGGCTTCGACTGGCCCGACGTCCGGGGCGCGCTCGACAAGGTCCGCGAGGAAGTCGCCGAAGCGGCCGCGGAGATCGAGTCGGGCCTCGCCTCCGCCCCGGCGGGCAAAAACACGCCCGCGCCCGCCCAAAAAACGGCCGAGGAAATCGGCGATCTCCTTTTCTCCATCGTCAACCTCACCCGGCATCTCAAGCTCGACGCCGAGGAACTCCTCACCGCCGCCAACGACAAGTTCGCCCGCCGTTTCCGCGCCGTGGAGGAACGGATCAAGGCCCAAGGCAAGGCCATGGCCGATTGCACGCTCGAGGAACTCGACGCCGCGTGGAATATGGTGAAGAAGGGATAGCCATCGACCACCGGGCGCCCAGTTCGGCCGGCATCAAACCTTTCGACAAAGACGCGTAACCTTTTCTCTGAATTTCCTCTATAAGGAATGAAGACGAGGACACATGACTAAACCAGACCGGGATATTTTTGTGACGACCCGATGGACCCGGGTGCTTCGAGCCGCCCGCTCAGATACCACCCGTGCCCGCGCCGCCCTGGAGGATTTGTGCCAGGCCTATTGGTATCCTCTCTATGCCTATGCACGGCGACGCGGCTACAGTCCCCATGACGCCGAGGATCTCACCCAGGGATTCTTCGCGCGCATTCTCAAGTCGAAATCCCTCGCCCATGTAGGCCGCGAAAAAGGGAAATTTCGCGCGTTTTTGCTCGCCTCGATGAACCACTTTCTCGCCGACGAATGGGATCGGGCCTCGGCGCAAAAACGTGCCGCGCAGCGGACGATTTCCCTGGATGCGGAAATGGCGGAGAATCGCTACCGAAGCGAACCGGCGGACAAGCTGACGCCGGAACGCGTGTTCGAGCGACGCTGGGCCATGACACTGCTCGAGAACGTCGTGCAGCGCCTTCGCGGTGAATACGAGGCCCTGGGCCAGGGCGCTTTGTTCATGGAAACGCGGTTCGCCATCACCGGCGACAAAAATGCCGTGCCCTATACGGACATTGCCTCGCGGCTCGACATGACGGAAGAAGCCCTCCGCGTGGCCGTGCATAGGCTCCGGCAACGATATCGCCGGGCCCTGCGCGAGGAAATCGTCCAGACCGTGGCCGATGAGTCGGAGGTTGCGGAGGAATTAAACTGCCTGCGACGGATTCTTTCCACGTAGCCCGGGCATCGTCATTTTATTCCTTTTCCGTGTAACCTTGTTTCTGCGATTCCTCTGATAGTTGGTGGAGACACCCATGCCTGCTGAAAAAACATGCCCCACTTGCGGGAAGCCGATGATTGAAAACGCCCTGATGGGACTTTGCCCCGATTGTCTTTTGCGGGCCGGGTTCGGCACCCTTGATACCGGGCCTGGAGCGGCGGGGAAGCCGGCCCCCTTCGTGCCGCCGACGCCGGAGGAACTGGCTCGCTATTTCGATGATCTGGAAATCATCGAGCTGCTTGGTCGTGGCGGCATGGGCGCGGTCTACAAAGTGCGCCAGAAGCGGCTGGAACGACTCGTCGCCTTAAAAATCCTGCCGCCGAACGTGGGGCAGGACCCTTCGTTTGCCGAACGCTTCGAACGGGAGGCCAAGGCTCTCGCCCAGTTGCATCATCCGAATATCGTGACGCTTTACGATTCGGGGCAGGTTGACGGACTCTTTTATTTCTTCATGGAATTTGTCGACGGCGTGAATTTGCGCCAGATGCTCGACACGGGCCACATTTCACCCAGGGAAGCCCTGGCCATCGTCCCGCAAATTTGCGATGCGCTCCAGTTCGCGCACGACCGGGGGATCATTCATCGCGACATTAAGCCGGAGAACATCCTGCTTAATAAAGAAGGCCGCGTAAAGATCGCCGACTTCGGCGTGGCGAAGATCGTTGCCCGCGAATTGTCCGAAACGACCGGGGATGGCGCGGCTGCGCCGGAATTGGGCCGAACCGAAGCCGGGAAGGTGATCGGCACGCCGCAATATATGGCGCCGGAGCAACTTTCGGATCCGCTTGATGTCGATAATCGCGCCGACATCTATGCGCTCGGCGTCGTGTTCTACCAAATGCTCACCGGCGAGCTGCCCGTCGGCAAGTTCGAACGGCCCTCCAGCAAGGCGCAGATCGACGTGCGCCTCGATGAAGTCGTCCTGCGCGCGTTGGAAAAGAAACCGGAGTTGCGTTACCAACAGGTCAGCGAAGTCAAGACGATGGTGGAGACCATCGTAAGCAGTGCGGATATCCCAACTGTCGGACCGGGCGTCGCAGCCGGGCCTGCATCCGGCAAATTGGACAACGAGTCGCAATGGTGCCTATGTTATATTTCCTCGCCGGAACATTTGTGCAGTTTTTATGGAAGCTTCTGGTATATATATGAAGGAAGAGGAAGATTACGTCTCGATGCTGGGGATCTCACCTATTCTGACATAAAAAATTCCTTGCGCATCCCGCTGCATTCCATTCGCGAAATACATATCGGCGAATACTCGCGGTTGGCCAAGCCTCTCGGGCTGGATTACATTTCCATCACCTACACAGCCGAGGGAAATACCCGAACCCGTTTGTTTACGCCTTGCTGGTCGCCATTGAGTCTGCCATGGGAAACCAACCGGCTCGTGGCGGAATGGTTTTATGCAATCCAAACCGCTGTTCGCACAGTGCAGGCAGGCGGAACCTTTGAAGCCGAGCCCAAATCGCAACAGAATGTGCCACCGGAGAATATAAAAGGGATTTCTACGCCGGGGTCCTCGCGCATGGCCATCATGGGCGTTGCGTTGACGCTATTCCTCTGGATGGTTCTTTTGTCGGTGCCTATACCCGCACGATGGAATGGATGGGCGTTTAATTTATTTGCCATATTGGGAATCTGTTCGATCCTGTCGTCACAATTATGGCGGGCCACGAAGCCGCCGTTAAAAGACGCTCCCGCCGGACCGGCTGCAAATCCCACCCGGCTGAATAAAAAAACCATCTGGGGTCTTTGCGCGGTTTTCTCGGCCATTCTTTTCGTTAATCTTTGCCAGTGGTTGAAGAACTATGAGCCTGAGGGCGTCTGGATTCCAAACGCGGTAGATGCCTCCGTCAGCGGTGAATACGGCGAGGCTTTGATTCATGTAACGGAAGTTTCGCAAAATGGACAGGTCGTATTGATCAAGCTGGTTTGCGACACTCCTTATCCCGATCGCGGGTTGTATGTGCAGTATTCCGGGCAAATCTTTGATTATCCCGCCGACGTGGTTTCATCGGCGACAAATGTGGACTGCCTGGTGGCGCCCCGTTTCATGAGCGGCAATGACAAGGTCCTGGCGGGAACAACTCTGTTGAAGGGAAAGCCCGCTTATCAGATCGGCTTTGTTCTGCCTGACGCGGCAACAGCGGCCAAGGTGGTCGAACAGGTGAAACGGGTTCATCTCGGAAAACCGCGCCAGTTGGATCAAAACAAAAGCTCGTTGCTATTATTTTCCCTGTATCGGTCCGTTGGCGAAAAAGCAAGCGGCGAACCGGTCCGCGAAGGTTTGGACGGTATGCTGGTCTGGCAACCGAAACAAAATTCCGCCGCGAACCCCAAGCTCGCCGACGCATCGCATTCCGAACCGAATGTGGTGCGCCAGGTAAAGGCCGCACCATTCGTGGCGCGTTTACCGGACGGAGGATACATCGAATTACTTGCCGTGCGATTGTCCTCTTCCACCAATCAACCGTGGTGGCGGCCGGATGGATCGCCCTCCACCTACGAAAGCTCCATTGAGGCTGCGGACAAACAGCTTGGCAGCGGCGTGATGGCCCTGGTCCGGGTCAAATATCCATTGCATCACGATGAGTGGCCCCGGCAAACCGGGGAGAAAAATCCAGTCGAGATTGATCTGGGAACTCCCTTGGGTTTACTCGTCAAGGATGGGCGGCAGTTGCCCATGGTGGAATCGGAGACGCCGACTTACCAGACGATGTTTGGTGTGATGTCTTTTGAACAGGCCTTGTCCCTCGCCAACGAGACGACGCTCCCGGTCAAAGTGGCCGCCCAAGATTGGATGACACTAACCACACAAACACCCGGTTTTCTCTCTTCTTTGTTCTCCTCCAGCACCGCCGGCAAAGAATGGACTTTTTCCGAAACCGCCGTTGGTGCCTTGAAAGTCACCGTTGACCATCTGGCCAAAAGGTCGGACATGGAATATCGGTTTGTCGCCATCGATAATGACGGACAAGAACACAACCCGTCCATTTCTCAAACCACACACACGGCGGGGGACGTTTATTCCAAATGCGTAGTGACCTTTGAAGGCGTCGGTTCGGACGGACCGCTGCTCTTCAAGAATTTCCGGGAGGTCCGCCTCGAAGCGCGGCCTTACCAAAACGTTGAGTTCCGCAACGTCTCCCTGCAACCCGGTCATAAGACAACGGTTGAAGTGAAAGATTTCGGCGATGAAAACCAATCCGCGCAAACAATGCCCACTACTCCCACCGCCGCGCAAAATCCTTCCTTCGGCCCGGTGATGGAGCACGTATTGCCTGCGGACAAAGATGGGTTGACGCCACTCTTTGACCTCGACAACGACAAACTTGTGCCCGATCCGGGGCCGGGTGACACAACCGGCGGCCTCGCGAGGCTTTTTTCGTCGGGAGTAGCCGTCATGCGCGATGAAGCCAAAGGCCAGACCGTGCTCATGGGCATGGCGGCAGGCACCGTGACTGAATCGGTCCGTCCCGAGCAGTGGGACACAACGACTGCCGCCGAGGCCGCACTCGCCATGAATAGCTTCATCGGTCGTTCGGGCATGGGTGTGATTACGAGCGCCGTCGCTCTTGGCAAGCTACCGCAGACATTTCTCTTCAAAACGTCTTCAGGCAAAATAGGACTATGGCAAGTCGAGGAGTTTACCGATAACCCGCACAGCGTGAAGATTCGCTACAAGCTGGTTCGCTAGCATGATCGAGGAACTCGCCGCCGCCTGGAATGCGATGAATGCGGGGTAGCCGTCAAGCAGTGTGGTGGCTGCATCGGAGTTAAACGCCCAAACTTTAAGCTTAAAGTTAAAATCCTTTGACCAAGGGTGCTTAGCCGACTAAAAACAGGCTTTCGCGTAATTGCCACAAAGCACAAACCGCCTATGGACCTCAAGGAAATCAAATCGGTCATCGATCTCATGACCAAGAACGGCCTCTCGGAGTTCGAACTGGAGAAAGGCGACTTCAAGCTTCGGGTCAAGCGCGGCCCGGGCGGCGAATGGTCGGCTACGACCGCGCCCGTCACCGGTCCCCAGGTTGTTCATCACCACGCGCCGGTCGCCGCTTTTGCGCCCAGCCCCGCCGTCGCTCCGGCGGCTCCCGTTTCGCCCGCTGCGGCGATGGCTCCCGCCGGGGCTGCGTCCACTCCGCAGATCGTTTCCCCGATGGTTGGCACGTTTTACCTCGCTCCGTCGCCCGATTCGCCGCCCTACGTCACCATCGGCCAGGAAGTCCAGGAAGACACCGTGGTCTGCATCATCGAAGCCATGAAAGTCATGAACGAGATCAAGGCCGAAACGCGCGGGGTTATCGTTGAAGTCCTGGCCCAAAACGGAAAACCGGTCGAATTCGGCAAGCCCCTCTTTGCCGTCCGGCCTGTCTGATTTCCCTCGTGCATCCCACCCCAAGCCCTCTCTATCGCCTGATCCATGTTTGATAAGATACTTATCGCCAATCGCGGGGAGATTGCCCTGCGTATTATACGCGCCTGCAAGGAACTTGGGATCAAAACGCTGGCCGTCTACTCGACTGCGGACGTCGAATCCCTCCACGTCCAGCTCGCGGACGAGGCGATCTGTATCGGTAAAGCTTCAAGTCAGGAGAGCTATCTCAAAATCGACCGCATCATCAGTGCGGCGGAACTTGGCGATGTCGACGCCATCCACCCCGGTTACGGGTTCCTCGCCGAGAACGCCCATTTCGCCGAGGTTTGCGAAAGCTGCAACATCAAGTTCATCGGCCCGAAGCCCGAAGCGATCCGCAAGATGGGCGATAAGGCCGTCGCGCGCGAAACGGCGCGCAAGGCCGGCGTGCCGATCACGCCCGGCAGCAACGGCGTCGTCGAGAGCGACCAGGAGGCGCTCAAGGTCGCCAAGCAGATCGGCTACCCGGTCATGATCAAGGCCGTGGCGGGCGGCGGCGGCCGTGGCATGAGGCAGGCGCACAACGACGTCAGCCTCGTCCAGGGCTTCAACTCGGCCAAGACCGAGGCTGAAAAGGCGTTCAACAACGGCGCGCTCTACCTCGAAAAGCTGATCGAAAATCCCCACCACATCGAATTTCAGATCCTCGCCGACCGTTACAAGAAGGTGGTCCATGTCGGCGAGCGCGACTGCTCGATCCAGCGCCGCAACCAAAAGCTGCTCGAGGAATCGCCGTCGCCCTTCATCACGCCCGCCGTGCGCAAGGCGATGGGCCGCGCGGCCATCAAGCTCGCCCAGGCGGTCGAATACGAAAACGCCGGGACGATGGAATTCCTCGTCGACGACAAGCAGAACTTTTACTTCATGGAGATGAACACGCGCATCCAGGTCGAGCATCCCGTGACCGAGGAGGTCTACGGCGTCGACCTCGTCAAGGAGCAGATCCGCATCGCGTTCGGCGAGAAGCTCAGCAAGGATTTCGACGATCTCCAGCCGCAAAAGCACGCGATCGAGATGCGCATCAACGCCGAGGACCCCTTCAACGATTTCCGGCCCAGCCCCGGCACCATCGAGCTCTTCTACGCGCCCGGCGGCCACGGCATCCGGTGGGATTCCCACGTCTACGCCGGCTACACCGTCCCGCCCTATTACGACTCGATGATCGGCAAGCTGATCGCCTTCGGCAGCGACCGCGCCACGGCGATGGACCGGATGTCGCGTGCGCTCGACGAGTTTGTCATTCGCGGCATCAAGACCACCGTGCCCATCGGCCAGGCCATCCTCAAAGACCCCGATTTCCGCCGGGGCCGTTACAGCACCCATTTTGTCGAGGGCTTCCTCAAACAGCGCCAGTCGATCCTGCCTCCGCGCGGAGAGTAGCTCCTGCGGAGGGCGGTAAAGTCGCGTAAGCGACTTATTAAAAAAGATTGTCATCCTGAGCTTGTCAAAGGATCTCTAACTAGTCCTTCTCCGTTCCCAAGGTCTGCAAAATTCCATGTCCACTCTCGACCAACGCCTCCAGCAACTCGCCCGCGCCCGGCTCTACGCCATCGTCGATACCGGCTACGTCGGGCCCGACCGCGTGCCGCGCGTCACCGAACAGCTCGTCGAGGGCGGGGTCGACCTGATCCAGCTCCGCGCGAAAAAGCTTCCGCTTGCGGCCATCGCGGAGCTGGGCAAAAAGATGCGCGTCATCATTCCCCCTGCCGGCGATCACGCGGGCCCGCTCTTCATCCTCAACGATCATCCCGGACTCGTCTCCGAAATCGGCGCGGACGGGATTCATGTCGGGCAGGACGATCTGTCCGTCGCCGCCGCCCGCGCGGGGGCGGGGGAGGGGATCGTCGTGGGAAAATCGACGCACAGCCTTGAGCAGGCCGTCGCCGCGGAAAAGGAAGGCGCCGATTACATCGGCGTCGGCCCGATCTACGCCACGCCGACCAAGCCCGATTACGTCCCGGTCGGCCCCGCGCTGATCGGCCCGGTTCGCGCCGCCGTCCGCGTGCCGCAATTCTGCATCGGCGGCATCAACGAGCAGACGCTGCCCGAAGTCCTCGCCGCCGGCGCGCACCGCGTCGTCATCGTCTCCGCCCTCTTGCAGAGCGAGGATATTTCCGCTTATTGCCAAAGAGTGCGGGAGCGGTTGGAGTCCCGCCAGTGAGGACCTTATTTTCATGAAGATCACACGATCCGACGGCGAGCAGTTTCCCCCTCGTTCCCAAGTTTACTGCCCTCCGCAGGAGCTTGGGAACGAGGGTGCTCACTCCATGATCTCCGTGTGCTCCGTGTACAATCCCAATTCGGGTTTTGGCCCAATTTCTGACTTCTCACTTCTGACTTCTTCCTTCTTACTTGTCGGATGCCCGTCCTCGTCGTTGGTTCCATCGCGCTCGATCACATCAAGACTCCCACCGCGGAGCATCACCATCTGCTCGGCGGTTCGGCCTCGTATGCCGCCGTCGCTGCCAGCTTTTTCGGCCCGGTCCGCCTGGTCGGCGTCGTCGGCGATGATTTCCCTCCCCGGCACAGGCAGCTCTTCGCCGACCGCAAGATCGACCTCACCGGCCTCGAAGTCGCCCCGGGCAAGACGTTCTGCTGGTCGGGCGAATACGAGCAGAACATGAACAACCGCAGGACGCTTTCGGTCGCGCTCAACGTCTTCGAGAAATTCGAGCCGAAGCTGCCCGAAAGCTATCGCGAAACGCCCTACGTCCTGCTCGGCAACATCGCGCCGTCGTTGCAGCGGAGCGTCTGCAGGCAGGTGCGCAAACCGAAGTTCATCGTGGCCGACACGATGGACCTCTGGATCGGCATGGCCCGCGCCGACCTGCTCGAACTGCTGAAGGAAGTCGACATGCTGATCCTTAACGACAGCGAGGCCAGGCAACTGGTCGAGGAGGACAACCTGATCCGCGCCGGGCGCAAGATCGTCGCGCTGGGGCCGCGCTACGTCGCGGTCAAGAAGGGCGAGCACGGCTGCCTCCTCTTTGGCCGGAACGGCGAGTTCTTCAGCACCGGCGCGTTTCCGCTCGAGGACATCCATGACCCGACCGGCGCGGGCGATTGCTTCGCGGGCGGCTTCATCGGGCACCTTGCGCGGACCGACGACACCTCGTTCGCGAACCTCAAGGAAGCCGTCATCCAGGGCACGCTGGTCGCCTCGTTTTGTTGCGAGGAGTTCAGCCTGCGCCGTCTCGAAAAGCTCCACGCGGATGAAATCGCCGAACGCCGCAAGGCTTTTGGTTCTTACATCGTCTAGTGATTTCCAGCCTCCATCCGGCATGAGTCGTCCGAAAGATTCCCGCAAAAAAGTCGATGTATCGCATCCGGCGGCGCCGTTGCAGCACAATCCCTTTGCGGTGCTCGGCGAATTGGATGCGTTGAAGGATTTGCCAAAACCTGAGCCGCCGGAGAAGGAACAAGGAGCAGCTTCCTGTTCGCTGCGCGAACCCGGACAACAAGTTGTCCGGGCCACCCAAATTGTGAAAAATTCGCGGGGCCGGCTCATCCTGCGCCGGGAAACCAAGGATCGCGGGGGCAAGGTGGTCGTGGTCGTTTCGGGCTTTGGCGAGTTGCCGGGGGCGAATTCGGTCATGATCGCGAACCTCGCCAGGGAGTTGAAGGGGAAGCTCGGCTGCGGCGGCTCGTTTGACCGCCGGGAAATCGTGTTGCAGGGAGACCGCTGCGCCGCCGTTTGTTCCCTGCTCGAGGAATTGGGCTTCCGGGTCGATGGCGTGAAGGAATAGGACACAGGGGACGCATGGGGCTGATGGGGCCGTTGCGCGGTGGAAGCGGCGGGGGGGATGACCGCCTTCGGCAGGAGCCGCCGTGCGCAGCACTTTTTTCAACGCAGGAAAGGCCGGGTTGTGGTATAAGCACTTGTGGCCAAACGCATCGAATCACTCTCTTCGCGCGCCCAGCTTGTCGACAAGAAGGCCGAAAAGGCGCCCGAACCGGTGACGCCGGTCACCACGCTGCCGCAGCCGCGCCAGATCGACGGCCCGAAGCGGGACGCCCGGAAGGACCCGGCGGATCGGGCGGGTCGGGCAAGTCCGGAAAAAAAGAAGAGGTCGTTTTGGGGCAAGCTCTGGCTCGGAATCCAGATCAGCTTTGTCGTCGCGATCATCCTCGGGTGCGTTCTCGGCTATTTCATTTATGAAAAGGCGCTGGTTTACTACGCCCGGGCCGAGACCTACGACCTGAAGAAGCTGGACGACCTCAACGTCACGTCGACCTTTTACGATGTCAACGGCGAGGAGCTGGGGCGCATTTTTGTCGAGGACCGGATTGTCCTCAAGCCCGATGAAATCGCCCCCGCCATGAGCCAGGCGGTGATGGCTGCCGAAGACCGCCGGTTTTACCAGCATGGCGCGATCGACTACTGGGGCATTTTGCGGGCCTTGCGGGAGGACCTCTCCAAGAAATCGCACGGCGTGCAGGGGGGCAGCACCATCGAGCAGCAACTGGCCAAGCACCTCATCGGCGATTTCTCCCGCACGCTGGACCGGAAATTTCTCGAGGCCTTCGTCGCGATCCGTCTCGAGCAAAACCTCACCAAGGACCAGATTATGAATTATTACCTCAACCGGATTTATTTCGGGAAGGGGTACTTCGGGGTGGGCGCGGCGGCGCGCGGCTACTTCGGCAAGGACGCCGTCAACCTCACCGTGCCGGAATGCGCGCTCCTGGCGGGAATCATCCGCGCGCCGACCAGTTCGTCGCCGCGCGTCGATCCGGAAAAGGCCAAGTGGCGCCGGAACACCACGCTGAGGCAGATGTTCGAGGACGGCTACATCACCCGGGACGATTACGACCGTTATATCAATACGCCGATCGACATCCAGCCCGCCAAGCCGTCGCAGGTGCAAGGCTACGCCATGGCCGCCGCCGTGAAGGAGATGGAACAAATTCTCTTGATCGAAGGCACCGAAGAAATGCCCCAGGGCCTCACCGTCCGCACCAATATCGACCTCCATTTGCAGCATGCCGTCGAGAACGAGATGAATCTCCAATTGGCGGACCTCGAAAGCACGGCCGCCGGAACGACTCCCCCGGGCCAGGCGCGGCCGCCGCTTCAGGGCGCGGCGCTCGTTGCCGATCTGGCCACGGGCCGGGTGCTCGCCTGGGTGGGCGGCCGCGATTTCACCAAGAGCCAGTTCGATCACATTTCCATGGCCCATAATCGCGAGAATGGCGCGCTCCTTCAGCCGGTTCTTTATGCGCTGGCCTTCGATCGCCTCAATCTCCACCCCGCGTCGATGATCAACGCTTCCTATATCGACCCCGCCGTCCCCGCGTCGCAGGCCGACTTGGGCCTGGGCAACCCGATGGTCGACCTGACCAAGTGGTTCCTTTCCATCCAGGACGCCCTTGCTTTGGGCAACAGATCGGCCGCCACGCGGGTCGGTTTGCAACTCGGCTCGCGCACGGTGGGCGACTGGCTCCGGAAGGCGGGGCTGGAACAGGCGCGCATCGCGGACGACAAGCCCAACGTCTTCAATCCCGATCCGATGACGCTGGAGGACATCGCCTCGCTTTACCAGATTCTCGGCAACGACGGGGTCCACCGCAAACTCAAGATCATCCAGTCGATTCAATCCCGCACAGGCCAGATTCTTTATGACGATTCCAAGGTCGACGGCGATCCCCGGCAGGACGAGATGCTCAACAGCCTCGACGACCGGCAAATGACGCTGACCCTGCAAAACGCCCTCCGTTCCGGCCCGGCCCGGACGCTCGCCCGCGATTACGGCCTCAAATCGGCGGTCGCCGGCATGCCCGGCTATTCCGAGGGTTATCGCGACGCCTGGTTTGTCGGCTATACCCCGAAGCTCCTCGCCGGGGTGTGGGTCGGGTACGACGATTCCCGGCCCATCGGCGGCAAGGATGAGGCCGTGCGCTCGGCGGTCCCGTTGTGGGGCGGGGTGATGCAGCAGGTCGAGGCGCGTAAGTGGACGGGCGGCGCTTTTTCCGTTCCGCCCGCCCTGGCCAAAATGGAAATCGACCGGGCCACCGGCGCCTTGCGCGGACTGGCCGGCATGGCCCCCGCGCCCGGCGACATCTTCGTCTATCTCAAGAAGGAGCAGGTCGATGCCGCGGGCGGCACGGCCCGGCAAATCCAGCCTCCGCAGGAATGGAGCGACTGGCTCACGACGATGTTCAACCAGGCCGATGAAACCGGCCTCGCCCCGGATCAGCTCATGCAGGTCGACAAGCGTTCCAACGTGATTCCGCCCCTGGCCGAATACAAAATGCCGGGGTTGCGCGGCGATATTCTCTCCTCCGACGGAGCCGTCTACGCCACGACCGGCTCCGAGAAAAACCTCGTCCTCGGCTGGCCCGCGGCCGATCAGGCCACGGCCGACGACGAGATCGTCCGGTGGATGCGCAGCCGGTTGGACGAGGTCGAGCAAACCATTGGCACCAAGGTCGATGTCAGCGACGCGGACCTCCTGGCCCAATATCGGACGCAGCGTTACCAGCCCTTCATGGTCCTGGAGAACGTCACGCCGGACCAGGTCGGCAAGATCGAGGCGGCCGGATTGGAGGCCAAGGGCTTCGGGTTCCAGACCGCGCCGCTTCGCGTCTATCCGCGAGGGGCGCAACTGGCCCATGCGCTCGGCTATCTCGCGCGCGATCAGCAGCGCAACCGGGGCAAATACCTGAGCGGCGACGTCATTTACGACCGCTACAAGGGCGCGTCCGGGCTGGAGCAGGTCTTCAACCGGGAACTGACCGGGAAGGACGGGCAGTTCATGATTTCGACCACGCCGGAAGGCTATGCGCGGTCCGCCGTCGTGGCCGAGCCTGCTGCGTACGGCGACAACGTGCGCCTGAGCATCGACTCCAAAATCCAGGCGGCCATGGAAAGCGCGATGGCGGCCAGCCCCAACCCGATGAAGGCCGCGGTCATCATGGATATCCATACCGGCGATGTGGTCGCCATCGCCTCGCACCCCACCTTCGACCCGAATATTTTCGTCCCGAGCATCGCGTCGGATGAATGGCAGGCCCTTAACCAGGACCAATACAATCCGCTTCTGGACCGCTCCATCCACGCGCAGTATCCGCCGGGGTCGGGTTTCAAGACCGTCACTTCCATTGCCGCAATGAGGGCCGGGGTCTTCGATCCGAACTGGGTCGTCCATTGCACCGGCTCCTTCGACCTCGGCACCATGCACATGGATCTGAAAAACGAAAAAGGCGACATCACCTATCTCGAAGCCCTCACCCACTCCTACAACACCTATTTCGCCACGCTCGGCCTGAAGATCGGCCGGGACGTTCTCATCGACACGGCCCGCAGCCTCAATTTCGGCAGCCTGACGAACATCAACCTCCCCGGCGAGCTGCCCGGATTCATTCCCGATCCCGAATCGGTGCGACGCGAGCATCAGCGCGATTTTGCCGTCGCCGGCGGCGACACCGCCCTTACCGCCATTGGGCAGGGGGACGTGCTGGTCACCCCGCTGCAAATGGCCGATTTCATGGCCGCCCTTGCCAATAACGGAACCGTTTACCGGCCCCGTCTCGTCAGGCAAATCGAAGATAGGAGCGGCAAGGTGATCCAATCGTTTCCCGTCGAGACGTTGCGCACCGTCACCTTCGACGATAAATGGATGCCCGACTTGAAAGCGGCCATGATCAACGTCGTCGACGAGGGCACCGCGACGGTCGTCCATCGCGACGACATGAAAATCGCGGCCAAGACCGGCACGGCCCAGGTCGGGTCGAAGGAGCACCGGCGCCAGATCGCCTGGCTCTCCGGCTATCTCCCCGCCGACAATCCGCAGTACTCGTTCTCGGTCATGGTCGAGGGCCGGTTCTCCGACAACCGTGATGACACGGAAGAAGGCGGCCTGCTCGGTGGCCGCGAGGCCGGCGCGATTGCACGGGACATCTTCAACCAGGTCTATCCCGTCCCCGGCGCCAAGGACAAGGAGACGCCCACTGCCTCGTCCCAGACCAATGCCGCCGATGAAACGGCTTCGGCGGACAATGTGGCGGCGACCGTCCCCGCGAAGGCCGATGCCCCGGCTTCCGCCGACGCCGGCGCAACCAATTCCGCGACCGGTACGCCGTCGGGGCCGTAGAGCTTACACCTAAAGGATGCGCCAACCTTCGGGCGATGGTGCCTTTTCGGGTGGCCCGGACAACTTGTTGTCCGGGTGCGCGAGGGATTCATCCCTCGCGCACAGGAAGCGAGCATCAACGATGCTACTTCTCCATCAAGATCATCTTTGTTACGCGGATGAGAAGGTCGCTGGGCTTGTCGTTTATATCCTTGATGGTTTTTTACAGTTCTTAGGTTCCCATTTGGTTATCAAGCCAACGATGGCATCCGCACTATCCCACATTTGGAATTTAATTTTATCGAGGAAGGCCGTACAGATTGAGAACTTATAAAATCTAATTGCGAAGAAAAGGTCAAAGCAGCCTTGTGGCAAATCGCTTCCTGTCGCCTGCGGCGACCCGGACAACGAAGTAGTCCGGGCCACCCGAAAACATTATCCGCGAAAACCCTGCGCGATCGGGACGCGGCGGCCCATGCCGAAGGCGCGCGGGGAGACTTTGAGTCCCGGCGCGGCTTGGCGGCGCTTGTATTCGCTCGAGACGATTTTGTTCAGGACGTCGCGGACGGTCTCGATGGGCAGCTCTTCGCTGACGAGCATCTTCGGGTCGGCGTCGTCGACGAGGTAGTGGTGGAGGATGCGGTCGAGCAATTCGTAGGGCGGCAGGCTGTCCTGGTCGGTCTGGTTGGGGCGCAACTCGGCGCTGGGCGGTTTCTCGAGGGTGTTCCAGGGGATGATTTCGTCGTCGCGGTTGATCCAGTGGGCGAGCGCGTAAATCTCGGTCTTCAGGACGTCGGCGATGACGGCCAGCGCGCCGCACATGTCGCCGTAGAGGGTGCAGTAACCGACCGCGAGTTCCGACTTGTTGCCGGTGGTGAGGACGAGCGGCCCGAATTTGTTGGAGAGCGACATGAGCAGCAGTCCGCGCAGGCGCGACTGGATGTTCTCCTCGGTGGCGTCGGGCGCGCGCGCCTCGAACACGTCCCCGAGCGTTTTTTCGACCTCGGCCACCGGCCCGGCGATGGGGAGGACGTCGTACCGGATGCCGAGCTTTTCCGCGAGTTGCGCCGCGTCGCTCAAGCTCCCTTCGCTCGAATAACGGGACGGGAGCGACACGCCCCAGACCTTTTCCGCGCCGAGCGCCTCGGTCGCGATGACGGCGACGAGGGCCGAATCGACGCCGCCCGACAGGCCGAGCACGACCGACTTGAACCCGCACTTGCCGACGTAGTCGCGCACGCCGAGGACGAGGGCGCGGAAGAGTTGCTCTTCCTGGTTGGAGGCGAGAGTCAGGGTCGGGACGGAAGTTGGGGTCAGGCGGGCAGGCTCCCCTGTCGGCGATCCTCCAGGGGACATATCCACGACGAGGACGTCCTCGTCGAAGCTCGCGCCGAGGGCGAGGACGTCGCCCCGGGCGTTGAGGGCGACGCTGTGGCCGTCGAAGATCAGTTCGTCGTTGGCGCCGACCATGTTGACCTGGACGAGCGGGAGCGATTCGTCGCGGGCGACCCGCTGGAGCATGGCGAGGCGGGTCGACTCCTTGCCGCGCTGCCAGGGCGAGGCGGAGATGTTGACGATGAGCTTCGCGCCCGCGTCGACGAGTTCGCGGACGGGGTCGCGCCGGTAGCGGCGTTCGGGCCAAAAGTCGGCGTCGTTCCAGATGTCCTCGCAAATGGTCACGGCGATTTTTTGCCCGGCGATTTCGAGCGGCGCGATTTTGTCGGTAGGTTCGAAATAGCGGTCCTCGTCGAAAACGTCGTAGGTCGGCAGGAGCGACTTGGTCACGCGATGGAGGACGCTGCCGTTTTGGATGACGGCGGCGGCGTTGCGCAGGGCGCGTCCGGGCCGGGCCGGATTGCGGTCGACGTAGCCGGTGATGAGGGGAACGGCGCCGACCGATTTCGCGAGCGTGTCGAGGCAATCGAGGCAGGCCGAAATAAAATCGTCGCGCAGGAGGAGGTCGCGGGGAGGGTAGCCGCAGAGAAAGAGTTCCGGGGCGAGGACGAGTTCCGCGCCCCTGCCGACCGCTTCGCGATAGGCCTTTTCCAGGCGAGCGCGATTTTTGTCATACGCTCCGATGGTGGCGTTGAGTTGGAGGAGGCCGATGCGCATGAGAGGGGAATCAAACCAAATTACCAAATTAACCAAATTAACCAAATTACGAAATTTTTTGGGAAGGGAAGGCAGGAGAATTTTGACGAAATTAACGGAATTTTTACGAAGATTTTTTAGACAGGATTAACAAGATTAACAGGATTATGGGGAAGAATTTTGACAGGAGGAACATGAAGGACATGAAAAATGAGGCTTGGAACTGAGGATTTTCCTCAGGTGCTTCATTTCTTTCCTGTCTAAAAATTCCCTGCCTTCAATCGTGTTAATCTTGTTAATCCTGTCTAAAACTAGAGTTGCTTTTTGATGGCCGCATAAACGGTGGGGAGGTCGGTGGGATGGACGCGGGTTTCGGCGGTGATGGTCATGAAGTTGGAGTCGCCGCGCCAGCGGGGGACGAGATGGATGTGGAGATGCCGGTCGATGCCGGCCCCGGCGGCGCCCCCGAGGTTGATGCCGACGTTGAATCCGTCGGGATGAAAGGCCGCCGTCACGGCCGCCTTCATGCGCTTGAGCATGGTCATGAGTTCGAGCAGCTCGTCGTCGCTCAAGTCCTCGATCTCCCCGGTCTCGCGATAGGGGATGATCATCAGGTGGCCGGTATTATAGGGAAAGACGTTGAGGATGGCGAAGCAGGCCTTGGCGCGGGCGAGGACGAAATGGGCTTCGTCGTCGGAACCCCGGGCGATCTCGGCAAAGATGTTTCCCTCGTTTTTTTGATTATCTTTCACGTAAAGATTGCGCCACGGCGCCCAGAGATGTTCCATAGCATCAACTAAACATGGCCACCGCAGCAAGCAACACCAAAGCAGCTCCAATCCATTTTCTTTGCGGCTCGGATGAGGACGCGGTGAAGAAAGCCGCCGCCGATCTCGCGGGGAAGCTGGCGCCGGAGGACGCGATGAATTTCGAGACGATCGACGGTCGCGCGACGACGGCGGAGGAGGCGGTCGAGTCGATCCGGAAGGTGCGCGAGGCGATCCTGACCCTGCCCTTTTTCGGCGGCGGAAAGCTGGTCTGGTGGAAGGCGGTCAATTTCTTCGACGAGACGGGCGCGGGCCGGTACGCCTCGGTGAAGGAGGCGCTCGAATCGCTCGAGCCGGAGTTGGCGCGGGTCGACGGGGCGTCGGTGAGGCTGCTGATCAGCGCGCTCGGCATTCACAAGGGGCGCGCGTTCGGCAAGGCGCTGCTGAAGCTGGCGCAGGCGAAGTATTTCGACCTGCCCGACCTGCGCAAGACGAGCGAGGACGAAATCATTTTCCAGATCGAGCGCCGGATGAAGGCGGCGGGGATCCGGCCCGGCCCGGGCGCGGCGGAACGCTTTTTTCAGGCGACGGGGATCGACACCGCGGTCTGGTCGCAGGAGCTGGAGAAGCTGGTCTGCTTCGCGGGGGAGGGGGAGCTGACGCGCGACGAGGTGAACCGGGTGATCAGCGGCAGCCGCGAGGTGTTGATTTGGGATTTCTGCCATGCGGTGCTGAGCGGAGAGGCGCGGCCCGCGCTGGCGCAACTTTCGGCCCTGCTGGCGCAGGAGGAATCGGAGGTCGGCATCCTGATCCTGCTGGCGGGGCAGGTGCGGCTGGCGGCGCTGGCGGCGGTTTTGCGCGACAACAAAATGTTGCGGCTGAATCGCGGCTCGTTCACGTCGGCCGAAGTTTCACCCGAGGGGCAGGCCTACCTGCCGCGAAAGAAAAGCGGCGAGCCGATCAGCACCTATTCGCTCGGGCAGGCGGCGCAGCGCAGCCAGCATCGTCCGGCGCGGTTTTGGTTTCGGGCGCTGGCGCTGATTTATCGGGCGCAAAAGGAAATGTTGACGGGTGAGAGCGACAAGCGGCGGGCGTTGGAATTGGTTGTTTTAGAGATTGTCGCGGGGTAATGTCCAAGATAAGCTCCTGTGAACGCATCGGTAAGATTGCACATAAAGTGCGTAAAATGTTTGACCTACCCTAGGGATTGAAACTAGATACAACTATGTCATTTCACGCAACGATACTTAAGCGGAGTTATCCGGCGGTATTTCTTCTCGGTCTGATGACCGCCCCGGCGGCGTATGGCCAGCTCACAGACGCAAAGGGCCAGTTGGTTTCGCCGATTGCCTTTTCGAACACCCAGGCGATCACGACATCATTTGTCCAGACGCCGATTGTGACCCCGCAAAATTACAATTCGCCGTCGGGGACGACGAACCGGCCGCCCCAATGGCTCAAAGTGGAATTCCAATTCGGGACGACCGCCGCATTGAAACCGGACTATCCTTACCTGGACGCGGTTGAATTCAAGATATGGATTGAAGGGCTCGATTTGTATGCGAAGGACGCGCCGGTGCCGGGCAAGGGCGTTGCCGTGGGGCTTACGGGGTCGGTGACCTACGTCAACATCCCCGTGGGCAAGAATTTCTACGGGGTCTTTTACGTCCACCCCTCGACTCTGGCGCGCTACAGCAGCGGACGGGGCTACGCCGATTTCGACCAGAAGTTCAACATTCACATCGAAGCTTACGTCGGCGGCGTTTTAATGGACGCGATTGACAAGAAAAAGGATCCGATGGGGACCGACTGGTATAAATCGCTAAGGGCGATTCCGAGCCTGGTTTACCGGCAGGACCAGTGTCCGTTTATAATGACCGATCCGGATCGTTATCCGGCAATCAAGCTGCCCGCGGAAGAGTCTGGAACGGGAACAGGTCAGTAGGATCGTCGATTGCGCAAGAAACCGACCGGGATCATTTCACCTTGGATTTGTAAATTTATCCCATGGCTGCCGCCCATAAAATCATCACGGTCGATCTTGGCGCCAACACGCTCAAGTTCGCGGAGTTCGCAATCGGCCGGGGCGGAGCCTTGACACTGCTTCACTTCGGGGTGGCGGGGTTGGGGCTTGATCCGAACAAGGAAGAGGAGCGGGCGAAGTTCATCACCCCGACCCTGACGAAGCTGTTCAAGGAGCATAAGATCAAGGGAGGCGAAGTCCTTCTGTCGATTTCGGGGCAAAGCGTGTTCATGCGCTTTGTGAAGCTGCCTCCGGTCGAGGCGGCCCAAATCGAGCAGGTCGTGAGGTTTGAGGCGCAGCAAAACGTCCCGTTTCCCCTGGAGCAGGTGACGTGGGATTACCAGATGATGCCGACGCGCGGGTCGGGAACGGACGCGGAGGCGGTGATCGTGGCGATCAAGAACGAGGTGATCCAGGCCGAAGTCGAGGCGGTGGAGCGGGTCGGGGTGAAGGTCAAGCAGGTCGACGTCGCGCCGTTCGCGCTGCTCAACGCCTTCCGCTACAGCGAGCCGCAAACCGACGAGTGCGTCCTGATCATCGACATGGGGGCGCGGTCGACCAATCTCGTGTTTGTCGAAAAAAGCACGTTTTGGATTCGCAACGTCCCGATCGCGGGAAATCAAATTTCGCAAAACATCTGCAATGAAATGCAGGAGCCCTTCATGGCGGCGGAAACGTTGAAAAAAGGGAAGGGCTTCGTCTCCCTCGGCGGGGTTTACGCCGACCCGGATGATGCCGATGCGGCGCGGATTTCGAAGTTGATCCGCTCGACGATGACGCGGCTCCACGTCGATATCAACCGCTCGATCGCCTACTATCGCACGACGCTCAGCGGCGCGCCTCCGAAGCGGGTGTTCCTCACCGGCGGCAGTTCCCAGCTGCCCTATCTCGATCTCTTCATCGCGGACAAACTGAACCTGCCCGTCGCCTACTTCAATCCGCTGCGCAACGTGAGCCTGGATCCCGCCATCCCCATGACGCATCTTCAGCAAAACAGCTGCTATGTGGCGGAACTGACGGGACTGGCGCTGCGGGAGACGGGAAGCTGCCCGGCCGAGGTCACCCTCGACGCGCCGACGCTGGCCGCCCGGTCGGACAAACGGCGCAAGCTGCCCTACTACGCCTATGCGTTCGCCGCGTGGGTGCTGCTCTTTGTCTGCCTCGGGCTGTACGAATACCAGCAGGTCGTGGCCGCGAACGCCATGGCGCAGAAGCTCAGCGACAATACGCAGGGTCTCCATGCCCTGGCGCCGAAGATCACGGAACTGGCCAAGAAGCAGGATGCGCTCGATCAAATGAAGGATGATGCCGTGACCCTCGGCGACCAGCGCGAAACGTGGGCGCAGATTCTGGTGGCCCTGAATGAAAAAATTCCCAGCGGGGTATGGATTACGAAACTGACTCCGGTGGCGAATCCCCGATCGAGCGCCAATCGTCAGGGAGGCAAGGCCGAGACCTCTTCCGTCGACGGGTTTGACGAGTCGACGGACGAAATCGACGAGCTGGTCATCAACGGCCTCTATCATTCCAACCCGATGACCCAGGTGGTCAGTTCCGACCGGTTGCGTGATTTTGTCCACGCGCTGGCCGATTTGCCCTATTTCGACATCGACAAGAACAACATCACCGCGACGCTGCCCGAATTTGGGGGCGCCCTGAATGCATTCGCGCAGAAGTTCACCCTGCATCTCAAGCTCAAGACGCCGATCCGTCTCAAACCCGACGCGGGCAAGCCATGAAAAATCTTTCCAAATTCGACAAGGGAGTGCTCATCGCGTTCGTCGTCGTGGCGCTTTTGGGCGGCGGCGCCTGGTTTTACCTGTCGCAGGAACTTTCAACTGCGCAGCAGGCGGACGCGGATGCCAATGCCGATTTTGTAAAATTCTCGACGGCGGTCTCCACGTCCAACCAGGCCGCGTCCGACCAGGGAAAGATCGTGGTCGGCGTTACGAATGAAAAGACCCTGCAGGCCAACATCGAGATGCTCAAGGCGCAGATCGGCCCGCTGATCCAGGCGAAACTTGCGCCGAAGGAAAACATCCTCGGTTCGATCGGGAAAAAGGATCCGGTCGCGTGGAAGGCCGATCTGAATGACATGGTGAATCGCCTGAGGAACGACGCCAAAATCCGCAACGTGAACATTCCGCCCAATTTTTATTTTGGCTTTTCCCGGTACGTGGGGCAAAGCCCCGGAGACGAACAAACGGAGGTTTTGAGCAAGCAAATGACGGGCATCGAAGAACTCGCAACGATTCTGATCGACGCGCAGGTCAAGAAGATCGGGGCGGTCCGCCGCACGTATGAGGAGGAGCCCCACACGAGCGCCGAAGCCGGGCCGAATACAACGGCGGACCCGGATCGCTTGAGCGGTTATGCAATCACTGTGGCCGGAAACGTTTACACGGCCTATCCGTTCGAGGTCGATTTTGAAACAAGTCCTGAAAACCTGCGCGTCGTTGTCGATAAGCTGATTCAATCCCCGTATGTTTTTGTGGTTCGCGCCCTGACGATTCAAAACGACCATCCCGAGTCGCCTGTCATGAGCGATCTCCAGAAACTTGCCGGACCGCCCGCCGCCTCCTTCATCGAGACTTCTCCGGGCGAGGTTGCCGCAGCCGCCCCGACGAAGGGACCCCAATATTTTTTCGGCGAGGCGACGCTCAAGGTCAAGGCCCGGATCGACATGATCGAATGGAAGGCCCAACCCGATAAATGATGAAAAAAACGCCCGAACCCATCATTTTGGCCGGTGTCCTGGGCTTGCTCGCCCTTGGCTCGGCGCTGCTCGCCTACCTGTATCCGCCGTTGGAGGCGATCACCGGAGTGACGACCCTGGAACCAACCGGGAAGCCGGCCCAAGCGATGAAGGCCGCGGATATCCAAGCAAGCCTGACCCTCTGGAACTCGCCTGTTTTATGGCAGGAACCGGACAATCACCACCGGCTGCTCGACTCCGACGAGTATCTCTTTTACCCGTCGCAGTTCCCGAACGGGATTTATATCGAGGGGATCGGCCCCGACACGCGTTCCCCCAGCGGGGTGCCGCTCCGGTGGTATCGGAAATACGGGCTCGACTTTACCGACCCGAACATCGACAGGGAGGACCCCGACAACGATGGTTTTTCCAACATCGTCGAGTTCAAGAACGACCCGGTGGGCGTGCGGCGGAAGGCGTCCGAATGCGACGGCTCGCAATCGACCAATCCGCTCGACCCCCAGAGCCACCCCAGTTATCTTTCCCGTCTTCGGCTCCAGAAGTACGAGTTGCGCCCCTTCCACATTTTGTTCAACGGCTACCAGCAGCTCAACGGCGAATATGTTTTCGAGCTCTATCTCAACGACGTCCCGAGTTCCAACCAGCCGCCGTTGTTAAAGACCGGGGATAAGCTTGGTTTTGAAGGTTATAAAATCGGCGAATTCCACCAGAACTTCAATACGGTGATGGATCCGGCCACCCGCCTCCCGATCTCGACCGAGGTATCGACCCTGGAACTCGACAAGCCGGAAATCGGCTTGAAGGTGATCCTCCCCTATCGCACGACCATCAATTCACCCGAGTCAACCGCCGACTTCGTGATGCTCATGCCGGCGGATGTTGAAAAAGTCATCAAAATAGCGCGGGGCAGAATTTTCACGATTTCTTATCTGCCCGATACGTCGTTCCTCGTTATCGATGCCAACGACAAAGGCGCAGTCATTCGCGATACAAAAACGAACCAGGAATACAACATTCCGAAGCTCGACCCTTCCGAGTGGAACGAGGTTCCGCAAACTCTGCAACCGAACCATTAAATTTGGTATAAATCACCCTAACTCACTTTCGGCACTTGACTCTTAATCCTTTTTTACATAAAAACCTTTAACTCAGAGGCCTTACGAAGAATGAAACCTAACCAAACATGCTTTCTGTTGGCAGCCGCGCTGTTGCCATTGTCTCCACTCTGGCTTTGTGCCCAGGACAGCGCCAGCCCCACAACTTCCGATCAGCCGATGACGGCTGCTCAAGCGGCTCAAGCGGAGGCGGTTAATCGCCAGCAACTTGGGATGAGCGCGAATCAGGCGATTTCCGACGCCCAGCGGCTGATGAGCACGGGCAACTATGACGAAGCAGCGAAGCGATTTCAGTATGCCCTCGACGCGTCAAGCCCCGAAGGCGCTTCGGCAAACTCTTACAGCCGCGCTCAAGCCGGTTTGGCCGCCGCCAAGGCGGGCCAGGCGCAGCAACTGGCCAAGGATTATAAATTCGCCGAGGCGGCTTCCCTGCTTCAGGAATCGATCATGCTTGAGCCGAACAACCCGGTCTACACGGCGGATATCGAGGATCTGAAGAAGCAACAACTCGCTTACGAAGCGGAGGTTCGTGATCCCGAAGGGACGGTGAACAACCCCGCCTTGACGAGCGATTTCAGGAATCGGGTCGCCACGGTGCAAAAGCTGCTCTTTCAAGGAGACGCCTATTTCAGGACGGGCCAATTCGATAAATCGGAGGAGACCTATTCCAAGATTCTCCTTCTCGACCCTTACAACAAGGCGGCGCGTGATAAGATGGCCCATATCGAGCGTTACAAGAGCCGCGCGGACGATTTTCGTCATGACGCCTATGAAGCTTCGACCATGGAAGCGGTCGCCAACGACTGGTCCGAGGCCGTTTCGCCCGATATCGTTGCGGGGCCTGCGCACGAAGGACCGGCTCCGGGTCTCTCCAACCGCGCGAAGATCACGCATAAGCTCGAATCGATCGTCATCGACAGGGTTAACTTTGAAAAACTGGACATCGCCTCGGTCATCCAATTTCTCCAGCAAAAGAGCAAGGAGCTCGATCCCGACCATGAGGGCATTAATTTTGTCTTGCGGCTCAACACGGAAACGGCGCCTCCCGCAGACGCCACGGGCGGCGAGGCCCCCCCAACCGAAACAGCTCCCACCGGCGTACCCCCCGCGGAGGGTACGGCCCCCACCGAAGGGGCCCCCGCTCCCGAAGGCGCTCCGCCCGCCCTCGATGCGCATCCGATCCGTCGCGAGGTGAGCATTACGCTGAGCGACGTGCCCCTCTCGGAGATTCTCGGCTACATCGTTTCGCAGACCAATCTCCAGTACTCAGTTGAGGATTACGCCGTCTATCTGCGCCCCTCGGTTGACGAAGGGGAGACTCTCTCGGTGCGCACCTTCCTGGTTCCGCCCGATTTCTGGCAGGGATCGACTCTCGATGTAACCCTGTCGCCCCCGACCGATACCACGACCTCCACCGTTTCAAACGTCATCATCAATGTGCAGCAGCAACTCACCGACAAAGGCATACATTTCCCTCCCGGTGCGACGGCGACATTTCTTCCCGGCTCCGGCAAGCTCGTGGTGCGGGACACGCCGGAACAATTGGATCTTGTCGCCAATTTAATCGATCAACAAAGCAAGGAGCCGCCGCAGGTGCAAATCGAAGCCAAGATCGCCGAATTCAACCAGGAAGCGATCAAGGGTCTCACGTTCAACTATCTTTTTGGCAATAGCCTTACATCTAGTCCATTGGAGCCGCCGTCGCCGACAAACGTTTCGATGGGGGCGAGCAGCGCTTTGCGCACGTCGAACTACGCTTCGACGGCGGGCAACGGAGGAATTTTGGCCGATGACATCGACTCCCTGATTCAGCAAAATAGCAGCGAAACGACGTTTTATCCGATTGAGGGCTCTAATGGGCCGGCAGTCGCCCAGAACACACCGAATCAGTTGACGATCGGGGCCGTCATCGACGGCAAGGGCTTCCAGGCGGTGGTGGACGCAATCAATAACATGCAGGGAGTGTCGCTGATCTCCGCGCCGAGCGTGATAACCCAAAATGGTTTGACGGCCAATATCGACGTTGTGCGCGAGTTTCCCTATCCCACCAGTTTTGAGAGGCCCGTACTGAGCAACAACACGCAATTGTTTTATCCACCCCAAGCTGGTGGGGGGGCGGGGATCGGCCCCCTGTCCTTGGCCGTCCCGCCGACGCCGAGTGAATTTGTCTCGCAGGACGTCGGGGTGAGCCTTGAAGTGAGGCCGACGACTTATCCCGACCAACGCATCGATCTCGACATAACCAAGGCGCAGGTGCTCGACTTTGACGGCTTTATCAATTACGGCCCTCCGATCCTGACGCGTCTTGTGGAAGATATTCCCCCGGCGGATGAAGAGGGAGCGGTCCTGACCCCCGGCGTCGTTAATCAACCGGTGTTCAACCTCCGTTCGATGGTGACCAATCTCCAGGTTCTGGACGGCCAGACGGCGGTCCTGGGGGGGCTGATTCGTGAAGATACACAGGAAGTCAATGACAAGGTTCCCGTCCTGGGCGATCTCCCGCTTGTCGGACGGCTGTTCCAAAGCAAGGTTTCCCAGCGCACAAAAAAGAACCTTCTGTTCTTTGTCACGGCGCGACTGGTTCGATCGAATGGGAAACCGGAGTATGTCAAGACGCTCGAAGCCGAGCCGGAAGAGGAGGCGTTGCCGGAACCCGAACCCATCGGCGCGGGGGTTTCGATACCGAAGGCGCAGGAGGGGACGTCGCCTGAAGGGACACCGCCCAGCTCATGATCACCATTATTACCGAAGTTTGGAACCCATCCATGAAACGCATTTCTTTTTTTATCGCTTTTTTATTGATTGCAACCCAGGCGAGGCTCTCCGCCCAGGAAACGGCGGACGGCGGACAGCAGGCGCCCCCTCCGGCCCCGGTTCTTACAAACCCGCCTTCGGGGCTGCTGACGCCTCCTCCCGACAATGCCCCGGCTCCCGCTCCTGCCGCCGCCGCCACACCCGCGATTTCGACGGGTACGGGTACGGATACGGGTACGACTTCGGGAGCGGAAAAAGCCGCACCGCCGCCTACGGAGAAAATGTCTCCGAGTGACATCGCCCGGATTCAGCAGCAGGAAATCATCCGTCGCCAGGAACTCATCTTTCGAGCCAACGAAGCCCTGAAAGCGGCCAGAAAATCGGAACTTGCCACCGATTATCCGGAAGCGCGGAAAAACTATCTGTTTGCGGCGGAAGCTTTCGGATCGATTTCCCGCTCGACAAACTCTTATGCGACCGCGGCCGAGGGCCTGACCCGCGTCGATTTTCAACTCTACGATGATGCTCTTAAAATCGGCGATTCGGTGCGGGCGAAAATGTTGATGGATGAGGTGGTCCAATATAATCCGAACAACAAAATTGCGAACGAAAGGCAGGCGCTCATCACCAAGGCGCTGGCCAATCCCAATGACACCTCCCTGCTTGGCGACCCGTCGATAACGCCCGGTTTTGTCGATAAGGTCAACGAGGTGCAGCAGCTCTTTGCGGAGGCCGAGCAGTTTCGTCGTACCGGCCAGTGGGATGAAGCCGAAGCGAGGCTCAAGAGCATCCTGGGCATCGATCCCTACAATATCGCGGCGTCGGAACAGCTTAAACGGATCACTGCCGAAAAGGCACAGTATGATGAGCATGCCCGGCTCGAAACCCGTGAGGAACGGTTGCGCCAAGTGGATGAGAAATGGTACGAACCGATCACCAACAAGGAGATCGTGGCGGCAGGAGCCGCCGCCACAACCGCCCAGGAGGGCCAGCCCGTTCTCGTCGCCCAGACGAACTTTGGCATCGAGGAGAAGCTCAAGGAGACATTCCTGTCGCTCAACTTTACCTCCGCCACAATCGAAGAGGCGACCAATTATCTGAGCATCCAAAGCAAACAGATTGATCCGCAGCACAAGGGAGTCAATTTTGTCATTCAACCCGAGGCCTCGACATCGGCGAAGCCGGTGACGCTCGCCTTGAACAACGTCCCGCTGGGCGAGGCGCTGCGCTATATCTGCCAGTTGGCCAACGTCAAATTCAAGGTGCAGGACTACGCGATTTCGATCGTTCCTTTCAATGCGAACACGGAGGACCTCATCAGTCGCACGTTTAGCGTCGAGCCCGATTTTGTCGCGCCTCCTGCGGCTGCGGGCGTGATCGAAAGCGCCACGGCCGCCCTTACCGCCGCCCGCCCGATTGCCCCGACTACCACCACCACCACCACTACTCCCTCGCCCAACGAAGTGACCGGTGATACGGTGCGTCAGGCTTTGATTCTCAAAGGGGTCAAGTTCCCTCCCGGGGCCAGTGCCGTGTATACGCCGGCGACGGGGCAACTGACGGTGGTGGATACCGCGGATCAGATGGAATTTCTGGAGGAACTGGTGAATGCCGGTCAGGCGCCGACCCTGATGGTGCGGGTTGCGACCAAGTTTGTGGAGATCAACCAGACGGATCTCAATGACTTGACGGCCAACATGGCCTTTAACTTTTTCAATCCGGGGACCCAGGCGCTGTCCAATCAGTCGATCACCTCGCATCTGTTTACCGGTTCTTCCTTCACCACCGCGCTGCCCGGATCCCTCGGTTTGACGCCGGATACCGTTAATAATTTGATTTCTCCGCCATCAATGAATACCAACGCCTTTTTCCTCCGTGGGACGCTTTCGGGAGCGGAATATAATCTGGTCATTACGGCTTTGTCGCAGAAAAAGAGCATGGACCTTCTTTCGGATCCGGCCGTCCTGACCAAGAGCGGGGAACAAGGCGTGATGGAAGCGGTGCGCGTCTTCCCTTATCCCATCTCTTTTGATGCGCCGGCGCTGGTGACTCCGACCAACAATACGGTTGTTACCACGGGTGCCGCATTCGCCGGGACCCCTCCGGCGGTCATCCCAACCAGTCCGACTGATTTTAAGCGGCGCAACATCGGGGTTCGTCTGGTTGTCAAGCCGCAGGTTACGGCGGATAATAGGACGATCGATCTCTCTCTCTTTCCTGAGGTGACTGATTTCGAGGGTTTTATCAATTATGGCAGCCCGATCTTTATCGCCAATCCGGACGGTACCGAGTCGCTCTTGAGCAACAATGTGATCAATCAACCCGTTTTCAACACGCGAAGAATCAATACCAAGGTGCTCATTCGGGATGGATCGACCGTGGTCATGGGCGGATTGATTCGGGACGACATTCAAAACATCAACGACAAAGTGCCGCTGTTGGGAGACATCCCCGTGTTTGGGCGCCTGTTCCAATCCAAAGCGGTCGAGAATACCAAGAAGAATCTGATTATCTTCGTCACGGCGACCATCTACCAGAATGATGGCGAACTGCTTAATCCGCCGGAGGAAACCAACACGGCGGACATCCTGACGGGTCAGACCGCGGTTACGCCTCCTCCCGTAGTTCCGTAAAGGAGTGGGGCAAAATTTCGCAAGCGGGCGGTGGCCGTTGGCAAAGGGTCGGCCCGGCGTCGGGGCCTGTCGTGAGACCTTTTCCTTCGCAAAACGGGAGGAAAAGGTTCAACTTGGTTTTGACATTCGGTGTCGATGCGTGATTCTTATTGAGGTATGGAATCAATCGCTGCGACAAACCTTACAGCGAATGACATTTTCCTTCTCGTCCTCACGATGATTGCCGTGGCGGCTTGTGCCGGGCTGACGGTCTTCCTGGCGTGCTTCTACTGGTTTCGGCGGGAACAACGCCGTTGGCGGAGAAGGGATTTCCATGCCATTGTCGATTCGGGACGGGACTCTGAGGAACTGATCCTGACCGGCAGGGACGCGATAGCCTATGGGGAATTGATCGCGCAGTTCAAGGTCAACGATGGCAAGCAGGTTGTGTCGGTCCTGGAATCGGAGGGCAAGCGCTTCATCCACGTTGCCGGTGAACTCTCGCCCAACGAGCGGACGAAAATGGTCCGCTATCTCAAGTCGGAAGGATTCATGTCCTGACCGGGTTGCCATTCTGTAACCCCACTGCGCCTTGCCAAGCTCCGGCGGCAATAGCATATTGGGGCGGTTTTAAAGGATTAAAATATGCTGTGGATTGGTATTTTTGTGTTCACGATGCTCCTCTCATTTGGAGCGATGGCTTACCTGAAGAGCACGTTTGCGCGCGCCTCCCAAGTCCCGGTTGCCTCCGGTCTGACGGGAGCTCAGACGGCTGCGCGGATACTTCAGTGGGCGGGGATTGGGGACGTCGAAATCGTGGAGGGCCAGAGTTTTCTGGGCGACCATTACGATCCACTGAACAAGAAGCTGGTTCTTTCTCCCGAGAACTACAAAGGCTCCTCGGCCGCCAATGTCGGAGTGGCGGCCCACGAATGCGGTCATGCCTTGCAACATCAGCACCACTACACCCCGCTCGAAATCCGGATGGGCTCCGTTTATGCCACAACATTTGCCAACAATGCTGTTTTTTACGTCATGATGGCCTCGATGTTTTTTCATCTGATCAGCCCCTACGTGGCCATCTGGATCATCGCGCTTTGTTTTGGCGTCATCATGCTTTTCAACCTGATCACGCTGCCGGTCGAATTTGATGCGAGCGCGCGCGCCAAGGTCGTTCTCCAACAACTGGGGATCGTTCGCCCCGGGCCGGAAGCCGCCGCGGTCAATTCCACTCTGAACGCGGCCGGGTTGACTTATGTTGCCGCGTTTGTCGGCTCCCTCCTGCAATTTCTCTACTACGTCCTGCTGCTCACCGGTCGCCGCAATTAGGCCCTGGCCGGGGCGGCGCAAAGGGTATCGGGCTCTCCGGGTTGACCCGGAAGCAGGAAGCGGCGCTCGGTTTTTGACCTCGACATCCTTGAGTTTCCCCCGTTCTTTTGCAGCTTAAAGGATGGAATAGTGGGGGATCCTTGGACAAGCTCAGAGGGAGAAGCCCTTCCAGATGAAATCGTATCGCCATTACCTGAGACGTCTCATGGCGCGGTTGACGCTCGGCACGGTGGTGACGATCGCGGTGCCGCTTTTCGTGGCGATCTTGTGGCTCCGTTTTCTCGGCCTGCCCGAGGCGGCCAAGGTCTACCTGCTGACGGAAATTCAGAAGAGGCATATCTTCCCGTTTCCGGTCGCGGTGGACCGTCTTCTTCTCGATCCGACCGGGGCGGTGCTGGCGGAGCGGGTGACCGTCTTTCGCGACGCGAACCGGCAGAGCGTGATGCTGCAGGTCGACCGGGTGCGGGTGAGCTTCGCCTGGCTGAATTGGTGGCGTGGCAGCGGCTTGATCGACAGCGCGAGCATCTCGAACGCCGAGGTGAGTTATCCGGTCGGTCCGGAGGAGACGGCCGATTTTCACGAGGTGAACGCCGACGTGGCCTTTGACGGAAAGGACATCAAGGTCGAGAACGCGCAGGCCCGGTTCCTGAATCTGGCGATTTCGCTCCGCGGGACGATCCACAACGACGGTTTTCCGGCGGCGAAGCCCCCTCCCGCCCCCGCCGCCGCGGTCGGGCAACAAATCGAGGCGCGCCAGGAGACGTGGCGGGCGGTCGTGCGGGCGATGGACGACATCACCACGGAACAGCCCATCGACGTGCAGCTTGAATTCGAGACGTCGACGAGGGACCTGGACGGCGGACGCGCGAATTTTACGCTGGAGGGGCGGCATCTCGCGTGGCGTTCGGCGCCGGTGAATGAACTTTCGATTCACGGAAGCCTCAACGACGGCATCGTGGAGCTGGGCGATTTCAAGATCGGCCTGGAACGGGGCGATCTCACCGCCTACGGCGAATGGAACCTGGCCGACCATGCCGCGACGTTGCAGTTCACCTCCTCGATGGATTTCACGACTCTCGCGCCCGCTTTTCCCGGGCCGCTGGGGCGGGCCTTGAGCCGGCTCGATTTTTCCGACTCGGTTCCGGTGGCGGCGGGACGCGTCCTCTTTGATTTGCAGCAGGGTTTTCATGCCGACGTGCAGGCCAATATCGATTGGCGCGATTTCACCTTCAACGGCGTTTCCTTCGACCGGTTGAGCATCCCGATCGCCTACGACGGCCGCCGGTTGTTGATCCCGGGGCTCAAGATCGCCGGCCAGGCGGGGAATGTGGACATCGAATTCTTTTTCGACGGGACCCAAACCCCTCCGGCCCTGAACGGCAAGATCGCTTCCACCCTCGATCCGACCGTTCTCAAGGGGGTGTTCGGGGAGGGGATGGACAACTTTCTGGGCAGTTGTTCGTTCCGGGAAGGAGGGCCGAAAATCGAGGCGACGGCGACGGGCACGGCGCTCAAGACGGACGCGTGGGCGGTCAAGGGGAAGCTGAGCGCCGAAAAATTCGTTTACAAAGGCGCCGCGTTCGAGGCGGCGGTGTCGGATTTTACTTTTGCCGACTCGAAGCTGAACCTCCCCAACCTCGAGGTCCATCGCGTCGAGGGAAGCGGCGCCGGCGGCATCGTGTACGACTTCAAGAACCGCTCGGTGGACCTCCATGATTTTGTCGCGCAAGTCAACGTTCACGAGGTCGCGCCGGTCATGGGGCCGAAATTCACGGAGTACACCGCGCCGTATCATTTTACCCGCCCGCCGCTTGTCCGCGCCAACGGGAAGGTCGATCTGCAAAGCGACAAGAAGGACCTCGACACCGATCTGGTCGTCGACGTCCAGGGGAAATCGCCCATGGAGTGGACGCTCTTTCACGTTCCGTACAGCTTCGACGAACCGAACGGGACGCTCACGTTCAAGAATCGCCGGCTCATCGTGAACATGAAGGAATGCGGCTTTTATGATGGCGGTCTGAGCGGCGTTCTCGACATGGATTTGCGCGAGAACCCGGCGGCCTACACGCTCGATCTCAACCTGGCGAAGGTGAATTTCAAGAAGTTCATGGTGCGGACCTGGCACTATGAGAAGTCGACGGGCGAACTTACCGCCCAGGGCCATTTTGCCGGCGAGATGGGCCGGATGGAAACGATGACGGGCGGCGGCGAGGTGAAGATCGAAAATGGCGACATCACGCAGATACCCTTTCTCGGCGCGCTGACGCCGCTCATTCCCGGCTTTTCCGTCGCGGACGCGGCCCACGGCCATTTTACCGTCGCGAAGGGACTCATCCATACCGACGATATGAACATCAGCAGCGAGATTTTTGCGCTGATCGGCAACGGGAGCTACGACTTCATGAACGACCGGATGAATCTCGACATGCGGGTGAACGCCAATGCGATTCCCGGCATCCTGCTTTATCCGATGAGCAAAATGTTCGAATTCCACGCCAACGGCACGATGAAGGACTCGAACTGGCAGTCGAAGAATTTTTGAGAGCCAAAAGTGTAATCTACCGCAAAGGCTCGATGCGTCCGGGCCGGTGGCCGCCCCTATTGATTACATTGGTTTCAGATCGATTTTATGACCGACAAACGCGGTCGACCGTGTGTAGGCTTGCAGAATGGCCATTCCTTCCTGCACTCCGTCACCTCGTCTTGCTCTTGCGTTTATCCTAAGCGGCGCGGCCCTAGCGTTGCAGGCGGCTCCGCTTAGTCAGCCCGTCGCGCCCGCGCGACCGGTGACCGACACTTATTTCGGCACGCCCGTCGTCGATCCCTACCGCTGGATGGAAAATCTGAAATCGCCCGAAGTGCAAGATTGGATGAAGGCGCAGAACGATTATACCCGCGATGTCCTGAGCCATCTGCCCGGCCGGGACGCTCTCATCAAACGGGTCGAGTCGCTCGACAACGCGTCGATCCGCGTCGCCGAAGTGGGGCTCTATGGCACCCGCTATTTTTATCTCAAGCTGACGCCCGACGATGAAACGCCGAAGGTCTATGCCCGCGACGGCCTGACGGGCGAAGAGCGGCTCCTGGCCGATCCGCAGGCGCTGGGCGATTCCAGCGATTGGGCGAAAAAGTTAAAGTCCGAGGCGAGGAAAAAGGGCGAAAAAAAGCCGCACCTTCGCTTTACCATCGGTGACTTCTATCCTTCGCCGGACGGCAGGCTGGTCGCGGTCGAAATTGCCGCGGGCGGCTCCGAGGAAGGCATCCTGGAGATCGTCGATGCCGCCGACGGCCATGTGCTCCCCGACTCGATTGATCGCGTCTGGGGCGCTTCGGTCAGTTGGGATCCGAGTGACAAATTCTTCTGCTATACCCGGCTGCAAAAGCTTGGGCCGAACGATTCGCCGCTCAACAAGGAACTCGACGAGTGCTCCTATATCCACCACCTCGGCGACGATTCCGACAAGGACGTCGTCATTCTCAGCCGCAAGGCCGACCCGGCGCTGGGAATGATTCCCACCGATTCCGCCTATGTTTCGATCACGCCCGGATCGCCTTACGTCCTGGGAATCGTCAGCCACGGCGTGAAGAACGAACTGACTCTGGCCATTTCCCCCGCCGATGCCGCCGCGAAGGGCTCTCCGGTCTGGACAAAATTCGCCGATGTCGACGACGACGTGACGGGCGGCGCAATAGCAGGTCACGAGATGTGGCTTCTGACGCACAAGGACGCGTCACGGTTCAAGGTGCTCCACATCGATCTCGATCATCCCGACATTGCGAAGGCCGATGTCGCCCTGCCGCCGTCGGATTTGGTTTTGAAAGGTGTCAGCACGGCAAAGGATGGCGTTTATATCGAAGCGCAGCAGGGCGGCATCAGCCATCTGCTGCGGATCCCCTACGGACAAGCCTCGGCGTCGCCGGTGCCGCTTCCGTTTGCCGGGGCGATCGAGGGACTCTCCACCGATATTCAGAACGATGGCGCGCTGATGCGGCTCGCCGGCTGGACGGAAGCCCCCCAGTGGTACGCCTACAATCCGACCGCCGACAAGGTGACCAATACGAACCTGGAGCCGCTGAACCCGACCGACTTCTCCGACATTACGTCGGTCGAAGTCACTGCGCCGAGCGCGGACGGCACGCCGGTCCCTCTCTCGATCATTTACAAGAAGGACCTGCCGATGAACGGGCAGAATCCGTGTCTGATGGAGGGCTACGGTGCTTACGGGTTTAATCTCGATCCCGGGTTCGACGCCACCCGGCTGGCCCTGTTGGAAAAGGGAATCATCATCGCCTACGCGCATCCCCGCGGCGGCGGCGAGAATGGCGAGGACTGGCACCTCGCCGGCCAGAAACTGACCAAACAGAACACGATCAGCGACTTCATCGCCTGCGCCGAGTACCTCATCAAGCAGGGGTACACGTCGCCCTCGAAACTGGCCGGACGCGGCACCAGCGCCGGCGGCATCACGATTGGCGGCGCGCTGACGCAACGCCCGGACCTCTTCACACTCTGCATCTGCAACGTCGGGGTGATGGATGCGCTTCGCATGGAAGCCGGGCCGAACGGCGCGGTGAACACGCCCGAGTTCGGCTCGGTGAAGGACCCCGACGGCTTCAAGGCCCTTTACGCCATGGACGCCTACCAGCATGTCAAGGACGGCACCCCCTATCCCGCCGTGTTGCTGATCACCGGCGCGAACGATCCGCGGGTCGATCCCTGGGAGCTTTTAAAGATGACGGCCCGGTTGCAGGCGGCCACTTCCGGCAAAAATCCGATTTTGCTCCGCATCGATTACGACGCGGGCCACGGCATGGGCTCGTCGAAGACGCAGCGGGACCTCATCACGGCGGACCAGGCGGCCCTGCTGTTATCCCGGGCCGCGATGGCGCCTCCGCCCGTCACGCAGAAGTAAACGGACTCTCATTGCGGCGGAGTCCCGCCCAAGGCGCGCCGCACTTCCTCATTGGAAAGGCGATAGATCAAAATGGAATAGCCGACCTCGTCGTCGGGCGTCCGATGCCGCAAATAAGCGCATAACCGGGTCATCCGTAAAAATCCGTAAGTGTGGATGCAATCGGTCCAATAATCGGCCCCTTTTTCATGCACGAGATGCCCGCGCGCCGCGGGATCGTTTGCGGTCGAATCCCATCGGTTGATCTCGGCCTGCGCCTTGCCGTACGACGCCTCATCGGCGGGCGTCCACGGCAGGTGGGCATCCAGATAAACCGCCTGGAGCATGGTTGCGCCAAGACAATAGACCCCGCCTCGCAGGGGAAACGTCTGCGGCGTCCAGGAATCAAAAAAGCCGGGCAATAACAGGGCGTCGATTCCGTAGAACCTGGGGTCGGCCGTGCCGAAATAAGAGAGGTAAACGGGAGTGCCGCTTCCCGCAGGCACGTTTTTTTCCAGCCAGTCGTGCAGGCCCGGCAAGTCCTGTCCCCAGTCGAGGGAACTGTCAACCAGATACTTGTAGCCGTTGCGCGGCCCTCCCACCAATTGGTTGAAGAAGGCCAGGTAATTGGGCCAGATGGAAAGTGATTCGATCATCGTGCCCATCAACAAAACGGCCAGGGCCATCTTGAAAACCGGCTTTTTCCCCAGCAGCCAAAATACATTCGCCCCGGCCAGAACGAAAAGAACCGGATAGATCGGCAGGATGTGGCGAAGCCCGATGTCGAGATGGCCCGTCAGGCAAACCAGTCCGTAGACTCCTCCCAAAATCAATAAAGGGGAGAGGTCGTAGAGCGTGGGACACGGCCGGGCTTCCGCTTCCGATCCGGCGGCCATCGAACCGGAAAAAGACCATCTCCAAAGCGCCAGTGCAACAACGGAAGAAGCAGACAAAAGGAGGCTGCAAATGGGGGTTTTGATCAAGAAAGCGAAAGGAAAAAACCACCACCAGCCCTCCGTCGAAAAATCCCCGCAAAGAAAGGCGTTTCGATAATTGGCAGATTGCAGGGCATAGCTCAGCCCTTCCAGATAGGCCGGAGGCAAAAGGCCGGCTTCATTGATGTTCTCGAAAATGGAGGCTTTCATGCCCTCGCCGCTCCAAAACGAAAAATGGGGTGAAGACAAAGCCTGCTTCCAGACGGACGGCTGGCCCGAGTCAATATACGGAAAATCGTACGCAGGCCAGAGCACTCCCATGAGGACGATCAAATGGAGAACGAGCAGAAAGCTCCAAATCCCCGCCCGGGCGAAGCGGTCTCCCACGATTTTATTTGTGAAAAGCCGGAATTCTATCGGACGCGTCGAAAAAAAGCGCACCGACAACATAAGAAAAAACAGGGGAAAAATCAGAATGGCCGACATTTTAGCCAGGGCCAGACAGGAGAAAGCCAGGATGCTGAAAAGCAGGTTTCGCCAGGACACGGTGTGGGACAGTTTCCAGAAAGCAAAGGTCGCGGCAAAAAAACCAAGGGCCGCCGCCATGTCGGCCGTAACCAGGGCTCCGTGCGCCAGCATATTGGGGCAAAAAACAAACAGCAAAAGAGACACGAATCCGCCCCACGTTCCGAACAGTTCCCTGGACCAGAAAAAAACCAGCGCGCCCAGCCCGGCGCCCAGCAGGGAAATCATCGTTCGCGCCTGGAGAAACATGGCTGACGGGTCATTGCCCATCGAGTAAAGCAATTGATGCCCTTTCGACCAGCCGCCCAGATTGCTCCAATAAGCATCCTTCTCTTGAGGAGCCTTCAGGTGGTCGAACAGAAGCGGCAGCGCCGCCCAGGCCTGGGCGAAAATTCCATTTTCCGGCTGCAGGTGATTCGACGGCTGGGCCCAATACAAATAGCCGATGGCCATGTGCAGGGTTTCGTCAAAGGTCGGAGACTTCCGCGTGACGGCCGACACCGCCATGAAAATATAGAGCAGCAACAGCCCGCCCACGACGGCCAGTTGCCGGCGGCCCGACATCCGGGGAGGGAAGGTTCCTCCGTGAGCCGGTCGTTGGGGCGATGGATGGGGTTTCACGAAGCCTTTGTCTTTTCGCGCATGGGCCACCGGTCACGCCGGGAGGAACGCGACGGCCCCCCATTTTGGAGAGACGGTCCGGCTTCCGCAAGACATTCGGCGTCTACTTGCCCGGCACCCTCTTTGTGAGGTCGATCGAAAAGGAGCCGTAGCGAAAATCGAGATCGGCGTGAACGGGAAGGCGGCGCGCGTCGTCGGTCATCCACAGCATGAGGCTGCCCCGGTGATGCGTCCCCTTGCCGGGAAGGACCAGGATCCGAAGCAGCGGCTGGCTCGGCCAGATGCCGAACGCGCGGGTTTCGCGGGCCTGGCATTCGGCCAGAGCCTCCTTTTCCGAGTCGCTTTCGTAAACGTGGAGCAGCCGCCGGTCGCCCGGATTCCACGCGCCGGCGCGGACGTGATAGAGCATCGTGCCGATGTCGTCGACCGACTCCTCGGCGATCGGAAAAGTCTTCGTCTTGCCTTCGCTCCAAATCTCCCGCGTCCCTTGATGCTTCGGGTAATCGATCCGCGTCCGTTCCTTGATCGTCTTGCCCGGCTCGAAGCGATACTCGCCGTATTCGACCGAGCGCCAGGGCGGCGGGGCGAGGATGCACCAGAAATTGGCGCTGAACGGGTAGAAATCATCGACCAGCCCGCGCGACGCCAGCGAGAGGCGGAACTCCCAATGGCCCTCCTGCTTCCGCGCGACGAAGTCGCCCTCCGCCGCCTCGAATGCGTTCCACGTAATGAGGTAGGTGAGCGTCTCCCCGTCGGTCCAGGGCAGGTGCTTGAAGTCGACCGGCGGGGAGGCGGGTGGGGCGGGAGCCGGGGCCGCCGCCGGCGCGCATGCCGCGGACAGGCTCAAGGCGGCTCCGAGAAACGCCGCAAGAAAGGGAGCGCGCATCATGCGGGGCGGAACGTGAAGCGCGCGCACGCTCAATGCTGGTCCCGCTTCAGGAGATTCGTCCGGGCGCGTTCCAAGGCGGCGCGCTCCCTTGCGTCGAGGCTGCCCACGCCGTGCTTCGAGATTTTCTCCAGGATGTCGTCGATCGACTCAGTCTCCTTCGCGTCTTTGAGGACCCTGAGATTCCGCTGCCGCGCGAGCCTCTTCGCCTGCCGGTCTTCCAGCCAGTCCGTCAGCCATGTCAGGCCCCGTCCCGCGCCGATCAGGCGCATTCCCACGTAGCCGACGGCTGCATCACACCAAAGATCGCCGAGAGAAATCCACTCATGGTAGGCGATATTGGCCAGACTCAAAACTCCCAGCAGCACATAAGCCCAGCCCTTGGCCGTCAGGTTGACAAACCAGATGCAGATCTCAACGCCCGGATAGATCGTCGCGAAGGCGACAAAAACGCCAAAAATCGTGCTGTATCCGCCCAGGTAATTTTCGTACCAAAACCCCAGCAGGCCAAGCAGACAAAAGAGAACCGATGGTATCAGAACGAGAGCCGCATAGAGGTTAATGTAGGTCTTTCGCCCGACAAACTGCTCAACCTGTCGTCCAAAATAAAAGAGAAACCCCATCGCAAAAATGAACATGATCGCCGTTTGCGGGGGGAAGATGATGTACGAGACGAGACGCCAGATTTGACCATGATAGACCGCCTCGTAGTTGCCAAGGCCAAGGGCGCTGAGCACCCCGGTGCCAAGGAAAGAGACCGTCAGCGCGACGACGGTGAACGCGAGGATATGGAGAATCAGGATCAGCGTGTTGACATAAACGGGGCGCCCGCCCATCCAAAAGAGCGGCCGGTAATCCTCCGATTGTTCGTGGTAAAGCATGGCGGATAAACCCTCGCCCAAGATTAAGCGCGTCGGGAGGCCGTGTCCAGCGTGGGACAATCGGATTCGAACTTGGAATTGAGCGGGAGATCGGGTATTTTTTAAGCGTGAAGATCAAGTGGCGTAATTACTCGACGCAGAAACCGAACCCGCTTTGGCGCGGAGCGCTCATTGCTGCCCGCATCATTCGCAAGAAAGAAGCGGGCAAACAGCTTAGTCCGCGCGACCGTCGTATTGCCCGGGAGCTTTTCGAGGATGAAGGCGTCAGCAACCGTCTCATCGACCAAGCCGTTTCATGTCTGAAAGCGACCGTAAAGTTCTAAATTGGGACGCACCCAATGGGCGGCTTTTGATGAAATTTATCAAGGGTCTGCCGCAGACACGCCCCATCACCCTGAACGTTTTTGGCTCGACCCCGTTGCAAATGAGGTTGGATCCCAGTTTCTTAAGCGGCGACGTTGACATGTTCACGAGCGAAGACCTGGAAAGCTTTGTCCGGGCGATGCGGCTGGGGAAGGATGTGGCCCTTCCCTATATCGAGATCGTGCCGGAGAGAACGTTTATCGCTTCCGTTGCGTGGCGCGACCGGGCGGTGAAAGAGGACTTCGGAAATGTGACCGTTTACATCGCCGGTCCGCTTGATGTGTTGGTCGGCAAGATGAAGCGTCTGGAGCAAAAAGATATCGACGCCTTCGACCTCGTTAAGGCAAAAACCGGCGGTCCTTCCGAGGCTGAGTTGCGGATCGCCTTGGGCAATGTCGTCGACATGTACCGCCCTGCCTTCGACGAGGAAAATCCGGGCGGCGATCCCATCGCGAACACGCGGCGTCTTTGGAAGCATCTCTACGGCCACGACATCGACGTGCGCAAGGAAATCATCGTGCCGGCCATTGAATCGCGCAAAGAAGCCTTTGGGGAGAACGCGCCCGATTACCGGGCGAAATTGCGCGACATCGCCGGGGAAAGCCCGGTCTCCGGCCTCAAGGCACCGTAACCGATTTCGCCAGATTGCGGGGTTTGTCGACGTCCCGGCCGAGGATCACCGCCATGTGATAGGCGAAAAGTTGGAGCGGAACGACGCTCAGGATCGGCGTCGTGTATTCGGGAGCGGCCGGGATGTAAAAAACATCGTCGGCATGGTGGACGATTTCCTCGTCGCCTTCGGTCGCCACGGCGATGACCGGCCCTTTCCGCGCCTTGATCTGCTGCATGTTGTTGATGTTCTTGTCGTAGACGCCGTCCCTCGGACAGAGAAAAACGCTCGGCGTGTTCTCGTCGACCAGCGCGATGACGCCGTGCTTGAGTTCCGCGGTGGGATAACCCTCGGCATGGATGTAGGTGATTTCCTTCATCTTCAGCGCGCCTTCCAGCGCGATGCCGTACTGCATCTGGCGGCCGAAAAAGAGCATCGACTTCGCATGCCGGTATTTTTCCGCGATCGCGCGGAGGTGATCGCTTTGCTTGAGGATGGACGTGATCTGGTCCGGCAGCGCCTCGATGGCCTGGATAATTTCGCGTCCCTGCGTCGCGGAGAGAAACCGCATCCGGCCCAGCAGCAGCCCGAGCAGGACGAAGATCACCGCCTGGGAAGTGAACGATTTCGTTGCCGCCACGCTCACTTCCGGCCCGGCATACATGTAAACGCCGCCGTCGGTCTCGCGCGCCAGCGTGCTCGCCACGTTATTGCAAATGCCGAGGACGCGATGGCCCTTGCGCTGCGCCTCGCGTAGCGCCCCCAGCGTGTCCTCCGTCTCGCCGCTTTGGCTCACCGCCAGCACCAACGTCCGCCGGTCCATCGGCGAGTTGCGCAGCCGGAACTCGCTCGCGTAATCGGTCTCGACAGGCACGTGCGCCAGCGATTCGATGACGTATTCGCCCACCATGCCGGCGTGCATCGCCGTCCCGCAGCCGGTGATGAGAACCCGGTCGATTTCACGCAGTTCCTGCGGCGTCAGGTTCAACCCGCCGAGCTGCGCCGTGCTTTCCTCGTGGTTCAACCGGCCCCGCACCGCGTTCTGCACCGAGACCGTCTGCTCGAAGATTTCCTTCAGCATGTAGTGGGGAAAATCGCCCAGTTCGGCGTCGCCCGCCCGGTAATCGATCTGGCTGATTTCCAGCCCCGCCTTGTTCTGGGTCAGCGATTTGAGCCGGTACCCCTCGCGGTCGATCGTCACCACGTCGAAGTCCCGCAGGTGCGCCACCGTCTGCGTATGCGCCGCCATCGCCGAGACGTCGCTGGCCAGGAAATGCTCGTGCGGGCCGATCCCGAGGACAAGCGGGCTTCCCCGCCGCGCCCCGACCATCACGTCGGGCTGGTCCTGGTGAATCGCGACGAGGCCGTACGTCCCCGTGATCTCCCGCAGCGCCTCCATGACGGCCATTTCAAGGCGGTTCTCCGTTTCGGCATCGAGCGTGTCGAAATGAAATCCGATCAAAAAAGCAAGCGCCTCCGTGTCCGTTTCCGTCCGGAATTGATAGCCCTTCGCGGTCAGCTTTTTCTTCAAGGCGCCATAGTTTTCAATCACCCCGTTGTGGACGATGGCCAGCTTGCCCGAGGCGTCGGTATGGGGGTGGGCGTTGGCGTTCGTCGGCTTGCCGTGGGTCGCCCAGCGTGTGTGGCTGATGCCGAGCGTGCCGTGCAGCGGATGGCCCGCCAGCCCGCTTTCCAACTGCTGGATCCGGCCCACCTTCTTCACGACATGAAGGCCCGTGCCGTTGAGCACCGCGATCCCGCTCGAGTCGTAACCCCGGTATTCGAGACGGCGCAGTCCCTCCAGCAGCAGCGGCTGGGCTTCCTTGTCTCCCAAATAGGCAACGATTCCACACATAAAAAGCAATTCCTTCCGGCGTCACCTGCGCCTGTTTTCCAAGCACCCGGTCACGATTTATCGCGGGTGGGGAAAAGGATCGTAAAAACTTTCTCGTTCGCGCCGCCGGCATTGATGATATAGAAAGCGTGGTCGCCCCGCTTTTCCACCCGGTCGCCGTTGTCGAAAACCATCGCCGAGTTGCGGCTCCAGTCATGATGCGAGATCGCCCGCAGGTAGTCCGGGACCGAATTTTGAGGATTGGCGCCCGTGAAGGTGACCGATCGCGAGGGGTCCCGGGTGAAATCGGAAGCGGGAAAACCCTTCCCCTCGACGGTCCAGCCGGTTTCCGTCGGCGTCCAGACATAGCTCTCCGAATTGCTCGTGGCGTAAATCACCGGGGGGTTCTGAGGACCCAGGTTCAACGCGATAAAAAGGAGGATTTTGGCGGTGGGCAACACGATCATAGGACCGAACTATGGTTGAGAAACCGGCAATTAGCAATCATCCTGCTGTACGCCGGGTCACTTTTTTAAGAGAGGTCCACCCGCTCGTCTTCCCGGATGGCCCTAAAAAAGTCCTTTCCGGGATGATAAAGGTGACTTATCTTTAAAGACTTTCATGAGCTTTTACCAATTGTTAGCCTCTTTCTGCGAGGCCTTTGTTCGCTTGGCGCAGACACGGGAGAAGGGGTGCCTGCTTGTTTTCAATGCGCAGGAAGCCATCCATCTTTTCGTCGAGAACGGCATGATCGTCCATGCCGTCGCCGGCAAAATCGAGGGCGCCCCCGCCCTTGACCGCGCCTTCCAGCTCAAGGGCTCCTCGTATGGATGGATTTCCGGCGCGGAACCGGCCAAGAAGGACCTCGAAGCCGACATGCAGGAATATCTGCACAAGAACTCCATCGGCCTCGACCAGCGTTTCGGCAAGACCATCCGCATGTCCCCGCCCACCGAGCGAAAAGAGAAAAAGCTCGAATCCCACTACTACTTCATCCCCGAGGAATCGCCCACGTTCAAACTCAAGGTGAAAAAGGTCACCAACGTCGTCGGACGCGAGGCCACCTGCGACGTCTACGTCGAAAGCAACCAGGTCTCCCGCCGCCATTGCCTCCTCCAGGTCACTGAACGCGGCCTCCTCGTCAAGGACCTCGAATCGACCAACGGCACTTTCGTCAACGGCATCCCCATGACCGACGGCTACATCAACGAGGGCGACCGCCTCAGCCTCGGCACCTATGTCTTGACGCTTCACCGCGAGAAGACCTGAAACCGCGGGAAGCCCATGATCAAAACAACCCTTCTTGTCCCGGTTTGCCTCGCGTTCGGTTTCATGAACCTCCCCGCCCAAAGCCCGGCCCCGGCAAACACCAATCCGCTCGCCGGGTTGAACCTGAACGATCCCAATGCGTGGGGTGGCACCCATGCCGCCAGCGTCAGCACGACGCCCAGCCCCTTTGTCGCCCAGTTCAAGGGACATTTGCTCGTGATGGATCATGGAACGCCGAAGCCTTTCGATGTGTCGACGCTCAAGGACGTCAAATACTGGGCCTTCTATTATTCCGCTTCGTGGTGCGTGCCGTGCCGCGCTTTCACGCCGCAACTGGTCGATTTCTACAAGCATTTCAAGAGCAGCCATCCGAACTTCGAGCTGATTTTTGTCGGCAATGACAGCACCCAGGACGCGATGCTGGCTTACATGAAAGAGGATAAAATGCCCTGGCCCTCGATGCAATATCCCGACCTCAACCAGCCCGGCGTCAGCGTCAAAAAATATTGCGGTCCCGGCATCCCCGACCTCGTCCTCACCGATGAAAACGGCAAGGTCCTCTCCGACAGCTTCGACGGGAAGGACTACGTCGGGCCGGAGAAAGTCATGGCGGACATCAGGAAGATGGTGCCGATGCCCGATGGGGTCTAGCGTATAGATGCTTCCTACGGTGTTCTCCCGAATTTCTTGTCGAGTTCCGCCAGCGATAACTGGATCATCGTCGGCCGTCCGTGCGGACACGTATACGGCAGGTCGCAGGCCAGCAAGTCGTGCAGCAGCATGTCCCACTCCGCCGGCTTCAGCGCGTCGTTCGCCTTAACCGCGTGCCGGCACACCGTCTTCGCCACGATATCCTCGCTCAAACGCCGCCCCTTCCTCGTCTCGCCCCCCTCCTGCTGCAGATCGGTCACGACCGTCCGGATGAACTCCGCCACGTCCCGCGCCTTCACCATCGCCGGCAGCGCATCGACCAGAAAACTGCTCGGCCCGAACCGCGTGATCCCCACCCCCGCCTGTTGCAGCGTCTCCACCTGCGCCAGCAGAAAGTCGGCCTCGCGCGGAAGAAATTCGAGCGTCACCGGAAAGAGAAGCTGTTGCGACGCCGGGTCCTGCAACGCCATCCGCTTGAGCATCTGCTCGAACAGCACCCGCTCATGCGCCGCGTGCTGGTCGATCAGCACCAGCCCCTCGGCGCTTTCCGCGACGAGATAAAGTTGCCCCACGCAGCCGATAACGTGAAGCCCCAGCCGGTTCGTCACCACCGGCTCCGGACGCGGCGCGGCACGCGGCGCGGGCGTTTCTTCGGGAAGGGGAAGCGTCGGTTGCGACGCGAGCGGCTCCGCTTCGCTTGCCAGTTGTAGAGGCGGGGTTTGGGTTGGCGGTTGGGACTTGTAGGACCCATGGGACGGATGGGACTTATCAACTGTATCCGTCCTATGCGTCGTATCTGTTCTATAAGTCCCATTCGGTGTTTCGGTGGCTGTCGCGGTTACAGAAGTCGCCCCCTCAAACGTAATCCTCGCCGCCGGCGCGCCCGAAAATTTCTCCAACGCCTCCCGCACCGATTGCACGACGAAGTGCCGGATCGTGAAGTCGTCATGGAACCGCACCTCCCGCTTCGCCGGGTGAATATTCACGTCGACGCCCGACGGGTCCATCTCCAGGAATAAAATCGCCACCGGGTAGCGCCCCTTCATCAGTGAATTGTGGTAGCCCTCCAGCAGCCCGAAGTGGAGCGTCCGGTTCTCGACCGGCCGCTGGTTGATGAAAAAAAGCTCCTCGGTCCGCGCCGCCCGGCTCACACCCGGCTTGCCGATGAACCCCCGCAGCCGCAGCCCGCCGCTCGCCGCCTCGATCGGCGCCGTCAGCTCCGCCCACTCCGCGCCGAAAATCGAGACGAGCCGCTGCCGCAAATCCTCGCCCGGCATCCACCGCTGCGCCGGTTGCTCGTCCATCGTCAGCGTGAACCCGGCGTCGGGCCGAGCCAGTCCCGCCAGCAGCAGCGTGTGGCGGATATGCGCCGATTCGGTCGCCTCTGTCCGGAGAAATTTCCGCCGCGCCGGAAGATTATAGAAAAGCGACCGCACCTCGATCTGCGTCCCCGGCGCCAGCCCGATCTCGTGCACGTCCCGCAGCTTTCCGCCGTCGATCACGATCTCCGTCCCCGCGATCGCCTCCGCCTCGCGCGTCCGCAGGCGAAACTTCGACACCGACGCGATGCTCGGGATCGCCTCGCCCCGGAAGCCGTACGAGGCGATCCGGTCCAGGTCGTCGCTGTCGCGCAGCTTGCTCGTCGCGTGCCGTTCGAGGCACAGCAGCGCGTCGTCCCGGCTCATCCCGCACCCGTTGTCCGTGACGGCCACCAGACTCCGCCCTCCCGCGCCGATCTGCACGTCGACCTGCGTCGCCCCGGCGTCGAGCGAGTTTTCCAGCAGCTCCTTCAGCACCGACGCCGGACGCTCGATCACCTCGCCCGCCGCGATCTGGTTGGCGACGTGCTCGGGCAAAAGATGAATCCGGTTCATGGAAAAAAATTGACGGAATTAACGGAATTTTTTGGAGACGATTAACAAGATTGACACGATTGGAAGGCAGGAGAATTTCCATCAAATCAACGGAATGGGAAAGACTAATAGGTTTGTTCCCATAAGCCCCATTCGTCATATAAGTCCCATATCTCCCGTTCGAGGCAAGGCCGCGAAATCGAATTTACTGCGTCGCCGTAACGGACTAAAGAAAGAACGTGCGCTTGGAGGCTATCCTGATTTTGCTCGCGGCCTTCGGTCTGATGTTTTCCAACGCCTTCGCCGATCCGCCCCTCATCCGGGTCGACCTCGAGTCGCAGGCCGCCTACATCGTCCCCGAGGGCTACGCCACCGCCCGCAAGGCCGATTTCCAGTCGAGCATCCCCGGCCCGGTCAAGATCGACGGCTTCTGGACCCCGCCCGCCCAGGACGTCGCCGTTGCCGACCGCGTCTTCGGCGAGCTCATCCGCGCCGCCGTCAAAAATCCGGCCCTTCTTTTCCCCGACCTCGCCCCCAATCCCGACCGCACCGTCCCGGTAAATCCGGAAGTCGCCAAGCAGCTCGAAGAGGAACGCAACGAACTCGCCCTCATCTCCAAAAACTTCGACGCCTACGCGCGCCAGTACGCCGGCATCATCGTCGGCGGCCAAAAGCTCGTCTTCTGCAACTACTCGACCGGGACCAGGGCCGATCCCTCCGCCGGCTATCTCTTCATCGACAAGGTCTTTGTTCCCGATGGAACCGTCCGCTTCCTCCAATGCCAGTTCAAGCCCATCGAAAAAACCTGCTCCAACGTCTCGATGTTCGGATCGTGGCAGCCCCCCGAGAAGTAAGAATTTTTGACAGGATTGGGAGCCAGACTGAATTTAGACAGGAGGAACATGAAGGCCGATGAAGGGGAATTTTGGATGGGATTAATAAGATTAAAATGATTTCAAAGGCAGGCGGTTTTTTCTTCGGCCAATCCCGTTAATCCCATCCCAAAAAAATCTCCTGCCTCTCTCATGTCCTTCATGTTCCTCCTGTCTCAGACCACTTTGAAAAGTAATTTGGTAAAAACAGTTCCGTCATCCTGAGCTTGTCGAAGGATCAGTTCCGTTTGCCTTTTTCAGAGGGGCTGAACTGATTCCTCGACAAGCTCGGGATGACCGAAAGGTAAAGACCAGATTTCATCCCAAAGTGGTGTCAAAAGTCAGTCATTCCATTGCTGCCCTCCGCAGGAGTTCCGCCAAAAATTCTTCAGCCGGATTGACACCGCCGCCCTCTTCAAGAATCCTCTCTCTTCGTCATGAAAATCGCCCTCGGTTCCGACCACGCCGGTTTTGCCTATAAAGAGAAGGTGAAAGCCCTGCTGATTTCGCTCGGGCACGAAGTGCTCGATTGCGGCACGGACAGTGACGCCCCGGTTCCCTACCCGAAGTTCATCCGTCCGGCGGCGGAGACCGTGGCCAACGGCTTTTGCGAACGCGCCATCGTCTTCGGCGGATCGGGCAACGGCGAGGCCATGGTCGCCAACAAGGTCAAGGGCGTCCGCTGCGCCTACGTCTGGAATTCCCAGACCGCCGAGCTTGGCCGCAGGCACAACGACGCCAACGTCATCGCCTTCGGCCAGCGCATGATCTCGGAGTACATCATGCTCGAATGCGTCCGCATCTTCCTCGACACCCCCTTCGAGGGCGGCCGCCACATCGAGCGCATCCGGGAGATGGAATAAATCCTCCGCTTGTGATAGAATCGCCGTTGATGTCCCACTACACGCTCCTCAAATCGAAGCTCCACCGCGCCACCGTCACCGGCGCGAGCCTCCATTACGAGGGCAGCCTCACGGTGGCCGAGGATCTGGCGAAGAAGGCCGGGTTTCTCCCCTACGAGAAGATTCTGGTCGGCAACATCAACAACGGCGAACGCTTCGAGACCTACCTCATCTACGGCCGGCCCGGAACCAGGATCATCGAACTCAACGGCGCGACGGCGCATCTCGGCAAAATCGGCGACCGGCTCACCATCATGAGCTTCGCCCAGGTCCCCGCCGAACTCGCCGCCAAGCACCGCCCGACCATCGTCCGCCTCGACGAAAAAAACGACGTCCTCATCTAATGCTTGTGCTTCGTCGCGTTCGAACTGCGCGCCGAGGGCGGCGCATCGGCCATCGGCGTCGTCGAATAAGCATCGCCGTTATCGGGATTGTCCGTTGTATCCGTCGCGTCCGCCGGTTTGATGACATTGGCGCCGGCGACGACCTCGGTCGCGCCGTTGAAATTGCCCATCGCCGGTTGCAGAAACGCGACATTCTCCACCGCCCCCTTGTCCATCGCGTAGAGCCGGCTCATGATCTCCTGCGCGATCGGCGCCGTCGTCGTCCCGCCCCAGACCCCCCCCTCGACCAACACGCAGGTGACGTAACGGGGCGCCTCGAACGGGCCGTAGCAGTAGAACCAGCATTTCAGGTCCCGCCGCGTCTCCCCGTTCACCTTGATCCACGCCTGCGCCGTGCCGGTTTTGCCCGCTTGTTGAACTCCGGGCACCTGGGCCAGCGTGGCCGTACCTTCCTCGATCACTTCGCGCATCCCCTCCTGCACCGCCTTTAAATCCGCGGGCTTCACGTCGAGCGTGCTGTAAACCTGCCCTTCCGCCGGGGCCGGCTGCTCCCTCCCGTCCGACGAGACGACCCGCGAATAGAGGCGCGGCTGGTAGACCGTCCCGCCGTTGGCCACGGCGCAGAGGAAAGTCGCCATTTGCAGCGGCGTGTTCTCGACGAAACCCTGCCCGATCGACGTGTTGGCCGTTTGCGCGCGACTCCAATGATTGATCTGGTGGTTTTTCAACAGCCGCGCCGCAATATCGGGTTCCTTCATCCACCCGGGACCCGGCAAAATCCCCGCGTCCTCGTCGGCATCGCCGAGCAGCCCCCATTTGTGCCCGAACCCGGCCAGCTTCCCCATCGCGTCAATCGCCTCGATCCCCGCCTGCATCCCATACTGATAAAAATAGACGTCGCTCGACACGCAGATCGCGTGGACAAGGCTCATCACCCCCGCGTCGGTGCTGTCCGAATTATGGAAAAGATGGTCGTCGATCTGGATCGCTCCAGGGCAGTCGAAGGAGGTGTTGACGTTGCAATTGCCCGATTTCAACCCCGCCAGCGCCACCATGATCTTGTAGGTCGATCCCGGCGGGTAGGCGTGCAGCGCCCGGTTGAACAGCGGCGCCGTCGGGTCCTGGTTCAGCGCGTCCCAGTCCTTGGCCGCGATCTTCGGAATGAACTTGTTCGGGTCGTAACTCGGGATTGAAACCAGCGCCAGCACGTCCCCGTTGCGCGGGTCCATCACCACCACCGCGCCCCGCCCCACGTTCGCATGGCGCATCGCCGTCTCGGCGATGTACTGAACCCGCGCGTCGATCGTCAGGTAGAGCGTGTTCCCCATCGTCGGGTCGTTCGACTGGATCGGCTTGTCCCCGATGTAATAGCCCTGCGAGGAGACCCGCCAGATCGCGCTCCCCGGCTCCCCCTGCAACTGCCCGTCCATGATCGCCTCGATCCCGTGCCGGCCGACGGTCTCGTAAGGCGTATTATCGCTTGCCAGAGACTCGTTCTGGTTGTCGGGCTTGCCGACGTAACCCAGGATATGCGCCGCAAACGCCCCGTAGGTGTACTCGCGGGCCGGGTTTTGCGCGATCGAAATCCCCGTCACCCCCGCGTTCCTCTCCTCGAAATTCGCCACCGTCGCAAAATCGAGGTCGGTCATGTAGTGGTAGGGCAGGTCGGGGTTGGTGTGGAAATGCTCCCGGATATCCTTCTCGTTCAGCGGCGCCGTCAGCCCCAGCGTGTCCTTGATCGGATCGATGCTCTCCCTGACGATCTCGACGATGTCGTCTTCTTCGAGCCATTTCGGCGCCTTTTCGCCCGGCCGGCAAAAGGTCACCGTGTGGGCCGCGTTGCGGTCCGCCACGAGGTGGAACTGGTACGTCCTTCCGCCGGACATCACCGTCAGTTCCGCCTCCGCCGGGTCTTTCAACGCGCGCACCAGGAGCGACTTCTCCCCCGTCTGGACCGTGATCAGCATCGAGCCGTCCCTCTTTGCGTCCTGCGTGAAATGGCCGTCGCCCTGCCAGTCGGTGATCGGATTCGGGAACTCCATCCGGGTCGAATATTCGGCGGCGCCCACCTTGAGCGGTCCGGCATGGCCGTCGATGGGAAAGTAAATATGCAGCGGGCGCCGCGGCACGTTGCCCTTGTGGGCCTCGGCATAGGCGCGGCGCAGGTCGCCCAGGTTGAAGTCGATGTCGAAGCTCGGTCGGTTTTCCGCCAGCATGACGCCGTTGCGGTCGCAGATCGCTCCCCGGGCCGGGGCCAGGCGCTCCCGGACGGTCGTCTCCTCTTCCGACAGTGCGCGGGCCGAATCCGAATTGACGACCTGCACCGTCCAGAGACGGCTCAGGAGCAGCCCGACGGCGCCAAAAACCAGCAGCGCCAGCACGCCCAGACGCCAGCCTTGGACGCGGATATCGTCAGCGAGCATAAGATCGATCCGGGTTCTCGTGGTCCGGCTTCCATCCGCAGAGGCGCGGGGGAAGGCCGATCAGGTAAAAGAAGAAGGGGCACAGAAACAGGTTCAGGAGCGAGGCGAAGGTGATCTTGCTCCAGACCGCCAGCGGCCAGTACCAGCGCGCCGTTTCAGCCAAAATCAGGATGTAATTGAGCAGGAAAAAGGCAAACGTCCCCACCAGCACGAAGATCAGCCGGAAAAGCCACGTGTGCGACTCCGGCTTTTGGGCCTGGCTCACAATCAGCGCCGAAAGCGAAAACAGGACCAGCATCGAGGTGCCGAACCGGTGGGAGGGGGAGGAATTCAGATCCAGCAAAATCCCCAGAAGGGCGGCAAGAATGGGCGCCCGCTCGTCGCTCAGCTCCAGGCTGGCGTAGATCACCACCAGGGGAATCAGGGCCGAGTCAAAGCCCACCACGCCCAAAATCGGGAAATGAGCGGGCAGGAGCATCTGGGCGATCAAAGAAACGACGCCAACGACAAAAAGATAGAGGACGATAAGGACGGGCATGGGGGACAGCTTCCAGATCGACAATAGCGGCTTATTTATTTCATTTCCACGGATTTCCCACTGGAAGTTTTTCCCCTCCTCTTCAGCCCTCTGCAGTCCGTCACACGAGTGTGCTGTGCGAAACTCCATTGCCTCGCTCCCAAACTTGCCTCCCTCCGCAGGAGTTTGGGAACGGGGGGGAACTCCTGGGGTGGCCCGGACAACTCGTTGTCCGGGCCACCCTTGATCGAGGCCTTTGCGAAAGACTTTCTTTTCTCAATCCGTCATCCTGAGCGAAGGCGAGCGGGGCGTTTCTTTTCGGCTTTTCTGAAATCGAATCTAGCGAACCTGAATTAGCCTGAACAGGCTGAATCTGCGCCGCAGCAACCTGAATTTGAGGGACTTAGGAAGGTGGAATCTGGCATGGTGACGGGTGAAGTGATTTTAGCAGGTTGGCGATGAAAATGGGCAGGTTCTAATTAGAGTTAGCAACTTTATCCCGGTTAACGCGGAGATATTCAGTGAGACCGCCGAGGGATGTTTTGATGCCCCAGGACGCGCACAGTTCGACAATCTTACGGTAGGATGCGCCGCAAGCAAGCCGGTCGGCAGAGAAGAAGGGTTGAGCGGCGGTGCTCCTGCTAATACTCGGCCCATAGTTCGACGATGCCGAACTCTTCGATGGCTTTTATCATTCCCTCGTAGGCTTTGCGCTGGCCACGATCAGCGGCGGCCATGCCCTTGAGGACGGGGATGTCTTCCCCGGCGAACTTCGCCGGCAGGTCGCGTCCGAAGGCCTCCCGTAGAGCTTCGATGAACGATGACGGAGCATCGGTGTCGATGTAAGACATCCTCTTGGCCACAGGACGCCAGTAGATGGTTGCGCTCATGGAAAATAAGGATTACGGAGCAACTTTATCCCGGTTAACGCGGAGATATTCAGTGAGACCGCCGAGGGATGTTTTGATGCCCCAGGACGCGCACAGTTCGACAATCTTACGGTAGGATGCGCCGCAAGCAAGCCGGTCGGTGATCTCGGTGCGCTGATCGGGGGAGAGCTTATAGATCAGGGCATCGCTCCGCGTCTTCCTTGGTTGAGGAGTCGTGGGCGCTGACGGCGCGGCCTTATTGGCCCGGACCTTGCGCTTGCCGAGCTGCAAGAGTTTGTCGGCTTCGGCCAGGATCGGGATGGTGGAGTCAGCGCCGCGCGCGGCTTTCTCAACCGAGCTCATCACCATGTCCACTCGGTTGCGGATCGCTTTGCCCTCGGCGTAGTATTGGTCACCGTGGTAGATCATATTGGCCAACGTAGCCGGGCTGGCGGTCGTGCCAGGCACGCCAACGATTCACAATTTCGGAAACGGCAACAACGATTACAGTCCATCCGCCACCCCATGGACAGCGGGAGGGATTGTGGAAGGGGACTCGAGCACGCCTCCTAATCAGACCTTATTTCGCAAGGTGATCGCAGCGGCGACGGCTGATGCGAAGGGCAGGCCCAACATTAAAAATTACGTCCAAACAGATATGGTCGTGGAAAATGTCGTCTTATCCGGGGCGGCAACTGCGGCGATTTATCCAAAACCTTTGTAATTTGGTTCATGAGTCTTTTTTATATTGGCGCTGGAAATTGGCTGCCACAAGGAGTCATTGTGCGCGAGCCCCCCATCGCAAGCCCGAGCCCTTACCAGCTCCATTTCACTATCCCGCGAGCGATTCAGGAGTATTGGAAGGCTAAGTCGATCCTCGTCAGTGGCACGTGGTCGGCTGATGGGCTGACGCCTGCATGGTCTTTTGAAGAGACTTTTTCCGCAAATGGCGGACGCACTCCGGCGCAGCGAGTCCTCGCCGGTTTTGATACTCTCGCAGCTTCCGGTGGTCTGCCTTCATTTAACGCCACCCTCCAAGTCGGCATCAACTGGTGTGACCTCTACAAAGTCGGTGATCTTTACTATCCCTACATCACGGTGGTGCTCGGGGCGGGCCGCTTCACCTCGTCCTACGACAACGGCCCGGGAGGATCGCCGTCGGCCGTCGTCATGACGGCGTTCGGACAAATCCTCGCCTGCCAGGACTACAACGGAAGCGGCTGCACCGGCAGCCTCACCATCGAGACGGCCGATTATTGGATGTGAAATAGCCCAGATTCGCTATTTCTGCTAACTCTAATTAGAATGTTGCTAGAATCGAATTCGAAATTACCTTTCCAATTAAGCGCTCGCCGAGCCGAGTCGAAGGACCCAGCCGCTTTTACCTCTGATGATTGCAGGCGGACAAAGCCTTCGTTGTCAGTGGCTGCCACGCCGCCTTCCCTTGGATGGAGGCACAATTTTGATGCCTATCGCCTCCAAAAATGCGACCTGGGTCCTTCGACTCGGCTCAGCCGGCTATGCTTGGAAAAAGCAGGTCTTCCGTTCGCCTCGCTCAGGATGACGGAACTCTTTGCCAGCCGACACTTCCCACCCCGAAATGTTCAAAAAATGAAAGGAGCTGCTCCCAAGGGAGGGGCGGCGGACAGGCCGAAAAGGGCCGGTTTGCCTCTCAAAAGAGGGGTGCCGGGCGAACGTTCAAAAAAAATAAAAAAAATTGTTGACGATTTGACGGCGATCCTTAATCTCGCCACATACGAGTGCAGATGCCAGCCGTTACTAAGATGTGCGGTAATGGCGGCTGGCCTCACGAACCGACAGAGCCGGTTGCTTTCATGGAGGAAGCGGTTGGCCGAGTCATTAAACCAAGGAGATTAGAGCGAATGAAAACGATACTGAAAGTTCTCAGCGCGGTCGCCCTCTCGGGAGCCATGGTTCTGCCTGTGCTCGCCGACGACACGACCAGCACCACGAGCACCGATGGCACCGATTCGAAAGACCTCAAGAAGGTCATCGAAGATCAGGGCATTAACTACGTCGAAACCGCCCAGAAGGGCATCACCCTCAGCGGCTACGTTGACGTGAGCTACACCGAGCAATTCGGCGGCCGCGGCACGGGCTTCGGTGGTGGCCAGTCCCAGTTGCATGCGTTCGACCGCAACAACGACAACTTTAATGTCAACGCCGTGAAGCTCGCCTTGGAAAAGGCCCTTCCGGACAAGAACGACTGGGCCGCCGGGTTCCGCATCGACGCCATCTTGGGTTCCGATGCCAAGTTCCTCGGTGATTCCGCCTTTAATACGAGCAGCAGCGGCGATAACGGTATTGCTCTCGAACAGGCGTTGGTCAAGTTCCGGATCCCGGTCGGCAACGGCTTGGACATCTATGCCGGTAAGTTCGTGACCTTCCTCGGTTATGAAGTGATCGAAAGCCCCGCGAACCCCAACTTCAGCCGCGGCTTGCTCTTCACCAACCTGATTCCGTTGACTCATACCGGTGTCTATGCCGACTATAAGTTCAACGACACGGTCGAAGCCAAGTTCGGTGTGGTTGACGGCTGGAACAACTCGGTTAGCGATCCCGTTCCCGGAGGTTCTACCGATGCCCGCAACGATTATCCGTTCGGCGGCAAGGCCATCACCGGTCAGTTGAATATCAACGCCCCCGGTAAGAATGCCAACATCACCCAGTCCTTCATCTACTCACCTGCCGGTGACTTCGTGAATAATTCTCAGGAAAACGGCGGCGTGGTTGTTTATGACATCTGGGGCAACTGGACTCCGACCTTCGACAAGTCGGGCAACACGACCCTCGGCTTCAACCTCGACTTCGGTTACAATGGTGAAGATGGTAACCCTGCTCAACTCCAAGCGACTAATGGCAGCGTTCCTACCATAACTCCCGTTGGCGATGTAAGGAACGGCTCCGAGACATGGTGGGGCGGTGCGCTGTACCTGCAATACAAGGTCAGCAAGCTCGTCTCCTTGGAAGCTCGCGGCGAGTACATCCATTCCTCCTCGGCTTGGAATCCGTTGTTTGGCGCTACTGGCTTGACCTCGGATGGTGGTACTATCGCGGTGGCGACCCCGTCTCAGGATGACTGGTCCGAGACCCTCACGGCCACGTTCAATATCTGGGACAACCTCCTGACCCGCGTCGAATATCGTGCGGACGTTTTGAGCGCCGGTTCGGGTGGCACGCACACCCTTGCCAACGGCAACACCGTGCTGAGTGGCAGCTCGGTTCAGAACGAAATCTCGGCTGAAGCCGTCTATTCGTTCTAATTTGATCTAATATCAATTAGTTCTTTGAAAACCCCGGGAGCCGCAAGGTTCCCGGGGTTTTCTGTTTTCCTCTTCGGGTGGCCTGGACAACTTGTTGTCCGGGTTCGCGCGGATCATTCCGCGCGAACAGGAAGCAATTTGTGGATCGCACAAATAAAGCGTGCCCTTTAATCCGTAAAAGATCGCAGCGCCGAATCGTCATGGCATGGCTGCGGCAAGCCGGAGGCTTGGCAGAATCGTAGCCGGTGGTTGAGTCCCACCCTGGCGGGACGACACCACCGGGAAAGATTCTCAGACGACCGCACCCCGGTAGGGGTGCCAGAACTCTTCGACCCCTGCTGGGATCGGTTTTTCGGGAATACATTCCGGTGTTTGCGACCGCTTCGCGGTCTTACCACCGGCTACGGTTCTCCCATCCCTGCGGGATGGTGGGCGATCCGGCCCGCTACATTATTCCAGAAAGATGCGATTGCACTCATGAGCGCCACAGGCTGCGCTTTTTGAAGCAGGCCTGCTGATCAAATCGACTCGGCGCAAGAAATCGTGAGAGGCAAGGTTAAATCAAGCTTGCCTATGGCATGGTCATTGCTTAGACATGTAACCTCGTAACCGTACGAGAACCAACCCCTATATTGAACCCCTAAGGAGAATTTTCCATGTCCCTGCGCAAGCTCGAGGCCATCATCAAACCTTTTAAGTTGGAAGAAGTTAAAGAAGCCCTGACCGAGTTAGGCATCGAAGGCCTCACCGTTAGCGAAGTTAAAGGCTTTGGACGCCAAAAAGGCCATACCGAAATTTATCGCGGCAGCGAATATACCGTCGATTTCCTCCCCAAAGTGAAGATTGAAGTCGTCATGCGCGAAGACCTGGTCCAACGCGCCATCGAAACCGTCCAAAAGGCGGCCAAGACGGGCAAGATCGGCGACGGCAAGATTTTTATTCTGCCCATCGAGGAAGCCGTTCGGATCCGCACCGAAGAACGGGGCGAAAAGGCGGTGTAGTTTGGGTAGGGACGCGAGTCTCTTCGCGTCCCATCAATCGTCGGACGGCAGGTGCTGCGCACGGCAGTATTTTTCTGGCGTAGCTTTACTGCCCTCCGCAGGAGCCAAAACTCCTTGATGCCCGGCCCGCACATGGGATATTGTCTCCGGCTCTTCCAGACGGGTCGTTAGCTCAATGGTAGAGCAGGCGCCTTTTAAGCACTTGGTTGCAGGTTCGAGTCCTGCACGACCCACATTCCCTGCTCCTCACTCGACTCCTTGCCCCAGGGAAAAAATCCTTTCGGCGTGACCTACGCCTATTTTTCGGACAGCCTCTAGACCACTTCCTATGATGGCCCGCGCGCGACTTACGGCCTTGCTGACGGCCTTCTTTTTACTGACCGGCATCCTCGGCTGGCAAAGCGGGCGCTCTGCGGCGCCGGCAGAAAAGCCGGACGAAAGCTACCAGTACACGCTGCTATTTGCGCGGGTGCTTCAGTTGATCCGGCAGGATTACGTCGACCCCGACAAAGTCGGCTACAAGGACCTGACTTACGCCGCGTTGCGCGGGATGCTCGCGTCGCTCGACCCCCACAGCCAGTTTCTGGATGAGGAAAGTTTTCAGGACATCCAGAGGGAGACGAAGGGCGAATTCAGCGGGCTGGGCATCGTCGTTGGCGTCAAGGACGGAGGCATCATCATCCTTTCGCCCATGGAGGATACGCCGGGCGAACGGGCCGGATTGATGCCGGGCGACCGGATTCTGAAAATCGACGGCAAAAACACCGAAAAAATGACCCTGGCCGCGGCGGAGAAGGCCCTGAAGGGCGAGCCGGGCGAGAAGGCCCGCCTGACCCTCCTGCGTCCCGTGGCGGGGGCGCCGGGCGGCGGAACGGTCTTCGAGGTGGTGCTGACACGGGAAACGATCCGGGTCTCGTCGGTGAAGGATGCGCGGCTGCTCCCGGCGTCGATGGCGGGGCAAGAAAAGATCGGCTATGTGCGGATCGAGGAATTTGGCGAAAACACCCCGGATGAGCTCGACCATGCATTGGAAAGTCTGGAGCAGGCGGGCATCGAGGGCCTGGTCATCGACTTGCGGAACAACCCGGGCGGCCTGCTCGATTCGGCGGTCGACGTGGCCGGGAAATTCCTGCCGCCGAATACGGTGATCGTTTCGACCCGCGGCCGCACGGCGGAGGAATCGGAGGATTTTCGCGCGCGCCCCCAACCCGTGCATCCCGATTATCCGATCGCGCTTTTAATCAACGGCTACAGCGCGAGCGGCGCCGAAATCGTGGCGGGCGCGCTGAAGGATTTGAACCGCGCGATCCTCGTCGGCGAAACCACCTTCGGAAAGGGATCGGTCCAGACCGTGCAGCCGCTCGGCAACGGGGTGGGGCTGCGGCTGACCATGGCGAAGTACTATACGCCGAGCAAGAAGACGATCCAGGCCGTGGGTGTTTCACCCGACATCGAGGTGCCGATCAGCGACACGGAGGAGCGGCGGATCATCCTGGCCGAGGCGAGCCGGTCCCTGACGCCGGAGGAAAAGACCGAGGCGGCGAAGGCGGAGGACCGGCAGTTGGAACGGGCGGCCGGCGCGCTGCGGAGCATCCTCATCTACAAGCAACGCCAGGCCCTCGATGCTTCGGCCAAGACGCCCGCGCCGCAATCGTCGGATCCCGCCACGACGCCCGCGAGGTAGCTCCCCGCTTGTAAGCCCCTGGGTGCCATGCTAACTTGCCTCAATATGAGTACTGCGGAAATTCTTGATGAATTGCCCAAGCTGCCGCCGTCGGATATCGAGTTGATTTATGCCCGCGCGGCGGAATTACAACTCAAGGCTGTGTTCGACGAGGCGGATGCCGCTTTTGAAAAAGAGGGTGGCATCAGTTTGGCGGAGGCTCGTCGAGCACTCGATTCGTGGACTACGAAGTAATTATTGCTCGGGGAGCCTTGCAGGATATTGAGCATATCCGCCGCTATATTGCCCGTGATAATCCGCAACGCGCACAAAACTTCTGCCAGTTTTTGCTGGATCAGGCTGAACGATTGAGCAGAAGTCCTTATCAGGGGATGCGGATCAAAGATAGTACGGAAGGACGCTTTCTCGTCGTGAAATCTTATTTGCTGGTTTACCGCGTCGTGGAAAAGAGCCGCACGGTGCGTGTGCTCCGCTATTGGCATGGGGCGAGAGATCGGGCGCGGATAAATTTGGGCGATTAATTAAATCGCGACTTCGACTTCGCGAATTTCAGGATGTTCCGCATCGTCGGAGATGACCCCGAGATATTCGCGAATCGCAATCTGGATGTTTTGCAACGCTTCCTGCTCCGTTTCACCCTGCGAGCAGCATCCGGGGAGACCGGGGCAAAACACGGCATACCCCTCCTCCGACTTGATCAGCGTTACATGGTAGCTCATGGCTCAATAATCGTGGGACAGACAAGGCTTGTCAAGGAACGGCGCATGGCCGCGCTTCCCCTCGGAATAAAAACGGCTTAGGATGATCGAATGCGCGTGCTGGGCATTGAGACTTCCTGTGACGAGACGGCCGTGGCGTTGGTCGAGACCAATCCCTGGTCGACCGACATCCTCGCGCAGGTGGTGAGTTCGCAGATCGACCTGCACCGGCCCTACGGCGGCGTCGTGCCGGAGATGGCGACGCGCGAACATTTGCGCAACCTGCCCGTGCTGGTGCCGCAGGTGATGAAGGACATCAACCTGAGCCTGGAGGCGATCGACGCCGTGGCGGCGACGGAAGGGCCTGGCCTGGCCTCCTCGCTGCTGATCGGCCATTCCTACGCGCGGGGGCTGGCCGTGGCATTGTCGAAGCCGATGGTCGGCGTGAACCACCTCGAGGGACATCTCTATTCGCCGTTCTTCGCGAGCCGTCGCGCGGTCGAGTTTCCCTTCGTCGGGCTGATCGCCAGTGGCGGTCACACGCTGCTGGTCCATGCGCTCGGCTGGGACCGCTACATCAAGCTCGGCTCGACCGTCGACGACGCCGCAGGCGAAGCGTTCGACAAGGTGGCCAGGCTCCTCGGCCTGCCTTATCCGGGCGGACCCGAAATCGAGCGGGTGGCGATCAAGGGAAACCCGGAGGCGTTCGGCCTCCCGCGCAGTTTTCCGGAGCGCGATAACCTGAATTTCAGCTTCAGCGGATTGAAAACCGCGGTTCGCTTTTTTTACGAGAAAAGCGGCCAGATGCAGACCGACCCGGTGTGGGCCTACGATTTGTGCGCGTCGTTCCAGAAAGCGGTCGTCGATGTGCTCGTGCGGAAATCAGTTCAGGCGGTGGCGCAGGCGCGCGTGGAACGGCTGGCGGTTTCGGGCGGCGTCCTCTGTAACAAGATGCTGCGCGACGAATTGGAATTCGCCTGCTACGAGACGGGGATCGACCTCATCGTGGCGGAGCCGGCGTTCTGCACCGACAACGCGGGAATGATCGCCGGGACGGCGGCGGAGAAGCTCGCGGCGGGGATCGAGCCGCGCTGCGGCGACGACATCAATCCCAATCTAGACCTCTTCGCCCCCGAGCCACACGGGGACATGGCCCGAGGCTTGAACGCGGCGATCAAACTCAAGAACCGGCAGACCAAGCAGGGTCCGCAGAAGGGCGACGTTCCGGCTCCGGGCGAGATCGAGGTCTGGTGACACCCGGTCGGGTGATGAATTTTCCTCCGGACCGGGATTGACGACGACGCCCGCGCAGGGGAGTCCCGCCGCGTGGATGCCGTCGACCGTGAGCAGCGTATGGTTCAGCGTGCCGAGGGTTCCCCGCGCGACGACGACGACGGGAAAGCCGAGGTCGCGCGCCCAGTCGCGCACGTCGCGGCCCGGCGCGAGGGGAACGCGCCAGCCGCCGACGCCTTCCACGGCGAGATGGGAGAAACGGGCGCGGATGGTTTCGATTTCCCGGTTCAACGCGATGAAATCGATAAAGCGATTTTCGGCACGCGCGGCGAGCAGGGGTGCGGCCGGTTCGCGGAAATGGACGGGGTTGATCTCGTCGAGAGAGAGGGCGTCTCCGGATGCCTCGCGCAGGAGCGCGGCGTCGTGGCGGTCGCCCGTGGAAATCGGCTTGAGGGCCGCGGCGGCATGTCCCCGGGCCAGCCAGCCGCGGACAAGCCAAGAGGTGAAGAAAGTCTTGCCGACGCCGGTGTCGGTGCCGGTGATGAAGAAACTAAGCATTGGGAAGGATGGAGCTAAGCACTAAGAACGTAGAGCTTGGAATGGAACAGCGCGAATTTTTAGTTCTACGTTCCAAGTTCTACGTTCTAAGTTCTCCCCATGTTCAAGTGGCTCTACGGGTCGGTTCTTTATTCGAAGGCGGACCGGCTGGGCACCTACGCCTCGGCGCTCGCCTATTGCGTCGTGCTGTCGCTCGTGCCCTTTCTGGCCGTGACTTTCGCGGTGGGGATGGAAATCTCGTCGCAACTGGCCTTGCAGGAGAATTATACGGAACAGTACGCCGAGGTGTTGGGAGACATCATCCCCATCAAAAACACGGAGCGTATTTTCACCACGGTGCAGAACGCCACCAAGGGAGGGCTGGTCACGGTCGGTTTCATTGTGGCGCTCTACACCTCATTCAATTTGATGGAGCAGATCGTTCGGACGCTCCACTTTATTTTTGACGATGAACGCCGCGCGCAGGGGTGGAGTTGGAGGGGAGTCGTGAAGACCATCGCGCTGCTCCTGCTCTGGATGTGTCTGCTGCTCTTGATTTCGATCACGGCGGCGGAGGCCGCGGGCCTGCGGGATCTTTTGAAGCAATCTCATTTTTCGAATTTGGGCGACACGCTGGTCAACGGTTTGCAGCTTTTGGTCGTGGTTTCGGCGCTTTTCGGAACGTTCTATCTGACCTACTACCTGGTCCCGACGCGCCGCCATAAAAACCGGTACCTGGTGGAGGGGAGCCTGCTGGCGTCGACGGGATGGATCGCCTGCAGTTTGATTTTTGCGTCCCTGGTGCCGAAGCTCCTGAAGGCGAGCGCCGCCTATATCGCCCTCGGATCGGTCGTGGCGACTTTGCTTTGGGCGCAGGCGTGCGCGTGGTCGATCATCCTCGGCGCCTGCTGGATCGTCCGGTTTTCGCCGCGCGGAAAATGAGGTCCGGAAGAATCGGGCCTGTCAGTCCTGTTTTTCCCGCAGATGCTTCAAAACTTCCCGGGCCGCCTTTTGCCCGTCGAGCCAGACATTTTCGACGGTCGATTCGGTGCGGGAGTCGCCGCAGATGAAGGCGCCGGGAGGAAGCTTGGGGAGGTGCGGCCGGTTTGGAAGCGGGCGCGCAAATTTCCAGCAATGGCCGTAAGCGGCGGTCATCTGGCCGGCGGGGATGCTCCAAATTTCCTCATGTTTGCGGGCCATGTCGGGAAGATAGGTTTCCGAGGGGGCGTCGGCAAATTCGCGGCTGTAGTTCGGCCCCGCCTCGACAACAAAGACGGCTTTATTGCCGACAATGCGGCCGACCTTGTTGTTTTCGCAGTAGCCGGCCTGGATCGGTTCGCCGCCGGGCAGAACGCGTCCGTAGCATTCGTGGGACCGGCCCAGGTCGGTCCCGGCATATTCCAGAAGGGCGACGAGGCACGGTTCATAGTCGGCGGGAGACTGGGGCAGGTCAAAGAGGCGGGCCGTTTGCGGGCCGGGGAGGGAACTGACCGCCGCCCGGTAGGTTTCACCGAGGCACTTGACGCCGGAGGAGTGGAAGGTGACGGATTCGACGGCGGTGTTCAAGCGGACATCGAGTCCCTGGGAAAGGACGTGGGCGAAATAGTTGTTTCCCTGCAGGACGTAAAAGCGGGGGCCGGCGGGATTGGGGACGGGCTGATTGTACCGGTCGAGGATGGGCGAGACGATGGGGCGAAACTGGCGCAGGCGGGTGAGGAGCTCCTTCTTGAAATCGCCCGATTGCGCGGTGAAGTATTGCACGCCGAGGTCGACGAGATGTCCCTGCCAGAGCTGCGTCGCGCACCGTCCGCCGACGACGGCGGCGCGCTCGAAAACACGCACGCTGACGCCGGCGGCATGGAGGGCCTGGGCGCAACTCAACCCGGAAAGGCCGGCTCCGATGATCGCGACGGGCGCAGTTTTTTTCACACGAGCAATGTAGACATCTTCGTTCAGGGAGCAATCACCATCGCCATCGCAGCCCGACTCGCTTCGGCGATTTCGCGTTGATTTTTACACGTCAGGTTCTAGGCTGAACCACTTATGGTGAGGAATTCTTTTATTGCTTTTCTGTCGGGCTCCTGCGCCTTGATCCTCCCGATCCTGATGGCGGCGGCGCCGGGCATGGCGCGCGCCTCGGGGGCAGTGCAGGGAGTGATCAGCGGCCAGGATGTGAACGGCCGGGCCGTGGCGGTCAACGGGAAGGGGCATTACACGGTGGTGATGTACACCAACCCCGACTTGGAAGACGCGTCGCGGAAAATGACCTTGGCGCTCGACCCCTATCGCTCCCGGTCCGATTTTGCTTTTGTCCGGGTCGTCGATTTGAGGGGCGATGTGCCGCCGGAAATGCGTGGCATCGTCCGGGTGCAAATCCGGAAGGAGGAGGCCAAGGAAAGCGCGCGGTTGAAAAAGGCCGGCGTCGACCCATCCAATCAGGCGCCGATCATCCCCGATTTTAGCGGCTCGACGCTCAACGCGCTCGGTTGGGACAGCGTTTACGACCAGGTCCACCTCGTTGTTTACGACACCCATGGACACGAGATCAAGCGTCTGGAGAGCGTCACCAGCGCGATCCAGATGACCCATGTCGTCGACAGCATTTTGTAGGTGCCGCGGATGCCTGCCTGAGCGACGAATGACAACTGAATTTTAGATGGGATTAATATGATTAATGGGATTGGCTGAAGGACAAACCGCCTGTTTTAAAATCATTTCAATCTTATTAATCCCATCCAAAAATATCCCCCTGCCTTCAATCGTGCGATCAGGAAGATTGCCGAAACCGCCGCATTGGCGGTGGTCTTCCTCGTCGCGCCGCCCCTCCAGGCCGATCCGCCGTTGCCGGACGAACCATGGCAGCGCGTCATCGGGGCGTGGTCATGGATGTTTCCCCGCGATCACGGGGCGCATCCGAATTTCAAGACGGAATGGTGGTACTTCACCGGCAACCTGCAGGATGCGCAACAGGGCCGCCGCTTCGGATATCAACTCACGCTCTTCCGGCAGGGAATTCAATTCACGCCCGCGCAACGGGAGAGCAAATGGGCGGTGCGGGACATTTATTTCGGCCATTTCACCATCAGCGACCTGGCACGGGGCGAATTCCACGTCGCGGAACGGGTGAGCCGCGGCGCGTTGGGCGAGGCGAAGGCCGCCACCGACCGGATGGACGTCGCCCTCGGGCCATGGACGATCCGGCAGGAGGGGGCGAAGGAACGGATTCATCTCGTGGCGCGGGAACCGGAGATGGCGATCGATTTCGAGGAGGACCCGCTGAAGCCGCTCGTTCTCGAAGGCGTGGGCGGTTTGAGCCGAAAGGCCGACGGCGCGGGCGAGGCGTCCTACTATTATTCCTATCCCCGGCTGGCGACGCAGGGGCAGTTGCGGATCGGGTCGAAGACGTACGGCGTGTCGGGCCTGAGCTGGTTCGATCACGAATTCAGCACGAGTTCGTTGGGCAGGGACCAGATCGGCTGGGACTGGTTTTGCATCCAGTTGGACGACGGCGAGGAGATCATGCTCTACGCGATGCGCGACAAGTCGGGCGCGATCGACCCCGTTTCGGAGGGGACGTGGGTGAAGGCCGACGGGACTTCGGAGCGGATTTTGCCGGGGAGTTTTTCCATCGGGAAGAAGGGCGACTGGCGAAGTCCGGGCAGCGGGGCGGTTTATCCGGCGGGCTGGCATATCGTCGTGCCGGGGCATCGCGCCGACCTGACGGTGATCCCCGCGATGGCCGACCAGGAACTGCGCCTGACGAAAATGGGCGCGCTCGATTACTGGGAGGGCGCCTGCTCGATCGAAGGCAGCATCGCCAACGCGCCGGTGAGGGGGGCCGGCTACACCGAATTGACCGGCTATGCCGGGGCGCTGCAAGCCGGGATGAAGGAGTGAGTGAGCCGCGCTGAAGGAGCGCAGGACTTGCATTTGTCGGGCCGGTCCGACAACATCGTGCCGTTCGACATGCGGGCGTAGTTCAATGGTAGAACGGTAGCCTTCCAAGCTACACACGAGGGTTCGATTCCCTTCGCCCGCTCTCCTCTCGCGATCATCCAGGCGCCGGCATCCGGCTGCGCCTCGATGGAATAAAACAGGAACAGGCACGGAACCTGCCCATGAAAAACTCCTTCCTTGTGAGCGGGTCATCGGGGCAACTATCATGACAAAGGTAACATGGCGCGAAAATTCCAACGCATTCTGGGCATTAATTTCTTTGTCGGCGACATGGCCGATCTCCTCGAGTTATGCGCCGGGGGCCATTTTGTTGTCGTTCCCGCCGCGCCCGCCCTGATCGAATTGCCGACCGACGCGGCTTATCGCGAAGCGGTCGAGAAGAGCGATTTCGCCATCACCGACAGCGCCCTCATGGTGCTGCTTTGGAAATGGCTTGCCGGAGAAAGCCTGCCCCGCATTTCGGGTTTGAAACTCCTTCGCGGGCTGCTGGCGGGCCGGGAACTCCGCAAGGCGGGGAGTTCCTTTTGGATCATGCCGTCGAAACGCGAAATGGAAGTCAACCTCGCCTGGCTCAACAAAAATGGCCACCCCATCACTCCGGAAGATTGCTTCGTCGCGCCGATCTATCCGAAAGGCGCGATTTTTGATCCTTCGATCCTGGGCTTGATCGAGGCCCGCAAGCCTCCCTATATCATCGTCAATCTCGGCGGAGGAGTCCAGGAGCGACTCGGCCTTTATCTCAAGAACAATCTCTCCTACCGGCCCTCGATTATTTGCGTCGGAGCGGCCATAGCCTTTCTCACCGGCCTCCAGGCCGATATTCCGGCGTGGGCCGACACATGGATGCTCGGCTGGTTTTTTCGCTGCCTTCACGCGCCGGGAAAATTCATCCCGCGCTATTGGAAGGCACTACGACTCGTCCCCATCCTCGCCAAATACCGCGACCGCTCGTGCGCTCCTGCGGAGGGAAATTCCTCCGCAGGGTGATGATGAATTCCGGTGGTGGCGACTTCCGCCAATGCGGACCGGCTTACCTGTCCTTAGCGATGGTAATAGCCGCCGTGGCCGTAGTAACCACCGTGACCGTAATAGGCGCTGTGGTAATAACCGCCATGCCAGTAACCATGATACCAGGGATAATAGCCCGGGCCGAAATAGACCCCGACATAACCGGGATAATACCCGCAGTACCCGGGAGGGTACGAATAATAAGGATAGGGACCATAATAGACGGGGGCCCCGACACCGATTCCTATCCCAACATGCACTCCCGCATTGGCTTGGCTGGAAAAGCCCAACACTCCCACCAACGCAATAATCAATAGTATTTTTTTCATAATGACCTCACTACTTAAGACGTTCGGCGGCCGGTTTCGGTTCAACCTTTTTGATGCCGCGTGACGGCGGGGAGCGCCCGGCTTGACCGCCCACCTCCTCTCCTATATCCAATAACAGACGCATGACCTTCTCCCGCACGGCTTTTCTGCTTGCCTGGCTGTTGCTCTCCGGGCCGCCGCTTCAAGCCGCCAACGTCAAGCTCGGGATCGATGTCCTGGAGGAAAACCACTTCGACAAACTCAAGGGCCTGCGCGTCGGCCTCATTACCAACGCGACCGGGATCGATTCCCATGGCACGAGCACCGTGGACCTTCTGCGGCGCGCGCCGGGAGTGCAATTGGTCGCCCTCTTCGGCCCCGAACACGGCGTCTACGGCTCCGATTGGGCCGGGCAATACGTCGAGTCGAGCACCGATCCGCGCACCGGCCTGCCGGTTTATTCCCTATACGGCCCGACCAAAAAGCCGACTCCCGAAATGCTCAAGGGCATCGACGTTCTCGTCTACGACATCCAGGACATCGGCTGCCGGAGCTACACCTTCATCAGCACGCTCGGGCTGGCCATGGAGGCCGCGGGCGAGGCGGGCATCAAATTTTACGTCCTCGACCGGCCCGACCCGCTCAACGGCAACCGCGTCGAGGGGATGATGCTCGATCCCAAGTTCCGCTCCTTCACCTGCGAGTGGAACATCCCCTACGTCTACGGCCTCACGCCCGGAGAACTGGCCTACATGATCGAACGCACCCCTGGGTGGATCAAAAAGAAGCCCGCCCTGACCATCGTCTCCATGACCGGTTGGTACCGCTCGATGTCCTGGGAGGACACGGGGCTGATGTGGGTCCCCACCTCGCCCCATATTCCGACGGCTGAAACGGCGCTCAATTATGTCGCCACCGGCTTTCTCGGCGAGGCGGGCGGCGTCAATCACGGCATCGGTTACACGCTCCCTTTCGCGGTATTCGGCCATCCGAGCTTCAATTCCTTCGCCCTCGCCGACCAGTTCAACCAGATGCAGATTCCCGGCGTCCTTTTTGAGCCGGTCACCTTCAAGCCGTTTTACGGCGCTTTCAAGGACCAGATCGTCAACGGCGCGCAAATCTACTACACCGACCGCGACAAGGTGAACCTTTGCAATCTCGCGGTCCAGATTCTTTACCGGATGTACCACTCGCCCGACACGAAAATGTTCCGCGACTCCGACAACGGCGATTCGGGTCCCGACGCCTTCGACCACATCGCCGGCGGCGACGCCCTGCGGGTCGCGCTCGAATCGGGCGGGACGCCGGATGAAATCATCACCTCCTGGCAACCGGCGCTGGCCGCCTTTCGCGAAGCGAGGCGGCCCTACCTGCTCTACGGCGACCGGCCCCGGAGCGAGCCTCCCAATTAGCGCTCACACTTGGCCATGGAGGATATTTTACTTCTTCCTTCTCACTTCTTCCTTCTAACTTCCTAAAGTGTTCCAAATCATCTTCAACGATCGCAGCGCCGCCGAACTGGCCCATCTGCCGAAATTGCTCCAGTTGCAAATCCTGAGCGAATTCAATTTTCTACCCGAGGACCTCGACAAGGCCGACCCCGAAAAATTCGGCAAGCTCAAACGCGAAAAGCGCCACTTGTACCGCTACCGCACGAAGGAGTACCGGATTTATTTCGAGCGGATCGACGCCGGCCTGCTGATCCACCGCGTCCTCCACAAGAACACCCTCAAGGATTTCCTCTTCCGCACCAAGCTCCCCATGGCCGAGGACGAGATGCTCCAGAAGGTGCCCGAGTTCTGGGAGCTCATCGATGGGCGGAGGTGATCGGCGCCGACAAGTTGTCCTCCGCGCGAATTTGCGCTAATGTAGCTGGTCTTGAAGCCGCTCTCTTCCATTCTCAAATCGCACCGCTTATGGGGCCTGACCGGGACCGCCCTCGGCCTCTATTTGCTCGTCTTCGTGGTGCTGGGCAAGCTCAACGTGGGCTGGATCATGCCCGACACAAATCAAATGGCGCAAACACTCATCGAACTCTGGCCGCGGATGCCTTTCTTCGCGGTGCAAAAGGAACCGGTCGACGGCGGCAAAGGAGAGGAAATTTATTACACGGTCCCGACGCGCCAGTTCACTCCGCAGGAACTCGCGCGGATGGGAATGACCAACGGCGTGGCCCATCCGGCCTCGCCGAAGTCGAATTGACTCGACCGTCCGGGGTAGGGACGCGAATTCCTTCGCCTCCCTGAAAAATCGCCTGGTCCTCTCTGCGACCTCTTCAGTCCTCCGTGCGAAATGATCCCCTGATGCCCCTCAGGCCGGAGGCCGACCCTCCATAGCCTTCCCCCCCACCCGCACCGCCGCCCCTTTTTCCGGTGGCAGCGCCTTCGGATCATTCCGAATCCAGTGAAAAAGAAACTGCTGCGCGTAACCCCGGTACGGCCCGAAATGCGAATCCGCGAACGCCCGCAGCCGTTCGTGCTTCACCCGCAGGCTCCCGTTGAAATAGAGCCGCCGCAGCACCCGCTCCACCCACACATCGATCGGGAAAACCTCCGCCCGCCCATACGCGAAAAGCAAAATGCAGTTCGCCACTTTTTCCCCCACCCCCCGGATCCGCACCAGATGCTCGCGCGCCTCCTCCGTCGGCAGCGCCGCGATTCGCTCCAGCGAAACCTCGCTCGACGCCACCTGCCGCGCCGCCACAAAAAGATGCCGCGCCCGAAACCCCAGCTTGCACGCCCGCAGCTTCGCCTCCGTCGCCAGCGCCAGCCGCGTCGCGTCCGGAAACGAGTGAAGCCCCTCGCCGATCTCGTCCCCGAACGCCCGCCGCAACTCGTGGTTGATCTGCTCGATCTGCACGATCTGCTTCAGCGACGAGCAGATGAAATTGCACAGCGTCTCCCACGGTTCCTGCCGCAGAATCCGCAGCCCCGGCGCGAACGCCCGCGCCTTCTCCAGCCACGGATCCTCCGGGAAACTCGAAAGAATCTCCCCCGCGGGAATGTCCAGCCCGAAATAGCCGCTCACCGCGTCCCGCGTCAGCCCCGGCCCCACCGCCCGCAACGCGTCCCCCTGCGACCAGACCAGGCACGGCAGTCCGTCGATCCACCCTCGCCACCGCCCGTCCGCCGTCCGTTTCCACGAGAACGCCTGTCCGCTCGTCAGCGTCGCCTCCAGGTCCAGCCCGTGCCCCATCAGCGAAAGCGAAACCGGCGGCTCGTGCGATTCACGCGGCGTGCTCATTCATTTGTCCTGCGGCCTTACGCTGTCGATCACCTTGTTGAAAAGCGGCAGATTCGCCGTGATCAGCGCCTCCGGCCCGGTGAACCTCCAGTAAATATTCCCCTGCGGATTTTCGATCACCGCCCCCAGCAGCCCGTAATTCGGCTTCAGCACCGGCGGAACTCCCGGCAGCGAAATGTTCTGGTAATAAGTCCCCAAAATCACCACCTCCGAAATCGCATGCCCGCCCGTCTCGTGCTTCTTCACCTTGTACGCCAGCGGATGCCCCTCCGCGTTGAACATCGTCCCAATCCACGCATCGATATTTTCCTTCGCCGTTCCGCCTATCGCCTTGCCGTTGACGGGCGGTCCGAAATAAAACACCACCACCTCGCCCCCTTCGCCCTCGCCGTGCAGCGGCGGCACCCGCCATTGTCCGCCACGCGCAGGGCTCGTCACCGGCTCGATCCGCCACTTCGACGGAATCGTGAATTGCAGGTCGCCCACTGGAAAACTCGGCCCCTCAAGATCGACGTCCGCATCGCGTCCCAACCCGTGGGTCGTCAACGCAAACTCCCCTCCGCCGATCAACATCCCCGCCGTGATCCACAACATCACCCTTCGCATGAGCACCACTATCTAGAAATTTCCCCGCGAAACAAGACCCAGTCTCTACCCGCCTCCCGGCAGCCGTCGACCTCCGTGCGACGGTGCTTTCTTCCTCGTTCCCAAGTTGCACTTGGGAACGCACTTGTTGGCGAAGCTGTGCTTCGCGTCCCCTCGTTCCCAAACTTACCGCCTTCCGCAGAAGCGCCTCTCCGCAGGAGTTCCGTTAAAATTCAGCGACCGTTCTTCCCCTCCGTGCGAAACTCTCCCCTTACCGCCTCTTTCCCGCCGGCTTCTGGCATTTCGGGCACACCCCCGAAAGCTGCAGCGAATGGCTCAACCCCGCGTAACCCCGCTCCTTCGCGATCTGGTCCTCGAAACGCTCCACCACACACTCGTCGATCGGCTCCACCTTATGACACGTCCGGCAGATCAGGTAATGATGGTGCTGATGCCCCTCCCGCGCCTTGATCTCATGCCGCGTCGTCCCGTCGATCCACGCCACCCGCTCCACCAGCCCCTTCTCCTCCAGGATCGAAACGAACCGGAAAACCGTCGCAAAATCGCACCTCTTCCCCCGCACCCTCTCGTGAATCTCCGCCAGGGTCAGCGGGACCCGACTCCCATCCAGCAGCCGCACGATTGCGATCCGCCCATGCGTCGCCCGCAGCCCGTGCTCCCGCAGCCACGCCGCCGCGTCGATCTCATGCGATGCCCGATGTGCGCCCATGCTTACTTGTACCACACCTAAACGAATTCAGCCAGAAGTGGTGTGGTGGTTCAGCTTGAATCTCTTCGGGTAAATTCCCCGCCATCTTGCGGCGTGCAGTATCGGGGTGGCCCGGACAACTTGTTGTCCGGGTCCCGCCGTGGCGGGACAGGAAGCGAGTCCCCAATAGCCCGGGCCGCCAAAAAATCGGTTTAGACCTCTCCAACCCCATCATTGCCTCCCGTCATTCGCTCCGCTAAGCTCGCGCGAATGTCCGCAGCCTCCGCCATCAGCCACACCGACGAAACCAACGCCCGCATCCTCGCCGTCTCCGAGGACCGCATCGCCGGCTTCGTCCGCGAGCCCATCCGTGAAATCGCCCGCGCCTGCGGCCTCCCCGCCGACCTCGTCATCGAACGCATCCGCGCCATGCTCCGCGCCGGAACCATCCGCCGCGTCCGCCAGACCCTCATGGCCACCGACCTCGCCCCCGGCGCCCTCGTCGCCTGGGAGGTCGACCCCGAACGCCTCGACGCCGCCTTCGACTACATGTTCCAGCGCGACCCCTTTTCCGGCCACGTCGTCCTCCGCTCCACCGACGCCGCCACCGCCGGCTCCCAATACAAACTCTGGACCACCCTCAAAGTCCCCCACGGCTTCTCCATGCGCAAACACGCCGACTTCCTCCGCGATCACGTTGGCGCGAAGCATTACCGCCTCATGCCCGCGCGCGGAATCTTCGCCCTCGGCGTCGGCCACACCCGCCGCAAATCAATCGAGCCGGGGGCGAAATCCGGCGACCCCGCCGAAATGCACGCCGTCCGCAGCGTCAAGCTCGACGAACTCGAATGGCGCGTCCTCATCGCCCTCAAGCGCGACTTCGCCCCCGACGAAATCACCGAAAACCTCTGGGAACCCCGCGCCCGCGAGGCCGACCTCCCGCTCCCCGTCTTCTTCGAAGTCGCCGAAAGCCTCGACGAACGCCAGGTCATCGGCCGCTTCTCCACCTTCCTCGAACACGTCAAACCCATCGCCACCGGCGAACGCGTCACCCGCTTCAACGCCCTCTTCCACTGGGCCGTCCCGCCGGGCCGCGAAATCGAGGCTGGCCGCGAAATCGGCCGCCACCACATCCTCACCCACTGCTACTGGCGCGAAGGCGGCCCCGAATTCAACAACGTCAACGTCATGGCCGTCGCCCACGGCACCGACCGCGACCTCGTCCGCGCCCACAAGGCCGCCATCGACGACCACCTCCGCCAAATCCAAATCCCCTTCGCCTACACCAACGTCTTCTGGGGCGGCCGCAGCGAAATCAAACCCTCCGAAATCGCCCCCGCCGCCTATGCCGACTGGTGCCGCTCCTCCGGCCTCGACCCCGACTCCATGCGCGAGTAATTCCAGGTAGCGGTTGCGCGCCGGGTCGCGTCAGCATCTCGAAACATCGAGACGAAACAAGAAGCCGCCCCCGGCAACCGTCGATTCCCTCGTTCCCAAACTTACCGCCCTCCGCAGGAGTTTGGGAACGCGCTTGTCCCCGCAACTTTGTTGCCTTCTCTCTGCCTTCCCCTCTTCAGCCCGACAGGCGTGTCTGCCGTGCGAAACATCTCTCCGTTCTACTCCGCCTTCTCGCAATTGATCATCCACGGAATCCCGAACTGATCCACCACCATCCCGAACCGCATCGCCCAAAAAGTCTCCCCGATCGGCATCAGCACCGTCCCCTTCTCCGACAGCGCATGAAACACCCGCTCCGCCTCCGCCGGTTCCTTGATCCCCAGCGACACGAAAAATCCCTGCGGCTTCTCATACCGCTCCGGCGGCGCGTCCGATCCCATCAAAACCTGGTCCCCCACCGTGAATCGCGCGTGAAGAATTTGACCGTGCCTCTCCGGCGGCGTCTCCTTTGCCACCGGCGATTCCCCGTTCGTTATCTTGAACACGATTTTTCCCCCCAGACACTTCTCATAAAACTTGAACGCCGCCTCGCATTTGCCGTTAAACATCAAATAGGGATTCACCTGCATCACAGCCTCCGGGTTTGGGTTGAAATTCGACTTCCACTCTCGCCCGAAATCATCCCGTTGTCGAGAAAGGGAAAAAGAAACAGGTATCTTCCTATTCCCTTCCCGGTTGTCGGGGGGCAAAATAGTCGGAGACCCTTCGACGGGCTCAGGATGACGATTTTTTTAAGCGCTTACGCGCTTGTTCCACCGCTGCATCGGAAACCTACTGCGTCAGCCCCGAACCTTCCTTGCCGTCCTGGATGTCGATGTAGGTCGTCGATTTGGCGATGTCGTCCTTGTCCGGCTCCATATTGGCGACCTTCATTTCCTTGAAGACATAAAATTTGTGGACGTCGCCGATCTCCATCACGTCCTGCACCTCGACGCGCTTCACGGTCTGCTCCTTGGCGTTGAGTCCGTCGATGCGCAGAAAGGCCCAATATTGTTTGCTCACCCAGAAGCGGACGGCGGGGAAACGGCTGTGGTCCGTCGGCCCCGGTTTGGCCTCAAAAACATAGGCGTCGAGCGTCTTGATCGTGTCGGTGCCGAGCGGCTCGATGTCGTCCCAATTCACGAAATCGACGCCCAAATCCTCGTAGGTGATGTCGGTGTCCAAAATCGATTTGCTCATCTCGGCGCCGCTGACGGCGGCCCAGGGCGCGCTTGCGGAGGAGCGCTTTTCCACGGTGAAAGCGCCCGGATCGAGCCGAACGCGGATTTGCAGCGGCTGGTCCTGGAATTCGTAAACCAGTTCGTGGCCCTTGGTGAGGAGCTTGATCGGATACTCCTTTTTCCCCGACTTCACCACGCCGTTCAGCGTAAAGTCGGCCAGATCGAGCCGTTTCCAGATCATGGCTTGTACGAGGGGGACGGGGGGCACTTTATCCTTGGTGGCGGGATCGGGCAGGGTGTCGGCCGGGGCGGGAAGGCAAAGCAGGGCCGGCGCGGCGCAGAGCGCGAGGAATCGGGGGAGGAGTTTCATAAAGGGTGCTGAGGGTAGGAGACAGGGAAACGGGGGAAAGGCAATCCCGTATTTCGCTTGTTCGTTGTCGTCCGGAGTTTTAGCTTTCGTCCTATGACACGCCAAGTTAAATGCATGAAGGCCGATGGTTGGCTGGTTGCCTTGAAGGACGGAACGAAGAATAATCGCTTTTCGACGGCTTCCAGCTTTTGATGAATTTATGGCGCCTCCCGGTTATCGCAAACGGACGATATTTCTTCTCGTTGCCCTGTTGCTCGTGAGGTTCTGGTTCGGCCAGACCTTTGAGTTGTCGGGGCAGGAAGCCTATCTCTGGCTCCAGGGCCACGGCACCAACCTCAGTCCCGCCTACTGGGAGCGCGGCCCCTTCGTGCCCTTCCTGATCCGCGTCGGCACCGCCTTTTTCGGCGATACGGAACTCGGCGTCCGATGGCCCGCCGCGGTCATCTGCTGCACCAGCGGCTTCATCCTTTTCTACCTCGCGCGCCACTGGTTCAACGCCCGCGCCGCCTTTTGGACGGTCGTCCTCTTCATCGTCATCCCGATGTACGCGTGGAAGCTCAGCTTCATGACCGAAGCCGCCGCCAGCATCGGCCTCATGGCCCTCGCGATGTTCGCCTTCACCCTGGCGATAGAAAAGGACCGCGGCTGGTGGTGGCTGCTGGGCGGCGCGGCCTGTGGCATGGCGCTCCTCGTCGCGATCCCCAATGCGTGGTGGATCGCGGGGCTGGCGCTCTATTTTGCGGGCAGTCCGGCCCGTCGGGCGCGGCTTCGCGAAGGGTGGCTGTGGGGGACGTTCCTTTTCGCCTGCCTCTTTCTCGCGCCGCTCATCTGGTGGTGGAGGGGGCCGCAGGTCGCCGATGTCGCACACACGCGTATTCTCAATGCCTGGCCGCTCAGCCATGCCTTTTCATTCAACCAGGGCTTCCATTTTATCGGCCTCGAAATCTTCTATCTCTGCCCTCTCTTTTTTATCGTTCTCGTCGTGGTGTTGCAACATTTCGGCCGCCGGCTCTGGGAGGATCCCCGGTACAGCCTGCTTCTTTGCCTCGCGGCGCCCGGCCTCGTCTGGCAGAATTTCGCCGCCTTCTTTCATGAAGGCCGCTTCGAACTCGTCCCGGCGCTTTTTCTTCCGTTGGTTCTCCTCGTCGGCTGTTACATGGCGCGCCTGGCGGCCGTCGATCGGACGGCGGGATGGACTTCGGTCGCCGTTTTGGCCCTGGCCGCCGCGCAATCGCTGGCCGGACTGAACCCCTTTTATTTCGCGCCCAGATCGGACGGGCACGGCTACCAGCTCCGGCGCACGCAGAGCGGTGAAAACGTCACCGGCTTTTACGCCGCCAAACGCCAGGTCTCGTGGCGCAACCTCGCCGATGCGGTGCAGAGTCTCCAGCGCGACCTCGGCGCGACGCTGCTGATCACCGACTCGCCCGAAAACGCCAGCGCGCTCAGCTTTTACCTGCCGCACAATCCCTTCGTTTATGTCGAGGACAAGCCCGGCGCGATCACCCATTTCGATTTCTGGCCCGGCTACGCCCAATCGGCTTCGCCGAACGACTCGGCCCTCTTCATCGGCCACTCGACGAACCCGGCCCTCCCGGCCGATTCCCCCTCCGAGGACATCGTCAGAAATTTTGCCAACGTCACGCCCGTCGACGATCCCCCGCTGCCCGGTTTCGATAAATCGTGGGACATCTGGAACTGCCAGAACTTCGTTGGTTCCGGCAGCCAGCCCCCCGGCGAAGTTCAGACCAACCCGATGCACGATTCCGACGCCCTGCCGAAATAGGAACGGGGAATTTTGATGGAATGAAGGCGGGCTGAATTTTGACAGGAGGAACATGAAGGCTGATGAAGGGGAATTTGGGATAGGATTAATCTCTTCGGGTAAATTCCCCGCCGCTTGCGGCGTGCAGTTGGTAGCCGTCGCCGAGGGACGAGTCCCCCGGGCTACGGTGCCTTTTCGGGTGGCCCGGACTACTTCGTTGTCCGGGTCCCGCCGTGGCGGGACAGGAAGCGAATCCCTAATACCCCGCTGCTTGCGGCGGGGTTCTTTATTCCCACCCAAAATTTTCCCCGCCTTTTTCATGTCCTTCATGTTTCTCCTGTCTAAAATCCGTTGCATTCCCCAATCTCGTTAATCCTGTCAAAAAATTTCCCCATGCCCACCGACGCCGCCCTCAACCAGTTCCTCGATTTTCTCCGCTTCGGCAGCATCTCGACCGATTCGAAATACAAGGACCAGGTCCTCGCCTGTGCCGAATGGCTCGAAAAGAAGCTCACCGCCATCGGCCTGCAAGCCGCGCAACATCCGACGCCCGGTCATCCCATCCTTGTCGCCCGCGGGCCCAGGAAGGAGGGCCGTCCGACCGTCCTGATTTATGGCCATTACGATGTCCAGCCGGTCGATCCCCTCGATCTCTGGCGACGGCCGCCGTTCAATCCCGGCATCGAAAACGGCATCGTCACGGCGCGCGGCGCGAGCGACAACAAGGGGCAGATTTTCGCCCACATCCTCGGCATCGAACAGGCGCTGAAGGAAAAGGGCGACCTGCCGGTCAATCTCATCCTCCTCATCGAGGGCGAGGAGGAGATCGGCAGCCCGAATCTTGCGCCGTTTCTCGTCGCGCAGCGCGACGCCCTCGCCTGCGATGTCGCCGCCATTTCCGATTCCTCCATGATCGCTCCGGGTCACCCCACTTTTACCTACGGCCTGCGCGGTCTCGCCGCCGTCGAAGTCACCGTGACCGGTCCCGACCACGATCTCCATTCGGGCATCTTTGGCGGCGCGGTCGAAAATCCCGCCACCGTTCTCGCGCGGTTGATCGCCGGTCTCCACGACAAAAATCTCAAGATCCAAATCGACGGCTTTTACGAGGGGGTCAAGCCGCTCGCTTCCTGGGAACGCAGGGCGTGGAAACGGCTCCCGCTCCAGGAAGTCGACCTGCTCCGGATGACCGGCGCCCCCGCCCTGCGCGGCGAGAAGGGCTTCACGCCCCTGGAACGCATCTGGGCGCGGCCCACCGCCGAGGTCAACGGCATCGGCGGCGGTTACCAGGGCGAGGGGACCAAGACGGTCCTGCCGAGCAAGGCGATGGCGAAGTTAACCTTCCGCCTCGTCCCCGATCAGGACCCGCGCAAAATTCTCGAAATCGTCCAGGCCTGGTTCCGTGAAAACGCCCCGCCCTCGGTCAGGCTCGACCTCGCGCCCGGCCACTGCGGTGAACCCTACCTCGTCGATCCCAACGCCGGCTTCGGCAAGGCCGCGCAGAAAGCGCTCGGACGCCTCTTCCCCGGCAAAAAACCGGCCCTCATACGCGAAGGCGGCACCATCCCCATCGTCGCCGATTTCAAGAGCATCCTCAACGTCGATACGCTCCTCCTCGGTTTCTGCCTGCCCGATTGCAACGCGCACAGTCCGAACGAGACCTTTCCGTTGGCCCATCTCGATCTCGGCGCCAATTTGAACCGCCATCTGCTCGAGGAGATCGCCGGGTAGGGACGGTAGTCCTCCCTCCGCGGGAGTGCCGCCCCATTCATTTTTGGACGCCCTCCCCAATGAAATGTCCTTCCTTGCCATCTTCCGCCCGAACACGCATGATCTCCCGCCTATGGGAGCTTATCCAGGACGCAGACAGGTTCGCACACGCGCCAAGCGCGCCGTTAAAAACGATCGTATCATCGAGAAAAGGGCCGCCGAAAAAAAGGCCGCCGCCTCGAAGAAATAACGGAGCGTTGAGTCCGTCATCCTGAGCGTCGTGTAACCGGGTTGAAGGACCCGTTTCGCTTGATGCCGGGAAAGCCGGCAAAACGGATCCAGCCGCGCGAGTGTGCGACAAGCCCGGAATGAGCGACCCCAAAACCGAAGTCTGATTTCCCATGCAAAAAGGCCTCGCGATTTCATTTCTCGTGCTGGTTGTTGCCTTGTGCCCGGCGCAGCGGGTCTTGTCGCAGGCCCTGCCTCCGTGGAACGACGACACCCGGAATGCCTGGTGGGCGAAAAATCCCACCCCAAATCTTTGGCCGCGGGCCGCCGGCGCCCTGCAGGCCCAGCTCGAAGCCGACTACAAACAAAATGGCGCCCGCGTCTTTTCCAATCCTTATTTCCAGGGCTGGCTCGATCATCTCGAATGGATTCGCCTCGGCCTCGATTGTCCCGACGTCCTGGCCGACCCCGCTCAACTCAAGACCTTCATCGTGCTCGGCCGGGATGAAACGGTCTCCCACCTGTTCGTCGAGAAGCTCGATCCGGACGACATCAAAGAACAGGCGCTGAAAAATCTGATTCGCCTGTCGGAGGCCACTGCCGCCGATCTTCACGAATACGCCGCGCTCGGCGTCGCCTACAGCCTCGTTTTTGACGAGCCTTTTCCCGACGATTGGCCCCATGCGCAGGTCAGCCATGATGCCGTTCCCATCGGCGACCTCGATATCGTCAAGCGCTTCCAGTTTTACGTCCAATCCAACCGCGCCGGGAAGCTCGATCTCAACCCGACCCGGCTCAGTTTCGAGAACCTCAAGTACCTCGTCGATAGCGAGGTCAAACTCTCCGAACTCGAATACGCCCAGAAAAACCGCATCCCCTATTCCGGTTTCGCCGACGCCTTTTTCTCGATTCAGTACGACCACTCGCGCATCAGCAATATGAAAAACGGCTCCCAGACTTATAACTGGCCCAATCCCTCGTACGCGCTGGCCGACATTCTCGACAAAGGCGGCATCTGCATCGACCAGGCCTACTACGCCGAGATGATCGGCAAGGGCCGCGGAATCCCAACGATCCGTTTTGACGGCTACGGCGTGGACGGCGCGCACTCCTGGTTCGGATACATGACCAGTTCGGGCAAATGGGATCTCGATTGCGGACGCTACGAGGATCAGGCCTATCCCAAGGGCTTTGCGGTCGATCCCCAGACCTGGCGGCCCATCGACGATTCCGTCCTGCAAAACATCTTCAAGAACGGCGCGACAAATCCCGACTACCAGCCCGCCATGACCGCGCTCGCCTGGGCGCGCCTCCACGCCGGCGCCGCCTCCTACCCACACATCCTCGATGACGCGCGGGCGATCATGCCCGAGTGGTCGGGAACGTGGCGATTGCAGGCCAGGCTCGTCGATGCCGGCGGCGACCTCGGCGTAAAAAAGGCCTTTTACCAGGATTGGATCAACCAGTTTGGGAACTATCCCGAAATGAAGGTCGAGGGTCAAAAGCGGCTCTACCTCGCCTTGAAAGCCGCGGACGATCCCGATGCCGACGGCGTTTTGAAGGACATCATTCTGCAAAACCGCAGCGAGGGCTTCGATCTCGGCATTGCCGCCAGCGCCGAGACGATCAACGAAAAATTGAAGGCCGGCGATTGGGACGGCGCCCGCCTCGTCTACGAACGGACCGTCCGCGACTTCGGCCAGGAGGGCGGTCTCACCCTCTACAGGAAGGTCGTCGATCCCTACATCACGGCGTGTCTTCAAAACGACAAGCTCGATCTGGCCAGGCGCGCCGTCACGTTTACGCAGGACCGGATGTCGATCAATAAGGACAGCCAGGTCGACAGCGATTTCACCGACCTGAAAAACGAAGTCGATGGCGCCGCGTCCAAATCGTCCGGACGCTAATTTCCCAACTTGAACGCGTCGTGCACGACCTGCGTCGCCCGCGTCCCCTCCGACTCGTTGATGATCACCGAAATCTTGATCTCGCTGGTCGAGATCATCTGGATGTTGATTTCCGCCTCCGCCAGCGCGCGGAACAGCGTCGCCGCCACCCCGGTATGCGAGCGCATCCCGATGCCGACCACCGAAAGCTTGCTGATCCCGTCCTGCGCCGTGTGGCTCTTCGCGCCGATCTTCGCCACCTGCGCCTCGATCACCTTGCGCGCCGCCGCAAGGTCGTCCTTGTTGATCGTGAACGTCAGGTCCGTCGTCCCTTCCAGCGACACGTTCTGCACGATCATGTCGACGTTCGTCCCCGATTCGGCCAGCGCCGAAAACAGCCCCGCCGCGACGCCCGGTTTGTCCGGCACACCGATAATCGTGACCTTCGCCTGGTTCTTTTCCAGGCTCACTCCGCGTAAAACAACATCTTCCATGGCTGCGTGTTCCTCTCGTATGACCGTTCCGGGATTATGATTGAAGCTTGAACGGACCTCAAACTTCACTTTGAACTTTTTTGCGAACTCGACCGACCGCGCCTGCATCACCTTCGCGCCGAGACTCGCCAGTTCCAGCATCTCGTCGTACGAAATCTCGTCGATCTTCCTCGCGTTCGGCACCAGGCGCGGGTCGGCCGTGTAGACGCCGTCCACGTCGGTGTAAATTTCGCAACCGTCCGCCTTCAGAGATGCCGCCAGCGCGATCGCCGTCAGGTCCGACCCCCCGCGCCCCAGCGTCGTGATGTGCCCGTCGTCGTTCTGCCCCTGAAAGCCCGCGACAATCACCACATGCCCCGAATCGAGATGCTCGAAAACCCTTTTCGGCGTGATGTTCACGATCTTCGCCTTCGTATGAGTCCGGTCCGTGACGATCCCCGCTTGTGCGCCCGTCAGTGAAACCGCCGGAATCCCCAGCCCGTGCAGCGCCAGCGCCGTCAGCGCGATCGTCTGCTGCTCGCCCGTCGCAAGAAGGACGTCGACTTCCCGCGCCGCCGCCTCCGGGTTCACCTCGCGCGCCAACTTCAAAAGCCGGTCCGTTTCGCCCGACATCGCCGAAACGACCACCACCAGCCGGTGCCCGGCCCGGTGCGACTCGGCGACGCGGGAGGCGACATTGCGGATCCGCTCGGGGCTGCCCACCGAGGTCCCGCCATATTTCTGGACAAGAAACGACATGGAAAGCCTCCACATTTAGCGGGAAAAGCACGGGATGACAATAGCCGCGGTAGGGACGGCACTCCCCCGCCGTCCCATTTATTCACGGGACGCGAAGGGATTGGTTCGGGTGGCCCGGACAACTTGTTGTCCGGGTTCCGTCTCGAAACTTCGAGACGGAACAGGAAGCGATCCCCCCCTCCAGGAAAAGAACGCAAAAAAATATTACCCCGGGAGAGCCGTGGCGGGCAGGACTTTCGACCCTCACTATAGGTCGGAGACGGTCGAGGAGATCCCGCCTTCCAGTGAAGGCGTGGCGTTTAAACCTGCGACTTGTGCCTCTTAGGTCGTGTTTATAGGACGAAAGACATAGGCCCGCAGCACGTACACCCCAGGGCAAAGCGTTTGCCGAAGGTCATCACCTTTTTGATTTTCCTCCGGCAAAAAAATATTCAAAGAACGTAGGAGAAATTTAACCCGCCCAAGCCCGCTGTCCAGTGATTGTTGGCGACTTATTTTTGGCGTTTTCAAATGATGCCGCTGAAACCACCCGCGAAAACAATGCCGCCTCACCGATACGCCGCAAGCATCGCGTAGACAATGACCCCCGTCACCGAAACATAAAGCCAGATCGGAAAAGTCCAGCGGGCCAGCCGCCGGTGCGCCGGAAAGCGCCCGCTCAGCGACAGGAAAAACGTGATCAAAATCATCGGCAGCACCACCACCGCCAGGACGATATGCGAAATGAGCAGCGGAAAATAGACCCACCGAATCGCCCCGAGACCGTGGAACCTCATCTCCCCGTGAAGCGCGTAGTTCGTGATGTACGTGACCAGAAAGCCCGTCGAGAAAACAAACGCCGTGAACATCGCCGCCCGATGCGGGTCGATCCGCCGCGCGCGAATAAAGAGAAATCCAGCCACCAGAGCCACCGCCGCCAGCGCGTTGAGCAGCGCGTTCAGCGCGGGAAGGAAAAGCCAGTGCGTTCCCGTCACATCCGCCGGCGCATGGTAGTAGACGAGCCAGAAAAGAAAAAGACTCGCCGCGATGCTGATCCCGATGATCGCCGCAACGACGCCCGGCGGCGTCCGTGTCTCGTTCGTCATAAGCGAAGAACTCATTGGTTTTCCTTCTCAAGCACCTTGATGTCGCGGAGCAAATCGGCCCGCCCATCCTCGCCGAGCCCGCTGTAGAATCCGCGCAAATTCCCGTCCCCGTCGACCAGCGCGAGATACGTGCTGTGCGTCACCTTGTACTGCCCCTCCTGCGGCGGCTGCCCGCTGTTGTCCTGCACGACCTGGAGGAAGCCCTTCCCGATCAGGTCGTCAAGCGGCTTCTCGGGCCCGGTCAGAAACCACCAGCGATTCGGATCGGCCCCGAACTGGTCCGCGTATTTCGCCAGCACCGCCGGCGTGTCGGTTTGCGGGTCGACCGTAAACGAGACAAGCTGCACCTCCGGATCGGAGGCCACCGATTCCTGGATTTTCACCATGCCGGCCGTGATCAGGGGGCAGGGGCCGGGACAGGTCGTATAAATAAAATCGGCCACCCAGATTTTGCCGGCGAGGTCGCGGTTCGTGATCGTCCTTCCGCTCCGCTCCGTCAGCGCGAACGGCGGCACGACCGCTATTTTGCGCAGTCCCTGCACAGGCGCCGCCTGCCCCCCCGGCGCCTGCGGCTCCGCCGAAAACCGGTAGACCAGGACGGCCGCGATCAAAACGCCAAGAATACGGATCGGCCAGCGATAAGAAGATGAACGGGAAGTCTCGGGTGTGGGCATGTGACGGCGTGAGCCTACCAATCTTACCGGCATTGCGAAACTGCGCAACTCCCGTGGAGCGCGGGCTTCGCTCGAAAATTCCGCCGTGCGCGGCGCCAAAGAATCTTTCTGTCGTCGTCGAGAACGGCTTTTGCTACGGTCAGGCACGTATGACTTTATTTCAGATCAAACCGGGCCATGCCCGATTCGCGCGGAGCCTGGCCGTCGCCGCCTTCGCGCTGACTCTTGCCGCGTGCGCCCCGGTCGACGACACCATCGGCTCGCATCTCGCGCAGCCTCCCGCCGGCACACCTCCGGAAAAGCCCGTCGAGGCCGGCGACATCGTCATCGTCGGGCAGGAAGTCGCTCACTCCATCATGGATCTCCCCGCCGTCGCCGACGCCCCCGTCCCGCCCCTCGTCCAATTCACCGGAGTCACCAGCATCGTCGACAAGCCCGTCGACACCGAGCCCTACGCCCAGCTCCTGCGCGACCGCCTCCTCCTCATCACCCGCGAGAAACTGCGCTTCGTCGAGCACACCCTTCCTCCCTACGTCCCTTCGGGAAAAAAGAAGAAAAAGACGGCGCCCCCGCCCGTCGAGGAGACCGAAACTCCCGAGTATGAAATCGTGGCCGAATTGCGCGGCCGTGCCGATGCCGAGTTTTACAAAATCCAGATCCAGTTCGTCGATCTCCAGAGCAACGAAGTCCTCTTCAACGGTCTCTACCGCATCCGCAAGGAAGCCGCCGACCAGCCGCCGCCCGACCCGTCCGACGATACCCAGCCGCCGCCCGATAGGACGCCTCAGGAATCGGCGACCCCTCAAGTCCCGGCCGAGGAGGCCCCGACGACCAACGCACCCGCCTCAAACGGAACTTTATAGCGGCTAGAGCATTTTAATCTTGTCCGGGTCGCCCAAGGCGACAGGAAGCGAATCCCCAATCTTGCGGCGGCGTTCTTTATTCTCTCAGGGTAAATTCCCCGCCGCTTGCGGCGTGCAGTTGGTAGCCATCGCCGAGGGACGAGTCCCCCGGGCGATGGTGCCTTCTTCGGGTGGCCCGGCAACGACAGGCGTGCCTGTGTTGTCCGGGTGCGCGAGCGCGGCATCGCGAGCGCACAAGAAGCGAATCCCCAATACCCCGCTGCTTGCGGCTTGCGGCGGGGTTCTTTAATTGTGTCGTGCGCAGTTCATCCCGGAGGGATGATGGCAAATTAGCCGGTGGTAAGACCGTCCCGCCACGGCGGGAGTCGTCACCACCGGTTTCCACCCACAATAATCCGACCCTGAAGGGGTCGCAGAACATTCGGAATTTTTCTGTATGTACACGATATTTTGATTTGCTCTATCCGGAAAACTGGAGCGAGCCGCGCCGAATGTGATAGTCTAAAGGCATGAACCCAGGTTCCCGTGAAACCCAGGCGGTCCCCGTCGATGTCCTGCCGCCGTTGCCGCAGGACGCCCCGCCGCCGGCCGGCAATCCCGTCCCCTTCGCGGGCCTCCGCACCTTTTATCATCCGGCCAGCGGCGTCGTCATCCTCGGCCTCGACTGGCTCATCTTCGGCACCGACCTCGTCACCGGTTTCCTCGCCCTGCCCTGGATGTGCGTCGCCGGCTTCCTCGCGACCTTTCCCCTCGTCCTCGCCATCCAGCTCAAATGGACAAGGGACGCGCTTCCCGCCGCGCTCGGCAAGGCCTTTCTCGGCGCGGTCATGGTCGCCCTCCCTTTCCCCGTCACCGGCACGATCTTGGGCGCCGCCATCCTCGTCCTTTCCGGCCTGCCCCATCATCCCGTCGACGTCGTTAAAAAGCTCGCCTCCCAGGGAACCGCCAAAGGGTAGGGACGGCGTAGTCGCGTCAGCGACTCTTTAGAAAGCCCGTCATCCTGAGCTTGTCGAAGGATCAGTTCCGCTGCAGCCTCGGTGAGAATGAAAGACTGCTATGTCTACATTCTGGCGAATAACGCGCAGGTTCTCTTCCCCTCGTTCCCAAACTCCATTTGCGAACGAGAGGGAACGATCCAAAGTGCGACGATCCTAGACCGCCGCCGACTTCCCCGAAACCGCCGCTGTCTCAGCGGCGGTTTCGGGTGGCCCGGCAACGACAGGCGTGCCTGTGTTGTCCGGGTGCGCAAGCGCGGCATCGCGAGCGCACAGGAAGCGATTCAATCAACGACGGTCATGGACCGCCGCTACATTGAAGGAACTATTTCACTTCCTCGTACCAGGCCATCTGGATCGATTCGAGGATCGATTCGCTCGATTTTTCCGGATCGTCGCCGAAGTCCCCCAGCTCGATGATCATTTTGTGGAGCTTCGGGAAGCTGAGCTTGAGCGGGTCTTGGTCCGGGTGGGCGTCGATCAACGCGTAGGCGATTTCGTCGGGGTCCTTCCAGGTCAGTTTTTGAGGCATTCCCCAACGGATAGCGAAGGGCGCGGGCGTGTCAATGCGCGGGCTGCCGGCGTCTCCCGGTTTTTCCTCCTTCGGCTCCTGTACCTGCGGCGCGCCCGGATCGGCCGCGGGGGGCGCGGGCGGTTCGATCCGGGCTTCCGGCGTTGCGGCAGGCGCGGGATCGTCGCTGATCCAGACGATTTTTTCCTCCATGCGATTGACGGACGCGGTCCGCCCCGCCTCGTTGATGCCGGGCAACAGCGACACGCCGTTGCGGTCGTTGGGCCGCGCGCCGTCCTGGAGCAGCAGTGAGTCGGGCGTCTCGGCGCGACCGGCCAGCAGGTAGGCGCTCTGCCGGTCGAGCGGCAGCAGGAACGCGGTCAGCGCGTCCTTCCAGGTCCCTTCGACCCAATAGGGATCGCGCGCAAAATTGCCCTCCATGTTGAACTCGGCCCAGAGCCACGTGTAGCTGCCGACCGCCTCGGCGAAGCCGCCGTTCTGCGCGACGACGAGCGACGTTTTTTCGCCGGGGATGTGCTCGATCTGGCAGACCAGTTCGCCGCCCTCCTGCAAGTTCCAGCGCAGGTCCCAATAGACGTTCGGGTCGATGATCCAGCTCCGCCCGTGGTCGCGGACCATCAGGGCGAGCGCCTGCGAGAACTGACGCCACTCCTTTTCGTTCCAGGCGGGCGGTTGCAGGATTTCCTTCGCGCGCTGCAGCCGGACGCGCCACTCCGCCAGAATGCGATGCAGTTCAACCGGCGAAATCATCGAGAGAGAAGGGAATCAATACTTTTGGTAGGTGGGCCGGTTTTCCAAGTCCCTGACTCGCGCGCGCAGGCTTGCCGTCTCCTCCGCACGGGCCTGTTTTTCCGTCTTCAGCGCGGCGGCGTTGTCGTTCGTGGCGGCGATCAGCCGGTTGAGCTCCTCCTGCTGTTTCAAGATCAAGTCCTGCTGACGGGCGATCTGCGCTTGGGCCTGGGCGAGAGTATCCTGCGTGGCGGCGAGTTTCGTATTAAGGTCGCCGGTCACTTTGGCATATTTCTCGTCGAGACCGCTGACTGTCACGCTCTGGTCGTGGATTTGCTTGAAGATCACGTCGGCGCCATAAGCGGCCAGCCCGGCGCTCACGACAAAGAAACCGATCAGCCCGTAGACGATATAGGAGAGGATGTTGCCGACCGATTTCTGTTCCCGGCTCTGCCGCTCCACGTTGGCGCGGTAATCGACCGTCGTTGCGGGACGCGAGGCGGTCGTGGTCGGGCGCGTCACCGACGAAGGGAGCGTCGAGGCGGAAGATGAAGGGGCCGTGCTGGTGGTGGGGATCGTTTTCATGGGGGAAGGGGCTTCCTTATCTTTGCGGGGTTGCGAACTGTAATAAAGGGTCGCGGGGCGGGTGCCATGCGGGGAGGTCGTCGGCGAGGCGGTCGAGGCGATCCTCGGAGCGCCGCCGCTCGAAGCGGGCTGGGAAGGCGAAGGTGCCGCCGCCGACGCCGTGGAAGGGATGGTCCGGGGCGGGGCCACCGGAGTCTCGGCCGCCTTCATCGCCGGCTCGGCTTTAACCTCCTCGGTCTTCTGCGACCGGGGCTTGACCACCTCTTCGGAGGCGAGGGGAGGCGTATCAGATTCCGGTTTACGGGAGGCCGGCGGCGCGATGGTCGAGGGCTTGCCCAAGCCCGCGCGTTTCGTCTTCAGCGACCGCCGCCTCATCCTTGGATTCTCGGCGGGAGGCTCGGCGAAGTTGAGCTCGCCGGGCTCGGGCTGCGTGGCTGGGATTTGATTTTCCGGCATGACCTATTGAGAAATAAACCTCCGTGCAGGCAATTCAAGACATAAACCCGTTTTGAGCAAAGATTTCGTCACTTTCTTGTTACAGATTTTAATGTAAATACTTGCGCCAAACGAAAATTGAACGATTTTCACGCCCCGCGAAGCGCCCGCGCACGGGAGCTACTTTGGAGGTGCGATATTTTTTGCGAAGCCCGACCATCCTTTGCGCGATTTGCCATCCACAGGATTGGAGGAACGTGATATATTCCCCAACCCCCGCCATGCGCCGCGACGAATCTCATTGGAATAAAAATTGCATGAGGTATCTCTGGGGCGGGCGGGAGAGATTGCATCCAAATGAAACTGATCGCTTACAAGACATTCCAGTATAACTGCCAGAAGCTGGTTCCGGCCGCGCGCACCCGCGAGTGGATGGACAAAACGCCCGGCTCCTTCGCCTACCACTGCCTGCCGCTCGTCATGGCGAACAGCCTCGGCTGGTTTGTCATCAACGACGTCCCCTGCGAAATGGAATGGGACGGCACCGAACCCGCCGGCGGCCTCAGAATCTGGCCCACCGAGGAACTGACCGACATCCAAAAGCACTTCATGCCCTCTTCCCATTTCGGCTCGGGCGTCGTCACCTTTCACGCCGAGTTCATGTTCTGGACCGACGAGAAAATCAGCCTTATCACCAAAGGCCCGGCCAACATGCCGAAGCATGGCATCCAGTCGCTCGAGGGCGTGGTCGAAACCGACTGGCTCCCCTATCCCTTCACCATGAACTGGAAGATGACGGCCAAAAACACCCGGGTCAGGTTCGAGCGCGGCGAACCGATCGCCCAGATCATCCCCTATCCCGCCGACCTCATCAGCACCGTCGAGCCCGAAATCCAGACGCTTTCGATGGATACCAATCCCGAGCTTTACATGAAGTACGAAGACTATCGCAAAAAGCGGACCGTCTTTAACGAGAAGTTCAAATACGACGGCAGCAAGCGTCAGAAATATTATGTCCGCGGCGAGGATTCGATGGGCAATAAATATGTCGAGAACCATCGAACCGACTGGAAGACGAAGCCCTTCGTTTCCAAAGTCTGACCCGCGGCGGCACCTCCTTAACTTTTATTTTCCCCCTCTTTTAACATGACTTCCAACACCCTGACGGAACCGGCCGCAAACCCGAACAGCGAAACGCTTAACTTCGAGAACGCCCGCGCGGCCCAGGCCCTCTACGTCAACGACCCGCAAAACCTGCGCCGCCTCGAAGACCGGTTCGGCGTCAAGATCACCACCCGCGAGGGTTGGATCAAGGTCGACGGCGCCCCCGAATCGATAGCCAGGGCGCGGGACGTCTTCCAGCAGCTCCACCTCGCGCGCGAGAAGGGGCTCTACATCCGCAAGACCGAATTTAATTTCGCCCTCGAATCGGTCGCCAAAGGGGCCGAAACCAAGCTCCCCGACCTCCATGCCGCGCGCATCCAAATCTCGGCCAAAAAGCCCCCCATCATCCCCAAGTCGCTCCAGCAGAAAAAATATATCGAGGCGGTCAAGACCCACGACCTCATCTTCGGCATCGGCCCGGCCGGCACCGGCAAGACCTTTCTCGCCATGGCGATGGCCGTCGCCGCGTTGAAAAATGAGGAAGTCAACCGCATCGTCCTCACCCGGCCCGCCGTCGAGGCCGGCGAGGCCCTCGGTTTCCTGCCCGGCGATCTCCAGGAAAAAATCTTTCCCTACCTCCGCCCCCTTTACGACGCCCTCAACGACATGCTCGAGAATGAGGAAATCCAGCGTTGCATGGACAAGGGCATCATCGAAATCGCCCCGCTCGCCTACATGCGCGGCCGCACCCTCAGCCGCAGCTTCGTCATCCTCGACGAGGCCCAGAACACCACCACCGAGCAGATGTTCATGTTCCTCACCCGCCTCGGGCAGGACTCCAAATGCGTCATCACCGGCGATCCCTCCCAGGTCGACCTTCCCTACAACCGCAAGTCGGGGTTGATCGAGGCGCTCCAGGCGCTGCACGGCACGGAAGGCATTTCCTTCACCAAATTCGACGAGGTCGATGTCATTCGGCATGAACTGGTTCAAAGGATCATCCGCGCCTACAAGGCCCATCGGGGCGAGAAAACCACCAGTCTTACGCTATAGTAGCTCCTATGATCACCGATTGGCTCCAACGGCGCCGTCCCCTCGTTCCCAAACTTACCGCCCTCCGCAGGAGTTTGGGAACGCACTTGTCCGCGAAATTCCATTGCCTGCCTTGCTTCTCCACAAAAATTCCGTTAATTCCGTCAAAATTCCCCCTGCCTCCCAATCCCGTTAATCTTATTAATCCCATCCAAAAATTTTCTCTGCCTTCCTTCATCAACCTTCATGTTCCTCCTGTCAAAATTTCCCCGCCTTCCTCCAAAAAATTTAGTAATTTGGTGCTGCCTTCCCCTGCTACCTTCATGTTTTCCTGATTTCATGTCTTCCTGTTAAAAAATTCCGTTCATTCCGTTAATTCCGTCAAAATTCAGCCTCCCTTCCCCCGCCTATGATCACCGATTGGCTCCAACGGCGCCGCCTCGTCCGCAAGGGACTGGCCTGCGATAAGACCCGCCTGAGTCATTCCGACGACACCCTCCAAAGCCGGGCCGACTCGAACTGGAAAATAAGGCTCCTCGTCCTCGGCTTTTTTATCGCGCTGCTTCACCTGGGCGTCGCCTGGGGACGCTGGGGCGGCAGCCTCGAAGACCAGATACTCGCCTTCATCGTCTTCATCAGCGGCTTGATGCTGCTCGAGCTCGATTGTCCCGAGGTTTGGCGTTCCAACTCCCGGCTCGTCCTGATCCTCGGGGCCGTCTGGGTCAACCTTCTTGTCGTGAAGGCAATCTACGTGAAGGGAATCGACCTGGGCTGGTTCGTCCCTAATGACCCGGCCAGCATGGGGCAGTTTTATTTTTGCAGTCCCTGCACGTTCGCCCCCTTTCTCATCACCCTCCTTTTGGGCACGCGCATCGGACTTTTTTCCGTGGTGCAGGTCAGCATGCTCGCCTCGCTGCTCATCGACCGGAGTTTCACCTTTTTGCTCATCAGCCTCCTTTCCGGATTCACCGCGGTCTATTTTACCCGGAACGTCCGGAAGCGCTTCGACCTCATCAAGGCCGGTTTTGCCGTGGGAACCCTCAACCTCATCTGCGCCACGGTCCTCGGCCTCGTCCATGGACGCGCCATGGACAGCCTCGGTTGGCAGGCCTTCCTGGGCATCTGCGTTGTCATCCTGACGGCGTTTGTCGTCAGCGGAATTCTCCCCGCGGTCGAATGGATGTTCGAAATCACCACGACGATCTCCTGGCTCGAGATGGCCGACCTCAATCATCCCCTCCTCCAACAAATGACCATGGAAGCGCCCGGCAGCTATCATCACAGCCTCCTCGTCGCCAATCTCGCCGAATCGGGCGCGAAGGCCATCGGCCTCGACGCCACCGCGTGCCGCGTCATGGCCTACTTCCACGACGTCGGCAAAATCATCAAGCCCGAATACTTCACCGAAAACATCCCGCCCGGCGCCAACCCGCACGAAAACCTCACGCCGAGCATGAGCGCCCTCATCATCATCGCCCATGTGAAGGAGGGGATCGACCTCGCCCTCAAGTACCGGCTCAAAAAGCAGGTCCTCGACGCCATCCAGCAGCACCACGGCGATTCGGTCGTCACCTATTTTCACCAGCGCGCCCTCCAGCAGCAGCAGGACGCGCGCGAAGGCGGCAAGATCATGAACATGCGCGAGGAGGATGTGCCCAACGTCTCCGAGAACTCCTTCCGCTACCCCGGCCCGAAACCGCAGACGAAGGAGATCGGCCTCCTCAGCATCGCCGACGCGGTCGAGGCGGCCTCGCGCTCCCTCGAAAAGCCGACCGCCCAGCGCATCGAGGACCTCGTCAACGAAATCGTCGAGGACAAGATTTCCACCGGCCAGCTCGACGAGAGCAACCTCACCATGAACGAAATTCGCGCGGCGGCGGAGGCGATGTCCGTCACGCTGAAAAACATGATGCACACCCGCATCTCCTACGCGAAAAAGGAGAAACAAAATGCGAGTACGCTTGTCAAACCGGCAAAGCGAAACGCCGGTCCGGGTCCGTCCGCTTCTGCGGCGGCTTAAGTCCTCCCTCCCGCTGCTTCCCCGCCCCCTCCCGGCGGACCTCTCCGCGATTCACGTCGTCCTCGTCGATCGCGCCACCATCGCCCGCGTCCACGGCGACTTCCTCGGCGATCCCACCGAGACCGACGTCATCACCTTTCCCTACGGCGAAATCCTCGTCTGCCCCGCCGTCGCCCGCGATCATGCCGGGGCGCACGGCCTCGAACCCGATCGGGAAGTCCTCCTCTACGCCCTCCACGGCCTGCTCCATCTGGCCGGTTATGACGATATGACACCCGCCTCCGCGAAGAAAATGGCCGCCGCCCAGTCGCGCTTGCTGAAGCGGATTTTAGCCGGGTAGGGACGCGAGTCCCTTCGCGTCTCTAAAATAAATGGGACGGCAATAGCTGCCGTCCAAGGATGACGGAACAGTAAAGAACCCCGGAGCAAGCTCCGGGGCATTTTGGGGTGGCCCGGGCTACTTGTTGCCCGGGTGCGCGAGCGCGGCATCGCGAGCGCACAGGAGGTCACCGGAATCGGGGCGTCGCCTGCCAAACTCCTGTTCGCGTGGAATGTTTCCACGCGAACCCGGACAATACAGGCACGCCTGTCGTTGCCGGACCACCCGAAAGAGCCAAGCCGAAGCAAGCTTCGGGGAATTAGACCCAAGAGATTAAAGAGAAGCTTCCCGCCTTCCCTCTTCCGTCCTCTTCCCCCCTCTGTGCGAAACCTCCCTCCGCACGACTCAACCGTAAGTCTTCCTTACCTCGTTCCCAAACTTACCGCCCTCCGCAGGAGTTTGGGAACGCAATTGTCAGCGCAATTCCATTGCCCCTGATCCTGCTCCCCGTGAAACTCCATTTCGCGCTAATTTGCTTCCCGCCTTCCCTCTGCCTTCTCCTCTTCCCCCACCTCTTCAGTCCTCTGTGCGAAACCTCCCCTCCGCACGACTCACCCGTAAGTCTTCGTAAACTTCTTCTTGCTCTCCTGCTCCTCGGCCGGCTTCGCGGCGGCGGCAGGCGTCCCCGGCTTCGGTTTTTCCGCCGGCTGCGGAGCCGGTTCGGTCAAATCGCCCTCCTCCCCGTCGAGGGGAAAATCGGGCATGTTCGGTTTCGGCATCATGCTCGCCGGCGTCCCGCCGCTCACCTCGACAAACGCAAGCCGCACGTTCTTCAGCGCGTCGTCGAGGATCGACGACTCCTGCGCGGAGAGATTGTTCCGCGTCTTCTCCTGGATCATCTCGAGCTGGTCGATCAGCATCTTGCCCGCTTCGAGGTTCGGCGGAATCGGCCGTCCGTCCTGCGAGGGAATGCGCCCGAGCACGTAAAAGATGTTCTGGACCTGGATCATCACGAATTGGACGAAGCGCTGGGCCAGTTCGGCGTTGCCGATTGCGGATTTTTTTTGGTCGATTTCAGCCATGGTGGTTTCCCAAACTAACACGCCAATTCCCGTTGTCGACTGATCGCTGAAGCTGATTTTGCACCTGGAGGGTCGATGCCAGACGTGTCTGCTGTCCTGACCCTGATTGCGCGGAAGCTATCCCCGGTAGCCGCCGCACGCCGGGCGGCGCTGCCCTCCTTCCCCTTCCCTCATCCTGAACAGCCAAAATTAGAGGTCTAAATCCCCTCGATGCGCAAGATGGGCTAAAAATATAAGCCCCGGAAGCCATTTAAGCCAAGCCGGGGAAGGCACCGTCCCGACAGGGCGGGACGGCTACCATGCCCCTACTTCGGCGAGACGGTGGCCAGGACGTAGTGGGGCGAGGAGAAGTACTTCGCGGCGGTGGCGTTCACCTCGTCGAGGGTGATGGCGGCGATCCGGTCGCGGCGGGTCTGGCCGTAGGCGTAGCCGAGGCCGAACAGCTCGTCGAGGGAGGCGGCGTAGGCGATCTGCGACGGGTTCTGCTGGTCGAGCTTGTCCTGGCTCTGCATTTTGGCGCGGGCGCGGGCGAATTCCCCGGCGGTGATGCCGTCGCGGGCGAGGCCGGCGACTTCCCGCAAAAGCTCAGCTTCGATTTCGCCCCGTTTGGCCGGGTCGGTGCCGAGGTAGAAAAAGAAGTGGCCCGCTTCGAGGCCGAGGAATTGCGAGGTGCCGACAAAATAGGCGAGGCCGAGTTCCTCGCGGATGCGGACGAAGAGGCGCGAGCCGAGGTCGGAGAGCGCTTCGTCCAGAATCGAGAGCGGGACCTGGTCGGGGTGGGCGACGGGAACGGTGGGGAAGGCGAGGTGCATGACGGCCTGTTCCTTCGGGACGATTTGCTCCATGCGGATGGTTTCGCTGAGCGCGGGGAGGGGAATTTTCTTCGCGGGATTCGCGTTGCGCGGGGCGAGCGAACCGATGGCCGCCGTGGCGGGATTGCGCCAATCTCCGGGAGGCGTTGGGCCGGTGACGGTGAAAATCAGTTCCTGGGTCAGGAGGCGCGAAGCCTGGTAGGCGGCGATGTCCTTGAGGGTGATCGACTCGATGCTCGCGACGGTGCCGAGATTTTTGCCGCCGTAGGGATGGCCGGGATAGAGCGCCGCGCGGACGAGGTCGCGAGCGGCGGCCATGGGATAATCATTTTCGGCCTGGAGAAGGGAGAGCTGCTTTCTCTTTTCGGTCTGCAATTCGGCTTCGGTCGGGGCCGTTTCGGCGAGCATTTCGAGGAAGAGATCGAGGCCGGCCTTCCAGTCGGGGCTGAGCAGTTCGAGGGAGAGCGTGGCGCTGTTGTTGCCGGAGTCGGAATGGAGCGAGCCGCCGAGTTGTTCGACGTCGGCGGCGAGTTGCTCGGCGTTGCGGCGGCGGGTGCCCTTGACGAGAAGGTTGGCGGCGAGGCGTCCAAGCCCGGCCTTGCCCTCCGGTTCGCTGAGGAGGCCGCCGGGGAGGGTGGCGCGGAGGGAAAGGAGCGGCAGGGTGTGCTGCGGCATGTAGAGGCAGCGGGACGCTGTGTTCCGATTTGCGCCGAGAGGGACGAATTGCGGGACGGGACGTCCAAGGGCCTCGCGCGAAAGGATGGCGGCGGACGGCTTTCCGCTCTGGGGGACGAGGGAGACGAGATTTTCGCGGTCGATGTGGAAGTAGCGGCGCGCGACGGCCAGGATTTGCTCCGGGGTGACGGCTTGGACGTGTTCGTGATAGCGGGCGCTCAACTGGGGATCGCGCTGGTAGAGCCAGCCGCGTCCGAGTGAGGCGGCTTTGCCCGACATGGTTTTCTGGCTGTGGACCTGGTGGAGAAGGCTCTGGCGTTTGGCGCGGTCGAGTTCGCGCAACTGCGGCGCTTCCTCCTGGAAGATGAGGATCTGGTGGCCGATTTCGGCGACGAGGGCCTGTTCCTTGTCGGGCGCGCAGCGGGCCTCGATGCCCCAAAGGCCGTGATCGGCGGGGGCGTAGGCGAAGGCGTCGAGTTGCTCGGCCAGGGCGAGTTTTTCGACGCAGCTTTGGTGGAGGCGCGAGCTGCGTCCGCCTCCGGCCAGCATGGCGAGGAGATCGAGCGCGGGCGTGTCGGCGTGGTCGAATCCGCCCATGGGCCAGCAGAGCGCGACCCGGCTGAGCTGGGTGGGAAATTCGCGGCGGAGTTCCCGGCGCTGATGCTGGCGGGGCTCGTGCGGGAGATAGAGGTCGGCCATTTTGCGGCGGGGGATTTTTTCGAGGAGTTCCGCCGCGCGGGCGAAGATGGTTTCGGGCGCGACGGCGCCGCAGACGATAAGGCTGAGATTTTGCGGGGCGTATCGCTCGCGATAGTAGGCGAGCACGTCGTCGCGGGTGAGCTGGTTGAAGAGGTCGAGATAGCCGATGACGGGATGGCGGTAAGGGTGTCGGATGAAGGCGGTCTGGAAGATGAGCTTGCCCAGTTCGGAATCGGGGTTGTCGCGGCCCATGGCGAATTCGCGGCGGATGACTTCCATTTCCTTGTCGAATTCCTCGGCGGGGATGGTCGAGTTGAAGACGGCGTCGCCGAGGATTTCGAGCGCGGTGAGGGCGTTGTCCGAGGGAAGATCGACGTGGTAGACGGTGCGGTCGAAGGAGGTGTAGGCGTTGAGGTGGCCGCCGAGGTCCTGGATTTGCTGCGCCATCTGGCTGTTGCCGCGGGTCGGCGTGCCCTTGAACATGAGATGTTCGAGGAGGTGCGAAAGGCCCGCGCCGAGCCACGGCGTTTCGTGGATGCTGCCGGAGGCGCACCAGAACTGGATCGAGACGACCGGCGCGGTGAAGTCGGGCTGGACGAGGACGCTGAGGCCGTTGGAGAGTTCACGGACTTCGACCGTTGGCACCGGGATGAGGGGATGGGCGCCGGCCGCCTTCGCTTGAAGGCCTGCATGGGAATCGGACGGCATGACTCTGGGCTCTCTTCCAGGCTCTATAAGGAACCGGCTTTTTTCTTCTTCGCGCCTGCGGAGGTGCGCTTTTTCGTCTTGGTGCTGGAGGTCTTGCGCACGGGCGGGGTGACGTTGCGGGGGACGAACGGTTTGACGAACGCGTCGTCGAAGGTGAAGACGTTCTTGAAGTCGCCGGGCGAATCGGTGTCGTTCTTGCCGAGCACGCTGGCGTTGACGAGGTTGAAGACGATCTGGCCGATGTCGTCGGTGGTCTTGATGCCCCATTCGTTCAGGACGGCCTTGCTCATCGGGCCGTATTCCTTGAGGGCGAATTCGCGCAGGCCGTGGAGGAGTTCCTGCCCGGAGACATGCCGGTGGGCGTGCTGGCCGCCACGCTTGAGCGACTTGAGCGTGTGGTTGAGGCCTTCCTGGACGAAGTGGTAGGCGTCGGATGAGAAGCGCAGGTCTTTCTCGCAAATCTGTTCCACCACTTCAGCGAAATTAATTTTGGCCATGTTTCTAAATCACGATTTATGCACGGGCGCGGGGCTGGTCGCGTTCCAATCAGTTCTTAATTTACGCACGATGCCACCGACAATAAGAAGAGCAAGAATAAAGGCGAGGAGGGTCTGCTCCTTGCGGGTGAGGAGCGGGCGGCGCGGCGATGCTTTTTTGTCGGGCATGGGGATTTCAGGTTCCAGCCATGAGTTCGTCCCACGAGCATTTGAGCGTTCTTCGCAAAAGCGAAAGAGTGGGCAATCTCGGCCAGTATTCACCGGCTTCAATCGATTGCGTGTAGCGGACCGACCGGTCGATCTTCTCGGCCAGTTGTTGCTGGGTTAGTCCGCAACTGATCCTCAGTTTGGCAACATTGCGGCCGAAGCGGGTTCGATGAACGCAGGGAGCGGGTCTCTTTTCGCGTGAGGGCACACTTGAGCATGCCTTTAAGGATCGCGCCTGATAAACGATGGCCTGCCTCGTGCCCCATTCCCTTCCTCGTTCCCAAGTTGGACTTGGGAACGAGGAAGGGATTTTAAGTCCCGGAGGGAAACCCGAAAGTAGCCCGGCGATTCATCGCCGGGTTACCCACAAATGGGAGTTGCCCGTCCCGTAGGGACGGTTGAGACTCGTCCATCCATGGCAAACACCTATACCTCGGTAAACATCCATTACGTTTTCAGCACGAAGAGCCGCGCTCCCATCATTGTTGGGTGTTTGCGGGAGCGGCTCTGGGCATTCATGGGCGGCATCGCGCGTGAGAACCGAATGAAAGCTTTTTGCATCGGCGGGATTGCCGATCATGTTCATATCCTTGTTTCGATGCCGACAACGCTTTCGATCGCCAAGGGTGTTCAGTTGATCAAGGGTGGATCGTCGGCCTGGGTTCACGAGACATTCCCCGAGATGCAAAATTTCGCCTGGCAGGAGGGGTATGGCGCTTTCAGCGTCAGCGTCTCACACCTTGGCGACACGATTACTTATATTGAAAATCAGGAAGAACACCATCGACTCAAAAGCTTTCAGGAAGAATACCTCGCATTCCTGAAAAAACACGAGATTGACTATGACGAGAAATATCTCTGGGACTAAACTTGAAAAGGGATGATTTCGGGAACCGATCAAGCGTCCCTACGGGACGCCGCTCTTCCTCGTCATAAACCCCGGCGATAAATCGCCGGGCTACTCTCGATCATTCCTCTGGAATGATTCCATCTCGGTAAAATAAACAAGTGAGCGCTTATGCTGCGTTGTCCTGGCCTGAAGTTAGGATGCCCCGTTGGAGCTTAAGACGTTTTTATTTCAACGGATATTCAATCCGTCCGCTGTGGGCGCAGACGCGGTACTTGCCTTTTGTCTTTTGCTCCAGCTCAACCACGCCGCCGGCTTCCTCGACCAGGACGATGCCCGCGGCGATGTCCCACAGATTGACGCCCTGCTCGATGTAGGCGTCGAGGCGTCCGGTGGCGACGTAGGCGAGGTCGAGCGCGGCGGAGCCCATGGCGCGGAGTTTGCGCGCCGCGTTGCCGTAGTATTGATAGAGTTCGAGGCAGTGGTCGATCGAGTCCTGGCTCTTCGCAAAGCCGACGGCGAGGACGGCCTCGGCCAGCGTGGCCCGGGAGCTGACTTTTCGCCGGATGCCGTTGAGGTACGTCCCCGAGCCGCGCTCGGCGGTGAAGAGTTCGTGGCGCATCGGGTCGTAGATGACGCCGAGGAGAATGCGCTGTGTGGCGGCTTCGCGCGCGGCGATCGAGACGCAGAAGTGGGGGATGTTGTTCGCGAGGTTCATCGTGCCGTCGATGGGGTCGACGATCCACTCGATTTCGGCCTTCGGATCGCCCGGATTGTTGGAGTCGCCCTCCTCGCCGATGCAGCGGGTCCTGGGAAAGTGGTCGAGAAGGATGCTGTAGATGAGGTCCTGGCATTCGACGTCGGCGGCAAGCTTGATGTCGTGGGCCAGGACTTCGTTGACGTGGAGATCGCGTCCGAAGGCCCGGCGGAGCCGTTCGCCGGCGGCCTGCGCGGCGGTGATGGCGGCGTAGATCATGGGGAAAGTTAGAAGGAAGAAGGAAGAAGTGAGAAGGAATAAATGAACTGCAGGCCTTTACCTTCCACCTTCTTCCTTCTAACTTCTTCCTTATGAACATCCCCCTCGAAGACACGGTGACGGATATTATTGGCAAGGCGCAGCGCGGCCTCGGCCTGGGAGATACGGAGTTGGCGGACCGGATCGGGATCGAGATCAGCGAGCTGGAATCGGTCAAGCAGGTGCGCGGCGTCGCTTTTGCGGAGGTGGATCGATTGGCGAAGGCGCTCGAACTCGGGCCGAGGTCTCTGGTCGCCATTGCCGAGGGGAAATATAACCCGGTCGTCACACTGCCCAAGACCGGCTTCTTCCAGGCGAACACGCCCTACGGCGGCGAGATTCGCGTCAACGCCTACCTGGTCTGGGACACGGAAACGGGACTGGCCGCAGCGTTCGATACCGGCGCCGATTGCGCGCTGCTCGTGGAGGAAATCAAGAAGCGCCAGTTGACGCTTCAGGATGTTTATCTGACCCATACGCATGTCGACCATGTGATGGAACTCGACCGCCTCCTCGAGAAGGCGGGCGGTTCGGTTGGCGTTCACGTCAACGAAGCCGAATCGCTCGACAACGCGGCCGCGTTCCGGCCGGGAGTCACGTTTTCGCTCGGGCGGCTGCACATCGAGACGCGCGACACTTCGGGCCATTCGGCGGGCGGGACGACTTACCTGATTCACGGCCTCGACCGGCCGCTGGCCATCGTGGGCGATGCGCTCTTTGCCGGGTCGGTCGGCGGAATCAAATCCGATTATCGCGTGTCGCTGAAACGGATTCGCGACAACATTCTTTCCGCTCAGGACGGGACGGTCCTCGCGCCGGGGCACGGTCCGCTGACGACGGTGATCCAGGAGAAGACGAGCAACCCGTTCTTCCCGGAATTCCGGCAACCCGTGGCGCAGGATATTTAATGGTAGCCCGCGATCTCCGGGCGCGGGTGCCTTTCATGCCGTCGCCCGGCACACTCGTATGGCGGTGACGGCCAGCCCAAGATATTTAAAATGAGAAACGCGATGACAAAAGCGGCGACGGGCCTGCTCCTGACGCTGGCCCTCGCGTCGTGCGCGTCGGTGAGCGTCGAGGACGGCACGGAGCGCGTCACGCAGAAAATGCCGGAGATGATTTATGTCCTCGATTTCAGCACGGCGCACGGCGATTTCCAGGTCGATCGCACCGGTGCGGAACTCGCCGATTTTAAGAAAAATCTTCAACTCATGCTCAAGACGGCGATGACGGCCGACCTGACCGACCGGCTCATTCCCGCCGTGCCGGGGACAAAAGCGGATGGGTCGCGTGGCCAGAACGCCTGGCTTGTGCGGGGCGAATTCACGACCGTCTATCAGGGGAGCCGGCTGCTTCGGAGCGCGATCGGCTTCGGCGCGGGCGGGACCAAAGTCGAAACGCGGGTGCAGGTTTATGATCTGGCGCAAAATTCCGGGACGCCGTTCCTTACCTTTTCGACCACGGGCGGGAGCGGCTCCGAGCCGGGCGCGATCATGGCGCTCACGACCGATCCGCTCGAAATCGCCATCGGCGGAGTCTCCGGCGCCGCGCACGGCCTGAGCGAGGACACCAAACGGACCGCGCGGGAGATCACCGCGAAATTTTCCGATTACATGTACAATCGCGGCTGGATTTCGGAGGACAAGTGGATCAAGCCGAAGCATGAACGCGCCACCGATACGTGGTGAGGCGGTTCACTCCCCGATGACTTTCACCAAAACGCGCTTGCGGCGCAGGCCGTCGAATTCGCCGTAGAAAATTTGTTCCCACGGGCCAAAATCGAGCTTTCCCTCGGTGATGGCGACGACGACCTCGCGGCCCATGATGGTGCGCTTGAGATGCGCGTCGGCGTTGTCCTCGCCCGTGTCGTTGTGACGGTACTGGGTGTGCGGCTTTTCCGGAGCGAGCTTTTCGAGCCACCGTTCCCAGTCCTCGATCAGCCCGCTCTCGTGGTCGTTGATGAAGATGCTGGAACTGATGTGCATCGAGTTGACGAGAACGAGTCCCTCCCGCACGCCGCTTTCGCGGACGCACTCCGCGACCTTGCTGGTGATGTTCACAAAGCCGCGCCGGGCCGGGAGGTTGAAGACGAGTTCGTGGCGATACGTTTTCATGAGGCAGAAGAATTTTTGACGGAATTAACGGAATTCGAGACGAAATTCACGGAATTATCTATTGAGAATGGCTCTTCGTAATATCTGATTATTTCTTCATTCCGTAAATTTTATAAAAATTCCGTTAATTCCGTCAAAATTCTCCGTCTCCCTGGGATCAAAATAATTCCTGCTGCGAGCCCGTCGGTTTGAGGCCGAGTTTTTCGTAGGCGCGCTTGGCGGCGACGCGGCCCTGCGGCGTCCGTTTGAGAAAGCCCTCCATGATGAGGTACGGCTCGTGGACTTCCTCCAGCGTGCCGGCTTCCTCGCCGACGGAAACGGCGAGCGAGTTGAGGCCGACCGGGCCGCCGTCGAATTTGTGGATGAGCGCTTCGAGCAGGCGCTTGTCCATTTCGTCCAGGCCGTCCGCGTCGATTTCGAGCATCGAGAGCGCCGCGTCGGCGGCGGCGACGGTGACCGGCGGTGCGGAGCGGACGAGGACATAGTCGCGCACCCAGCGCAGCAGGTTGTTCGCGATCCGGGGCGTGCCTCGCGACCGCCGGGCGATCTCGAACGCGGCGGCGGGATCGATTTCGAGTTCGAGCAGCCGCGCGGAGCGGAGGATCACCTGCCGCAAATCCTCGGCGGGATAATAATCGAGCCGGTTGACGAGGCCGAAGCGGGAGCGCAGCGGCGACGAAATCATGCCCGCGCGGGTCGTCGCGCCGATCAGGGTGAAGCGCGGCAGGTTGAGCCGCACGCTGCGCGCGTTGGGGCCCTGGTCGATGATGATGTCGAGCCGGAAATCCTCCATCGCCGGGTAGAGATATTCCTCGATGTTTTTGTTGAGCCGGTGGATTTCGTCGATGAAGAGGACGTCGCCCTTTTGCAGGGTGGTGAGGAGTCCGGCGAGGTCGCCCGCCTTTTCGATCACGGGGCCGGATGTCGTGGTGATGTTGGCGCCCATCGCCTTGGCCACGATGTGGGCGAGCGACGTCTTGCCGAGGCCGGGCGGCCCGCAAAAGAGGAGATGCTCGAGCGAGTCCTCGCGCTGCTTCGCCGCGGCGATGAGAACGTCGAGCCGCTCCTTGATCCGCAACTGGCCGACGAACTGGTCGAGCAGCGCGGGCCGCAGCGTCATCTCGATGCGCGGATCGGGCGGGTTCGGATCGAAGGCGGCTTTGGCGGACATGGCAGTTCCTATTGAAAATCGTTGCGGTGGAATTGTCGAGGGGTAAGGGCCGCGATCAAAATCGAGTATAACACGGCTTGCGCATTTTCTGTTATTAAGCTAATTTACCGTCAATGAACGTATCGCTTGGACAAAGGTGGGAACATTTTGTGGAAGGGAAGGTCAAAAGCGGCGATTACCAGACCGCCAGCGAAGTGCTGCGCGAGGGTCTTCGCCTCCTGGAGAAGGAGGAATTGCTGAAGCGAATTTCCGTTGGATCGCTGGCCGAACTTGAAGCAAAACTGCTCAAAGCGGCCGACTCTCTCGATGCGGGCAAAGGCGTGGATGGCGAGGCGGTGCTTGCCAAGCTGCGTCAGCGCGGCAAAGCTCGCCGTCAGAATGCCTAGGATTGTCTTTTCCGAATATGTCGAGCCTGAGTTGACGGCGATTTGGGAATTCATCGCGTTGGATAATATGGACGCCGCGGATCGTTTTTTAGAATCCGCTCATGCCACTTTTCAGGAATTGGCGCGGATGCCGCGCATGGGGCGTGCCAGGAAATTTTCGCATGAACGGCTGTGCAATCTGCGTTCATTCCGGGTCGAGGACTTTGAGAATTACCTGATTTTCTACGAGCCTCTTCCCGACGGGGTAAATATTTTTCACATTCTCCACGGGGCGCGGGACCTTGAGCAGTTTTTTGAGGGATAGTGAAAGTCCGGGAAAACAGCGTTTATCATCCAGAACTTGTCGAGAGGTCAGCTACCAGGAGATTTATGCCACCACATGCGCAGGCCCAGAATTAGAAAGGTGAAGCTAAGTACAATCAGCATCCAACCCAGGCCGTTGGCAAGGATGTCTTCAATGACAGGCTCGCCTTGAATCTCGCCTTCGTAGCCACCGGTTAGATCACCGTCCCCATAGATCGTTTTGTGTATTATTCCCGCCGGACTCAAGGTAATTATGAAAAATTCACACCAAGGATGTTTTGGGTTATCAGAATCCACGCCCATGTAATTGAAAATCTGAATGCTGATATAAGCGGAGGCCAAGCCAAAGATGAATGCCACCGCAGCGATGAGGAAGATTCGTTTCATTTGAAGGCCGATCTTGTCGCACATGTGTGCGACACAACTCAGAATGACCGATGGGTTAATATCGAATTTTCTTCTTACGATATTACAACGTTTTCAGCGCTTCCTTCACCAGCTCCTCCACGGTGGCCTTCGGCTGCGCGTCGTGGATGGCTTTGACGGTCTTGTGCGCTTCGGCCTGCTTGTAGCCGAGGGAGATGAGGGCGAGTACCGCGTCGTTGACGTGCTGTTCCCCGGGCGAAAGGCCCTGCCGCGCGGAGGCGGCTTCCCACGCGGCGGAGACGCCGACTTTATCGCGCAGCTCGACGATGATCCGCTCCGCCGTCTTCTTGCCGACGCCCTTGATTTTGCTCAGCGCCGCGATGTCGCCCGCGACGACGAGGCCGCGAAAGATGACGGGCGTGATGCCGTTGAGGACGGCCAGCGCGAGCTTCGGCCCGACGCCGCTTACGTTGTTGACGAGAAGGAGAAAGAGGTCGCGTTCCTCGGGTGTGGCGAAGCCGTAGAGGATGTGGGCGTCTTCGCGGACGACGAGATGGGTGAGGATTTTGGCCTCCGCGCCGGGTGAGGGGAGTCTGTCGTAGGTCGAGAGCGGGATATGCACGTCGTAGCCAACGCCGCCCGCCTCGATGATGAGGCGCATGGGCAAAACCTCGATGACGGTGCCGCGCAGGAAGGAGATCACCTCCCGAGTGTAGCGGCGGTCTGCGACCGTCGCACTTTAAATCTACTTCGGGGCGGGCGCGCTATTCGTCTTCGGCGCTCCCGCCGAGGGCAATCCCGCGGAAGGCGCGTTCGTGTTGAGAAGCGCCTGGGGGATGAGCTGGAGCGTGCTCGAATTGAGGATGCTGTAATCGCCGTCGGAAATCTCGAAGGCGGTGGGATCACCCTCGACCTGCGCGGCATGTCCGCCATCGGGCATGGCGGCGCCGATGCGGAGAACGGCGGGCGACGGCCGGTCGGCCTGGATGGCGATGGTCAGCACCGGTTTGGCGAGGCCGTAGGAGGGCTGCGCCGGCCCAAGCCAGGTCTTGGCCTGCAATTGGCAGAAGAGGCTCGCCTGCGTGTCGGCCTTGAGCGAATCGACCATGCGGTCCTTGACGTTGACGGTGCTCCAAGTCCCTCCCGGACTGCGGGAAAGAATGACGGGAGGCTTGGAACCGGCGGTGATCGTCATGCCCCTGACCAGTTCGCGGTTGAGATTGATGGCCCGGGCGTCGCGCACGGCGAGATTGTTCGCGGGCAGGAAGTCGAGCGCGTTGTCGGGCACGGTGTAGATGAACGGCTCGGCGGAATTACGCACGTAGAGCAGCTTGTTTTCCGCTTTGCCGATCAGGAGGGTGACGGCGGGTTCCGGCTTGAATTCGGGCGATTGGATGGTGATTTTGCCCTGCGGCTTGTCGAGGCCGAAGGGCTTCAAATCGGTGGCGGAATCCTTCAGGACGGGCGTGGTTTCCAACTGGCTGAGTTTGACGAGGAGGTCGTTGACTTTGCCCACATCGGCGGGGCCTTCGTCGTCGTCGATTGTGTTCCAGAGCGCATGATTGGCCCTGACCTCGCCCTTTTTGGCCCCGAGGGACCAGCTCAGGCCGGTCGGTTTGTTGGGGTCAAAGGGAAGGATATGCCGGTCGCGCACGTCGGGCACGGCTTTCAGGAGGTCGTCGACGCCGCTTCTGGCGAGGGTGAAGACGGAATTGGACTTGAGCCGTTGGGCGTAAACCTGATCGGGCTTGTTGGGAACGGGGCCGCCGATCTCGAGCACCATCGGTTCGTCCGTTTTGAGCGTGACCGACAGAGTTGCGGCGGGCGAGGTGAGCCCGTAGGGACTGAGATTGCCGGCGTCGTCGGTGACGAAGTCGACCACGTGCTCGCCGAGGATCCTGCCGAGGAGCGCCTGCATGTCCCCGTCCGAGGCCCGCGCCACGAGGGGCAATGCAAGCGTCCACTTCCCGTCCTTGAGATCGACTTCGCACTGCTGGCCCGGAGTGGTGGCCGTCTCCGCGATGCGCGTGGCGACCTGGGTTACGTTGTCGGTGTTGAAATCGAAGATGTTGCGGCTGCGGAATTCGGAGAGGTCTTTTTGCAGCGCTTCCTTGACCGTGTCGGGAATGATCCGCACCGGTTCGCTTGTTTTCTCGGAAGCGCGGGCGTAGACGCTGTCGTTGATCGCCATTTTGCGCCCGACGAGCAGGACGTAATGCTTGTCCTTGGTATGGATGACCACCCGTTCGGCGGGAGGGATGAGACCCCATTCCTTCAGGTTGGCCGTGTCTTTGTCGGAACTTCCATCGACCGGGATGATCCGCTGCGGCTGGGCGAAGGCGATCTGGTTGATGATGCCGTCCACAACCGCGCCATCGGCGGGAGTGTTGACCGGACTTCCGATCTCCCAATGATTGTCGATCTTTTGGAAGATGAATTGCCCCTTAAGATTCGTGATTTCCAGGCCGATGACCCCGTCGGGGTCCAGGTTGAACAACCGGCTATCGGCATCCTCCCGCTCCTTTGTGCCGGGAATTTTTTTATCGATGAACGTGAGGTAGCAAAACAGCCCCACGGCCACGGCCAGATAGATATAGGTGGAACTGTTGCGAAGCATAACGGAACGGGCGGTGCTCTATTTGCGGCGGGAAAACCAGGTGAAGATGCCGAGCGCCAGGGCCCCGCCCGGAATGAAGAAAGCGGCGCACCAGACCACGGTCCGGTACGAAATGGGATTGAGGGAAACGCCGTATTTCTGCGGCGTTTTCGGGCTGATGTCGAGGACGGCGTCCCTCTTCACCAGCCAATCGATGCTGTTCGTAAAGAAATTCGCCCCAACCGACTCCGCGGCGTCATTCTCCAGGAACTTCGCCGCCCCGACCGCGACGATCCGCGTGGCGAACATCGTGGCCTTGGTTGCCGGGTCGGTCGTCGTGCCGCCATCGTACGCGGCTGCAATGGTCATCGGTCCCGCGATGTCGGTCGCTTTGTTGAAGGTGAGTTGCTGCGGATCGGCCGGCATCGGGCCGCTTTTGCTGATCCAGCCCCACGCATCCGCGTTGGTCTGTAGCAGGAATTGGGTCTTCGGATTCGGTTGGCCCTTTTCATCGGGCAGAAGCGAGATCGAGCGGGCATCGAGAATAATCAACTGGAGATTGGCCTGGGCGAACTTCGTGGCAATAGGATGGGAGGAGGAGAAGCCCCCCTGGTAAATGTTGGCCTGCGGAGCGGTCATAAGGGCGCCCAAGGGGGACATGCCCCGTTCAAGGACGAGGTCGTCTTCATACTTCAGGCCGTATTTTTTCAGCAGATCGTCGAGGCCGAGGATGACGTAGGGATCGACCAGGACGAACAACTTGCCATTTTTCTGGAGATACTCGTCCAGCGCCTCGGCTTCGATCGGGGAAAACGAAATCGAGGGCCCGGCGATGACGACGGCGTCGGCGTCGGCCGGCACCTCGCCTTGTTGGGCGAGGTTCAGGGTCTCGGCTTCCACGTTGTCGTTTTTCAACAGCGCCGCCACCGTGCCATAGCCCTGCGGAGTGGTCGCGTCGTGGATCGCGTGTTCGCCGTGGCCTTCGGTGAAGTAAACCTTGGCCGGTTTGCCCTCGACCAGCCCGACAATCGCGGCGGTCAATTGTTGCTCGCCCTTGAAGGCACCCACCTCGCCGGTCATGGGATTGATCTCGAACATGTCCTCTTCTTTGACGAACCGGGGCGCGCGGTCCTTGTAGGTGAAGATGACGAGGTGATCGTTCCCGTCGAAGTGGAGTTCACTTTGCAGCTTTGCCGCCCGGGCGGGATCATAGGCCGGATCGATGTTTTCCACGACCATGTTTTTGGAGGCCTGTAAATATTCCTTGAGAAGGTCGGAGATCTCCTGCGACTGATCGACGTTTTGCATGTCCAAAAAGGTGTACGCCGTGAGCGGTGAATCGAGTTTGTTGAGAACGTCGAGCGTCTTCGGCGAGAGCGTGTAGAATTGGGACGCGGAGAGGTCCTTGTGGGCGTAATGCTTGAAGCCCGCGTAATTGACCATCGCGAGGATGAGAGCGGCCAGGAGCAGTTTGATGAGGCTGTGCCATCCGGCGGAGTGACGGGAGGAACGGGCGGAAGGAGTATCGGATTTCATGGCAAAATGAACCTTGATTTAGCCTTTGAGGCGGCGTCCCTCGAGAATGCTTTTGGTAAGCAGCAGCATGAAGGCTGTGACGGACACATAAAAGACGACGGGGCGTGTATCGAAGATGCCCATCACGCCATCCTGCAGATGTTCCGGGGTCGAGACGTAGGAAACCCAGGCGAGCAGGTTCGCGTCGACGTGTTGAATCCAGCGCAGCAGGGAGACGCCGAAGGCGGCGAAAACCAGCGCAAAGCAAAGGACGGCGGCGATGATCTGGTTCTTCGTAAGCACAGAGGTGAAAACACCCAGGGAAACATAAAAGCCGCCCAGGAGCGTGATGACCATTGCAGTCAGGGCCATCTGGCTCCAGTAAATCGGCGGTTCCGGATTGGAAAAAAGCTGGAGAGCGAGCAAATCGAGGACGATGGGAAGCCAGAGAATCAGAAAAAAGGTGAGCGCGCCGAAAAACTTGGCCAGGACAATGTCCCACTCGCGCACCGGCGCGGTCAGGATCATCTCGATCGTGCCGAGTTTGAATTCCTCCGAGAAAACGCGCATTGTGATCAACGGCACCTGCACCAGCAGCAGAAGCCAGAAGAGCGGCCAGGTGAAGAAAATCTGGAGGATGCTGTGGTCCTTGTAATTTTGCGTGGTGACGGCGGTGACAATGAATATGAATTGAATGCCCTGGGCCAGCGCACTGCCGAAGAGAACGACATAGGCGACCGCCGATTGAAAGTAGCTGTTGAGTTCGCGTTTATAAAGGGTCCAAAAAGCCATAAATTTTTTCGGTGGTAAAGGCTGCGGGCTAATCCTGCGTCAACTCGACGAAGGCCTCTTCCAGGGTGGCCTTCACCCGGGCGAGTTCGCGCAACGGCCAGTTGTTTTGGCGCACGACGCTGTAAACGCTCTCGCGGACGTCGACGCCTGGTTTCGCGAAAATCTTGGCGTGCGTCCAGTCGCCGTCACCCGGAAGATCGATCTCCACGTCCTCGACGTCCGGCAGCGCCTTCATCCTCGAGACGACGTCCCCGGTCGGCGCCTTGACTTCCAGCGAGATCGAGCCGCCGCCGCGCACCAGCTTGGTGAGATTCGCCGGCGTGTCGGAGGCCTCGATCCGCCCCCGGTTGATCACGAGCACCCGCGCGCAGGTCAGCTCCACCTCGGAGAGAATGTGGGTCGAAAGCAGGATGGTGTGATGCTTGCCGAGGTCCTTGATCAGGTCGCGCACGGCGCGGATTTGATTCGGATCGAGGCCGATCGTCGGTTCGTCCAGGATCAGCAGGTCGGGATCGTGCACCAGCGCGTCGGCCAGCCCGACCCGCTGCCGATAGCCCTTGGAAAGCGTGCCGATGATCTTATTTTCCACGTCCTTGAGGCTGCAAAGCTGCTTGACGATCTCGACCCGCTCCTTGATTTTGCGCCGGGCGACCTTCTTGAGTTCGGCCCGGAAGCGGAGAAATTCATTCACCCGCATGTCGGTGTAAAGAGGCACGTTTTCGGGCATGTAGCCGATGCGCTTGCGCACCTCGATCGAGTCGGTCACAACGTCGAAACCGGCGATCCGGATTTTCCCGTCCGTCGGGGGAAGATAACCGGCCAGGACTTTCATCGTCGTGCTCTTGCCCGCGCCGTTGGGCCCGAGAAATCCGACGATCTCGCCCTTCTCGACGCGAAAGCTGATGTCCTGTACCGCGCGGAATCCCGAGTAAGTTTTGGAGAGATTTTCAACTTCAATCATAAAGCGGAATGGAGCGGTCCTGGAAAAGTAAACGCCACATTAAGAGAAAATTGAATTGCTTCCGGTGTCAAGTTTATCGCAGCCTGCGATGTGTTTTCTTACACAGTTTTAATTTTGCGCACGATATGTCCGATAAAGATAGCGAAAGCTGATCTTTTATGAAAATTATCGCCATCGCCAACCAGAAGGGCGGAGTGGGCAAGACCACCATGGCGGTCAATCTCGCCGCGTGTCTCGCCGAGGCCGGACGCGACGTGCTGCTCATCGATCTCGATCCGCAGGCCAACGCCAGCAGCGCCGTCGGAATGGCCGCCGCCGAGGGCCGCAGCCTCCACGCCGTCCTCACCGACGACACGGGCACCCGCTCGCTCGCCGAACAAATCCAGCCGACATCCATCGAGCGCCTCCGCATCGTCACCGCCGAGCTCGATCTCGCCGGTTGCGAAATCCAGCTCGCGGCCGATGAGCACCGCCTGGTCCGCCTGCGCCGGGTCCTGGACAATTATCGCGCCAGCGGCCCCTCTGTCGAATTTGTCCTGATCGACTGCCCGCCTTCGCTTGGCGTCCTCATGACCAACGCGCTCGCCGCCGCTGATTCGGTCCTGGTCCCGCTTCAGTGCGAATATCTCGCGCTCGAGGGCCTGGCGAAAATCCTCGAGATGATCGAACGCATCAAACAGATCAGCGGCAACGGCGCGCTGGCGCTCGAGGGCATTGTGCTGACCATGTACGATGCGCGCACCAACCTGAGCCACGAGGTGGTGACGAGCGTCCGCGGTCATCTTGGCCCCAAAGTTTTCGAGACCATCATCCCGCGCTCCGTCCGGCTCGGCGAAGCGCCCAGCCACGGCAAGTCGATCCTCGAATACGATCCCTCCGGCGTCGGCGCGCAAAGCTACCGGGAACTCGCGAAGGAATTTCTGGCGCGGCAAGGCTGAGTGAATATAAGGCGAATATGGAACCGGACTCTCTTCCACCTCTGCCGCCGTTCAATTATCACGGCTATCTCCCCGAAGGCGTCCATGACACGACGCTCGATCAATTGCACGCGCGCCTGGTCATCAACCCGAAGCGCACGGTCCTCTGGGAGAAATTGCAGGAATTCCTCCGGTGGGCCGTTGACACCGCCGCCTTTTCCCACGCCTACATCGACGGCGGCTTCATCACCAATAAATCCCAGCCCGAAGACATCGACGTGATTTTGCAAACGCGCGTGCGGTACGGTCCGGAGGCCTTTGCCGCCATGGAACCTTTCTTTGCCATGGGCATGGACGCGATTTACGCGAAGTATTCCGTCCATCTCCATTTTTGGTGCGAGGGATTCCCCGGCGGCTTGAGCGATTTCCGGCGGTTCTTCCAATACCTGCGTCCCCAGGACGCCGCGCCCCTCGGTCTGAGGGAAGGGGCGAGAAAGGGCATCGTGCGAATCAAACTATGAACGGCGTCCCGACATTTCCCGACTGGTCCAGCGTCCTGAAACGCCGCGCGCAACTGCTCCATCAGCAGATCGCGGCCATGCAACGGCTCGTGCTCGAATCGGGCGGCAGCGAGGAGATGATGGCCCAGGCCTGCGCCCCCTGTTACCGCCTGCTCGACGAGATTTACGAAAAGGAGATGCCCGTGGCCCGCGCTCTCGACCGCTCGGACCTTTTGCTTCACCTTGACGGCGAGGGCCTGCAGACGGAGCGTCCGCGCCTGTCGCTGGTTACCGGGATCATGGGCGACGTCCGCAAACAGGTCGGCGCGATGATCAAAACGCTCGTCAGTTCCCTCAACGAAGCGGTGGAACTTCCCCGCGAAATCGATCTCGGCCTCAGCTCCTTCGCGCAGGGCAGCCTCTACCTCGGCTTTTCCCTGCCCGAGCCGAATCCCGGTTACGTCGTCCTGACGGGCGACCCCCTTTTCGCCGCTTCGCGCCAGGCGCTTTCGACTCTTGGTGCGGTGACTCAACACATCAACGAACCGAACGCCTACGATTTGATCCGGCGCGAATTCGCCGACCCGAAACTGCGCGATGCGGCCCTGAGCGCCGTCGGGCAGTTGGCGCCGTCGGGACGGCGCGGCGTTTCCTCGCTCGAAATCGGAGGCCGTGCGCTCCAAAAGGGCGCCTGGCGCCTGCTCACCCCGCAGACCCGCCTCCAAGTCCGCGCCTGGCTCGAACAGCCCGTCGTCGGCAACGAGGTCGTCGAGTTTCGCGGGCGGGTGCGCGCCATCGACCTCGACCTGCGGCGGTTCGACCTGCGGCGCATCGACAGCGGCAACCTGCCCGATCTGCGCTGCATTTACCCCGCCTCCTTCGACTTTCCCGCGAAGAAATGGCTCGATGCCACCGTCGTCGTCCGTGGCTATGTCGAGACGTATCAGGGCGCCGCGCGCCTGCTCCAGGTTCAAAACGTCGAGGAGACGGAAGCGGCGTCGGAATAGCCTTCGCATCGTACACTTGATAATGACATGTCGAAGTTGCCCCTTCACAACTTTAAGACATCCCCGCTTTACAATCAGCCCGACTGAGGGTTTCCTTGAGGCTTACATGTCGTCTCTTCGTTGCTTGGGCATCTGCCTGATCAGTCTCGCGTTTATCTCGCCGCCTTTGCCGCTCCAGGCGGTCACGACCACGAGCCTCACCCCGCCCGCCGGTACGGGAAGCACAGGCGCAACGGCGACACCCCCCCGCGTTGCGCCCGCTCCGGCCCTCCCCGGTGCTCCCCCGGCTTCCGCCGGTGCGCTTCCGCCGGTGATCGCCCCGGCCCAACCGGCCGCGCCCCAACAGGTTCCCTCGGCGCCTCCGCTCGGCACGCCGCTGCCGGAAGGTTCCGAACCCGAAAAATCGGTCGTCCAAATCATCACCGAATTTGTCGAGCCGAACTGGGCCGCGCCGTGGATTTTTGACCTTCCCCGAGGCGCGTCCGGCACCGGCTTCCTCATCGACGGCAACCGCATCATGACCAACGCGCACGTCGTCGCCTGGACCACCGAGCTCAAGGTCCGGCGCTATCACGATCCGCAGCTCTATTTCGCCAAGGTCGAATATGTCGCGCACGACATCGATCTCGCGGTCCTGAAAATCATCGACCCAAAAACCCACGAGGAAGACCCCAACTCCGACTTCTACAAGGGCATGAAGCCCCTCGATTTCGGCCCGCTGCCCAAGGTCCGCTCCTCCGTCGTCACCTATGGCTTTCCCGCCGGCGGCGAGCAAATTTCCTATACCCGCGGCGTTGTTTCCCGCATCGAGGTCGAAGGCTACGTTCATCCCGGCAACCGCGCTTTCCTCGCCGTCCAGACCGACGCCGCGATCAATCCCGGCAACAGCGGAGGCCCCGTCATCCAGGACGACAAAGTCGTCGGCGTCGCTTTTGAGGGAATGACCGGACTCCAAAGCACCGGTTACTTCATTCCCACCGTCGTCATCCATCACTTTCTCGACGACATCAAAGACGGCACTTACGACGGCGTCCCCGAAGCGGGCCTTCGCATGTCCGCCCTCCAGAACCCGGCCTTTCGCCACATGTTGAAACTTCCCGAGGACAGCAAGCAGGGCGTCCGGGTCGACCAGGTGTTGGACATCCCGACGACCCGGGCCGTGGTCAAACCCGACGACGTCGTCATGCAGGTCGGCGATTATCCCGTCGATGACGACGGCACGATCACCTATGACGGCAACACCGTGGGCGTCTCCGCCGCGATCGACCTCGCCCAGAACGGCGACATCATCCCGCTGAAAATCTGGCGCGATGGGCGGTTGATCGACGTCAAGCTGCCGGTCAAGGTCTACAACGACGACAAGGCCCAGGGCAACCAGTACGACGTCCTGCCCCCCTACTATGTCTACGGCGGCCTCGTCTTCACGCCGCTCTCCCTCGATTATTTGAAGACCTTCGGCCAGGACTGGAGCGATGCGGCCGGCCGCGATTTGATCTACGAACTCGTCTACCGCCATATCGAGGACCCGAAACACTGGCGTCCGGAGCCCGTCGTCCTCGCCTCCATCCTCGACCACCCGGTCAACGCCAACTTCGCCACCCGCGGGCAGGCCATGGTCGATAAAATCAACGGCATGCCCATCGAGCGGCTCAGCGATGTGCCCAAGGCCTTCGCCGCCACCACCGGCCCCGACGTCATCATCGAGTTCCTCCCCGATCACCACTTCGAAGTCATCCGCAAGGACGCCGCCGAAAAAGCCAACCCCGAAATCCTCGACACCTACAGCGTCCCCGCGCAGAGCCGTCTATGAATCGACCCTTTTCCCTACCGGCCCGGCTGGCGTTCTCTCTCGCCATGGCGCTGTCTGTCCTCACGCCCGTCCTGAGCCTGCAGGCCGCGCATTCCCAGGATTCCGGTCCGTTCGCCTGGGAAAACGCCATCATCCTGATCCAAGTCACCAGCAAGGAATACAACTACATCCAGCCTTGGGAACGAATCGAACACAAGGTTTACAAGACCGGCGTGGTCGTCGAGGGCCGTCAAATCCTCACCACCGCCGACGGCCTCGCCGACCAGACCGAGATCCGCCTCAAAAAACAGGGCGACGGCCTTTTCAGCGAGGGCCGCGTTGTCTGGATCGATTACCAGGCCAACCTCGCCGCGCTGACCACCGACGAAACCGATTTCTGGACCGGCCTCCAACCGGCCCGGCTCGCCGACCCCGTCCCCATCACCGGCCCGGTCCGCATTTTGCGCTGGAGCGAGGACCACCTCGAAGACCGGCAGGGCGACATCGAACGGCTCACCGTCGAGAATTCCATGCTCAGCTTCGTCTCCGTGCCCGCATTGAAAATCGATTCCACCATCCCCGGCGCGGGCTACGGCGAAGCCGTCACCGTCGGCGACAGGCTCATCGGCCTCGCCTGCGCCCAGGGAGGCGACGCCATCACCGCCATCCCCACTTCCTTCATCGCGCCCATTCTCAAGGCGCAACAGGCCAAAACCTACACCGGCCTCGGCTACTTCGATTTCACCTGGGACCCGGTCGAAAATCCCCTCAACCTCGATTACCTGAAACTCCCCGGTCCCGCCCGCGGCGTCATCGTCAAGGAAACCGGCCTCAAGCCGGGCGTCGTCTCTCTTGTCCATTCGCGCGACGTCATCCTCCAGATCGACGGCTTCGACATCGACGCCGAGGGGAATTATCGCGATCCCCAGTACAAAAAGCTCTGCCTTGAAAATCTCTCCTCGCGCGGCAAATGGGCCGGCATGGATTGCAAACTAAAACTCTGGCGCGACGGCAAGGAACAGGACATCGTCTACAAACTCCCCAAGGCCGAATATGGCGACGAGCTTCTCCACGAACAATTGTTCGATCAGGACCCCGAATACGTCCTCGCCGGCGGCTTTGTTTTCGTCCCGCTAAGCGAACCCTATCTTCGCAGTTGGGGTCCCGACTGGCGTCAAAGGGCTCCCTTCCGGCTTGCCTATTACGAGATGGACAAGGTCACCCCCGAGCGGCCCCAGCGCGTCATCCTCTCCCAGGTCCTGCCCTACCCGTCCAACATCGGCTACGAAAGCATGCGCAACGCCGTCGTCGACGAAATCAACGGCATGAAGATCAAGCGGATTTCCGACATCCCCACCGCCCTCAAAACGCCCGTCGGCGGCTTCGACGTCTTCAAATTCGAATCGGGCGATTCGATCAGCGAGGCCGTCCTTGACGCCTCGGAAATAGACGACGCGACCCAGGACATCATGGCCCACTACCACATCCCCGCCGACCATGTCCTCAACACTCCCCCCGCGCCCGTCGTGGAGAAGTAAGACCGCTTCCCGCTATCTCGGCACCTCGACCGACGCCAGAAGCTGGTCGATCACCTGCTCCACCGTCGTTCCCTCGATTTCCGTTTCCGCCTTGCGGACCAGACGATGGCGCAGGATCGGGTAGGCCAGTTCCTTGATGTCGTCGGGCGTGATGAACCCCCGCTCCCGCAACGACGCCAGCACCCGCGCCGCCCGGATCCACGCGCGCCCCGCCCGCGGACTCGCCCCGAGCGCCAGCAGCGGACTCTGCCGCGACGCCGTCAGCAGCCGCAGCGTGTAATCGTAAATCGTCTGGTCGATCGTCACCGCCTCGATCTCCCGCCGGATCGCCGCGAAATCGGCCGCGTTCGCCCTCGGCTGGATGATCTCCTCGACCTTGCCAGAAAACGGGCTGCTCTGGAGCAGCGTCAGCTCATCGGCGGGCGTCGGATAGTCGACCTTGATCTTGAAGAGAAAGCGGTCGGTCTGCGCCTCGGGCAGCGGAAACGTCCCCTCGTACTCGATCGGATTTTGCGTCGCGATCACGAAGAAATGTTCCGGCAGCGGACGCGAAACCCCGTCGACCGTCGCCTGGTGCTCCTCCATCGCCTCCAGCAGCGCCGACTGCGTTTTCGGCGGCGTCCGGTTGATCTCGTCCGCCAGCAGAATGTCGGCGAAGATCGGTCCGGGCAAAAATTTGAAAGTGTGCGTATCGGGCTGGAAAACGTTCGTCCCGATCAGGTCCGACGGCATCAGGTCCGGCGTGAATTGGATCCGCTTGAAGCTCACGTCCAGGCTCGAGGCCAGCGCCCGCGCGAACAGCGTCTTCGCCAGGCCCGGCACCCCTTCGAGAATGACATGCCCGCCGGCGAAAAGCGCGATCAGCGTCTTCTCAACCAGTGTCTCCTGCCCCACGATGATTTTTTTGATCTCCTGCCGGATTTCCCCGGCGCGGATTGCGAGATGGGAATTCATATCAAAAGTTCATGTCATGCCATTGCGGATTTGATTTCGATGAGGTCCTTGGCCACACGCAGCCATCCCGACGGCGGCAGGCCCTCCACATAGTCACGGGAATCGAAGCGCTGCGCCAGTTTTTTCCACTTCGGCAGATGTGGATTCGCCTGCTGCAGCCGCGAGGCGATCAGGTCGTGCGGCGCCGTCGGGGGAAGATTCAGCCGGTGCAGCACCCGCTGGTGCGTTTCGACAAAAAGATATTTGATCGTGTCGTTGCGCAGGTCGGCCCGCAGGTAGAGATCGGCGATGGAGTCGACAAATTCGAGCGTCGAACGCCCCGTCTCCCGCTCGAGCGGAATCACCGGCCCGAATCGCACCAGAGAAGTTCCCAGAAAGGCAAGCGCGCCAAGCAGCGCCAGCATCCCGCCAAAACGGACGCCCGGATTTTGGAGAAGCCGCACCATCGCGTAGACCGCCGAAAATCCGTGGTGACTCTCCTCGAAGAAAAGATGACGCGGCGGCCGCCCTCCCGGAGTCAGAAGGTTCAGGACAATCGCGAGATTGTCGCCCTTCGGCAGGTATGAATTGCTGAGCAACCGGTCCGACGCCCCGCAGATGACATGCCCCGCCCCGCGCGGCACGTCGATGAGAAACGGCCCGTCGCGGTTCTGCCAAAGCACCTTGGCATTCGCCGGATAGGCGAAGGGCAGCGGCGTCGAGCGCGGCAGGACCATTGTCCCGGTCTCGTTCGCTTCGGCCGCGGGCTGCGCCTCGATGGTCTCGCTGTTTTCCCGCTCGAACGGCTGCAAAAGCTCCGTCACCGAAACCGTTTTCTCCGGCACCGCGAAACCGAGTTGCCGGAGAAATGTCCGCGTGTCGTCCCACTCGCCCAAAGCGCCGAGCAGCACCAGCGTGTTTCCTTTTTTCACCCAGTCGTCGAGAATATCGATTTCCTGTTCTGAAAAAGCGACGCGCGGCGATCCCTGTTGCGAGCGCGTGATGATCAGGACGTTCCCCGTCCCGTAGCGCGACAGCCGGCTGAGCGGTTCGCGCCATCGTTCCACCGGCCACTTCAGGTCCTCCAGCGTTTCAAACAGCGCCATGTTCCCCGCCCCGACCGGGTTGAAACTCGAAGGAAGCCACGTGTCATGCGGCGCGCGCTGCGGCGAACGGTTGATGAACGCCAGCAGCACCACGATGGAGAGCACCACCAGCAGCACCCGGACGTAGACGCTGTTCCGGTTTTTCATGACGCGCCCGGGTTGGCCTGCCGACCCTTGTCGTCCAGATGCAGCAGCAGGGCCGCTTCGTCGATTTGCCGGTGAAAAAGGTTCCATTCAGGTTCCCCGATCGATTCCCGTCCATAGATGAACCGGTCGTAGGCGTCGACCATGCCCGTCAACAGCGCGAGCGCCGCGGCGGGCAGGGGTTTTCCCCGCAACTGGGCCAGGTACTCGCGGTTGGTGCGCGTCCGGTCCGCTTCCACCAAACGGCGATGTTCCAGCCGGGAAAGAAATTGCCTCCACGCGGCGAGCCACGCCGTGTGCCAGTCCCCCGCCCGGATCGCCCGTGCGATCTCCTCGTCATAAAATTCGGGCGGACGAAAGGCCCGTTGACCCGGAATTTCAGCGGCCGGCTCCGGCTCCATCCCGCTCCGCCGCCGCGTCAGCCGCACCATGATGTAGAGAAGGATCGCAATCGAAAAGACGACGAGAACGCTCATCAGGAGCGATTCGAAGGCGGGCATCCGGTTGGCGTAGGTGAACTCGCCGAACTTTTTCCCGAGACGGTTGAACCACTGGGAAAGCCAGTCCTCGATCTGGGTGTTCATCGCCGACTCGTCGCTCTCCTGGAATTGGGGCCGTGCCACCACCTCGCGATAATGGTCGCCCACCTGCGCCGGATCGGTGATCGGCGCAGAGGAAGTGCTGTCGTCCGCGCGGAGCAAATTCGTTCCCAGCAGGCAGATCGCCAGAAGCAGGAGCCGCCGCTTCATTTGCGCTCTCCCAGTTGCCCGATCATGAATTCCAGGTCGAATCCCTCCCGCCGGATCCGGATGTCGTAGTAGAACAACGTCGTCGCGATCGCGTAGAGCGGTAGAATCAGCGAGCCGGCCAGGAAGGTCAGAATCTGGCTCACGATCATGATCGAATCGGGCGGCGGGACCATCTGCCCGCTCGATCCGTGCCGCATGAATTCGCCGATTTGGTGAAGCGTCAGCGGCAGCGACGTCAGCGAAAGGATCAGCAACTCGATGATAAAGAGCGGCAGCAGCAGGAAACTCAGCCGCATCTCGCCCCAGTAAAGAATGCCCAATCCCGGATCGTACCGGACCAGGGCCGTCGAGCGCCTGATCGCCTGCCATCCCGAAAGCCCCTCCAGCGCCAGGGCCGGAATCGTGACCATCAGCCGCATGAAAACAACCAGCACCGGCGCCATCGATGCGACGAACAAAAGCACCGACGCGCCTCCGAAGACAAGAAGCGGAAAAAAATCGACTGGTGGATGAAAAAGCGCATAGAAGTAGCTGGCGGCCATGGCCAGCACGGGAAAGAAAAACGTCAGCCCGATCAGCACCCGGTTCAGCACGCAGGTCCAGACCGAGGAGAAAACACGCGAGGTGAACTTGCGCATGCTCTCCTTCACCGAGGGGATTTTGCCGAGGTAGGCGTCCGCCACGTAAAAGGTGATGATCACTTCAAAACAAAAAACGATGATCTGGGTGATCAAAGTGATGGCGATGAGCGCTCCCATCTTTATGAAAAAGCTCGCGGGAAATTCCAGCAGCTCGTTTGGGGTCGGATTGAGCTTCAGCGCCGTCGACAGGATTTGGCCCAGAAGCGGCCCGCTCTGACAGAGCAGCGCCAGCAGCAGGAACCCGGCAAAGTGGGCGCGGTAGAGGGCGAACCCGCGGTCGATCAGCTCGCTCGTCGTCAGCGGCCGCAAATCAACCTCCGCCGCCGGCCCGGCTTGCGCAAAAGCGGGCGGGGATGTCGTTGGAGAAAGAGAACCGTTGGACATAGTTGTCATCCTGAGCTTGTCGAAGGATCTCTCACTATTCTGCTCATAAAAAGCTCAGCATGACGGAAGGGCTTCATCATCTTTGCGTTCTCTGCGTTCTTTTGCGGCCAATGATTTTTTACGATCCAAATTGCCTCTCCGCCCGCTCCAACCGGACGAGAACGCGGTCCTTTCCCAGCACCTCGAGCAGATGGTAAAGGCTCGGACCGACCGGGCGCCCCGAGACCGCCAGCCGCGCCGGATGGATCAGCGCGCCGACTTTCTGCCCGCTCGCCGCGGCCAGCGTCTTGAATTCCGTTTCCAGTTCCGCCGCCGTGAAATGCGCCGAATCAACCTGCCCGAGCCGTTCCCGCAACTTCCCGATATTCGCCATTCCCTCCGGCGTGAAAACCTTCTTCATGGCGGCCGGCTCAAACTCAAAATCTTCGCGGAAGAAATAACCCATCCACTCGGGCAATTCCCGCCCCAGCTTGATCTTCTCCTTCACGATGGCCAGCGCGGCGCGGAAATAACCGGGATCATAGTCCCCCGTAATCACGCTGTGCTTGAGCAGAATCGAAAGCGCCAGCGGCTCGATCGCCTCGATCGTCGCCGCGCGCATATACTCGCCGTTGATCCAGAAAAGTTTGTCGATGTCGAAGCGCGCATTGGCACGGCCCACCTGCGGCAGATCAAATTTTTCTACGACCTCCTCGATGGCGATCACCTCCCGGTTGTCCTTGGGCGACCAGCCCAGCAGGCACAGATAATTCCGAACCGCCTCGGGCAGATAGCCCTGCTCCTCGTACTCCGCGATCGACGCCCCCGCGTCCCGCTTGCTCATCTTCGACCCGTTCGGATTCAGGATCAGCGGAATGTGCGCGTAATGCGGCGCCTTCCCGCCGATCGCCTCGATCAGCGCCAGATGCTTCTGCGTGTTCGAAAGATGGTCCTCGCCCCGGATCACATGCGTCACCTCCATCTCGATGTCATCGACCACGTTCACCAGATGAAACACCGGCGTGCCGTCCTTGCGCTGGATCACCAGATCGGGCTCGTTGGTCCGGTCGAACTGGATGTTGCCGCAGATCAAATCGGGCACGGTGACCGGCGTCTTCGGCGTCCGGAACTTCACCGCGCCGTCCGACTCGTAAGCCTTTCCCTCAGACAAAAGCCGGTCGACGTACCCTTTATAAATCGCCGCCCGCTGGCTCTGGAAATAGGGCCCCTTAGCACCCTTCACCGCGCCGCCCGGCTGCGGCCCCTCGTCCCAATCGAGCCCCAGCCAGCGCAGCGCGTGGAAAATCACCTCCACATATTCGGGCTTGTTCCGCGCGGCGTCGGTGTCCTCGATGCGCAAAATAAAAGTCCCCCCGGTGTGACGGGCATAGAGCCAGTTGAACAGCGCCGTGCGGGCGCTCCCGATGTGAAACATCCCCGTGGGAGACGGGGCGAAACGGACGCGGACAGATTCCATCCCGGAATTAAGGACGCGTATTCAAAATAGGTCAAGGTCGCGCCTGAGACGGCAAGCTTCGTAAAATACCGCCGTGCGCAGCTACTGCCGTGCGCAGCACCACGGATAATTTTGTCTTTAAGCGGCAAACCCTTTATCCTGCCGACATGTCCAGACGCCTCTCCTTGCTCATTCTCGCGGCGGTTCTTCTTTCCCTCCAAGCCGTCTTCGCCCAGGACGACGGCCCGCCGATTGCCATCACCAGTCCCGATACGGCCACGACCTTCGTCTACGGCACGATTAAAAGTCACGAGTTGATTTGGGATAAAAAGAAGAAAATGCTTGTCGCGGTGATCACGTTCACCGACATCGACGAGCCCAACGATGACACCCACGAATTCCGGCTGCCCGGAATCACCTTCGACCAGGCCAAGGGCCTTTTCTTCGCCACCACCGCCAAGGGCGAGCTCATTCCCGTCGCGCGCCTGAAAAAGGGCCTCTTTACCAGGGTCATTGAAACAACGCCCAACGCCGTTGTCCGCGTCCTCCATCCGAAAGGCAATATTACGGTCATTCTCGAAGCCATCAGCCCGGACGATCCCGCCATGCATTCCGCTCCCGCCGATTCTGATTCCGACGTCACGCATCAAGTGGATATCAATAAGATTCTGAATTAGATTCAGGCATGAAGAGCTTTTCGCGCGCGATCCCGGTCCTAGCGATCGGCGCCTGGCTTTTCACCACCCCCGCCGCCCAAGCCTACACCTGCCATCTCTGGAACGTCGCCAGCCCCAACCATGAGCAGACCTTTGCCTATGGGAGCGAACAGCACCGCGTCTGGGCTGAGCGGGGGCGCGACAGGCATCTCGCCGTGCTGCTTGATTTTACCAACGATCCTTATGTCGATAGCGACAACCCGAGGCAGTACGATAATTTCACCTTCTCTTTTCCCGGCGTGACCTTGGGGAAGGACGGCCACACTTTTTACTACCGCACGCCCGACGGCCGCTCCATTCCCGTGGCGGCCAAACGCCCCGATTTTTTCGGCATCAACGAAATCCATCTCCTTCCCAACGCCTTCCTTATCGTCGACAAGCCCCACGGCTATCTGACCCTTACCCTCGTTATTGAAGGCTAATGGCTATTGCCGAATCAAATAGAGTTATATTGACTCGTGTGGACGTGCTCGATTCATCCCCTCGTTCCCAATCTGGGAACGAGGAAGGCCATGCGCATGAATAAAGTTTCATCCAGGCCCGATACGCTCTACCGTTCTCCACGGTAATTCCATGACCTGGGCCACACGCATCACGATTCTCCGCCTTGTCCTGATCCCGGTCTTCGTGACGTTCATCATCACCTATACCGATTCGGACCCCCGCGACGAAACATGGCGCTACGCCGCCATCGGCGTCTTCCTCCTCGCCTCTATTTCCGACGCCATCGACGGTTACCTCGCCCGCCATTGGAACCAGGGAAGCGCCCTCGGCGCCCTCCTCGACCCCATCGCCGACAAGCTCCTCCTCTTCGCCGCCCTCGTCACCCTCAGCCTCATCCCCCTCGGCCACCTGCGTCCCTTCCCGGTTTGGTTTCCCGTCATCATCATCAGCCGCGACGCCCTCCTCCTCGGCGGCTATTGCATCCTGCGCCATTTTCAGGTGCCCATGGAAATCCGGCCCCACTGGACCGGCAAGGTCAGCACCGTTTTCACCCTCGCGGCCATCGGCGCCGTCCTCTTGAAATTATGGGCCTCGGTGACTCTGGGACTTTGCGCCTTGGGCGCCGGATTCGCCCTCGTCTGCACCGTGATTTATGTCAGGCAGGGATTGGCGTTGCTCAAACAGAGCGGCCATACAAGCGCGGGATCGATCAAATAAAAGAAGCATTATGGAACACACTGTTGCTATTGTCGGGCGCCCCAACGTCGGCAAGTCGGCCCTTTTCAACTGCCTGGCCGGGCGAGATATTTCGCTCGTCTTCGACCGTCCCGGCACGACCCGCGACCGGATGGTGACCGCCGCGCGCTGGGACGGACACCGGTTCACCCTCATCGACACCGGCGGCATCGGCCTCGACGACAGCGAAGGCTTCGCCGACGCCATCGACCACGAAGTCGATCTCGCCCTGGCCGCCGCCACCGAAATCATTTTCGTCGTCGACGCGCGGGAAGGGCTCACGCCGCTCGACCAGACCGTCGCCCGCCTTTTGCGGAAAAGCCGGTGCCCCGTTTTCGTCGCGGCGAACAAGGTCGACGGCGACAAGCAGGCCAACCTCGATGGCGAATTTCTCCGCCTCGGCTTCAAGGGTGTCTTTCCGGTCTCGGCGGCGCATCGTCGCGGCCTCGACGAGCTGCGCGAGGCCGTTGTTTCGGACTGGAGCGCCCCGGTGGAGATCGAAGAACCGGCGGTCCGTCCCGCGCGTCCGACCCGCCTCGCCATCGTCGGTCGCCCCAACGTCGGAAAATCGTCGCTCATCAACGCGCTCATCGCCGAGCCGCGCGCCATCGTCAGCGAGGTCGCCGGCACGACCCGCGACGCCGTCGATATCGCCTACACATGGAGGGGCGAGCCTTTTCTTTTCATCGACACCGCCGGAATGCGCCAGGAGCGCCGCATGCACGACGCCCTCGAGCGCGCGATGACGGGTCGCACGGCGCACGCCATCAATCGCGCCGACGTCTGCATCCTCGTCATCGACGCCTCCACCGGCGTCACGATGCAGGACAAGAAAATCGCCGGCCTCATCCAGGAGGCCCACGCGCCGTGCATGATCGTCGTCAACAAGTGGGACCTCGCGCGCGAGCAGGGCGACGCCGGCAAGACGCGCGAGCGCGAGTACTACGACCAGGTGAAGCGCGACATCTTTTTTCTCTCCTACGCGCCCGTCCTTTTTCTCAGCGCGAAATCGGGCGAGCGGATCGACGGCCTCCTCAAGACCTGCGCGACCATCGCGAAGAACCGCGTCTTTCGTTTCCAGACTGGTCCGCTCAACCGCGTGATCAGCCGCGCGATGGAAAAGTACGCCCCGCCCCTCGTCCATGGCCGCCGTTTCAAGGTCCTCTACGCCGCGCAGCAGGCGGCGAAGGAGGGCGCGCGCGAGATTCCGACCCTCCAGCTTTTCGTCAACAGTCCCGCGCTCCTCACGCCCGCCTACGAGCGGTATCTCGATTTGCAAATCCGCGAGTCGTTCGAATTGCGCGGCTGCCCGCTTCGCTTCGTCCTGCGCGGCCGCGCCACCGGCGCGCGAGAGAAGACCCGTTCCCAGATCAAACACAATCCCCCGCCGAAACGCCGCGCGCCCAAGCGGGGCTCAGCAAAGAGCAGGTAGCCGTCGCGCACCGAAGGCGGTCAAGGCCCGGCATGTCCCGATTCGAGCTCCGCCGCCAGCGCGTCGGCGTGATAAATCTTTCGCAGCGCCTCGATGATCGCCGCGCTGTCCACCGCGACGGAACGGTTCTCCGCCGGATCGTATGCGTAGCGCCCCGAGAGCGAAGGCTCGTTCCCGTCGAAAATAATCCCGACAAATTCCCCCTCCGTGTTCACCACCGGGCTGCCCGAGTTTCCTCCAAGAATGTCGGCCGTCGTGACAAAATTAAACGGCGTGGCCGGATCGAGGTTCGATTTCCGCTCCGCCCAGGCGCTCGGCAGATCGAAAGGCGCCTCATCGTGATGCTCCGTCGAGCGCGCATAGAGTCCCCCGAAATCGGTCAGGGGCTCGATGAACTGCCCGTGCGCCTCGTATCCCGACACCGTCCCATAGGCGAGCCGCAACGTGTCTGTGGCGTCGGGATAGGCCGGCGCCTGCTTCATCTCGACCCGCGCCTGGTAAATCTGCGCGTAAGCCCGGCTCTTGATTTCGTCGTCCTCCTCGTCGATCTTCCGAGCCGCCCGGGCCGCCGGGTCCATTGTCGCCGCAAAATCGAGGAGCGGATCGGCGCTGGCCCGGAGCGCTTTTTCTCCACCCGCGTAGAGTTTTTTCCGGACCGCGACGCCCTCCAGTTTCGTCTGCCGGACCAATTCCGCAGCCCGGTCCTCCGGAGATTTCCCCGCCAGCAATTTTTTCACCAGCGGATCGTTTTCCCCATAGTGCCGCGCCAGATTCTCCAGCCCGTCGGCGAGGAAAAAAACTTCCAGGTCGGGATAGTAGGGGCGTCCCGAAAATAACCGGAATTCCAGCGAGGGAAGGCTGCTCTCCCTGTAGGCGGGCAGACGTTCCCCGTTCGGCTTGGCCCGTTCCGCCGCGGCACGGACCAGCGTCCGCGCCATGTTGAACAGGTCGCTTCGATAGGCGAATCGTTCGTAGGCCTGGTAAGCCCTAAAATTGTCCCGGTCGGCTTGCACGGCTTCGCGTATCCGGGCATAGGCGTCCAGCGTCTCCTTTTGTTCGGGATCCCGCGCGAGCCGCGCGCGGAACGCGATTTCTTCCGCCGCCTTCGCCTTCAGCAGGTCCGGATCGCGCAGGCCCTTCAGAAAACCGTGATACGCCTTGCGGCCATTCGCCACCGAGGCGAGCGCCTCCCCCGCTTCGCGCGCATGTTCCGGACTCGTCGCGCTGAATTCCCGCAACGCCCGCTCCATCCGCTCCAGCTCCTCCGTCAGCGCCGGCACCCGGATGTCCCGCTGATAGTCGATCTCGTCCATCGTCACCAGCCGTTGCGAAACGCCCGGATGGCCTGCCACGAAAACAAGCTCGTCTTTCGCCGGGCCGGCAGAATTCCACTTCAAATAATCGCCCGTTTTCAGCGGCTTGCCGTTCTCGTAAATCCGGAAAAGGCAGATATCGAGGTCGAACCGGGGAAACTCGAAATTGTCGATGTCTCCTCCGAAAGAAGCCGCCTGCCGGTCGGGCGAAAAAACGAGCCGCACGTCGGGATACTTCTTGTATTGATAGAGATCGTAACGCGCCCCGCCGAACAGCGTGATCACCTCGCTGTAAAAGCCCGTTTCCCCGAAAGACTCCTTTTCAATCGTCGCGACCACCGCCTTCCGCGCCGCTTCCGCTTCCTCCGGCGTCGCGCCCGGTTTCACCGCCGCTTTGACCCGCGACGTCACGTCCCGCGTATTTTGCAGGACGAGCATCTCCAGTCCCTCGCACGGCAATTCGTCCGCGCGCGTCGGCGCGTAAAAGCCCTCCTCCTCGTAGTTGTGCTCCCTCGAACTGAGCGTGTGAAGCTCGCCTTCCCCCACGTGCCGGTTGGTGATGACCAGCCCGTCCGCCGAGACGAACGAGCCCGATGCCCCGCCGATCCGGATCGCCGCGCCGCTGAGATGTTTCAGCCACGCCTCGTCGAGCGTGAAATGATATTTCGCCGCGACCGCCCCCGTCGGCGGATCGGTGAAAAGCCAGTAACCCTCGTCCGCTTCAACCGCGTTTCCGGCGAAGACCAGCCAGAAAAGGACGGGAATCTTCCAGTTCATTCGTCACGTCGTTAAAAATACCGCCGTCCGCAGGACCTACTCGATGTCCCTCGGCAGCGCCATCCGCGCGCCAAGGTCGCTCGGTTCCGAGCGGACATCCTGCAGCACCCTGTCGTAATAAATGCCGATGACAAACCCATAGTATTCGCCCTGGACCGTATTGTTCGGGCCGGGCGTCCCCGGAACGGGCATCACGTAGTCCACGCCAAAAGCCTCGCTGATTTTACCGCCCCAGAAAAGAAACGTATCGTCAAAGGCGCCTTTCCGCTGGCCGAGATCGGGCACCAGGCTTCCGTCCGGCATCTGCTGGTAAAAGATCACATAGGGCTGGAGCTTTTTCTGGTCGAAATTCGCCATGTTCGGATCTTTCCGCATCAGCACCGCGCGCACATGAAACTGCGCGTCTCCATCCCGCGTCTCCACGGGCGTCTTCTCGACCGTATTGACGTAAATCTGCCGGTCAAGGCTCGACGGCTCCTTCAGCGGATCGGCATCGTCCCCCGAATCAAGCAGATCCACATGGTCTTTTGCCGAGGCGTAAACGGTCCCCACCCCCGGCCCGAGATCGACCAGCCGCTGCCAGTATTGCCTCGCCCGCACCGAGTCGTTCAGCAAATTGTAGGTTTCGGCCAGGTTTTTCAGCGTCGTCGGATTGCGCGGATCGATGTCCTCCGCCTGGATCAAAAGATCCGACGCCGACGAATAATCGTTCTGGCGCAGAAAAACCTGCGCTTCCTCGTTCAACGTATTGATCTGCGCAAGCTTGTCCGAAACGCTTGGCACCCGCAGCAGCATCGAACTTCCCAGGCCCGGCAGCCTCGCAATTCCCGAATGGTCGACGTTCACGCCCGGCGGGGACGCGGGCGGCGGGGATGCCGGGCTGCCCGCCAGGGCCTTCGGAAAATTGACATTCACCCGCACCACCATCGCCCGCAGCCAGAACACCGAAATCAGCATCACGACCTGAAGCAAAATAACCGCCCCGACCATGTAAACCGCCACCGAATAGGTCTTCGGCCGCAGCCGCTTCGCGTGCTGCGGAACCGGGACACGACGCTGGGGGGAGGGGAGTTGGGTCACGCTTCGGTTCGAAATTGCGCCTGAAGGGAATAAATTCCCTCGGCAACAGGAAAGAATGGCCCAATTGGATTATCGACGCAACACCTATGCTTCGCCAAGGCCGCCGCACACCGGGCCGCGGTGCGGCGCCCCTCGGTGGGACCGCACGAATTTGACATGCGACCGACTCGCGTTACTTTCATTCCTTACAAGCCTATAAGTCGCCGCACGCCACCTTCAACCTCGCGCTTTGTCCCTCGCGGCGCAGCCCCATGAATACTAGATATGAGTTCTGACATCATCGACCTTCATCATCGTCAATTCACCTCCCCCGGCCAGGGCTTCTGGCCCGACGCCACCCCCGAACAATGGAACGACTGGCAGTGGCAGATGCGCCACAGCGTCAAGTCGCTCGACCAACTCGTCGGCAAAATCGAGCTCACCCGCGAGGAACACGCAGGCGTCCTCCTCGCCAACACCAAGCTCGCCATGGGCATCACGCCCTACTTCTTCAACCTCATCGACCCCTTCGACCCCGAGTGCCCCATCCGCCGCCAGGTCATCCCCCGCATCGAGGAAATGACCTACGAACCCTCCGACATGGCCGACCCCTGCGGCGAAGACCACCACATGCCCGTCCCTGGCCTCGTCCACCGCTATCCCGACCGCGTCCTCTTCCTCGTCACCGACCGCTGCGCCTCCTACTGCCGCTACTGCACCCGCAGCCGCGTCGTCAGCGGCGCGGGCGGGCAGGAACTCGAACTCGACTTCGACCGCGCCATCGCCTACCTCCAAAAGCACACCGAAATCCGCGACGTGCTCTTGTCCGGCGGCGACGCCCTCCTCCTTTCCGACGCCCGGCTCAAAAATCTCCTCGCCCGCCTCCGCGCCATCGAGCACATCGAATTCCTCCGCATCGGCAGCCGCGTCCCCATCTTCCTCCCGCAGCGGATCACCCCGGGACTCTGCGCCATGCTCCGCGAATTCCACCCCCTCTGGATGAGCGTCCACGTCAACCACCCGAAGGAACTCACCTCCGAGGTGCGCGACGCCCTCGGACGCCTCGCCGACGCCGGTATCCCCCTCGGCAACCAGTCGGTCCTCCTGCGCGGCGTCAACGACGACCCCGGTGTCATGAAAGTCCTCGTCCAAAAGCTCCTCCGCGCCCGCGTCCGCCCCTACTACCTCTACCAGTGCGACCTCATCCGCGGCTCCTCGCATTTACGGACCTCGGTGGGCAAGGGCCTCGAAATCATCGAGAACCTCCGCGGCCACACCAGCGGCTACGCCATCCCGCAATACGTCATCGACGGCCCCGGCGGCGGCGGCAAAATCCCGATCAACCCCGACTACGTCGTCGCGCGCACGCCCGACAGCATCGTCCTGCGCAACTACAAGGGCGACATCTACGAGTACCCCGAAGTCGCCTCGGCCGCCCGCGCCGACTCCGAGCCGACCCCCGTCTACCGCCGCCTCGAATTCCTCGACCCCATCGAGGAGCGCGAGGAAATCACCTCCCGCTCCTGGCGCCCCGGCCGTCGCGATTAGCCGTCGCCGCCACACGAGTGTGCCGGGCGACGGTGCAGCGGTAGCTGCGGCGGGGCTTTCCCCGGTTTGGCTTAAATGGCTTCGGGGGCCTATATTTTTAGCCCAGCGTGTGCATCGAGCGGATGCAGCGGGGCGGGAGCCATCCTCCATGTGGCGGCGGTCTATGACCGTCGTTGATTGAATCGCTTCCTGTGCGCTCGCGATGCCGCGCTCGCGCACCCGGACAACGAGTTGTCCGGGCCACCCGAAACCGCCGCTGAGACAGCGGCGGTTTCGGGGAAGTCAGCGGCGTTCATAGACCGCCGCTACAGAAGAAGGGGCAAAGAGGCGCTTTTTGCCTGTAACCTTTTGCCGGTCGGGGCGTCTTGTTGGTTGTGAGCACCCTGACAATACCGGGCCATTGGGCCCTTTTACCACCGACGGCTTCGCAGACCCTTTTCACTTGGCACTCAAGATGATCGCTCCGACTTTACTTTGCTGGGATACTTTAACGTCATGGTCGCCGCGAAAAGCCCAAGTTCGGACGAGCAACTCGTGGAAGCGACGCTTGCCGGGGACGACGGCGCTTTTGCCGAGCTTGCGTCGCGGCACAAAGGGCGGGTGTTCGGCGTGGCGGCCCGTTTCGCGGGGAACGCCGCGGAGCTCGAGGACATCTGCCAGGACGTTTTCATCCAGGCCTACTTTAAGCTGCGGCAGTACCGGCGCGATTCGCCCTTCGAGCACTGGGTGCTTCGGATCACGACGCACAAGTGCTATGATTACCTGCGGAAACGGCGGCGGAGCGGAGGGGTCGTCTCAGCGGACGCTTTGCTCGAGTCGGGATACGAACCGCGCGCGCCGGAAGCCGCCGATCCGCATCCGGATTTGGAGCGGCTTCATGCCGCCCTGGCCCAATTATCGCCGAAGGAACGGCTCGTCATCACCCTGCTTGAACTCGAGGAGCGAAGCGTGCAGGAAATCGCCGGGCTTACCGGATGGAGCGCCGGGAACGTCAAGGTTCGCGCTTTTCGCGCCCGGGCCGCATTGCGGAAACTCATGGAGAACCAGAAATGAATGACATGAATCGAGACGGGGAACTGGAGGCGCTTTTCGCGCTGGCGCGGAAGCGCCGGCCCGACATGTCGGCGGCGGAGTTCGCGTTTGAGACGCGACTGATGGCGCGGTTGCGGGCGCGGGAGGAGACGGGGTCGATCTGGGCGATGGTTTCGTGGCGGCTGGTTCCGTTCTTTGCGGTCTGCGTGGCGGGGCTGGCGCTGTGGCAGGCGGAGACGGCGTCGGACACGACCGATGCGGCGAACATCGCGGGGCTGAACAATCCGGTCGCGGCCGATTTGTGGAGTAACTAACATCATGAATGCAACATGGAAGGCTGCCGCCGGGGTGATTCTGATCTTCATCCTCGGCTGGTTTGGAGGCGCGCTGACGACGCTGGTTATCGCGCGGCACAAGGCGCTGGCGCTGATCCAGATGACCCAGCACAATCCGGAGGCGCTGGCGATCGTGCTGGAACGGCAGACGACGCACGGTCTCGGCCTTAACGAGGACCAGAAGAAGAAGCTCCACGCGCTGTTCGTGGAAAATTTGAATCAACGGATGGAATTGCAGAAGCAGGTTCAGCCGCAGGTGAAGGCGGCGAATCGCGAGACGTTGCAGGAGATCGACGCGGTGCTGACGCCGGACCAGCAGCAGCATTTTCACGAGAATCTGGTGTTGTTCAAGGAACGGTACGGACGAAATCCGTTCAACACGGGCGGGGAGGCGAAGGCGGATGCGCCGGCGGCTCCGGAGAGCGTGGGGGCGGGGACGAATACGCCCGCGACGAATGCGCCGGCCGACGCAAAGTAAAATTCCCCTCGTCACGCCGCCGCGAACTTGGTGTTGTTAGCGGATGCTGGCCAAGGTTTTTTCCGCCGCGGTGTGGGGAGTCGACGCTTACGCCGTCGAAGTGGAGGTGAACGCGACGTACGGGAAATCGGTGACGGTCGTTGTCGGCTTGCCCGATACCGCAGTGAAGGAGAGCCGCGACCGGGTGATCACGGCGGTGAACAACAGCGCGTTCCGGTATCCTTTCGGGCGGGTGACTTTCAACCTGGCGCCAGCCGACGTGAAGAAGGAGGGGCCGAGCTTCGACCTGCCGATGGCGCTTGGGATCGTGACGGCCTCGGAACAACTGACGCTGCGGAATCTGCATGATTACTGGGTGGTCGGCGAGCTGGCGCTGACGGGGGAAGTGCGGCCCGTGAAAGGGGCGCTGGCGATCGCGCTTTCGGCGCGGAAACATCGGAAGAAGGGGCTGATCCTGCCCGCGGCGAACGCGGCGGAGGCGGCGGTGGTGGCGGGGCTTGATGTCTACCCGGTGACCCATTTGCGGGAGGCGGCGGAGTTTCTCGCGGGGGCGGTCGGAATCCTGCCGGTGCGGATCGATCCGAATGAAATTTTGGACGAGTTCGACGCGATCGAGAACGACTTCGCCGACGTGAAGGGGCAGGAGCATGTGAAGCGCGCGCTGGAGGTGGCGGTGGCGGGCGGCCACAACGTGCTGATGATCGGGCCGCCGGGGAGCGGGAAGTCGATGCTGGCGAAACGGATTCCGGGGATTTGCCCGCCGTTGACGCTGGACGAGGCGCTGGAGACGACGAAGGTGCACAGCGTGGCGGGGCTGCTGACGCCGGAGCAGGCGATGGTGACGCGGCGGCCTTTCCGCTCGCCGCACCATACGATTTCGGACGCGGGGCTGGTGGGCGGGACGGCGAATCCGAGTCCGGGCGAGGTGAGTCTGGCGCATCACGGGGTGCTGTTTCTGGACGAGCTGCCCGAATTTCGCCGGAGCGCGCTGGAAGTGCTGCGGCAGCCGCTGGAGGACGGGACGGTGACGATTTCGCGCGCGGCGGGGTCGATCACTTTTCCCGCGCAATTCATGCTGGTGGCGGCGATGAACCCGAGCCCCGGCAGCGGCGGGTTCGGCGACGCGGAACGGGGGCGGGCGTCGCAGAGCGCGATCCGGCGTTACCTGAACAAGATTTCGGGGCCGCTGCTGGACCGGGTCGACATTCACGTGGAGGTGCCCGCGGTGAAGCACGAGACGCTGCTGCGTCCGCACGCGGCGGAATCGTCGGCGGAAATTCGCGCGCGGGTTGTGAAGGCGCGGCAAATCCAGCACGGACGGTTTGCGTCGAAGAGGAAGGTGCGGTGCAACGCGCAGATGAGTTCGAAGGACTTGAAGGCGTTCGTGGCGCTCGATGCGGAGAGCGAAAGCCTGCTGCGGATGGCGCTGAGCGAACTCAACTTGAGCGCCCGCGCCTACGACCGCATCCTCAAGGTTTCGCGCACGATCGCGGACCTGGCGGGCGTGGAGAAAGTCGACGCGGTTCACCTGAGCGAGGCGATCCAGTACCGGACGCTGGACCGGCAGGTGTGGGGGTGAGCACCACGATCGTCCTCATGCCCGTCTCTTCTTTCCAGCCTTCGAAAAACTGAGCGAGCGGCCTTGCGAAGCGGCGGGTGGCCCGCTAGAGTGCTTACATGAGCACCGCGACGACTTTGCCCCTGAGCGAGATGAGCCATGCCGCCAAGCTCCGCGTCATGGAAGAACTCTGGGATGATCTCTGTCATTCGTCCGAAGGCGTACCCTCGCCCGCCTGGCATGGCGAGGTGCTGGCCGCGCGCGCGGGGCGGGTGGCGAAGGGCGAAGCCGGGTTCCACGAGTGGGCTGACGTGAAAGAACGCCTCCTGCGGAAGAAGGCGTGAGAATCCAGATACTCGACGGGGCGGAAGATGACCTGCAAGATGGGTGCGAGTTTTACGACCGGCAGGAACCCGGCGTGGGTGACTACTTCGCCGCGGCCTTGGCCGCCGACATCGATTCGCTCATCCTCTTTGCGGGAATTCATCCGATGCAGTTTGGCTTTCATCGCGCGCTTTCGAAGCGATTCCCTTTCGGTGTTTACTATCGCGTGGAAGACGCGGTGATCCGCATCTATGCCGTGCTCGATCTGCGGCGCGACCCGGCCTGGATTCGCGGCAGGCTGACCACCGGGGAAGGGTGAGAGGGATCACAGCACAGCCTGCGTGCATGTCCCCGTTTACATTCCTCAACGAGGCGATCCAGTACCGGACGCTGGACCGGCAGGTGTGGGGGTTAAAGGGGGGTACCACGGATCGCTTCTTGTGCGCGAGGGATGTGTCCCTCGCGCACCCGGACAATAAATTGTCCGGGCCACCCGCAGAAGGCACCGTCGCCGAGCGTGTGGCTGCTGCCGGAAGGCAGAAGTCGGGGTCGGGACGGCAGACGCGTCTGGCGTCGACCCTCGAGAAGTTTGAATTGTTGCAAAATTGTGTCGATTCTGGCTTGCCGCCGCCGCCTCGCAACGCGAGAGTTTGTGGGCCATGGACAATACCGGCCCTCAAGTTTTCACCGGCAACGCCAACCCCGCTCTCGCCAGGGAAATCGCCGATTATGTCGGCGTTCCGCTTGGGGAGGCGACGGTCACGTCGTTTCCGAACGGAGAGACCTTCGTCAAGATCAACGAGAACATCCGTGGGCGCGACATCTACATTGTCCAGCCGACGGCGCCGCCGACCAATCAGAACCTGATGGAGTTGCTGATCATGATCGACGCGGCGCGGCGGGCGAGCGCGAGGCGGATCACGGCGGTGATGCCCTTTTACGGTTACGCGCGGCAGGACCGGAAAGACCAGCCGCGGGTTCCGATCACGGCGAAGCTTGTGGCGAATCTTCTCGTGGCCAGCGGCGCGACGCGGATTCTTTGCATGGACCTGCACGCCCAGCAAATCCAGGGATTTTTCGACATCCCGGTCGATCACCTCTATGCCGCGCCGGTTCTTTATCGGTATTTGTCGACGCTGAAGCTGGGTAATCTGACGGTGGTTTCGCCCGACGTGGGCGGAATGAAAATGGCCTCGGCCTATTCGCAGCTTCTCCACACGGAGCTGGCGATTGTCGCGAAACGACGGACGAGCGCCACGTCGGTTGAATCGCAATATCTGGTCGGCGACGTCGAGGGAACGGACGTGCTGATGGTCGACGACCTGACGGAAACCGCGGGCACGCTGACCGCCGCGGCGAAGCTGCTGAAGGAACACGGCGCGCGGCGCGTCCTGGCGGCGGTTTCGCATTGCCTTCTGACGGACATTGCCGTGAAGCGGCTCCAGGATTCGGTCATCGACGAGGTCATCACGACGAACAGCACGATCGTGCGGCCCATTCCGGGATTCAAGCTGACGGTGCTGAGCGTGGCGGGGCTGCTGGGCGAAGCGATCAAACGCATCAACGGCGGCGAGTCGGTCTCCTCCCTGTTTGATATCAACGGGAAAGGGAGCAAGGACCCCATCGGCTGATCCCGCGGGGGGCGGGTTCCGCGGACTTTTTCCCGTGAAGATTTGCGACGTCACCCAGTTTTATTCGCCGGTGAGCGGAGGTGTGAAGCGCTACATTTCGGAGAAGCGGCTTCATGTCGTGGAGCATACGCGCGACGAGCACCACCTCATCATTCCCGGCGACGAGACCCGCTACGAACGCGAGGGGCGGCTGCATCTCCATACGATCCGCTCGCCGCGGCTCGATTTCTTTTCGCGCTATCCGTCGCGTTACCGGGTCATCCTGAACACGAAGCTTGTGCTCGACCTGCTCGACGACATCCGGCCCGACGTCATCGAGTCGGGCGATCCCTATCACCTGGCGTGGACGGCGCTCCGCGCGGGCGCGCAACTGCACGCGCCGGTCTTCGGGTTTTACCATTCGCACTTTCCGGAGGCCTATTTACGCACGGCGGTGAAGTATGGCGGCGCGTGGATGCGCGACGTGGTGCTCAACTACGCGGAGGATTATATCGTGAAGCTTTACAGCCTGTTCACCGCGACGCTGGTGCCCTCGGAGAATCTGCGCCAGATTCTGCACGGCTGGGGCGTGACGAACACGGTGACGCTCAATCTCGGCGTTGACACGAAGGCGTTTCGTCCCGTGCCGCGCAATGGCGCCCTTCGCAGGATTGCCCTGCGCGACGAGCTGGGCCTGCCGCGCGACAGGAAGGTGCTGCTCTACGTGGGGCGGCTGTCGCCGGAGAAGAACATCGAGATGCTGCTGGCGGCTTTCGAGGCGCTTCATGCGCGGCATCCGAATACCTACCATCTCGTCATTGTCGGCGACGGCCCACTGCGGCGCGTTTTGCCCGCCACGCGCCAGCGGACGGGGGCGCTGACGTGGCGTTCCTACATCCAGGACAGCGCGAAGCTTGCCGATTATTATCATGCCGCCGATCTGTTCATCCATCCCGGCGTGTGCGAAACCTTCGGGCTTGTCGTGCTCGAGGCGCAGGCGTGCGGGCTGCCTTGCGTCGGCGTGCGCGGCAGTTTCATGGACGCGAATATCATGGTTGGTCTGGATCAATGGGCGACCAGGAACGATCCGAACGACATCGCCGCCGCCATCGAGCGCTATGAGGACCAGGACCTCGCCGCGCTCGGGGCCGAGGCGTCGCGGCTTGTGCACGCCCGGTTTTCCTGGAACAAAGTTTTCACCCGCCAGTGGGCGCTCTATGCCCGTGCCCGGCTGCACGGCGCGGAAGCGCTCCATTCCATCGAGCCGCATCCGTTTTCGCCCGACTGGGCGAGGGGATGAACCGCACCGTCGCCCGGCACACTCGTGTGGCGGCGACGGCTGGAGCATTTTAATTTATTGCGCGCATGATTGGAATTCGTAGACCGGGGAAATCGCTTCCTGTCGTCCCGCTTGGGCGGGACGACCCGGGCAACACAGGCACGCCTGTCGTTGCCGGGCCCCCCGATGCAGGGTGTGCACGATATTTTGAAATGCTCCATCTTGGGCAAGCGACGGCGGGCGCAGACCGCCGCAATAGCCGCCGACCGCAGGTCCGACGGCCTCTTTACGTTCGAGGGAATTCCTATCCCTTGGACTGGTCGACTTTTTTCTTGTTGGAATCGATGTTTGGGTCGTCGATCGGCTCGGTCGATCTCTGGATGGGGAGGTTGGACGATGAACGGGAATGTTTGAGTTGTTGTTCGAGGGCGGTATAGAGAACCGCCTGCTCATCCAACAGGAGCCAGGGTCCGGGCGGGACATCTTGGTCGTCCACAAAGCGCCACGACGTGATCCGGTTTTTTCCGTCGATGCCCAGATAGTCGGCGACGGCGGGAGAGACATCGAGGCCGGCATGGTCGCCGTCCATGCCCGTGGGGCGCTCGTCGCCGAAGACATATTCGGCATGGTCGTAACGCAGCGGTCCGACATCCTCCCATTGCGCGAAGCAGGAACGCCCGCGCGAATTCTTGATCCATACCCAGCGGTCCTTGCAGGCGGAAACCTGCTTGCCGTCCTTGGGCCGCCTGTACCATCCCGCGGGGAGCCATTCGCGGGCCTTTTCGGGGAAGGCGAGATCATTAAAGGGGAGGGCGACATAGAACGTATTGAGGGTGGAAGCGTGGCTGCCCGAGGCGTAGCCGTTCCGGTTGTAGGGAGAGTCGGAGCCGTGGTTGTTCGGCAGCCAATCCTCATCCCAGGAGCTTTGCACGTTGGTCGTGGAGCTGATGGGGGTGGATCCTTCGCCGATCCAAAACATGGTTGTGATGATGTCGGTTTTCCAGGGATAAAAGTTTTTTTTCTTCTTGCTGAAATTGGTGAAGACGAAGCCGGAGGACGGATTTGCGGTCGAAATCAGGGGCGGATAACCGGCGGTCGCCGGGGACGTCGCGGGATTCGCCGGGGACGGAAAGACGCTCGTCAGGTAGGGCAGGCGGGTCGCCGCGCCCGCGGCGGAATTGACGGGCGGCGCGGGCATTTGGGCATAGGTGGAGACGCCCGCGATCGGGGTGCCCATTCCCGGATAACGCGCAACCGGCAGGCCGGTTTCAACCGTGGGGACCGAAGCTGCGGGAGCGCCCCTGCCGGAGGCCGTGTTTGTCGCCGCGATGGATTGCGCGGTCGTTGTTTTTTTCTTGTGGAGTGATTTATGGATGACGGGCGTGCCGTCGGAGTCAGCGGTCTTTTGCGGCGGCTCGGAGGCCGTGGCGGGGGTGGAAATGACGGTGACGTCGTTTTCCGCATGGAGGAGAGTTCCCCATCCGGCGAGGGCGAGAACCGTGGCGATGAGATACGGGCATTTCCGGGGAGTCATTGCCGCTGTATTTTCCCGCGTGGGTCTTGTTTGGGTCATTCGTGCCGGGTGCGATTTCTGAAATAAACGCCGCCGCTGGTTAGACACGCTTATCCATCCACCCATTCAAATTATTATGGGAAAATCGTAAAAAGATTCAAGCCTCGTGATCGAGGCTTGTCATCCCTTGCCGATCGACTCGGCGATGGAAGGGGCGTGCTCCTCTTCCGCGTGGGCGCCATTGCCGTTGGCCTGGGCCGTCGCATCGCGCTTGTGCAAGCGCAGGGAGACGAACTTGGAGACGCCGCGCTCCTCCATCGTCACGCCGTAAAGGACATCGACGATGCTGATCGTCCGCTTGTTGTGGGTGATGACGACGAATTGGGACTGCTTGACGAAGCGCTGGAGGATTTTGATGAAGCGATTGATGTTGGACTCGTCGAGCGGAGCGTCGAGTTCGTCGAGGACGCAGAAGGGGCTCGGCTTGACCATGTAGATCGCGAAGAGGAGCGCCACGGCGGTCATGGTGCGTTCGCCGCCGGAGAGGAGGCTCACGGTTTGGGTCTGCTTGCCGGGAGGCTTGGCGATGATGTCGATGCCGCATTCGAGGGGATCGCTTTCGTCCATGAGGGCGAGGGTGGCCTTGCCGCCGCCGAAAAGCTCGGAGAACATTTCCTGGAAATTGACTTTGACCTGCTCGAAAGTCTCGGCGAACAGTTTTTGCGTCGTGCGGTTGATTTCCTGGATCGCCTTGAGGATCTGCTCCCTGGCGGCGAGCAGATCGGCCTCCTGGCCGGTCAGGAATTTGTGGCGCTGCTCCAACTCGTCGTACTCGGTGATGGCTTCGAGGTTGACCGGGCCGATGGCGTCGAGGGCGGCGCGCCTGCTTGCGACTTCGGCTTCGACGGCGGCCCAATCGGTCGCGGCGTCGGCGAGCGGCGGCAGGTCTTCGAGTTCCCTGTGGTAATCGCGGTGGAATTTTTCGCGCAGATTGGCGAGGAAAAGTTTCTGCTCGGCGAGCTTCACTTCGTTTTCGGAACGGGCCGACTGGATTTCGCCATGCTCGCGGCGCAGGGCGCGCAGGACGTTTTCCTGATCGTCGATTTTTGCCTGGGCCGCGGAGCGGCGGGTGAGGGCGAGGTCGAGTTCGCCGGCAACGCGGGCCTGCGCCGCGTTTTTCCCGGCGTGTTCGCGCTCGGCGGAGGAGATTTCCTCGCGGGCCTGGACGACGCGCCGTTCGTGCTCGTGCGATTCGCGGGTGCGCAAGGCGACGAGTTCGCGCAATTCCCGCAAGCGGCCGGCTACCGGCTCGCGTTGCTGCCGCCAGGCGTCGCACTGCTGGGTCTGGGTGGCGAGTTCGATCCTCGATTCGGTCAGGGCGTTGGTCCGGGTCTGCTCCTCGGAGGCGAGTTCGTCCAATTGCCCCTGGAACTCCTCGATCCGCGCCTCGGCTTCCCGGCGGGCGGAAGCGGCGTCCGCCATCGCCTCGCGCAGGCGTTCGTGACGTTCGTGGTCGGCCTGTTCCTGGGTGTTGAGGCGCGTCATCTCGCGCGCGGCGTCTTCGGCCTGGCGGACGACCTGGGCGGCGGCGGATTGCGCGGCGCGTTCTTCCTGGCGCTGGGTCGCGACGGAAATTTCGGTTTCCTGCACGGCCGCGCGGGCTTGTTCGACGAGATTCGTCTTGTCCTCGAGCACGCGACGGACGGCGTCGACGTCGGCCTGCGCCCCGGCGACTTTGGCGGATGACGCGGCAAGTTCCGCTTCGAGCCCGCGCAATTCCGATTGGCGCGTCAGGACGGCCAGCGACGCGCCCGCCTCCTGCCCGACGAGGAGGAGTCCGCTTCGTGTGATGAGTTCGCCGGCCCGTGTCGCGATGACGCTCTGGGGTTGCGCGGCTTTCAGTTTCCAGCCCGCGGCCAGATCGTCGACGACATGGGCGTCTTCCAGCAGCGCGGCGACGAGGTCGCCGACGAGGGGCCGGGCGGTGAGGAAACGGGAGGCGTGGGTCGCGGCGCTGGAGGGCAGCGGCGTGGGGCGCGCGGCGCTCAGGGGCGCGAACGCGCACTGTTCCTTTTCCTCCAATTTTTCGCGCCACGATTGGGCCGCGACGGAGTCGTTGAGAATAAGCGCGTTGACGGCGTCGCCCAATAGCAGAGCCAGGGGCGCCTCGTAGCCAGGGTTGACGGTGATATGAGCCGAGAGCGTGCCCTGAAGTTCACCGGCGACCTGGGCCTTGAGCAGGCGCTGCGCGGCCTGCGGGGCGCTCGCGTGCTCGCCCTCGAGTTGCGCCAGGGCGTCGCGTCGCGCCTGCAACCGGTGATGCGTCCCGGCGATTTCATTGCGGGATTTGTCCGCTTCGCGCAGTTTTTCCTCGGCTTCGCTCCGCGCCTGCTGCGCCTGCTGGAGCGCTTCGCGACGTTCGCGCAGGAGGGTCTCGGCCTGGGTCAGCAGGGAGGCGTGCCGGGTGACGGCGGCCTGGGCTTGGTCGCGACGTTGCGCGAGCGCGGCCTGCTCCGACTGGAGCGCCTCGACTCTGAGTTGAAAATTCCGCTGCTGGAGTTCCAGCCCGGCCAGTTCCTGCTCCTGGCGATGATGCAGTTGTTCCTGCCGGAGCTTTTCCTCCTCGATTTCAGCGCGCCCGGCCTCGACGCCCTCGATCCGCGCGGTGAGCGTTTGGAGGGCCTCCTGCTCCCCGTCGAAGCGCCGCCGGGTTTCGTCCCGCAAGCGGGTGAAATGATCGACCTGTGAGTCGAGATGGGCCAGTTGCTCCTCGCCGACGCGGACTTTTTCCTCGGTGCCGGCGATTTCCTGCCGCGCCTGGTCGCGTAGGCCGGTGAATTCCTCCACGCGCGCGCGATTGGTCGCGGCCCGCTGCTCGGCCCGTTCGAGGGCGTTGCGGATCGCCGCCTGTTCCTCGCGGAGGCGGAGCAGTTCGGCCTCGACGACGGCCAGGTGGCCGCGCGCGGAGGAGACTTTTTCCTCCTGCCCGCTGACGTCGGCATGAAGCCGTTCCTGCCGTTCGCGGGCGCCGTCGACTTCGCTTTGCAACGCGGAGATGGTCGCGGAGAAGGTGTCGAACTGATGCCGCCCCCAGCGGCTTTCGACCCGGGAGAGTTCCTCGAAGCCGGCCTGGTAACGGCGGGCCTTGCCAGCCTGCCGCTGGAGCGAGCCGATCTGGCGCTTGACCTCGCGGATGATGTCGGCGAGGCGGACGAGGTTGGCGTCGGTGTTTTCGAGCTTGCGCAGGGCTTCTTTCTTCTGGCTCTTGAATTTTGTGATGCCGGCGGCCTCCTCGAAAATAGCGCGGCGGTCCTCGGGCCGCGAGGAGAGGATCGTGTCGATCTTGCCCTGCTCCATGATCGAGTAGGCGGAGCGGCCGATGCCGGTGTCCATGAAGAGGCCGTGGATGTCGCGCAGCCGACAGGGGGTCTTGTTGAGTTCGTACTCGCTCGCGCCGTCGCGGAAGACGCGCCGGGTGATGGTGACTTCGTTGTAGGCGGTGCCGAGGTCCTTCTCGCAATCGCCGAAGGTGAGCGACACCTCGGCCATGCCGAGCGGGGGGCGGGCCTCGGTGCCGGAAAAGATGACGTCTTTCATCTCGCCGCCGCGCAATGCCTTGGCCGATTGTTCGCCGAGGACCCACCGGATGCTGTCGAGGACGTTGCTTTTGCCGCAGCCGTTGGGGCCGACGATGGCGGTGACTCCGGGGTGAAATTCAAGGGTGGTGCGGTCCGCGAATGACTTGAATCCGACGACGTTGAGAGACTTCAAATACATGCGGCTTTTCTACGCTTGATGGCTTACCCCTGGCAAGGAAATACCACTATTAGTTGTGGTGCATCCATGTCAAATAACACTATTGGTTGATTTTCAGGGAGTTATGACGAAAGAGGAATAAGAGGGCGGAATGAGGGTCTGAAACATCCTTTAGGTGATGGGAACAGTGACGAGCAGGTGGCCGGTTTCGTTCACAGAAGTAACCAGCACCGGTAAATCGCGCTTTGCAGGTCCTTTCGTGACGTGGCCGCCGGGGTCGAAGATCGATCCGTGACGCTTGCAGTAGAAGGAGCAATTGGGCTCCGCTTTGAGTTGGAATTTCCGGTGCGTGCAAATCGAGGAGAGCGCGAACAGTTTTTCACCCCTGCGAATCACAAAAAATCCAAGCTGGCGGAAGTCGCCATAAACTCCGTCCGAGGCAAAGTTGGCCGCCGGACCCGCATCGATCACCCGTTCCGAGCCGGCGAGCGCAGAACCGCCGTTATCGGCCATGCCCAGACAGTCTGTGGCGGCACAAGCGGCCGTTGCGGTTGTCAGGATCAGGAACTCTCTGCGGTTGATGCTCATTGTTGAACTGATCGGGAAACGCCCGGCAACTTAATACTCGAATACGAGGCTGGTATCAATGCCCCAAGTCTGGTCTTGGCTGGCCCCGTTATCGATTGGAAAGACAAAGACGATTCCCAGCCGGGGTTGAATGGGGCCGATGGCGTCGAGGTTGGCCCGGAACCCGACGTCGCCGGTAAGGCTGTCATGCCCGGGATTCGCCTGATTCAATTCCTTTCCGCCGTTAAATTCGAAAACAGGGATGAGTTGCTGTAACCCTGTAATGGCCAGTTTATCGTGTTCAATCGTGTAGCCGAAAACGAAGCCATATTCGAATGTCTGCAGACCGCCATCCTGTCCGCCGTGGCCGAGGAGAGTGGAATAGCCGATAATCGATTGAAGGGTAAAATCCTGCCAGACTTGGAGGTCGTTAAAAAGCTTGGGCACAACCTCGGTGTTATGGCTGATCTCGGTATGGGTCGGAATCCCCACCTCGATTGCGGTGCCGAAGGTGGAATCAATCGTCCCGTCGGAGGAGACATATTCATAGAAGGGGCAACGCGCGCCCAAATCGACATTGTCCATGCCCGACGAGATTTGACCGCTTGAGGAGTCGCGCTCCCAGGCCGATTCCAATTCGAGCGTCAATGGACCAAACCCCTTTTCCACCTCGCCATGGATCATGTCGGTGTGCTGATTGCCGGGACCGCCGGTATGAAACCAATCGAGCCGCGCCTCGTTGGATTCTCCGTCCGAATCGTCGACCAGGAACGGTTCGGGAAAAACGCCCTGCCCGTAGGCGCTACGATGATCCAGCCAGCCGAAGAGGCCATAGCGCGTGGTCGCTGTTGAGGCCGCGACGGGGAGATTCACGCCTGTGAGCGCGGAAGTGGTTTGATCGTCCGCCCGAACTGCGGCCGACATCGTAAAAAGAAGAGCTAAAGCAGTCATCAAAATGTTTTTCATGACAGCAGGTGTAGCCGGGATGAGAGCATCCCGCTGCCGTTCGGTTGTTATTAATTAGCGTTGGATTGCATTTTTATTGATCCTTCTTGCCCTTTGTTTGGATTACGGACTAAACCTTCTTATGCGCGGAAATTGGCTTCAACGGATTCGTCCGATACACACTTGGCTGGGCGTGTTTTTTTCGCCTCTCCTGCTCTTGTTTATCGTTACCGGCTGGTGGCAGACATTTGTATCGGACGACGACAAGGACAAAGGGGTCTTTAATTCGACGATGTCGAAATTTTCCAGTATCCATACGGATGATTATTTTTCGCGAAGTCCCGGCACTCACCATGCCTCGGAGCACTTTAAAATCCTCGTGGGCTGCATGGCGGCGGCACTCATCGTGACGATTCTCCTCGGCCTGGCGCTTGCCTGCCAAACGAAGAAATTTTGGTGGACCGCCCTCGCATTCCTTCTGGGGATTCTCATTCCGGCGATTGTGCTCTGTTTCAATTGACGCGCTCGGTTTTCAAAGTGCGACTGGGGGAGAGCGCCGCTTCAAGAAATAGAAATAAAGAGTGAAAGAACGCGCGGGGCGGTTGCGATTGAGTGGCTAATCCCATGAATCGCTTTTTTGGTTTCGCAGCGTGGCCTCTTCTTCAATTCACCCGTTTAACTCATGTCGTGATCGGCGACGTCACGTGGCGGCCGCCGGGTTGGGCGGGAACGGTCAGGGCGGGGATGGGGCGGCGGCCGATTTTGTCGGGTGGTTTCCTGCTGGGCGCGATTGTTTTGCTGGCAGCGGGAGTGTGGGGGTGGAATTGGTATGCGCATCTGCCGAAGCCGGTGACGGTCGGGTGGATCGTGAACATGGCCGACGCGCCGGACCCGGGGACGGCATTCCAGGAGCAGGACCTGACGCTGGCGTTCGATCAGTCGGTGGCAAAGCTGGAGAGCATTGGCAAGGAGGTGACGCCTCTGGTGATGCTTTCGCCGAAGATCGGAGGGAAGTGGTGGTGGGAGGAGGGAAACAAGCTGGTCTTTACGCCGACGGAAAACTGGCCGGCGGCGACGACATTTCGGGTCACTCTTGCGCCGGAATTGTTTTCGAGGCACGCGCGGATCGAGACGCTGACGAAGGAATTTCGCACGGCGCCGTTTACCGTGGCGATCAGCGATGCGATTTTTTATGTGAATCCGAAGGACCCGGCGACGAAGCAGATCACGGCGACGCTGACGTTTTCGCATCCGGTGGATCGCGCGAGCCTGGAGAAGAATCTGAGCCTCGCGATGGAGAGCGGCGGGCAGGTTTTCCAGGGCGTGTCCGAGGCGATGGGCCGCTGCACGGTCACCTACGACAAGCTCGACCGCGTCGCCTATGTCCGCTCGGTGAACGTTACGGTGCCGAAGGAATCGGGCCATGCGATTCTGACCGTGCCCGATTCGGTGCGGACGGCGGCGGGAGGCGCGCGGCTCGACGCGCCGGAGCAGGCGGACGTGCTTGTTCCGAGCGCTTTGGATTTGTTCCATATCGCGTCGGCCGGGGCCGTGATCGTTACGAACAGCGAGGGCGAGCCGGAGCAGGCGCTGGTGCTGACGACGTCGGTGGGCGTGAAGCCGGAGGCGCTCGCGCGGGCCATCCACGCGTGGGTTTTGCCAAAGCCGAAGTCGCATCTCGACCCGCTGACCGGAAAGCAGTCCGGCACATGGGACGGCCCCGCGGAAGTGGACGCGGCGGTGCTGGCGAAGTCGACGCCGGTGCGGCTTGAACTCGTGCCGAGCGAGGAGGAATACGCGACGCTCCATTCGTTCAAGCTGAAGGCGCCCGAGAACGCCTGGATTTATGTTGAGGTCGACAAGGGGCTGCAGTCGGCGGGCGGATTTTCGCTGGCAGATGAATTCGCGTCGGTGAGCCGGATGCCACCCTATCCGAGGGACGTGCACATCATGCACGACGGTTCGCTGCTGGCGCTGAGCGGCGAGCGGAAATTGTCGATCTTGAGCCGGGGCGTGGAGCAGTTGGAGTTTCGGCTGGAGCGGGTGACGCCGTCGTCGATCAATCACCTGGTCAGCCAATCGGATGGAAATTTTCAGAGTCCCGTTTTCAACAATTATAATTTCGACGAGAGCAATATCACCGAGCAGACCGTTCGCCGGCAGAGCATCGCCGACACGGACACGTCGAAGAACGATTACTCGGCGCTCGATTTTTCCGAGTTTGTGGATGGGAGCGACGCGAACCGGGGCAGGCTGGGCCTTTTTATTTTGCGCGTGCTGGGGCGGACGGCGGGGGAGGAGGGCGGCTACTATAAGCAGGACGGGAGCGTTCTGCCCGATCCGAAAAGTCATCCGAAAGATGAGGGCAGCTATTTTTCTTACAACGGCGAACTGCGGGACGCGACGGAGCGGGACGACGTGCTGGCGGACCGGCGGTTGATTCTGGTGACCGACCTTGGCCTGCTGGTGAAGGACAACGCGGACGGCACGCACGAGGTGTTTGTGCAGTCGATCAAGACGGGTGGGCCGGTCGGCGGCGCGCAGGTCGATGTGCTTGGGAAGAACGGGATTCCGGTCGTTTCGGTGAAGACAGACGATACGGGCGCGGCTTCGCTGCCGTCGTTGGAGGATTTTACGCGCGAGAAAAGGCCGGTGGCCTACGTCGTGCGTTTAGGCGACGACGTTTCGTTCCTCCCCTTTGGCCGCGACGACCGCGTGCTGAATTTCTCGCGTTTCGACACGTCGGGTGTGACGGGGTTGGCCGCGCACGATCTCACCGCGTTCGTCTTCACCGATCGCGGCATTTACCGGCCCGGCGACGAAGCGAGGGTGGGGCTGATCGTCAAGCAGCGCGACTGGCGGGGAACGCTCGACGGCGTTCCGTTGCGCCTCGACGTGGTCGATCCGAGGGGGATCGTGGTGCAGAGCCGGCTGCTCAGGCTCAACGCAGGTTTTCTCGAGGCGACTTTTCCGACCCGCGAGACGTCGCGAACGGGGCAGTACCAGGTGAATTGTTATCTCGTGAAAGGCGGCGGAGACGACGACACGCTGATCGGTTCGGAGACGCTTCGGGTGGCGGAATTCCTGCCGGACCGGATGAAGATCAAGGCGACATTGTCCGCCGCTTCCGAGGAGGGTTGGGTCAACGGATCGGGATTGCAGGGGCTTGTGACGCTGGAGAATCTTTACGGTTCGCCCGCCGCGGGGCATCGCGTGGCGGGGAGGGTGACGCTGGATCCGTCGCAGTTCAGTTTCGACCGCTATCCCGACTATACGTTCACCGATCCTTATTTGAATCCGAATGTTCCGCGCAAATCGCACGAGGAGGATTTGCCGGACCAGACGACGGATGACGCGGGCCGGACGACTTTCGATTTGAGCATGGCGAACCTGGAGCCGTCGGCCTACCGGCTCTCCTTTCTTGCGGAAGGTTTCGAGAAGGAGGGCGGGCGGAGCGTGACGGCGGGGGCGGAGGTGCTGGTTTCGCCGCGCGCGTGGCTGGTCGGGGTCAAGCCGGACGGCGATTTCAGCTACGTTCGTCTGGGGAGCAGGCGCGCCGCGCAGTTCCTGGCGGTCGATTCGCATCTCAAGCCGGTCAGCGTGGAGCATCTGAAACTCAAGCTGGCGGAGCGGCGCTACGTGTCGGTCCTCGTGCAGGAGCCGAACGGCAACTACGGCTACGAGTCGGTGCTGAAGGAAATTCCGGTGAGCGAGGAGGAGGAGGCGATTCCGGAGAAGGGTCTCGCGTGGCCTCTGAACACGGCGCAACCGGGCGACTTCGCCGCGCGGCTCTACGACGATCACGGAGACCTGGTCGCCGGCGTGCGCTACTCGGTGGCGGGGACCGGAAACGTGACCCTCTCGCTCGAGAAAAACGCGGAGTTGACGGCGACGCTTTCCAAGCCGGAATATCTGCCGGGCGAGGAGATCGAAGTCGAAATCACCGCGCCCTACACCGGCGCCGGACTGCTGACGATCGAGCGCGACAAGGTCTACGCGCACGCGTGGTTCCAGGCGACGACGACGAGCACGGTGCAGAAGATCCGGCTGCCGGCGGATTTTGAGGGGAACGGTTACGTCAACGTGGCGTTTGTGCGGGCGCTCGATTCGCGCGAGATTTACATGAGCCCGCTCAGCTACGCGGTGCTGCCGTTCAAGGTGAACCAGGAGGCGCGGCATACGCGGATCGCCATCGAGGCGCCGAAGGTGGCGCGTCCCGGCGAGGCGTTGCAAATGACGGTCACGGCGAGCCGGCCCACGCAGGCCGTGGTTTACGCGGTGGATGAGGGGATTTTGCAGGTGGCGCGGTACACGACGCCCGATCCGCTCGGCTATTTTTTCCGCAAGCGGGCGCTTGAGGTCGGCACGCGGCAGACGGTCGATTTGATCCTGCCCGAATATTCGATCGTGAAGGAGCTTGCCGCCGCGGGCGGCGACGGCGGGGACGACTCGCTCGCGAACCACCTCAATCCGTTCAAGCGCAAGCACGACGCGTCGGTCGCCTACTGGTCGGGGATCGTGGACATCGGGCCGCAGGCGAAGACTTTCACCTACAAGGTGCCCGATTATTTTGCGGGAACGATGCGCGTGATGGTCGTGGCGAATACGGCCGAGGCGGTCGGTTCGGTCGAGGCGAAGCTGCAGGTGCGCGGGCCGTTTGTGATCAGCCCCAACGTGCCGACGTTCGTCGCGCCGGGCGACACGTTCGACGTGAGCGTGACCGTGGCGAACAACATCGAAGGCTCCGGCGCGAACGCCCCGGTGAATCTCGATCTCGAGACGACGGAGGGCCTGGAGGTGACGCAGAAACCCGCGCCAACGGCGGTGATTCCTGAGGGACGCGACGCGAGTTTTCACTGGCTGCTGCGCGCGAAGGATCTTTTGGGCAACGCCGACATCACGGTGACGGCGGAAAGCGGCGGGAAAAAATCGAGCCTTGTTTCGCACCTGAGCGTCCGCCCGCCCGTTCCGTACCTGACCACGCTGATATCCGGTTATTTCAAGGGCGGGGAGGAGCGCGTTCCGATCACGAGGAAACTTTATCCCGAATACCGGAAGGTCACCGCGCTGGCGTCGCCGTTGCCGCAGGGGCTGACGCGCGGGCTGGGCGAGTACCTGGAGCATTACGACTACGGCTGCACGGAGCAGCTCGTGAGCAAGGTGTTTCCGACTCTGGTGAGCGATGAAACGATGCAGCAGGGATTGCCCCGCGCCGAGGTGGCGAAGCGCGTCGCGGAAATTCTGGACGTGGCGGCGACGCGGCAGAACGACGAGGGCGCGTTCGGCTTGTGGATGGCCGAGCCCGATCTTCACTTCGACCTGCCGTCAGCCTGGGTCATGCTCTTCCTGACCGAGGCGAAAGAGCGGGGCCACGATATTCCCGCGGATATGATGACGCGCGGACTGGGCCATTTGCAGCAGGACGCGAACGGCACTCCGGGCGATTTTTACCAGGCGCGGACGCAGGCCTTTGAAATCTATCTCCTGGCGCGGAATGGAACGGTGGTGACGAACGCACTGGAGCACAATCGCAACTGGTTCGAAAAAAACGCCCCGAACGACTGGAGCGACGACATCGCCGTCGCTTACGAGGCGGCGACCTACGCGTTGTTGAAGAACCAGGAGCAGGCGGACGATTTGATCGGGCGCTTCCGCCTGAGGCCGGACAGGCTGGAATACTTCAAGTATTGGGACGACTTCGATGACGAACTGGGCCGCAGCGCGCAATACATTTCGATTCTTTCGCTTCATTTTCCAGACCGGGCGAAGAGGCTGACGGGAGACGACCTGATGTCGCTGGCCGATCCGATCATGGGCGGCGAGTACTGCACGGTTTCCTCCGCGCAGGCGATCCTGGCGCTCGACAGCTACGGGCGGCTCATGAAGCCGAAGCTTGCGCCCGGAAGCGTCGCAATCGATCAACTGACGGGAACGATCCTGAAAAAACTGGAGCTTACTCCGGGGTTTTATCCTGAAGGAAGTTTCGACCGCGACGCCGACGCGCTGGTCTTCAAGAACGGGGCAACCGGAGTGCCTGGACTTTTCTATCAAATGACCGAGAGCGGATTTGAGCGGACCGCGGTGACGGCTCCGTTGAGCGAAGGCATCGAGGTCTCGCGCGAGTACCGGAACAAGGCCGGCCAGCCGGTGACCTCCGCCAAGCTGGGCGAGGAATTGACCGTGGTGCTGCGCGTGCGGGCCGTCGAGGGATTTGTCCCTCACGTGGCGATCGAGGATCTCCTGCCGGGCGGTTTCGAGATTGTCGAGGAGTCGGCCCGCACCGGAGCCTGCTCGTACGGTTGGGGCGGAATCGACTATGTCGATGTCCGCGAGGATCGCCTGCTCGCGTTTGGCGACATTGGCGGGAATGAAACGACGATCACCTACCGCATCAAGGCGACGAATCGGGGGACCTACGTCATTCCGCCGCCCCAGGCCGAGGCGATGTATCACCAGAAGATACGGGCGCGCGGCGTTTCCGGAACGTTGACGGTGGAGGACTAGTCCATGAAAATGCGATGGTTCTTTGCATGGATGATGAAGCTGGGCGCGGTGTCGTTTGGGGCTTTTGCCATCGTGATCGTGGTGGCGCCGAAGCCGCATCTGCTCGACGAAACCGATTTTTCCCCCTGTTACGTGGATCGCAACGGGAAGCTGCTGCGGCTGGGCCTGGCGGAGGACGGCCGGTATCGCGTTTACGTGCCGCTGGAAAAAATCGCGCCGCAGTTGATTGAAATGACGCTGCTGCACGAGGACCGCTACTTTCACGAGCACGCCGGATTCAACCCGGTCGCGTTGCTGCGCGCCATGTGGTCCGACGCGCGCGGGCAGGGGAGGCGGCTGGGCGCATCGACGATCACGATGCAGTTGGCGCGGCTTCATTATCATCTCAACACGCGCACCATCGGCGGCAAGCTGGCGCAAATCGTGGCGGCGATTCACCTCGAATGCCACTGCTCGAAACACGAGATTCTGGAGGCGTACTTGAACCTCGCGCCTTACGGCCGGAACATTGAGGGCGTGGGCGGGGCGAGCCTGATCTATTTTGGAAAGGAACCGGCGGAGCTGGGTCCCGTCGAGGCGATGACGCTGGCGGTGATTCCGCAGAGTCCGGCGCGGCGTTCGCCGGGCACCGCCGCGCACGAGATGGCGCTGCGGCGGGCGCGCGAGATTTTGCTGGCCCAATGGCTCGGATCGCACCCGGAAGACGGGCGTCTGCGCGGCGTGCTGGCGATGCCGTTGCAAATGAAGCTGCCGCGCGACCTGCCCTTTCGTGCGCCGCATCTGGTGGAGGAGATGCTGTTGCGGGACGCGGCGCCGCGGGCGGAGACGCGGCTTGCGCTCGATCTCGATTTGCAGGACGTGCTCGAGCGGGAGGTGAAGCAATACCTGGCGGCCCGCGCGACGGACGGATTCAAGAACGCCTGCGCGCTCCTTGTCGATTACCGGACGATGGAGGTGCGCGCGGCGGTCGGGTCGGCCGATTTTCGACGGGAGGACATCGACGGACAGGTCGACGGACTGCGGGCGCAGCGTTCGCCGGGGTCGGCGTTGAAGCCGTTCATCTACGCGCTGGCGATGGACGAGGGGCTGATTCATCCCAACTCGCTGCTGAAGGACGCGCCGGCGAGCTTCGACGGCTACGATCCGGAAAATTTCGATCACAATTTCGCGGGGCCGATCCGGGCGACGGACGCGCTCATCCAGAGCCGCAACGTTCCGGCGGTCGATCTCGAATCGCGGCTCGATCCGGGGCGTAATCTCTACACGCTGCTGCGCGACGCGGGCATCCGGCGGCTGCAGCCGGAGTCGCATTACGGGCTGACCATCGCGCTCGGCAGCGCGGAGGTTTCGCCGGAGGAAATCGGGACGCTCTACGCGATGCTCGCCAATCGCGGCGTGTTGCGTCCCCTGCGCCTGACGCCGGACGATCCGGCGGGCGCCGGTGCGCCGCTGCTCTCGCCCGAGGCCGCCTATCTGACGCTCGACATGCTGAAGGAGGCGGCGCGCCCCGGCGCGGTCGACGTGCCGCGGCTGCTCAACGAGACGAGGCCGGTCGCGTGGAAAACGGGGACGTCGTTTTCGTATCGCGATGCCTGGAGCGCGGGTGTCTTCGACAACTGCGTTCTTGTCGTCTGGGTTGGAAATTTTGACGGCACGGCGAATCCCGAATTTATCGGACGGACGGCGGCGGCGCCTCTTCTTTTTCGCGTGATCGACGCGTTGCGCGCGCGTTTTCCCCAACCGGCGCCGGTGGAGACCTGTTTCACGCGGACGCCCGACCTGAATTTGCGGCAGGTCGATTTGTGCGCGGTTTCGGGGATGATCGCCGGACCGAATTGTTCGCGGACGGTGAAGGGGTGGTTTATTCCCGGCAAGTCGCCGATTGCGCCGTGCGATGTTCATCGGCGGGTGTGGGTGGACAACCTGACGGGCCTGCGATTGTCGAACGCGCCGGATGATCCCTCGACGGCGCACGCCGAGGTGTGCGAATTTTGGCCGTCCGATCTGGAGAAACTTTTTCAGGCGGCCGGTTTGCCGCGCGCGGGTCCGCCGCCGGTCGCGCTTCGGACGGGCTCTTCGCTGGTTGCCCATGATGCGGGGGACGGGCCGCGGATCGTTTCGCCGAAAGCGGGGCTGGTTTATCACGTGCGGGTCGGTGCCGAGGCGGACGAGGTGCTGAACCTGGAAGCGACGGCGGAGACGAGCCGCGAGCATCTTCACTGGTTTGTCGATGCGGCTTACCTGGGCGTTTCCGCGCCGAGCGCCGGGGTGCCGTGGAAACTGCAGCCGGGCCGGCATGTGATCCGCGCGGTGGACGACCTGGGGCGCGCCGATTCGCGGCGGATCATCGTGACGGCGGTGGAGTGAGGCGGCGGCGGCCTATGACCGTCGCACTTTAAATCGCCGCCACATGATAGGGCTACGGCTTCGGGAGGCGGTGGGTGGTTTTTCTGAAGATGCTGCCGGTGGTGCGTTTGGGATCGTTGCCGCATTGCGCGAGGGTGGGCATGGCGCGCAGGGCTTCGGCGGCGCTTGGCGGGCGCTTGGCGGCGTCTTTTTCAAGGAGCCGGTTGATCCAGCGTTCGAGCCGGGGCGAGATGTCGCGGCGCAATTGCTTCATGGGATGTGGGGCTTTCTTGAGATGGGCGTCGATCAGTTCGGAAACATTTTCGCCGTCAAACGCGGGATGGCCGGTGGCCGCTTCGTAAAAAATGCAACCGAGGGAGTAGAGGTCGGTGCGGTGGTCGATGGGCAGCCGCTGAAATTGTTCCGGCGCCATGTAGTGGACGGAGCCCATGAGGGAATTGAAATGGTCGATCGACTGGGGTTGCGGTGCGTCGAGATATTTGGCGAGGCCGAAATCGAGAATTTTCACCTGGAAGAGGGAATCGGGCGCGGTGCGGGTGATCATGAAATTGCCGGGCTTGAGGTCGCGATGGATGAGGCCGAGGGCGTGGGCGGCGATGACGGCTTCGAGGCTCTGCTTGGCGAAACGGAGGAAGTCCTCGTACTGAAGCGGCCCGCGGACAAGGACGTCCTCAAGCGTTTCGCCCTCAATGAGTTCCATGACGACGTAGGCGCCCTGCTGATCGATGCCGTAGTCGAAGATGGTGACGATGTTGGGATGCTGGAGGCAGGCGGTGGTCATGGCTTCGCGCCAGGTTTGCTCGACGAGCCTGCGGTCGTTCTGGGCGACCTGCAGCCGGACGCGCTTGATGGCGACCGCGCGGTCGAGATGATGGTCCCAGGCGCGGTAAACGTCGCCGAGGCCGCCGCTGCCGATCAGTTCGCGAATTTCAAAGCGGTTGGCGACCCAATTTTGCGGAGCCGGATCGGGGGGGGAGCTTGCCTCCGGAGGGGTCATTCTCATGAGTTAATACCAAGTGGCCGGCAAAGGGAAGTTAAGAAACAGGCGGCGACCACCCGGCGCCCGGCGGCTGTCGGGAGCTAATTGGAGCCGTCGTCGGGGAGGGCCGCGGTTGATTGGGAATTCAGGGGCGCGGGCTGGTAGCGATCGTCGAAGCGAACGATCGTCTCGCCGGGTTTGCCCATGTTGAGTTGATCGCGGGCGATGTGTTCCACATAAACCGGATCGTTTATCATGCTCTTGATTTCGAGGTTGAGCCGGGCCTGTTCCTCCTCGCGGTCGGAGATCTGGCTTTCAAGCCCGGCCAGTTCGGTCTTGTAGCTGTTCTCGGTCTGAATCACCGGCAGGAAGAAGAGCCCGACGACCGCGAGCAACCCGATGACGATGGATATCTGGATGATCGGGACGAGGGTGGCCCAGATGTTTCCGCCACTCTGCCGTTTGAGCGGAATGCTCGAGGGATCAAGGAATCGGGGGCTGGGCATAGGGGCTGTCGCTTATTTGAGGGTGCCTCCAAAAACGGCGTTGCCGCCGAGTTCCTCCTCGATGCGGAGCAACTGGTTGTATTTGGCGAGGCGGTCGGTGCGGGAGAAGGAGCCGGTCTTGATCTGGCCGACGTTGAGGGCGACGGCGATGTCGGCGATGGTGGTGTCTTCGCTTTCGCCCGAGCGGTGGCTGAGGACGGAGGTGTAGCCGTTGCGCTTGGCGAGTTCGACGGTGTCGAAGGTCTCGGTGAGCGAGCCGATCTGGTTGACTTTGACGAGAATCGAGTTGCCGACGCCGGCGTCGATGCCCTTTTGCAGAAATTCGACGTTGGTGACGAAGAGATCGTCGCCGACGAGTTGCGTGGTCTTGCCCATGGCATCGGTCAGTTTCTTCCAGCCGGCCCAATCATTTTCGGCGAGGCCGTCCTCGATGGAAATGATGGGGAAGCGCTTGGCCAGGTCCTTGTAGAGGGCGATCATTTGTTCGGCGGTCTTGCTGCCGCCGCCTGATTTCTTGAAGACGTATTTTTTCGTCTCCTTGTTGAAAAATTCGCTGCTGGCGGGATCGAGGGCGACAAAGATGTCCTTGCCAAAAACGTATCCGGCCTGCTTGACGGCGAGGGCGATGACTTCGAGCGCATGTTCGTTCGATTTGAGGCCCGGCGCGAATCCGCCCTCGTCGCCGCCGCCGGTGCCGAGCTTTTGGTCGTGGAGGACTTTTTTGAGCGAGTGATAGACTTCCGCGCCGTAGCGGATGGCTTCGCTGAAAGTCGGCGCGCCTTTGGGCACGATCATGAATTCCTGGAAGTCGATCGGGGCGTCGGAATGGGCGCCGCCGTTGAGCACGTTGGCCAGCGGGACGGGGAGGGTCTTCGCGTTGGGTCCGCCGAGATATTTGTAGAGTGGCAGGCCGACGGCCTTGGCGGCGGCCTGGGCGGTGGCGAGCGAAACGCCGAGGATGGCGTTGGCGCCCAGGCTCTTTTTGGTCTTGGTGCCGTCGAGCTTGAGCATCGCGGCATCGACGCCGAGCTGGTCGGTGACGTCGAAACCGGCGAGGGCCGGGCCGATCTTCTTGTTGACGTTTTCGACGGCCTTGAGGACGCCCTTGCCGCCGTATTTGGTTTTGTCGCCGTCGCGGAGTTCGAGCGCCTCGTTTTCGCCCGTGCTGGCCCCGGAGGGGACGATGGCGCGTCCGCGGGTGCCGTCATGGAGGAAGACTTCGGCTTCCAAGGTGGGGTTGCCTCGCGAATCGAGGACCTGGCGGGCGATGATTTTGGCGATCTTGGTGCAGCAGCTCATGATGTGCGTCTAGGTAACAGGGGGTTGTGTCTTAAATGGGTCAGGAGGGAATGGAGAGGTCGATATCGTGAGGCTCAATTTTTTCAATCACCACGTGGTGGACTCCGCCCTCGCCGGTGGAAAGTTCGATCCGCTCGCCGACGGTGTGGTTAAGCAAGGCGCGGGCCACCGCCGTCTGGTACGAGATGATTCCCTTCGACAGGTCGCCGTCCCACGCGCCGAGAATGGTGTAGACGAGGGGATCTCCCGAATCGGTGTCCTTGAGGGTGACTTTGGTTCCGAGCGAGACTTTCGAAACGTCCGCGCCGGCGAAATCGGTCGCCTCGGCGCGCGCCAGGTCGAGTTCGAGTTCGGCTTTCTGGCGGGTGAGGATGCCCTGCATTTCGCGGGCTGATTTGAATTCGTGGTTTTCCTTGAGGTCGCCGTAACCGCGCGCGATGCCGATGTCCTTGCTGTTCTGTGGAATCTTTTTCGTGACGATTTCCTCCAGTTCCGCCTGACGGCGTTTGAGGCTCGGCCAGGAGACGATGATCTTGGCTTCGGGCGCGGCGGTTTTGTCGGTGCCGACGACCATGGCCTGGACTTCGGGATAGAGCTTGATGATGGCGGCCAGAAGCGAGCGCTTGTCGAGCTCTTCAAAGACGGGGCTCAGGAGGATGGCGCGGGTGATGTCGCGCACGTCGGGCACCGGCGCGTCCTTGAGGATCGCGGCGATGAGCGGTTTGTCGCCGAGGACGAGTTCGTAGAGTTTGGTCCCTTTTTTGATTTCGGAAAGCTGGTCTTTTTCCAGGACGGAAAGAATGGCCATGAAGAGTTGCGGCTCGATGAGGCGGCCGTAAATCGTCGGGCGGTTTTTACAGAGCCAGAAGAGGAAGTCGCAGGTGATGTTGCGCTCGCGGATGTAGCGGTTGACGGCGGCCTGCACTTCGCTTTCGCGTCCCGCCGCCTGGAAGGCCTCGGTGACGACTTCGGCGACGCGGCCGTTGGCGCGGGGCAGAAGGCCGAGGAAAAGGGCGGCCCACGCCTCGGGCAGGCCGGTGCGGAGGGCGTCGAGAAGCTTGGGTTGGCGGGAGCCGGGCAGGGCGTCGAGGAGGTTGCTGAGGGCCGGCGAGCCGAGCGGGGTGAGAGCGGTGATGGCCCACGGCCCCGTTTCGGACGTGCGTCCGGCCTGGACAAAAAATTCATCGCGGGCGAGGGCCAGTTCGATCTGGATGGGCAGCTGGGATTTTGGAATTTTGCTGAGGGTCGCTTCGAGCAGTTCGGCGATTTCGTTGAGGACGGGTTCGCTTTTGATCTCGGGCCAATATTTGCCCAGGGTCGCGAGGGCGAAGAGGATGGCCTTGGGGCCGTTGGCCAGGCGGAGGTTTTCCAGAGCGGAATCGCCCAGGGCGCTCGGCGCGTCGAGTTCGCGGAGCGCCTCGTTTTTTTTGCCGGGCACGTAAAAGTGGCCGTTCTTCTTCAGGGCGCGCTTGGCGCTGTCCCACCATTTTTTGTAATCGGCGGCGGGGATGACTTCGGGAGAGAGGAGCGCTTGAATGTGGTCGGCGGTGGCCTGCGGGCCGAGGCTGCGGATGCAGTCCTGGATGACGGCGACGGGATTCTCGAGGGCTTTCTTGCGCAGGGGGGAGAGCGATTCGGCTTTTTGCACCGAGACGTGGTCCGACGCCAGCGGCGTGAGCGATTCCGCCGCGTAGGCGAATTGCATCACATGGCCGTGCTTCGATTTGAAATCGATGATGACGCTTTCGTGCACGCTGTCCCAGTCCTTGATTTTACCGAAGCCCCAACTGCGGTGGATGCAGTAAGTTCCGGGGGCAAGGCGCTTGAGTTTTTCCGTCAAGGCGGGTGAGAGGTTTTCAGGCAGGGTGACAGACAATAACTCCGATTCCATAGGCACTTATCCATGGTGCGGGAGGTTGCGGGGAAATGCAACGATTTTAGATGCCGGGGTGGGAATGGCAGCTCCTGCGGAGGGCGGTAAGCTTCGCCAAAGAACTGCCGCCGTGCGCAGCGCCTGCCGTCCGATTTATTTGGGCACGCGAAGGGACTCGCATCCCCGCCAAACCATCTTACTTCTGATTGGCGCGGTAAAAGAGGTAGGCTCCGACAGCCTGAAAGAGAATGTTGGGCGCCCAGATGATCAGTTCGGGATAGAGGCCCGCCTGGGCCTTGAGGCCGTGGCCGATTTGTCCCAGGACATAATAGATGAGGACGATGGCGAAGGTGACGATGATGCCGAAGAAAGTCTCGCGGCGCTGGGTCTGGATGGCGAGGGGGATGCCGACAACGATGAAGGTGAACGTGGTGATGGAAAATGAAATGCGGGCCTGCAATTCGGTGAGGTAGGGCGAGGCCGGTTCGCCCGTGGGTGCCGTTTGCATGGCGATAATGATGTCCTCAATTTCGGGCAGGGTCATCCAGGCGAGCTTGCGCTGCACGATTTCGTAAAAGCTGTTGAGGGGGATTGCCATGGGCGCCTGTTCGCCATGGCCGCCGGGACTGACTTTCATCGCGTCGCCATCGCGGGGATAGTTCTCTTCGCGTTCGTGCAGAAACGTCATCACCAGTTGCTGGTGCTCCATATCCAATTTGATAGTCGCGTGGTCGGCGCGAATGGAGCCCGTCAGCCGGCTCCCGTTATCCAGTTGCCAGAGATAGACGTCGTCAAGCGTGGTTCCATCCCATTTGGAAAAATAAATCTTAAAGCCGGGAATCTTGTCGACGACCTCCTCCGGGCTCAACAACGCCATCGGATTGTTGGTTACGATCTCGTGCTTCATTCCGCTCGATTCCTTCTGGCATTCGGGGACGACATAAGCGACAAGCCAGTAGTCGACCGCGCTGAGAAAAACGGCCATGATGATGACCGGCGCGACAATCGGCGCCAGGCCGATCCCCGCCGCCTTCAGGGCGAGGAGTTCGCGGTCGGAGGACATGCGGCCAAAAACGATCATCACCCCGGCGAGCAGGCCGGCGGGGATGGTCAGCGTGAGCAGCAAGGGAACGCCCAGGAACATAAGCTTGGCCGCGAGCCACATCGGCAGGTCGGAATACATGAACAACGGCAGGACCCTGAACATGGTCACCGCCATGAGGAGAAAGGTCAGCACGCCGATGATCGCGGCGGTGAGGACGATGATTTCCTTGAAGATGTAATGATAGATCAGCGTCACGATGGGGAGAACTTAGAACGTAGAACCAAGAGCGTAGAACGTCGAACGTGGAACTCAAGAGTTCAGTGGTTCTTTGTTCTTCGCTCCAAGCTCCAGCCTCTCTGCAAACTCTCTGCTGGGTTTTTGGCGTTCGGCCACGTAAAAAGTCGAGAGTGGACACGTCCCCCGATTACCTGCAACGCCTGCGCTCCGGCGAGGAGAGCGCCTGGGGTGACTTGCACCGCGAGCATTACCCACGGCTCTGGAGCAGCGTCCAGCGCATTCTCAACAACCCGACTCTGGCGGACGACGTCGTCCAGGAAGCCTTCATCAAGGCCCATCGCGATATCCGGCGCTTCGAGGGCCATTCGCAACTCGGCACATGGCTTTATCGCATCTCCATCAACCAGGCGCTTGATACCATTCGCAAGAAACAGAGGACGGAACGCTGGCTCTCTTTCCTCTCGCCGGTGGCCGATGACGCCGACCAGCCGGTCATGCCCGAAGGCCAGGTGGCGCCAACGGTCAGCGCGGGGCTGGAGAACAGGGAGCTTCGGGAGACGATTTTCGAGGCCATGGGCGAATTGAGCGTCGAGCATCGCGCGGTGGTCCAGCTTCGGCTGGTTGACGAAATGAGCCTCGAAGAAACGGCACGACTCCTGCGATGCAAGCCGGGGACGGTGAACTCGAGACTCCACTATGCGTGCGAACATTTGCGCCGCAAATTGGTGAAAGTGAAAAGGGCGACCGACTCGGGAACTTAAGCTCCTAAACAAACCGGAAAAGAAAAGAGAGAAAAAAGAAAAAAAGCTGAACTGTTTTGATCAAGCCATCGTCATACGATTGGGAAGCCCTAGAGACGACATCACCTCATCATCTCCATGCACGACAGCGAACTTAAAAAACTTCTTCTTGAGACCTGCCCGGTCCGACCGGGGCAGGAAGGCCGCGCATGGACGGCCCTCCAGGCCCAGCTCTATCGTCCCCAGCAGGCCCGCTCCGGTTGGGGCTGGCTCTTTTATCCCACCTGGCGCGGCCTGGCGGTGGCGGCTGTCGTGCTCGCGCTCATCCCCATCGCGGGCAATTTCATCGGCGGGCGGCCTGTTGCGCTTGCCACGGCCGACAGCCAGTCGCCGGGAGTTTACGCGACAGCCTTCTATTCACGCTCGGCCCAGGCTCAGGTCGTCTGGCTCAACGGCATGGAACCCGCCACGGACAAGCCGACGTATCTGGACCCGACGACCGACGTCTCCGGATCGGCGGAAACTCCGCAACCGGCGGGCTATCCGAACAGCTTGTGAGCAGATTTGGAGGGGCGCCGCCAGACGTATCTGCCGGCCTGACCCTGACTTCGGGGCCAGGCCTGTGAAAAGAAGTGACGTCACCTTCATGCGAATCAGTTTGAGATTTTTGGCATTGCTCCTGGCCTTTTCCGGCCTGGGCATCGGCGCCGGTTTTGCCGGGGAAAAAGTCTGGGTCGGCCTCTACATGGCGGAGAACGGGCCGCCGCCGCCGAACGCCGTTCTCGCGCCTGAAAGCTTGCACCGCAGCCTGCGTGAGGTTTTCGGCTTCAAACATTACGAGTTGATCAAGGCGCAGGAAATCGAGTTGCGCAACGAATGGGAGCAATGGTTCGTGCCGCGCAGGGATTTTTTCATCCGCCTGGAACCGTTGCGCCGGCAGCCCGGCCAGCCGAGGTTCATCAACTACGAAATCTATAAGGACGGCTTCATCGTCGCCAAGGGCCAATACGAGCCCTGGGACGGCATGCCTCTCTTCATCAACGGCCCCGATTTTCATCAGGGACGGCTTATCTTTGTCCTCGACGCGCGGTGATTTTTTGACGGAATTACGCTTTGTTGAAACCATCCTTTTTCAACAGGAAAACATTTTTTGATGGGATTAATCTCTTCGGGTAAATTCCCCGCCGCTTGCGGCGTGCAGTTGGTAGCCGTCGCCGAGGGACGGGTCCCCCGGGCGACGGTGCCTTTTCGGGTGGCCCGGACTACTTCGTTGTCCGGGTCCCGCCGTGGCGGGACAGGAAGCGAATCCCCAATACCCGCTGCTTGCGGCGGGGTTCTTTATTACTAAAAGCGATTTGTCCCAGGGGGACGTCCGAAAGCAGCCCGCCCTGGAAAGACTCAGGAAAGGCTCCGGCCGATACCGCATTTCAACGCGAGCCCGAGTTTGCGGAGGAACGAAACCCGGACGCGGCCCCGGTAGACCTGGTAATCGGCGCGCTCGATTTCATCCAGGATCGCCCCGTAAACCGTGCTCATCAGCCGTGCGCAGAAACGGGAACCGTCCGCGGGAAGAGCGGCGATGCCCGGCTCCGCCCGGCGGTAATAGTCCCGGGCGCGATCGATCTGAAATCGCATCATCGCCCGGAAGGATTCGCCGGTGCGTTGTTGGGCGATGTCCTCCGCCGTCAGGCCGAATTTTTCCAGTTCGTCGGCGGGGAGATAAAGCCGGTCCCGCCGCCAATCCTCCGCGATGTCGCGCAGGATGTTGGTCAACTGCATCGCCGTGCCGAGGTCGCGGGCCGGCTTCAACAACTCGGGCGCCGGCTCGGTCAGGACATGCACCATGATCAGGCCGACCACGGAAGCCACGTGGTAACAGTAATTGTCCAACTCGTCCCACGTCCGGAGGCGCACCCGGCCGCGGTCCATCTCGACGCCTTTGAGCAAATCCTCGAAATAGCGGGACGGAATCGCGCGACGCCGGATCGTTTCGCGAAAGGCGCGCAGCCACGGCAGCGAATGTTCGAAAGATTCGGCGCCCTCCCCGGGCAGCCAGGCGGCGTGGAGAAGTCGCGACAGGTCGGCCAGGGCGCGCAGACGCGCCGGTTCATCGGGCGCGAGGTCGATCTGATCGTCGACATGGCGGCAAAACGCGTAGACGGCGTAGGCGTCGCTTCGCTTCTGGGCGGGCAGGACATGCGATGCGAAAGAGAAGGTTTTCGCATGGTGCCGGGTCATCCGCCGGCAGACTTTTTGAGAGTCAGGAAGGGAAAGCGCGGGCCCTTTTGCTTCATCCTGTGCGGGAGCGGGACAGGACGGGTCATCGGGCATCTCGGGGGAAACGTTAGCACCGTTGGAGGCATCGGGAAAGCTCCGGGAGACTCATTCCGGCCTGTCCGGGCGGGTTGGGGGGATTGGCTTAAATGGCTTCGGGGGCTTGTTTTTTTAGTCCATCCTGCGCATCGAGGGGATTGAAGGGCCGGGGGAAGGAGGCGGTTAAGTTGCCTGTCTCCGCATTTATTTCAAAAGTCGGGTGGCACGGATTGCTTTTGCTTGAAATTCGACTTGGGATCCCCGGCGATGGCCCGGGCATCCGCGAAACTCCAGACCGAGCCATCCGGCCAGAACAAGCCGTTGATGGTGCCGTTCGGGCGCATGGATGGCAGATAGGCTCGTTTGACCATTAGCGACCAGAAGAAGTTTCCAATGGGATATTTCTGAACCGTCGGGGCAAGTGACGCGTAATCGGGATCTATTTCGTCAGTCGGCAAATGGGGCTTAAACCAACCGGGGCCGGAGGGCCGCAACCGCTGCCATTCTGTGAGCCAGACGGGAAGACCGTATTTTAGCCCGAAGGCGACGGCATTTTTGATTCCCTTCTCAAAGCCTTCGATGTTCGTCGGGAAATTGTCGTGAAACTCGATGACATCGATCCCCAGGGATAGGAATTGCCCGTTTTCTTCGACATCGTTGCATCCCATGGTCAAAGGAATGCCTCCCCGCATGGACTTCGCGGTCTTCAGCATGGACATTGCGAAAGGGACGGAGGTTTGCCCGCTTGGTTCGTTCATCACTTCGATGGCCAGCAATCGCGGGTCGTTGCGATAATTTTTCATAAACCATTTCACAAAATCCCGAGGCTGGTCCCAAAGGGCCCGATGATCGGATGACGTGATGTCCGGGCCGGGCGATTGAATGGCAAAGGCCTTCGCCGGATCGGTCGTCCACATATTTTTGGGCGCAGGCGGCACCCCATCATTCTCGAAGAGCGAAATTAAAATACGAATTCCGCGCGCATCGGCCGCGGCCAGCAGTTGATCGAACGAGGTCTTGAAGCGCCCCGGATCCATTCGCCAGTATTCGTAACTGGCCCAGATGCGCAGCGCGTTCAGATGGATTTCCCGAGCGTATCCGAAGTCACGGTTTGTTTCGGCCAGGCTGAAGTTTTTCCACATCTGTGGCGCGTTATACGCGGCGCTGGGAAGATAAACCGCCCCGCGAATCCTTCCCGGCGCATCCAGCCGCACGGACGGCTGGTCATTCGCGCCGAGCAGAAGAGTTGCCGCGGAGAAGAACCCCGCTGCTAAAAATGGAGGGAAAGCGGGCCGCCGAGAAATACGCTTATGGATGTTTTTCATTGATCCTTTGTCCGGATCGGCTCAACTCTCTTTCGATCGCAACACCTCTCCACGGGTTGTCAAGTTGAAACCCAAATGGGTAGTGGCCTCTTTTGAAACTGCGGAAGCAAGTCTTCGATTGCAACCGTAGCCAGGTTCGGGCAATCGCCATCCGTTACATGTACTACAATTTCTGCCGGATTCATGGCAGCATGCGCGCGACCCCGGCCATGCAAGCGGGCGTGACCGACCACGTTTGGAGCTTGGAAGAGATAATCGCGCTCTTAAGTTAAAAGGGTACTTGCCGATAAAGAAAGGAGGCTTGCCAAGTTGTCACTTGAGTGACGATTACGGTCAAGTAGGTTTTGGTGTTGTGAAGATGCAAAATCCTAGTCATGATCATCTTTTAGAAATGTGGAGCACGTTATGAGCAATCAAAAAAAGGCCGTAACAGCATGTCTTCTTGGATCGCCCCAAATTATCTTTCGGATAGCTCCAGCTTCCCCGAAGATGTTGGAATTGAAGCAAAAGCTTTCTTCGATGCCGCCTGTGAAATTGACCGTCGAGCAGGCCCGGATGCAAGTAAAGATACATCTCCGGGAAGCCAGGCAGGAGCTGTTGAAGCATGGGCACGAGCTTCAGGAACGCTGATCTCTGACATAGAGATTGACGTTCTTTCTGTTGTTTCCAATTCCACCAGCGAACACGAGGTATTTTTCCGGCAATGGGAAGGCCGCGCCGTGAAACGGACGTGGGCGGGCGGAGTTTACGGACAAATTCCCGCTGTCATTAATGGAAAATTGGACCGCAGAAACGCGAAGCCGTCCGAATACCTTCGCAGGATGGCCTTTCAGATTTTGCTCTTTGATAGCGATCTGAAATTAGAAGGCGTCACGATTTCAGATAAGCCGTCCATGGTCTTGTTTCAGCCCTCGGGGCAGCCATGCTTTGTCGTGTCACAGAGATGGTTTGAGCGAGGGGATAGGGCCACAACAGAGGACATAATAGCCTTCATGGAAGATGCTGGATTTCAGGAAGTGCCGGGGTCCTACTTCGGATGGTGCAGAAAGGTGGATAGGATGATCGTTGTGGACGCAAAGCCTGATAACTTTATTAAAACTGCCGTCGGGATTGTCCCCATCGACCTTCAAATGACCCAGTTTTCACCAGATGAGATGAAAGCCGCCGGATTGGCCTAGCCAATTCAAACTGTACCACTACCCCCAAATGCGCAGGGCGCGCATCTCGGTGAGATGGATTTCCATCTCTCCCCGCCCAATTCCCGATGGGCGGGGCGCTGCTGCATGACGATAATTATTGCGTCACACGAAAGCTTTCGTATTGTCCATGGAAACAGTAAACAACCCAATCCGCCCTCTCATTTTATGCCCATCTACAACAGCGTCCTTGATACCATTGGCCGGACTCCCCTCATCAAACTGAACCGGGTGACCGAAGGCCTCGATGCGACGATCGCCCTCAAGTGCGAATTTTTCAACCCGCTCGGCAGCGTGAAGGACCGCATCGGCCTGGCGATGATCGAGGCGGGCGAGAAGGCGGGCAAGATCACCAAGGAGACGATCATTGTCGAGCCGACGTCGGGCAATACCGGCATCGCGCTGGCGTTCGTCGCGGCGGCCAAAGGCTACAAACTGATTCTGACGATGCCGGAAAGCATGTCGCTCGAGCGGCGGACGCTGCTCGCGCTGCTCGGCGCGAAGCTGGTGCTGACGCCGGCGGCCGAAGGGATGAAGGGCGCCATTGCGAAGGCCAAGGCGATTCTCGAAGAGACGCCGAACGCGTTCATTCCGCAGCAGTTTGAAAATCCGGCCAACCCGGAGATTCACCGCAAGACGACCGCCGAGGAAATCTGGAAGGACACCGACGGCAAGGTCGACATTCTCGTCGCCGCGGTCGGCACGGGCGGGACGATCACCGGCGTCGCCGAAGTGATCAAGCCGCGCAAACCCGATTTCAAGGCGATCGCGGTCGAGCCGAAGGATTCTCCCGTGATCACGCAAACCCTGAAGGGGGAGCCGCTCAAGCCCGGCCCGCATAAAATCCAGGGCACCGGGGCCGGTTTCGTGCCGGGTAATCTCCACCTGAAAATTGTCGACGAGGTCATCACCGTGAGCAACGAGGACTCGCTCGCCATGGCGCGGCGTCTTGCCAAGGAAGAGGGCCTTCTCGTGGGCATTTCGACGGGGGCGAATGTGTTTGCGGCGATCCAGGTGGCGAAGCGTCCCGAAAACAAAGGGAAGCTGATCGTGACGATCGGGTGCAGCACGGGGGAACGCTATCTTTCGACCGCTCTGGCCGAGGAGGCGCGGAAAGAAGTCGGAGCCTGAATTTTAGTGCAATGAATCGAAGCGGGCCGGTTCGTGCATGAAGGATGTTTAAGCGGAAAAACATGCATAAATAACGGTCATTGTGTGAAATAAACCAGCAAGCAAATGGGAGGGGTTCGGCCCGAATCGCCTTGTTTTTTGCTTGCATAATTAAACTTCCTAAATTACTTCATTTATAGGCAAGTATACTTTCTGCTTCAATTCCAGTTATGCTGGGATAATGAAGAAGTTGGTCTTTTCCCATTTCACTGAGAGAACAACAGCGTGAAAGATGTGAATATCCGAAGCCAGTCGGCGGCGCCACGGCAGCAGATCGAACTGCGTCCATCCGGGGAGGAAGCCGGCGCGGAGCCAGCGAATGTTCCGCCCGCAGGCGAACCGGCGCCGGTCGGTGCGGAACCGGATAGCCAACAGCTTCGGGAGGAACTGGAGAGTTGTCACCAGAGCCTGAAGCAATGGACGGAGGCGGAGGTTGAATGGAGCCAGCAGAGGCGGCTTTTCCAGATCATGACGGACAACGTGTCGGACCTGATCGTCCTGCTCGATCATCAGGGGCACCGGACGTGGAGCAATCCGGCCTACAATCATCTTCTGGGCTATGCGCCGGAAGAACTGATGGGAACCTACGCGCTGGCGGAGGTGCATCCGGACGACAAGGTGCGGGCGACCGAAGCGTTGGATGCGACGCTGCAACAGGGGGTGACCCAGCAGGCGGAGTACCGGGTGCAGCAGAAGCACGGCGGCTGGGTGACGCTTCAAACCGAAATGATCGGCGTTCTCGGTCCGGACGGCCGCGTGGAATCGGTGGTGCTGCTGGCCGTCGACCTGACGGAAAAGATGAAGCTGTCGGAGGCGCTGGCGCTGGCCTCGACCGAAGCGACGGCGGCCGGTTTGGCCGAGGGGATGGCGCGCGATTTCGACCAGATTTTGACGAACGTGTTCGGGAATCTCACCATCGCGAAAAACCTGAACGGCCCGCACAACGCGATCGCGGTGCGGCTGAACGAAATGGAGCGGGCGCTTCAACGGGCGCGCGATTTGATCGAGCAGATGTTTTCGATCACGCCGGAAAAGGGACAGCCGAGGGTGCGGACGGCCCTCGAACCGGCGGTGCAGGAAGCGGTGGCCGAGGTGCTGCGGGGAACGATGATCCGGGCCGAATATCTTTTTCCGCGCAACATGCCGGAAGTGGAAATCGACCAGGAGGCGTTCTCCCATGCGATCCGGAACATCGTGACGAATTCGGTGGAGGCGATGGACAAGGGGGTGGTGCGCTTTTCGGCGGAGAACATTCCGCACTCGCAATTTTCGTACCGGCCCGATCTTCCGCTGAAGGTGGGCGATTATATCTGCCTTCATATCCAGGACCAGGGGCACGGGATTTCGGAAAAAGCGCTGTCGCGGATTTTCGAGCCCTATTTTACAACGCGGAGCGGGTCGCAGGGCCTCGGGTTGACGACGGCGCTTTCGTCGATTCAGCGGATGGGCGGGACGATTCTCGTCGATTCGACTCCGGGCGTGGGGACGACGGTCTCGCTCTACCTGCCGGCGGCGTCGGGGGCGGGAACGGCTCTTTCCAAGTCGGGCGCGGTGGCGGCGGCATCTTCGTCACGCCCCGGCACGACCGCGCTGCCGGGGATCGGACACTCCTCCGTCCCGTTGCCGATACCGGCGCACAAAAGGCGGATTCTGTTGATGGACGACGAGCAGATGATTCTCGATATTGTGAGCCGGATGCTGGGCCATCTCGGCTACGAGGTGACGACGTGCACGGACGGGGCGCAGGCGATCGCGGCGTTTGCGAAAGCGAAATCGCAGTCGGAACCGTTCGACCTGGTGATGATGGACCTGGTGATTCCGAACGGGGTGGGAGGGCAGGACGCGGTGCACACGATCAAGAAGATCGATCCGGGGGCGAGAGTGATCGCGAGCAGCGGGCACCTGGAACATCCGGTGATGCAGGACCACAAGAAATTCGGTTTCAACGCGGTTCTGGAAAAGCCCTACAAGCTGGAAAAGCTCCAGCAGGTGATCGAAACGGTGATCAATACGCCGGCGGCGTAGGCAGGTGAGGGGATCCAATTTCTCTTCCTTCCCGTTTTCATGTCTTCCCCTTAAGAGGGTTTCGATCGCCCGCAAGCGGAAATCTTGCAAAATCGGGTCCCGGCACGTAATGATGAAGAGGATGAGAAATCGTGCAACGGGGGCGGGCGCCCGTCATTTTGCAGCCCCGATCCTCGCTATTGCGGGATTTTTTTTATTGTCCGTCCCTTCTCCGGCGCAGGACGCGGCCGGTTCCCGCGTCGTTGCGCTCGACCGGCAATGGGGGAAGGAAGTGCTTGCGCAAATCGACACGGACTTCTGGCTGCCCGATCGCCGGCTTTACGCGGACAAGGCGACACCGGGACAGGGAGACCCATCCCGCCGTCAGCCCGCGTTCATGTGGGGATGCGGCGTTGAACTTTCCGCGCTGGCCGAGGCGGCCAAGGCCGATCCCTGGGCCTACACCGCCCGTCTTTGCGCCTATGCGGACGCGTTGCATATCTATTGGCAAAATGACGCTCTCGGCGGCTACGATGTTCTGCCCTGTCCGAAGCCGCCCGACCGTTATTACGATGACAATGCCTGGATGGTCCTGGCGCTGGTCAAGACATTCGAAGTCACCCAGCAGCCCAGGTATCTTGAGCAGGCGGAAGATACGATGAAATTTGTTTTGAGCGGCGAGGATGACAAGCTTGGCGGCGGCCTTTATTGGCGTGAAACGAGCAGGGCATCGAAAAATACCTGCTCGAACGCGCCCGCCACCGTTGGAGCGCTGCTTCTTTACCGCCTCACGCGACAAAGGGCCTATCTCGACACGGCCAGCCGCCTTTACGAATGGACGCGTTCCCATCTGCAGGACACCGATGGTTTGTATTGGGACAACATTTCCGTGGACGGCAAAATCGGCAAGGCAAAGTTTTCGTACAATTCCGCATTGATGATTCGCGCCTCATGTCTTTTTTACGAACTGACGGGAGACCCCAGCCACCTGGATGAAGCGCGCCGGGTGGGAAGGGCGGCCCTCGACAAGTGGGTGGGGCCGGATGGAAGCGTTGCCGACAGCGGAGCATTCGCCCATCTTTTGCTCGGTTCGTTCCTGGCCTTGAACAAGGATGATTCCAATCCCGAGTGGCTTGACGCCGCCGACCGCATTGTCCGCTTTGTCCATGAGAAGCTTCGCGATCCGAACGGACGGTATCCCGACAGGTGGAACTCCCCCCCCTCGGCGCCTCTTGAAAAATTCGGCATATTGGATGAGGCCAGTGTCGCCGAGGCCTATTGGGAGACATCGAACGCCCGCCGCTGAAAATAAGCTCCCGGGCGGTCTCGACCGGATCTTGTCGAGGCCGTTCAGTTGGCCGGTGCGGTCCGTTGCAGGGCTTTCACCGCTTCCGGAACAAAGGCCGACTTCCAGATGGCGAAGTTGCGAATCTCCCCGTCGAATTTATTGCCGCTGCCCCATGGATCGACGATACCGAGGCCGGTGACGGGTTCGTCGGAAGCCAGGGTTGGCCGGCCGTCGGCGATCTTTTCACCGTCTTTATACAGGGTGACCGTTTTACCGTCATAGGTGGCGGTGAGCATTTGCCACCGGTGCGGCTCCACCTTGACGTTCGTTTTAATGTCCTGATCGGCAAGCCAGAACGCCAGGCCGTCGTTAAAGTTCACAAAGTAGCGACCCATACCCGAAGCGGCCAGGTTGTCCTCCGAGCAGCCCCAGCCGCCGAGGAGAATGTGATCCCCGGGAACGCTGTCGCAACGCAGAAAGAAATTAAGCGTCCAGGGTTCCTCGGGACGAACGGGGAGGGCATCGACCTTGTCCCGCCGCGAGGCGTTGGCGGTCTGGAGCGACAAGACGCTGTAAATGGGTTGAAGCCCGCCCACCGGAGCCTCGAAGGACCGGAGGATGTTTCCCTTTACGCCTGTTTCGACGATGTTCCCGACACTCAGCTTCATCGGTGTCGACTGCGAAAAGGGCGCGTTGACGTGAAGGGTCACCATCGTTTTGTCATCCGACAATTCGGCCGATTCGACTTTGACCTGGGACGCCGGAGAAACATTCCCGCCGCCTGCATTGGCCGAAAACCGGTAATTGGCGGTGTTGAGAGCGGAACCGGGCGTGACCGGTTTCGAGAAACGGACGGTCACCTCAGACGACAACGGGGACGAGAGGATCGCAACGACAGCGGAAGGACTGACATCATCGACTTCATAGCGTCCGCTAAACAACGGACCGGGCCGGCCGCTGGAATTAATCTCGCAGGCTTTGAGAAGGGTGTCTTGATGAAGAACGATTGGATCGTTGTAAACGGGAGAGCTCGCGGTGGGATCGGCGCCGTCCGTCGTGTAATGAAGGCTGCTCCCCTGATAATAGAGCGGGGGTGCAAGCGCAACCGCAACCATGTCCGAAAATTTTCCGGGAGCGGGAGACGCCCCGGGAGGTTCGTTTGAGACGTGATTGGAGAAAGTGTCGTAAAGCGGCGCGGCGGGTGCGACGCCGGCCCCCGGTTCATTCGCCACGCTGATGGCGAAGACGCGTATCTTGTCGTTGTTCGGCAGGGTCAGCTTTTTCGCGCCGGGAGGGATGTCGACGCCATACTTGAAGACGTAGGCGTATTGGTAAAACTCGTTGCCCTGTTTCGCGTCGTGGCGGTGGGACGCATACCAGGCGACCGGCGCGCGTTTGATGTAGCCGGGAACCATGCCGTTCATGGCATTGGGCCAATCGTAGGTCAATTCGGGAATCTCCCCCTGCCAGAGCCGCTTGTCCCACTGGCCGATGAATTGCGACCAATCCTGCACCGTCCAGGGCGAGGGGACGCCGTCGATCTGCAGATCGCCCTGCTGATCTCCATCGACCGCGGCGGCGAGAAGGTAGACCCGGTTGAACCCGCCGGCCGGGAGGTCGAGCGACTGCCCCTGGCAGGTCAGCGCGTTTTTCTTTCCATCCGTCGCGGGACCAAACCGAAAGGTAACGCCCCCGCTGGTGATGGCGGCGGGGAATTGCTCCGCCGGATAGGCATGGCCGAGACCGTCGAAGTCGCCATCGGCGAGGTCGGTCAGCGAGCTGACGGCATTGAGGTTGTACGGAAGCACAAACTGCCTGCTGGCAACCGGGGCGACGGGAGGGTTCGCCAACGGCGCCACCTTGAGGGCGAACGCGCGGAGCTGCCAGGGGGAGAGGTTGAAACGGAGCGCGCCCGCGGTCAGATTGGCGGGACCGAGCGGCATTTCCTGGCCGTTGATTTCGCGCGCCGCGACAAGGGGCAACTCCGATTTCAACTCGATGCCCGGCTCGGGATTCCCGGAAAGTTCCTTGAGCCGCACGACGATTTCATTGCTGTCCTCCGCTTTTTTGACGCTGACGATCTGGACCTGGTCGGAGTTCGTCTGGAACAGGGAAAAGGTCTTTCCGAGAGGGCCCGGATGGGCCGGGGCGGTGAAGGCGATCAGCGGCCGATTCAGCCGGGCCGCCTCCCAGGAGGTGTTTCCCTTCCTCCAGTCGCCCGCGTGCCCCTCGACGGCGTAAAGCATCTCGTGATGGCCGATGTCCTGAGTGGCCTGGTCCTGAAACGAGTTCCACACCCCCGGCGAGTAAAGAAGAGTCAGCCGCATCGTCCGATCGTCGGGTTTGTCGGACCCGTATTTGCAGTCGTTGAGGATGGAAACGCCATAGCCGCCGTCGGTGTCGGTCAGGTCCATCCACTGTTGCTGCGGGACCTCGAATTTTTTCGGGTTGTTGTTCCCGCGCTGCACCGTGCCCAACTGGGCGTCGTAAGTCGCCGCCGGATTCGAAACGCCGAGCGGAAAGGACGCCTTGAGGCTGCACTCGAGCGACCGCCAGTCGATTTGCGTGGCGAATTCGACGCGGTTTCCCGCCCCGCCGGCCGCCAGCCGGATTTGCTGGGTGAACGTGGAGTTGCGGGCGGAGCGTTTGACTTCCAGCGTCACGCGGACAGGCCCCGACTCGACCACCCGGACCTGGGCGGGGCCGGAGACGACGGCCTCGGGCGGATTTTGCCGGTCATTCCAATCCATGTTCCAGGAGGGATATTGATGGGGCTTCTCGTGCTGGAAAACGAGCTGCGCGGGGCCGCCCAGGAGCTCCTTGCCGGCGGCTTTGTCCAGAATCGAGGCGACATCGCCGTCGCCGTTGAGGGTCACGCGATACCGCCCGTTCTCAATCGCGTTCGCGCCGACCTTGAGCTGGGTCGCAAACGGAGGGGGCGCGACCGGACGCGCCTCGTAGACGGTGTATCCGACGGAAGGCGCCCGGGCCAAAAAGAGGATGGTCGCATGGTCGCCCAACTGGGACGTGATCTGGGTCGGGACGGCCTGGCCGTCCGGCCCATAAACCGTGATGCCGGGATAGGTGTGGACGGGAAGCGTGATCGAGGCCTCGACCACATCTTCGCGCGCGATCGAGAGCGGATTGTAGACCACGATCGGCACCGCGTCGGTCGCGACCCGCGTATCCATCCCGGCCGCGACGGCGGCGGACGAACTCTCCGTCACGGAGGCGAAATGATTCAGGGCGAGGACTTCATCGTTCCAGGTATATTCATACGCCGTTGGCAGGCAGGTGCCCGGCAGCATGTCGTGCATTTGCGAGCCGAGCACCAGGTCCCACGCCCGGTAAAGCTGGTCGGAGGGATAGGGCAGCGCGCCCAGTTCGAAGGCGGTCGTCGCCGCGCTTTCGGCCGCATTGGCGAGCAATTCGTTCTTGCGGTTGAAACGCTTCATGATGCCTTTCGAGGTCAGGCTGCCCGCCGAATGGTTGGTGAGGAGAAGCTCGCCTTTATAGACGGGAAGGCGCGCCTTCTCCGCCGGGGTGATGTCGTCGAACATGCGGTTCGCGGCCCCGGCAATAACCCGCAGGGGACCATTGCCGGTCACGCTCTTTTCGAGGTTTTTCACCGTAGCTTCCGAGTTGGCACCGCCCCGGTCGCCGACGCCGTAATAGCGAAAATCGGCATAGACTCCGGTCGCTTCCCCGTCTTTCTGGATACGGTCGATCCAGGTCGAATCCTTGCTCAAGTCGCCGTCGATGCTGCTGGTGTACGCTCCGGGATTAAACGCGGCGACGATCTTCTGTCCGTCGACCCCTTCCCAGACGCCGACATTGAACGGGATGCCGACCGAGGAACCCCAGAGCGGCCCCAGTTTTTGGGTTGAGAAGCCCTTCATGCCGCAATGGGCCAGGATGCTCGGCAGGCAGGCCGGAAAACCGAACGTGTCGGGGAGCATGGTCTCGTCGCTCTGCGTGTGAAACTCCCGCTCGAAGAAACGGTTGCCGTAGAGAGCGTGCCGCACCCGCGATTCCAAACCCGAGATGATCGTGTCCCCCTCGTCGACCGAGGACCCCGCCGGAAACCACCGTCCCGCCGCGACATACTTCTGCAGCCGCGCGAAATCGTCCGGGTAATACTCCTTCATGAACTCGTAGCGGCGCGATCCGGTGAAATTGAAAACGTAGTCGGGATACTTGTCCAAAAGCGGGAAGTTGTCCTCCATCGTCTTGCGAATAAACTCGCGGATCACCTGCGGATAGGACCAGCGCCACTGCGTGTCGAGGTGCGCGTAACCCACCACATAGAGCGTCTTTTGATGCTCGAGATCGACCGGCTCGCCGGGGCTCTTTTTGAACGGGTCCCGCTCGTCGGAGGGATCGGCCGCGGCGGAAGCGAGCATGAGACCCGCGAAAAGACAAAACGCTCCGGGGAAGAAACGCGAAAACAGATTCATTTTTTTATATCATTTCAAATGCAAACCCGGCATGAAGATGGAATCTCATTGAGATAAAAACCCGTTTCATCCCGAAATGTTGCCGACAAAGTTTTTGACGAGGCTCCCATGCTCCGAGTAATAAGCAAAACCGATCCGGCCTTGCACTCAAAATAAATTCATGACCGCCCCCTCCCGACGCACGCATGTGAGATGGTTGATCTGCCTGGTCATCTTTTTCGCCACGACGATCATCTACTCGGACCGCCAATTTCTTTCGCTGCTCAAGTCGACTCTTGCCGTTGAGATTCACTGGACCGATACACAGTTCGGGGACATCAACGCCTGCTTTCTCGGCGCCTATGCCTTTGGGGTCATCCTCTTCGGCCGCTACATCGACCGGGTTGGCGTCAAGATCGGCTATGCCACGACCGTCTTCCTTTGGGGCCTCGCCTCGCTTTCCCACACGCTGGTCACGTCCGTCGGGGGGTTCATGGTGGCGCGCATCCTTCTCGGCCTGAGCGAAGCGGGGAATTTTCCCGCCGCCGTCAAGGCGATCAGCCAGTGGTTCCCGCGCGCGGAGCGGGCGTTCGCCACGGCGCTGTTCAATTCGGGCGCGGCCATCGGTCCCGTCTTTGCCCCGTTTCTCGTCGCGTCCCTGCTCAGAAACGGGTTCACCTGGCATGCGCCCTTTTTCATCGCGGGCGGCGCGAGCATCGTTTGGGTGACCGTTTGGTGGTTCTCTTACAACACGCCCGAGAAACATCGGCTCGTCTCGCCGGACGAACTGGCCCTGATTCGCAGCGATCCCGTTTCGCCGGATGAAAACGCCCCGGCGGTCTCGTGGCTCAGCCTGTTCACCTATCCCCAGGCGTGGTCCTTCATGGTGGCCAAATTTCTCACCGATCCGGCCTGGTTTTTTCTCCTCTTTTGGCTGCCCGACTATTTCAAGGCGACGCGCCATCTCGACATCAAATCGAGCTGGCCCCATCTCATGACCATCTATGGGCTTGTCACCGTGCTCAGCGTGTCCGGCGGCTATCTTCCCGGCTATCTCGTCCGGCATGGATGGAGCGTCACGCGCGCGCGCAAAACGGGATTGTTTTGCTTCGCCCTGTGTGTGCTGCCGATTCTGACCGTCGGCATGGCCGGGAACTGGACGGCCGTGCTTCTGATCGGCCTGGTCGGCGGCATGCATCAGGCGTGGACGGCCAATCTCTTCACCACCGTCTCGGACATGTTTCCGCGCAACACGATCGCATCGCTCATCGGGATGGGCACCATGTCCGGCGCCGTCGGCAGCATGATCTTCCAACATGTGTGCGGACACGTTCTCGACGTCTCCGGGACGGGTCATGCCCAGGCCGGTTATTTTCTGCTCTTCAGCTACGTCGCCTTCGCCTACCTCATCGCTTTCGGATTGCAGCACCTGCTCGCCCCGAAATTTGAACCCCTGACTCTCCGCGCGGCCACGCCCGCGGGTTAAAAGGAAGATAACGAAGAAATCCGGAACCACCCATGTCGACCCAAAATGCATCGAGGGCCATCTGCGTCCTGGCGCTTTCTCTTTTCACCTCCCTTCTTCTGCGCGCCGACGACCCCGCGCCAGCCCGCCCGTCGGCGGACACTCTTGCCGCGATGGCATCGTCTCTTAAATGGCAGACCGGCGTCATCACGCTCAAGGACGGCCTGGCGAAGATCAATCTCACCCCCGACTTCCGGTTCCTCGGCGGCGACGACGCCCGCAAGGTACTCCATGAGATGTGGAACAACCCGGATGATCCCGACCTGCTCGGCATGATTTTTCCGAAAGACAAGGGCCCGCTCGATGACGATGGCTGGGCCGTCACCATCAATTACGAAAGCGGCGGCTACGTGAAGGACGATGACGCCGAGAAAATCAATTACGACGATCTGCTCAAAAAAATGCAGCAGCAGACCGCCGAAGCCGATCCCGAGCGGGTCAAGGAGGGCTACCCGAGCATCGAACTCGTCGGCTGGGCCGCCCCGCCCCGTTACGACAAGGCGACCCACAAGCTTTACTGGGCCAAGGAACTCAAGGTCGCAAACTACCCCGAACACACTCTCAACTACGACATCCGCATCCTCGGCCGTCGCGGCGTTCTCGTCCTCGGCGCGATCTCCTCCATGAACCAATTTCCGGCCATCGACCAGAAAACTCCCGAGATCCTCGCCATGGTCGATTTCCAGCCCGGCAACACCTACGCCGATTTCGATCCCAAGATCGACAAGGTCGCCGAGTACGGCCTGGCCACCCTCATCGCCGGCGGCGCGCTCGCCGGCGCGGCCAAGCTGGGACTGTTCGCGGGACTTTTCAAATGGATCATCGCCGGCGCCCTGGCGCTGAAAAAAGTGCTGATCGTGGCAATCGTGGCCATTGTCGCGGGCGTGAAGAAACTTTGGGGCAAGGTGACGGGCAAGACCAAAACGCCCGATCATCTCCTCCCGCCCCGCGACAATCCCCCTCCGCGATAAGCTTCTTAACCGCTTGGAATCGAGTCGCTAACGCCTGAAATCGACGCCGGTCGTTTTTTCCCGTTGACGCTGGCGGCTGGCGGCCTAATTTCTGCTACGCCACTGGGCTTGCAACACACCAACTTCACCAAAAAAAGAGAACGACTATGACAAAAATCGGCATCAACGGCTTCGGACGCATCGGACGGCTCGTCTTTCGCGCCATCGCGGAACAAGGTTTACTCGGCAAAACCGTCGACGTCGTCGCCGTCAACGATCTCGTCCCCGCCGACAACCTCGCCTATCTCCTCAAGTACGATTCGACCCAGGGCAAATTCAACGGGACCGTCACCAGCGAAAAGTCGAGTCCCGACGTTACCGAGGATGACGTCCTCGTCGTCAACGGCTACAAGATCAAATGCCTCGCCGTTCGCGAAGGTCCCGCCGCCCTCCCGTGGGGGAAGCTCGGCGTCGACTACGTCATCGAATGCACCGGGCTCTACACCGAAGCTGAAAAAGCCAGGGGCCACATTACCGCTGGCGCCAAAAAAGTCATCATCTCCGCCCCCGCCAAGGGCGAGGACATCACCGTCGTCATCGGCGTCAATGACTCCAAGCTTGATGTCGCCAAGCATAACATCATCTCGAACGCCAGTTGCACCACCAACTGCCTCGCCCCCATCGTCTACGTCCTCCTCAAGGAAGGCTTCGGCATCGAGGAAGGCCTCATGACCACCATCCACAGCTACACCGCCACCCAAAAAACCGTGGACGGCCCCTCCAAGAAAGACTGGAAAGGCGGACGCTCCGCGGCCATCAACATCATTCCCTCGAGCACCGGCGCGGCCAAGGCGACCGCGCTCGTATGCCCGGAGGTGAAGGGCAAGCTCACCGGCATGTCTTTCCGCGTCCCCACCCCCACCGTCTCCGTCGTCGACCTTACCGTCAAGACCGTCAAGGAAACCAGCTACAAGGAAATCTGCGCGGCGATGAAAAAGGCGAGCGAAACCTACCTCAAGGGCGTCCTCGCCTACACCACCGACGAAGTCACCTCGAGCGACTTCATCCACGACACCCACTCCAGCATCTTCGACGCCGGTTCCGGCATCGAGCTCAACAGCAAATTCTTCAAACTCGTCAGTTGGTACGACAACGAATGGGGCTACTCCAACCGCTGCGTCGACCTCCTCAAACTCATCATCAAATAAGCCGCAAAATTCATTACGGAATTAACGGAATTTTCCAAATTAACGGAATCAAAGGCGGGGGATTTCTTATTTGGAGAAAAACAAGGAGCGATGACGCTATCGACAGCATTTGCGCTGCGGCAGTTTTTATAACTGCGATTATCTGCTTTACCATCTACAAGCTGAAAAAGAACAAATTATGGTGAAAGTCATAACTGAATTCCAACTCTCCACCCATAATCTCCTAGTCTTAAGCCTTCCGTAATTCCGTCAAAAAATTAGAAACTTTATGGCCAAAATCACCATCCGCGACATTCCCCTCAAGGGCAAACGCGTCCTCGTCCGCGTCGACTACAACGTCCCCCTCCAGGAAAAAGAGGGCGTCCAGGTCATTACCAATGACAAGCGCATCAAGGAAACCGTCCCCACCATCAAGCACCTCGTCGCCCAGGGCGCGCGCGTCCTCCTCTGCGCCCACCTCGGCCGGCCCAAGGGCAAGCGCGACCCCAAGCAGAGCCTCGCCCCCGTCGTCCCGGCCCTCTCCGCCCTCATCGGCGGCCCCGTCCAATTCGTCGACGACTGCATCGGCGAGAAGGCTGAAAAAGCCGCCGCGGAACTCAAGGACGGCCAGGTCGCTCTCCTCGAAAACCTCCGCTACTACAACGAAGAGGAAGCCAACGACGACGCCTTCAGCCAAAAACTGGCGAAGCTCGCCGACGTCTACGTCAACGACGCCTTCGGCGCCGCCCATCGCGCCCACTCCTCCACCGCCGGCATCGCCAAATTCGTCCCCGTCCGCGCCATCGGTTTCCTCATGGAGCGCGAATTAAAATATCTCGGCGACGAACTCGAAAACCCGCCGCGCCCCTTCGTCGTCATCCTCGGCGGCGCCAAAGTCTCCGACAAAATCGCCGTCATCGACCGCCTCCTCGACCGTGCCGACACCATCCTCATCGGCGGCGCCATGGCCTACACCTTCGCCCTCGCCCTCGGCAAAAAAATCGGCAAATCCCTCTCCGAACCCGACAAGATCGACACCGCCACGAAAGCCCTCGAAAAGGCGAAGGCCAAAGGCGTCAAATTCCTCCTCCCCATCGACACCTATGTCGTCGAGCACTTCGACTTCAAGGCGAAGACTGTCTCCCCCGGCGGCAAATATCTCAAGCCCGGCGAAGGCATCCCCGACGGCTGGGAAGGCGTCGATATCGGCCCGGAAACCGTCAAGCTCTTCTCCGCCGAGGTCGCCTCCGCCAAAACCATCCTCTGGAACGGCCCCATGGGCGTCTTTGAAGTCCCCGAATGCGCGGTGGGCACCTTCGCCATCGCCAAGGCCATCGCCGCCAACGGCTCCGCGGTCAGCATCATCGGCGGCGGCGACTCCGTCTCCGCCGTCAAAAAAGCCGGCGTCTCCGACAAAGTCTCCTTCATCTCCACCGGCGGCGGCGCTTCCCTCGAATTTCTCGAGGGCCGCGAACTCCCCGGCGTCGCGAGCATCCCCGACAAAAAATGAAGTCGCTTTGGCGCGTCCTGGTGACCAGACTAAAGGCAAGCCCGTCTGAACAAGTATGAAATACGTCCGGCTCAAATGGAACCATACCAATCCCGACGAGCCCGTCTGGATCTTCAGCGAACTCAATGAGGAGGGCAAGGAAGTCCGCAAAATCGAATGTTTCCGGAACGGATTTTGCGACATCGCCACGGCCAGCGGATCCTCCGGAACCGCCGCCCTCATGACCCTCCCTCTGCCCGACCTCTCCCTCCTCGCCCGCCGCGATCCCGAATTCACCCCCGTTGAAATCACCCAGGAACAATTCGAGGAAGTCTGGGTCAAACGCCAGTTCAAGGCGCCTTGAAAACCCTGATTTAACAGGAAAACATGAAACCATGAAATACATGAAGAAGGCGGGGAACCATGACCAAATTGCCAAATTTTCCAAATTACCAAATTGGGGAGGCAGGAAATTTTTGACAGGAAAACATGAAATACATGAAGAAGGCAGGGGAAATTTTTTGACGGAATTAACGAAATTTTTCCAAATTAACCAAATTCGGAAGGGAAAATATTCTTTTTCTCAGGTCCGTTTTCATGTTCCTCATGTCTAAATTCAGTCTCGCAAATTTATGATCAACCGCAAAAAAATCATCGCCGGCAACTGGAAAATGAACAAAACCCAGGCCGAGGCGCGCGTCCTCGTCGCCGACCTCCTCCAGGAAATCGGCCGCTTCGACGACGCCGAAATCGTGCTCTGCCCGCCCTTCACCGCCCTCGCCGCCGTCAGCGAAATGCTCAACGACGTCTCGAACGTCCGCCTCGGCGCCCAAAACATGCACGAAGCGTCCTCCGGCGCCTACACCGGCGAAATCTCCTCCGGCATGCTGCGCGAACTCTACGTCCGCTACGTCATCATCGGCCACTCCGAACGCCGCCAGTACTTCCACGAAGACAACGCCATCGTCAACCGCAAGACCAAGGCCGCCCTCGCCGCCGAGTTGCGCCCCATCGTCTGCATCGGCGAAACCCTCCCCGAACGCGAAGCCGACAAATGGAAAAAAGTCCTCGAAACCCAGCTTGCCGAGGGACTCGCCGGCTTCACCGACAAGGAACTGCCCGACATCATCCTCGCCTACGAACCCGTCTGGGCCATCGGCACCGGCAAGACCGCCTCCCCCGCCCAGGCCGAGGAGGCCCACCAGTTCATCCGCAAAATTCTCGGCTCCCGCTTCAGCGCCGCCGCCGCCGAACGCGTCCGCATCCAGTACGGCGGCAGCGTCAAACCCGAAAACGCGAAGGAACTCCTCTCCAAGCCCGACATCGACGGCGCCCTCGTCGGCGGCGCCAGCCTCGACGTCCGCGGCTTCACCGCCATCATCAAAAATGCTTGCTCCGAGTAGCCCGACGCGCAATCCTTGTCGCCCCTTATGTGGACCGAAACCTTTTTCATCAACGCCGCCATTGACGTCCTCCTCTTCTTCTACGTCATCGACTGCATCTTCATGGGCCTCGTCATCATGATGCAGCGCAGCAAGCAGGAGGGCCTCGGCGCCGCCTTCGGCAGCGGGATGATGAGCGACACCTTCGGCGCCCAAACCTCCAACGTCCTCGTCAAGGCCACCGTCGTCTCCGCCATTATCTTCTTCGTCTTGAGCATCTCCCTCGCCCGGCTCTACTCCGTTCGCACCACCTTCCTTGATAAAGGCTCCCCCGTGCAGCAGGAATTGCTCAAGCCCGTCGCCCCGGTCAAGCCGCCCCCCCCGGCTGCTCCGACAGCCACATCCCCCTCCGCGACTCCGGCCGCGCCTGCTTCCATCGCTCCGACCACCCCCGCCGCGCAGCCTGCCGCCCCATCCCAACCGGCCGGCAAGTAGGGTAGGGATGCGGGTCTCCCCGCGTCCCAAAATAAAGGGCATGCCTTCTTCCGATGACCCGGCACACCGTGGCTGCCAACCGTTGGCCACCCTTTAAAAGTTGATTTTTAGGCCGCCTCACCCATTTTTATTCAAGGGGGCGTCCATCCGTAAAAAGCATGATGCCTCGGTAGACCGCAAACATGAGCCACTTGTAACGTGGCGAAGGAGGCCTTCGTGATTAAATTACATCAGTCAGGTAACCGCATGAAAATTCTCCTTCTTGAAGACGACGCGAAAATAGCCTCCTTTGTCGCCAAGGGTCTTCGCGAAGCCGGTTTTGTCGTCGACATCAGCTCGAACGGCGAGGAAGGCTCCGAAATGGGCCGTAACAATCCCTACGACGCCGCCATCGTCGACCTCATGCTCCCCAAGCTTGACGGCCTCGGCGTCATCGAACGTTGGCGGACCGAACAAATCAAACTGCCCGTCCTCATTCTCAGCGCCAAACGCTCCCTCGACGACCGCATCACCGGCCTCCAGCGCGGCGGCGACGATTATCTCACCAAACCCTTCTCCTTCGCCGAACTCCTCGCCCGCCTCCAGGCCCTCATCCGCCGCTCCGGTTCCTCCTCCGTCGTCACCAGCCTCACCTTCGCCGACCTCAAAATGGACCTCCTCACCCGCGAAGTCTGGCGCGGCACGAGCAAAATCGAACTTCAGGCCCGCGAATTCCTCCTTCTCGAATATCTCCTCCGCAACCAGAACAAGGTCGTCTCCAAGACCATGATCCTCGAACACGTCTGGAATTACCACTTCGACCCCCAGACCAACGTCGTCGACGTCCTCGTCTGCCGCCTCCGCAATAAAATCGACCGCGACTTCGACCCCAAGCTTATCCACACCCTCCGCGGAGCCGGCTACAGCCTCCGCCTCCCGTAGAAAGGAAAAAGGAAAAGGGTAAAAGGTAAAAGTTGGAAGGATGAGATTTCAGCCTTTTTCCTTTCTCCTTTTACCGTTTACCTTTCCCCATGCTCGCTCCCCGAAACCCGCCCACGCCGGCCGCGGGCCCGGCCTCGAAAAAAGCGCGCCTCCGCCAATACCTCCTCGAACCGTTCGGCTTCAGCCAACCCCTCGGCTTCAGCCTTCGCCTCAACCTCTGGTACAGCGCCTTTTTTATCGCCGGGGCGTTCCTTCTCTTCTTTCTGGCCTATTTCCTTCTTGGCCGCCAGTTGCTTGCAAACGACCGCGAAATCGTCTGGGCCAAACTCGATGCCTGCCGCGCGTGGTACGTGCAAGGCGGCGTCCCGGCCCTCCAGCAACATTTCCAAAACCAAACCGGATTGGAAAATGAAACGACTTTTCTCGAAGTGATGAGCGCCACCGACGAACTGAAATTTGTCCACTCGCCCCAAAAGGACGAAGCCACCCTCACCCATCTCGGCGGCGGTCGGGTCGCACACGACACCGATTGGCTCAGCCCCATCCAGTCCGCCGAACCCCACATGGTCTGGAATATCGCCTGGATACGCCTTTCCGACGGCTCCATCATGTACGTGGGACGCACCGCCGAGAACCGCGAGGAACTGCTGCGCCACTTCCGCAACATCTTCCTCTTCGTCATGATTCCCATCGTCGCCTTCGGCTTTTGCGGCGGCGCCTTCATCACCTACCGCGCCCTCGGCCCCATCCGCGAAATCATCGGCGCCGTCCGTTCCATCATCCAGACCGGCAACCTCCGCGCCCGCGTTCCCGACCCCCGCACCCGGGACGAAATCAACGAACTCGTGATCCTCTTCAACCGCATGCTCGCCCGCAACGAGGCCCTCATCGGCGCCATGCGCGATTCCCTCGACAACGTCGCCCACGACCTTCGCACCCCGCTCACCCGTCTTCAGACCGGCGCCCAGCTCGCCCTTCAGCACGAAGACCCCGCCCAGATCAAGGAGGCCCTCGCCGACGCCGTCGAGGAAGCCGAGCGCCTCAACGCCATGCTCTGCACCATCATGGACATCTCCGAAGTCGAGGCCGGCGCCCTCAAACTCGACCTCCAGACCTTTCCCCTCAAGCCTGTCGTCGACCTCCTCGTCGAACTCTACGACGACGTCGCCCAGGAAAAAAACATCACCCTCACCGCCGCCATCGACCCCGCCGGCCAAATCACCGCCGACCGCAACCGCCTTCAGCTCCTCCTCAGCAACCTCCTCGACAACGCCCTCAAATACACCCCCAACGGCGGCCGCGTCGAAATCGCCGCCGAGTTCCTCCCCAACGAAGTCCGCATCACCGTCAAGGACACCGGCATCGGCATCGACCCCGACGATCTCCCCCGCATCTGGGACCGCCTCTACCGCGCCGACAAAAGCCGTTCCCAGCGCGGCCTCGGCCTCGGCCTCAGCCTCGTCAAAGCCTTCGTCGACGCCCATGACGGCGCCGCCACCGTCGCCAGCGAACCTGGCCAAGGCTCCCTCTTCCTCGTCACCTTCCCCCGGAAAAGGTAGGGACGCGAGTCCCTTCCGCGTCCCTGAAATCTGTCTCCCGCTTTCCCCGGTAGCCGCGGCGCGCCCTTTTACCTTAGGGCCTGTTAACACTAATGGATCGGCATGATATCCTTTTGGCAATCCGGCCATCCTGAAAGGATGAAGGAAACACGAGCTTCCACCTCTGAGCAGACTCCCTTTCACCAAGCAAGATTAGTGTGAACAGGCCCTAACAGGCCCTTACCAACCCCCGGCAAAACAAATCCGCTCCCACAACCTCGTACCTCACCTCCCGCAACCGCAACGGCGCATCCAGCTTCCCCAAAGCCCGCGCAACCGTCCCCATCACCGACGGCGCGATAAAGAACGCAACTTCATTGACCAGATTTTTCCTCAACGCTTCCGTCAACACGTCCCCGCCGCCCTCAATCAACAAATGCGAAATGTTCCGTGCGCCCAGCGACGCGATCACCTCCTCCAGAGGCCGATTTCGAAAAACAAGGGTCCGGTCCCGGTGCCGGTCCGAAAAAAGATGCAACTCCCTCGGCAGCTTTCCCGATCGGGTCACCACAATCCGCCACGGCTGGACTTTTCCCCCGCGCTCCGGCTGGCCTGGCAGGTCCGGCAGCCGTACCGTCAGGCGCGGATTGTCGTGCCGCGCCGTTTCCGCCCCGATCAGGATCGCGTCCGATTCCCGGCGCAACTCGTGCGCGACCCTCCTCGCCGCCGCCGACGTCAGCCAGCGCCCGTCCCCCGCCGGAGTCACGATCCGCCCGTCCAGCGACAACGCGATTTTTCCCACCACCCACGGCGTGCGCCGCACGATCCACCAGTTGAAATCCCGATTCAACGCCGCCGCCTCGTCCGCCAGCAATCCGCAGGAGACCTCCACTCCCGCCGCCCGCAGCAACCGCGTCGCCGCCCCCGCGTGCGCCGGATTCGGATCGGTCGCGGCGAAGACAACCCGCGCGATCTTCTCGCGCAGGATCAGCTCCGTGCACGGCGGCGTCCGCCCCTGCGTCGAGCACGGCTCCAGCGTGACGTAGAGGGTCGCGCCGGCGGCCCGATGCCCACGCTTCTTTGCGTCGGCCACGGCATTTGCCTCCGCGTGCGGCCCGCCCGCGCGCTCGTGCCAGCCCTCGCCGATGATCCTGCCCGCGCGCGTCAGCACCGCCCCCACGCGCGGATTCGGCAGCGTCAGTCCCCAGCCGCGCCGGGCCAGCTCCAGCGCGCGGCGAAGATAACGCTGATCCATAGAATCCCGCTTTTTAAACAATTTTGTCATTCTCAGCTTACCGTTGACCGCAGGTCCAAACGATTCGTTCACCTCGGCATAAGTCCCTCTTGGTCCCATCCGTCCTCCCTTTGGTTCCCTCGTTTCCAAGTTGCACCTTGTCCGCGCAATTCCATTGCCCGGCCCTCCCTCCCCAATTCCGTTAATTAAAATAGTAAACCCCCGGCTCTGCCGGAGGTCACTGACTTTTGTTCCAATTTGGTCATTTCGTCGAAAATTCAGCGACGGTTCCTTCGACCCTGCTCAGGACAGGCTCCGACCGCCGCTACAACTGCACCGTCGCGCGGCGCGCGACGGCTACCTTAAGAAATCGCGGATGAGGTCGGTCTGGGGATCGCGTTGGACGAGGAAGGCGTCGTGGCCGAGGGGGGCGTGGATCATGTGGTGGTGGGCGTGGCGGCCGGCGGCGCGGGCGGCGAGGGCCATGGTTTCCATGCGTTGGGGGGAGTAGAGCCAGTCGGCGTCGTAGGAGAGGAAGAGGAAGCGGGCGGAGGTTTGGGCGAAGGCGGCGGTGAGGTCGCCGGCGGTTGCCTGCGTCGCCGACGCTTTGGCGGAGAAGTCGAAGTAGTCGATGGCGCGGGTGATGTAGAGGTAGGAGTTGGCGTCGAAGCGGCGGTGGAAGATGTTGCCCTGGTGGGCGAGGTAGCTTTCGACGGAGTAGTCGATGCCGAAGGAGTAGCTTTCCTTTTGGGCGGCCTGGAGGGAGCGGCCGAATTTGAGGTCCATGGCGCCTTCGCTGATGTAGGTGACATGGCCGATCATGCGGGCGACGGCGAGGCCGCGCCTGGGTGGGCCGTCGGGGGAGTCGTAGTAGTCGCCGTCGCGCCAGAGGGGGTCGTTCATGATGGCGCGGCGTCCGATTTTGTTCCAGGCGATGGCCTGGGCGTGGTTGGCGTGTCCCGAGGCGAGGACGACGGCGCGTTCGGCGATTTCGGGGTAGAGCTGGGTGAAGGCGAGGGCGAGCATGCCGCCCATGCTGCCGCCGGTGACGGCGTGGAGTTTTTGGATGCCGAGGAGGTCGAGGAGGGGGCGTTGGGCGCGAACCATGTCGTGGAGGGTGACCACGGGGAATTGCATGGCGTAGGGGCGGCCGGTGGCGGGGTTGGGGGAGGCGGGTCCGGTGGAGCCTTTGCAGCCGCCGAGGATGTTGGCGCAGATGATGAAGTAGCGGTCGGTGTCGTAGGCGCGACCGGGGCCGACCATGAGGTCCCACCAGCCGGTGCGGTCGTCTTCGTGCCGGCCGGCGACGTGGGAGTCGCCGCTGAGGGCGTGGAAGATGAGGATGGCGTTGGAGCGGCCGGGGTTGAGTTGGCCCCAGGTCTGGTAGGCGAGGGTGTAGGGGGCGAGGGTGCGGCCGCCGTCGAGCGGGAGGGCGTGCCGGGGTTCGTCGAAGGTGTGGGAGAGGGTGCGTTGGGGGGTCAAAGCGCCCGAAGGATACAAATTCGGCGGGGATTTAGAATCTCTTTTGATGTGGGATGCGGATGGGACATAGGGGACCGCGGCCCGGCGTGCGGCGGCTACCGGGGAAGTCGGCGCGAAATGGAATTTCGCGGGGAGCAGTCCTGCGGACGGGAGCAGCGTTCCCAAACTCCTGCGGAGGGCGGTAAGTTTGGGAACGAGGGAAAAGGTATCAACGGCGGACTGTTTTTTTCGCCTTTTTTCGGTGGGGAGCGAGGAGTTTTGCTCCGAGACCGTTAAGGCGCTGATAATAGCCGGGATCGGTGTTTGCTTCACGGGCGATTTCCTCCTTGATTTGCCGGACTTCGAGCAAAACCTTGGATTCCTTGAGTGCGTTTTTTTTCATAGGTCGATTACCTCTTCCGGGGTATGAATGCGGATCGGCGCGAAGCCGTGTCTGTCTACGGCGAAACGGCTAGAGATCGAGGGTGTAGGTTTCCATGTCGACGAGGATGTCGCGGGGCTTGGCGCCGTCGGCGGGGCCGAGGACGCCGATTTTTTCGAGGTAGTCGATGACGTAGGCGGCGCGGTTGTAGCCGAGGCGGAGGCGGCGCTGGAGGTTGGAGGTGCTGGCTTTTCTCTCCTGGCGGATGACTTCGAAGCATTCGTGGATGAGTTTTTTGTCGTCTTCGGTGATGGCGATTTCGGCGGGGGCTTTGCCGGAGAGTTTGGCGTCGAGTTCGGGGGCGAACTGGGCCTCGGCCTGGCGGCCGGAGTAGTCGACGACGTCCTGGACTTCCTGGTCGGAGACGAAGGCGCCCTGGCCGCGGGTGAAGCCGGCGTGGCCGGGGGGGCGGTAGAGGAGGTCGCCTTTGCCGAGGAGGTTTTCGGCGCCGTTTTCGTCGAGGATGACGCGGGAGTCGAGGCCGCTGGGGACCTGGAAGGCGATGCGGGCGGGGATGTTGGTTTTGATGACGCCGGTGACGACTTCGCGGCGTGGGGTCTGGGTGGCGACGATGAGGTGGATGCCGGCGGCGCGGGCCTTGGCGGTGAGTCGGGCGATGGCGCTTTCGACGTCGGCGGGGGCGGTTTGCATGAGGTCGGCGAGTTCGTCGACGATGACGACGATGTAGGGGAGTTTGTCGGGGATGACGAGGTCGTCTTCGCGGGGGACGCGGATGGGCGGGGGCTGGGGTTCGTCGGCCTCGTCTTCGTCCGATTCGTCGTCGATATTGACGTGGAGGAATTCGAGCTGGGGGGATTCGGGGGCGGGGGCGGGCGGGCCGTTGCGGGCGCGGGCGTTGAATCCGGCGATGTTGCGGACGCCGACTTTGGCGAGGATGCGGTAGCGTTTTTCCATTTCGTTGATGACCCAGCGGAGGGCGAGCATGACTTTTTTGGGGTCGGTGACGACGGGGACGACGAGGTGGGGGATGGCGTTGTAGACCTGCATTTCGACCTGTTTGGGGTCGATGAGGATGAGGCGGAGTTCGTCGGGAGTGAACCGGAAGAGGAAGCTCATGAGGATGCAGTTGATGCAGACCGATTTGCCGGAGCCGGTGGTGCCGCCGATGAGGAGGTGGGGCATGGCGGCGAGGTCGGCGACGAGGGTTTTGCCGTAGACGTCCTTGCCGAGGGCGATGGGGATTTTGGCGGTGGTGTTGCGCCAGTCTTTGCTTTCGAGGAGTTCGCGGAGGAAGACGGAGACTTTGCTGGAGTTGGCGATTTCGATGCCGACGGTGTCTTTGCCGGGGATGGGGGCGAGGATGTTGATGCGTTCGGCGCAGAGGACGCGGGAGAGGTCGCGCTTGAGGCTGGCGATTTTGTCGACGCGGACGCCTTCGCCGGGGAAAACTTCGTAGCGGGTGATGGCGGCGCCGGGGGTGATTTCGCGGCCCTCGGCTTTGACGCCGAAGCGCCTGAGGGTGTCGATGATGAGGGCGAGGTTGCGGTTGAGCTGGTCTTCGCTGAGTCCGGCGTCGCGGGCGCGGCCGGCGGGGGCGCTGAGGAGTTGGAGGGAGGGGAGGAGGTAATCGGGGTGGGCGACGGGGGATTGGGGGAGGAGCGTACCCGCGTCGCTTTTTTTCGCGGCGGCGCGCTCAACCGGGGCGGGGGCCGTGGCTGAAGCGGTGGCTGGAGCCGGGGCCGGTTTGGGCGGATGCATGGGGACTTTGATGAGCGGTTCGGAGGGCGGGGCGGGCTCGTTGTCCTCATCGGGGCGGCGGATGTTGAAGCGGGGCGGCGGGGCGTCGACGGCGGGGGCGTCGGTTTCGCGGGCGGCTTTTTTGCTCAATTCTTCGATCTGGCTGCGGATGCGTTTGTGCTGGGCTTCGAGCTGGACTTCGGGCGGGGCGTTGGCGAGCCGTTCCTCCTCGGCGCGGATTTTCCATTCGCGGTACCAGGAGAAGGCGTTGAGGGCGGTCATGAGGGGATTGACGTTGAAGAGATAGATGGCGGAGACGCCGAAGAGGGTGGCGAAGAGGACGGCGGCGCCGACGCTGCCGAGGGCGTAGGGGACGGTGAGGTGGATGATGTAGCTGCCGACGATGCCGCCGGGGCTGTCGATGTTGGCGAGGTGGCGGATGAGGTTCTGGCCGTAGGGCTGGAGGTCGAGGAGGGCGCAGCCGCCGGCGAGGAAGAGGAGGAGCCAGAGCGGCTTCCAGGTCCACTTGATTTCGATTCCGAGGAAGCTCGCGCCGCAGCAGCAGAGGGCGAGGAGGGGGAAGAGGTAGGCGCCGAAGCCAAGGCCGATGTAGAGCATGGCGGCGAGACCGGCGCCGAAATCGCCGATGAAGTTGGAGGGGTTGGGGTTGGGGGGCCAGGAATTGAAGCCGACGTCGGCGGGGTCGTAGGAGAGGAGAGAGAGGAGGGTGACGAGGTAGAGGGAGAGCCAGAGAAATCCGATGACCTGCTTGAAGAGCGGGAGACCGGCGAGATTTTTGATCCAGGGCTGGCGATGCGAGACGGCGCTACTCGGCATGAGGTAGACTAGCTGTTGGAGCCGGTGGAGTCTATCCGAAAGTCGCTCCTGTGGAAGTTGGCGCTCAACTTGCCAGCTGCCTTTTTTCGCTTTTTCATTCCTCGGAGTTGGGCTATTCCAGTCGTGATTTCCAGTAGCCGGGGTTGCGCTTCAAATGCATCACGGCCACGATCCAAAGGTGATCCGTCAGTTCGAGGTAAATAATCCCGTAAGGGAACGATGGGCTGAAGTGACGCCGGGCCGGAGGATCAAATTGGCGGAACATCCGGGGATGAGCGCATACCTCATGGAGCAATCGCTTCATTTCGAGGTAAAAGCGCCCGCCCAGGACCGGGTCAATCGCGGTGTAATAGGCCACCGCCTCGGCAAGTTCAGCGTCGGCGGCGGGATGAACGACCGTTCTCACGGACGAAGCAGACGAGAGGCGCGAGCCAGGGATTCTTCCAACGGGATGCCCTCCACCCGACCGCTCGTAATTTCGGCCACCCGGCGGCTGGTCTCGGCTTTCCAGGCGGCTTCAATCCCAGGTTCGATGCCCCCATGATGGCTGACCACGATGCGCTCGATCAGTTCGGCCACGACATCTTCCGGCAACTGGGCCGCCTCTTCCACGATTTCATCCAGGGTGATCGCCATGAAAAGGATTCTACGGGAGGGCCGTGGTTTGGGCAAGTTTTCCGTTGGGATGACAGCGGGCGATTCAATCTGAGCCGGGATTGACGTGCCTGTCCCCTTTTTCACTCCTGCCCGTCCTCTTTTCTTCTAATTAGTTGCCTCTTTCGGGTGCATGGGGATACGTACTTCGGGAAAGGCTAGTTTCAAATAATCGCTTATCTTCGGCACAAAAACCCCATATCCTATCAGAAATTTCGATGAGATAATCTGCCTCATTGCTGCGCCCCTGCTGATCAAGTTCGTATCGATATTTTTCCAAGAGATCGAATATTTGAGACTGAGTCAGCCCTTCGCTTCTTAGTTCGCCAACAAATGCAACCAAGTCCTGCTGTGTAGCCCGCACCAGTCGTTCTCGATATTGCTGATGGATATCCTCTGCCATAAATCAGTATTGTATTGCGATATATTTGCGCACCTACGTTGACCCTGGCGGGCTATTATCTGAGGAAACAGGGACAGGTACATTTCCGCTCCTTGCTACGTCGCGGCGGGGGAAGGGGGGAGTTCCTCGTCGGGATCGACGCCGAGCTGGACCATCTGGGGCTTGACGATGTCTTCGTAGCACTGGGGGCAGATGGAGTGGCTGAATTTGGCTTGGGAGTGTTCGCCGACGTAGGCTTCGACCTGCTGCCAGTAGTTTTTGTCGTCGCGGATTTTTTTGCAGTAGCTGCAGATGGGCAAAAGGCCGCCGAGTTGCTTGACGGAAAGGAGGGCGTCCTTGAGTTCGGCGACGCGCTGGGTGAGGGTCTTTTGGAGGAGGACCATTTGCCTGCCGATGTTGACGCGGGCGAGGAGTTCGGTTTTGTCGAAGGGCTTGGTGATGTAATCGTTGGCGCCGCCTTGAAGGCCGGCGACGATGTCCTGCTTGCTGTCGCGGACGGTGAGGAGGATCAGGTAGATGGGCGGGGTTCCGTGGAGGGCGCGGGTTTTTTTGCACACCTCGATGCCTTCCATTTGGGGCATTTCCCAGTCGATGAGGCCGACGACCGGGCCGGTGGCGTTTTTGAGGATATTGAAAGCCTCGACGCCGTTGGGGGCCTCGACGACCTCGTAGCCGTCGGCGGCGAGGAGCGACCGCAGGAGTTTGCGGTTGATATCGAGGTCGTCGGCGACAAGTACGATCATAAAAGAGATTTAAAAATCAGGCTGACAGCACACTAATCCATTAAGTCTGTCCACGCAAAAATCTAGGCGACTTCATTACGAATTTATAATATCTCGGGTGCGAAACCGCGGCGCATGGTGTTCTCGGTGCAGACCCGCATTTCGGCGAAATGGAGGAGGTAGCCGGGTCCGCCGGCCTTGGTTCCGGCGCCGCTCATTTTGAATCCGCCGAAAGGCTGGCGATGGACCTGGGCGCCGGTGCAGGGGCGGTTGAGGTAGAGATTGCCGACGCGGAAGGTTTCGCGGGCGAGTTGCAGGTGGCTTGGGCTGCGGGAGTAAACGGCGCCGGTGAGGGCGAAGTCGCCGGTGTTGGCGACGTCGAGGGCGTGGCTGAAATCGCGCGCGGCGAAGAGGGTGAGGACGGGGCCGAAGAGTTCGCGCTGCATGAGCGGGTGGCGGGGGTCGGTCACCTCGAAAATGGCGGGCGGGACGAACCAGCCGGCGGCGGCGGCCGAGACGGATTCGTCGCGATGGAGGCACCGGACGTCGGTACCGGGGCGGTGGATGATTTCCCTGAGGCGGTCGTAACTCGCTTCGTCGATGACGGGCGGCAGGAGGCAATCGGCGCGGGCGGCGCTGGCGGGGGCGAGGGCTTCGGCGGCGAGTTTGAGGCGATGGACGAAATTTTCGCGGATGCTTTCGAGGACGATGAGGCGCGAGCAGGCGGAGCATTTCTGGCCCGCGTAACCGAAGGCGCCGCCCAACACGCCGGTGACGGCCTCGTCGAGGTCGGCGTCGTCGTCGACGATGATGGCGTTTTTGCCGCCCATCTCGCAGACGACGCGCTTGATCATGGCCTGGCCCGGCGCGATTTCGGCGGCGAGCTTGAGGATGGCGGCGCCGACTTCGCGGCTGCCGGTGAAGGCGATCTGGACGACGTCGCGATGGCGGACGAGCATGTCGCCGATGAGGGCGCCGTCGCCGGGGAGGAAGGGGAGGATGGCGGGGGGAATCCCGGCGGCGAGGGCGTGCTGGTGAAAGGCGAGGGCGATGGCGTTGGCCTGCTCGGCGGGTTTGAGGAGGACGGCGTTGCCGGCGACAAGCGCGGCGGCGGTCATTCCGCAAAGGATGGCGAGGGGGAAATTCCACGGCGCAATGACGGCGCAGAGGCCGCGCCCTTCGTAGGTGAGGATGTTGGTTTCGCCGGGGAGGCTGCCTTGCGCGCGCGGAGCGAGTTCGAGGAGCGCCTGGCGGGCGTAGTAGCGGCAGAAGTCTACGGCCTCGGCGACGTCGGCGTCGGCCTCGCGCCACGGCTTGGCCTGCTCGTGGACTTCGATGGCGGCGAGGCGGAGGCGGTCGCGTTCGAGGCGCGCGCCGAGTTCGTTGAGGCGGGCGGCGCGGGTTTCGAGGGGGAGATCGCGCCAGGCGGGCCACGCCTTTTTCGCGAGCGCGACGGCCATCTCGACATCGTTGGCGGTGGCGGAGTTGGCGGAGGTGGCGATGCGGGTTTTGTCGTTCGGGGTGACGTGGAAAAGAGCGGGGCCGTCGGCGCGGGCGTGGCCGTCGATGACGGCGGGGACCTGCCACGGCATTTGTTTTTCGGCCCCGGCGACGGCCTGGGCGAACGCGGCGCGGGTTTCGGCCCGGGTGAAGTCGGAGAGGGGACAATTTTGGAACGGCGCGTGGAGTGTGCGCGTCCAGTCCAATGCCGGTACGGAAGGCGCGTCGGGCGGTTCGGGTCGGGCCATGAGCCGGCCGATGTCGGCGTGGTCGTGATGGCTGAGGCGGATGAAGCCCGAGTTGGCGGTGTTTTCGAGGAGGCGGCGGACGAGGTAGGCCATGCCGGTGAGGAGATCGCCGACGGGGGCGTAGAGGCGGACGCGGTGGCCGAGGTCGCGCAGGAGGTTTCTTTCCGGCTCGGCCATGCCGTAGAGCATCTGGAGTTCGAACGCGCCGGGTTTGAGGCCGAGGCTTTCGGCGTGGGCGAGGGCGACGCAGAGGCTGCGGAGGTTGTGGGTGCCGAAGGCGGCGTGGAGGGTGGCGCGGTTGTCGAGGAGGCGGCGGGTGAGGCGTTCGTAATTGGCGTCGGTGCGGGCCTTTTGGGTGAAGACGGGGCAGGGATAACCGTGGAGTCCGGACCGGATGACTTCGTAGTCCCAATAGGCTCCCTTGACGAGGCGGACGGTGATGGGGGCGGCGCGTCTTCGGCTTAGGGCAAGGAGCCGATCGAGGTCGTCGTTGGCGTTTTTGAGATAGGCCTGGACGACGATGCCGAGGTGGGGCCAGGCGGCGAAATCGGGGTCGAGGGCGAGGCGCTCGAAGAGGCGGCAGGTGATTTCGTGGAGGTTCCATTGTTCGAGGTCGAAGTTGATGAAGGCGCCGAGTTCCCTGGCGCGAAGCAGCAGGGGGCGGACGCGCCGGAGCAGCCGCTCGACGCCGCCGTCGGGATCGGCGGGGTCGAGGAGGTGGTCCATGGCGGAGAGTTTGATCGAGATGTTGGCGCGGGGGACGGGGCCGGCGGGGCCGAGGTCGAGGATGCCGGAGGCGTTCCACGAGGCGGTTTCGTCGGGGAGGAAGTCGATGAGGTCGGCGTAGCGGCGGGCATAGGTGTCGGATTCGGCGGCGTTGACGGTTGCTTCGCCGAGGAGATCGACGGTGAAGCCGAAGCCGTCGTCCCAGAGTTGCCTGAGCGCGGACCGGGCGTGGCGGGCGTCGCTGCCGACGATGAAGCGCTCGGCCATGTGGCGGACCTGGCGTTTGATGAGGAAGGCGGCGAGGGAGGCGGCGAGGGAATTTTCGGTGGCGCGGAGGGCGAGACCGAGGCCGGTCGGGAGATCGCGGCCGCCGGCGAGGAGGTATTCGCGGGCGTGGCGGGCGATCTGGCCGCTGGTGGAGAGGGCGGGGAGGGCGTCGACGAGGCGAAAGAGGTCGGTCTTGAGGGCGGGATCGCGCATGGCGCGGTCGAGGAGGAGTCCCTGCCAGTAGGCGGCGTCGAAGAGGCCGGGCTTGCGGCCCCGGAGGCGCTGGTGCAGCGCGCGGCCGAGGCGCTGGACGTCACCTTCGAGGAGGATGTCGGCCGCCTCGCGGAGGAGGGGCGATTCCGTGGCGGGTTCCATGCTGAAAGGATAGTGGCCTTCGGTGACGGGAGCAAACTGCAAGGCAGCGCACGATTGTCAGGGGGTGGGGGAATGCGCAGGATGGGGCGATGCGGTTGGATCGAGGCGCCGTTTTGAGATGGGGGGTGAGTCTTGCCCTGCTGCTTCCGGTGATCGGTCTCTACGCGTGCGAGTATCTGCGGGGGGACGGGAGGGCGTTCACGGGTTTCATTCAATACGATCAGCCCTATTACATGGCCGACGCGCGGGAGTTTTTCGACGGGGGCTTTCATTTGCTGTACGGGAATCCGTTCAGTCCCGATCCGCATACGCCGCAGATTTATTTTCAGATTCATTTGTTTGTCCTGGGATTGGCGGAGGCGGCGACGGGGTGCGATCCAGGCGCGCTCTATGTGGTTTTCGGTTTTTTTGCGGCGCTGGTTTGCGCGCGGGTGGCGATGGCGCTTTATGAGGAGGTGGCGGGACTCGGGACGCGGGCGGAATGGGCGGGGCTGGTTCTTTTTGTTTGGGGAGGGGGAGTGCTGGCTCTGACGGGGCTGGGGTTTCATTTGGTTGAGGGGAGCGGCGTCCGGACGACGGTGACCGATCTTTTCCATTTCGATCCGATGCAGGGCTGGTGGTTTCCGAATTTGGGGCGGAACCTGGTCTATCCGACGGAGGCTTGGTATCACGCGCTGGCGCTGGGGGCGGTCGTGATGGCGATGCGGAATCATTTTCGGGGAGCGCTGTGGCTGGCGTTCCTTCTTTCGCTGAGCCATCCGTTCACGGGGCTGCAATTCCTGCTGATTTTGCTGGGCTGGTGTGGATTGGAAAGGGGGTTTATGGGGAACAGGGCGATTCCGTTGAAGTTTCCGGCGATGCTGGTGGTCCTGCTGGTTTTTCATGTCGGTTATAATGTTTTCCTGCTCGATCTTTTTCCCGAACACCGGGTGGTGTTTTTGCAATGGGCGCATGATTGGCCGGACCCGGCATCGGCTTTTGTGCCGGCGGATATCCTGGTTGGATTTTTTGCGTGGCGGGCGATGCGGAACCGGGGATTCGCGGCGGAGCTTTTCTCGATCGCGGCGAACCGGCTGTTGCTGTGCTGGTTCGTGGTTTCGTTCGCGCTGGCGCACCACGATCTGGTGACGAAGGCGTGGCAACCCCTCCATTTCACGCACGGCTACACATGGATTCCGCTTTTTCTGCTGGGGGCGCAACCGCTGCTGCGGATGCTGGAAAGGAGTTTCAGCCTGAAGAGGACGGTTCTTCGGGTGGCGGCGGTGGGTTCGATTTTCGTGATCGGGTTGTCGGACAACGCGGCCTGGTTCGGGCTTCACGCCGCGATGGCGGTGGCGCCGCGCCTCGGGATAACGTGGCTTTCGGAGGACGGGTTTCGATTAAGCGGGGCGGACCGGGAGCTTTACGGCTGGCTGATGAAGAGGCCGGGTCCGCACGAGGAGCTGTTGGTTGCTCCCGACAGCGATTCGCGGCTGGTTTACCTGGCGATGGCGTATACGGATTACCGGGGCTGGTACAGCCATTACGACGTGACCCCTTTTGCGAACGAGCGGAGGGGGGAAATGGCCGATTTTTTCCAGACCGGGGCGGTGCCGTCGGGATGGCGGGGAAGGACGATTCTGGTGATCGTTCCGAAGGGTGAGGGGGATGATTACAGGGGTGGGGCGGGACCGGCGGTGGTCTACGAAAATGAGGGGTATCGTGTGCGGATGATGGAGGTTCGTTGAGGGAGAGAGAATTATGGTCGTAACCCATGGCTAATAACCTTTTATAGCAGCTAATAGTCCATGTTGCGGAAATGTAATACTTGACTGTTTGGTAAAGTGCACGATCATGAGGTGAAGTTCCTTAAAAATTAGACAATATCATGAATATCTCGCCCATTTTTGCGTTCGCACCTGTTCCGCTGACGAGCGAACGGAGTCCTTTGGCCCATGCCGCGGCGCTTGTCCGGCGTCGCCTTGCCGATAATCCTGTGGTTGCGGTTCCGCGTCACCGGATTGCGCCTCCCGTCCCTGCGAAGAAGAGGGTTGCGGAACCGGTTGGGGTTTGAGTTAAGGCCACGCTCTGACGAACGCGGCTGCGGGGACGGCTACCGGAAGGCACCGTTGTGCGAAGGTTGCCCTCGTTCCCAAGTTGCACTTGGGAACGCCCTTGTTGAGGCAGTTTCACTGCCGATCTTTCCCGCCTATTTGCGCGAAACGAAGTTTCGCGAAGAACAGTATCCGCTCCCAAGTACAACTTGGGAGCGAGGAAACCGCCGCCCGGCGTGCGGCGGCTACCGGGGTACGACGGCTACCACGGGCCTACGACGGTGGGCGCAGACCACCGCAATACTGCCGACCGCAGGTCCGACGGCTACCTTCTGAAGACACCCGCGCAAGGGCTTGCGCGGGCCACCTTGGTACGGCGGCTGCCTTAAAGAGCGGGGCTACAGAAGAGGGTTGAGGTTGGAGGATTGGCGTGGATGATGGGGGGAAGCCATGAGCGAAGCCGAGCAACCGACCGAAGCCGATCCGCCATCGGAGGGGACGCCTCCGAAGTCAAAGAGCAGGCGGATCAACTGGCATCGGGTGCGGGTTTATGTGTTGAGCATTCTGCTGATGGTGACGATGTGGTTTTGCGCGACGATGCTGACGATCCAGTTGCATCCGCAGCGGGTGGTGGACGGGTTGCTGGCGCAGCTTCCGTTTCCGTCGAGCACGGAGAAGGTCTACTGGGTGAACCGGCGGACGCTGAGGATCGACAATGTGAAGCTGGGCGGGGCGCAGGTCTTTTTTTACGCCGATTCGGTGATCATTACGGCGAGTCCGCTGGGGTTGTGGCGGCACCATATCGCGAAGGTGGAGGTGATCGGGGGCCAGCTTTTTACGAGACCGCTCTACGAGGTGATGGATAAAATGGGGTCGGGGAGCGGGGACGGGCTCGACTGGGTGATCGGGAGGCTGGAGATCAGCCGGGGGACGATCGTGCTGAGCAATCTTCTGAAGGACACGGCGATTCCGGTGCGGCTGGGGGCGCGGCACCCGATTGTTTTAAACGGGATCAGGCTGGGGAAGCCGGACAAGAGTCCGGGGATGACGGAGGAGAGGACGGCGGAGGTGGTGAACGTGGCGATCGGGTCGCCGGTCGACCCGCTTGCGCCGGTGTTTTATTTTCCGCTGATCCGGGTGCGGTACACGTACGCGGAGGTCTGGCACCATCATATCCGGGAGATCGATCTGGTGCGTCCGACGATGTTCCTGGGGGAGGATTTGTTCTGGCTGACGAAGGAGTTCAATGAGGCGAGGCCGCAGACGGTGAATCCGGCGCTGTCGGCGCCGTGGGAGATCGGGCGGTTCGAGGTGCAGTACGGGCAACTGGCGGTGAACGCCTTTGGCCAGCCGGTCGTCCACTTTCCGTTTTTCTTCGGGACGCAGGTGGACAACATCCGGCTCGATCAGTTGAACCAGATCAGCGCGAAGGCGAGCATTCCCATTTCGAATCTGACGCAGGATTACACGGATTACAAGGTGCGGATTGTGAATTTGAGCGGGAACCTCTATTTCAGTTGGCCGCCGACGGATGCGAAGGCGAACAACGTGGTGAATACGATCAATATCGGGGAGATTTCGTGGAACAGTATTCCGGCGAAGAAGGTGAGCGCGACCCTGACGTTCGATCCGAACGGGGTTTACGGGAAGCTGAATGGGACTTGCGAGGGGGGGCCGGTGAGCGGGAATTTCGAGTTTTATTACACGAAGGGCTTTACGTGGAACGCGAATCTTTTTGCGGAGAAGATCAATTGCCAGCCGATCGCGGAGAAGCTGGCGGGGAAGTATGTCGATTTGACGGGGGAACTGGACGGGAAGATCGCGGTGCAGGGGAAGGCGACGGAGATTCTGAATTGCGAAGGGTCGCTGGAGCTGCCGAACCCCGGGATGCTGGAGATCAAGTCGCTGGAGGACATGCTGAACCGGCTTCCGGCGGACATGATCAGCCTGAAACGGGACGCGATCAAGATTGCGGTTTCGTCGTTCCAGACGTATCCGTACGACAAGGGGGAGTTCAAAGTGGCGTACAAGCCGGCGGGGGGATCGGCGTCGCTGAAGCTGGAGGGTCCGCGCGGCCGGCGGCAGTTCGAGGTTTATCTGCACCCGTGGAGTTTGTCGGATAATTCCAAGTAGCGGTTGCCGTTCGCAGTGACGGACCGCTTATTTTCCGGAGGGGATTTTGAGGAGCTTTCCAGAGCGGCGGATGAGGTCGGAGGCCTCGACGGCGAGCTGGAATTCGTCGCTTTTCTGGGAGATTTCCTGCTGGAGCATCATTTCGCGGAGGCTTTCGACGTCGGAGGTTTCGAGGAGCTTGACGAAGCCGAGTTGGTGGAGGTGGTCGAGGTTGAGGCGGACGAATTCTTCCTCCATGCCGAGGTATTCGGCGAGGTCCTCGGCGCGGACGCCGCCGGCGAGGAGCTGGCGGCTTTGCTGGTAGAAGAGGTTCAGGTTGGGGTGGATGGCGGTTTCGGGGGGCGTTTCGAGCATGTAGAAGAGTTGGGGGGCGAGGAGGGCGCGCTGCTTGGCGAGCTTTTCGTCGACGTGGAGGACGAGGAGCATGACGAGTTCGTTGATGAGGAGGGGCTCGTCGCGGGGGACGGAGACGATGGGCTGGGCGGAGAATTCGAACATGCCGTCCCCGGTTTCGACCATGAAGCTGAGTTCGGCGACGATTTGGGCGGTTTCGGTGAGGAAGTGGTCGTCGATGTGGAGGCCGTGGGCGTGGCCCTCGGAGAGGTCTATTTCGACGGGGGTAAGCTCGGGGACGTCATAAATGCGGAGGCGGCCGGTTCTGCTGCCGATGAGGAGCAAAACTTCCGGGAGGGGGAACTCGGATAAGTTACCAACGAGGGGCATTTGTTTCCTCGGCGACGGGTTATTAAAGAAGCTATTTTAACCTGTTATTGTAAGGGTGTCCACGCCGGAATCGTGCCGGGAATGTGTCATTTTGAATCCAAAAGTCAGGTGTCCCCTTGGAGCTGGGAAGGAAGGCCGGGCAATGGAATTGCGGGGACAATGGCGTTCCCAACGCCTGCGGAGGGCATTTAAGTTTGGGAACGAGGAATGACCTCCTGTGCGCTCGCGATGCCGCGCTCGCGCACCCGGGCAACAAGTAGCCCGGGCCACCCCAAAATGCCCCGGACCCTGCTCCGGGGTTGCCAATCGGGCGGACATGGGTAAGATCGCGGAACCTTTTTGATTGTCGCCTGAGGCGACGGTCGGAGGTTTATCCGTGAATTTTCCCTTGAGACATCTTCATTGCCGGCCCCGCGCGCCGTTTCTGGCCGGTTTTTTGGTGAGCGCGTGCTGCCTGGGGGGGTGCTCGCCGACGATCAACCTGGCGACGCCGAAGCCGGTGACGATCGATGTGAACGCGCGGCTGGATGTCTACCAGAAGACGGCGCCGACGAAGGCGAAGGAGGAGCAATCGAGCCTGGAGATTGCGGCGAACCGGAGGATGCGCTCGGGAGAGATTCAGCAGTTGAAGAACGACCGGGTGATCGGGGAGGACCGGGACGGGTATCTCGCTATCCTGAAATCGCCGAAGGACCCGAAGTATCTGGCCTATGCGAAGAGCGTGGTGAACGACGAAAACGGGGACCGGTCCTTTCTTTACCTGACGAGCGCCCAGACCCAGAATAAGCCGCTGGAAATGATTGAAAGCGAGTATGCTCAATTATGGAGCGACCGCGCCTTTCCGGGAGAATGGGTGCAGAAAGAGAACGGAACTTGGACGCAGAAGTAGGATCAACTCACCGGAACGTGGAGCCGCAGCGCGGTTTGCGCTCGTCTTCGGCGAACGGCTCTGCCCCGGAACCGGGAGGGCGGGGCCCCGGCCTGCCCGTGAAGCGGCTCTATTCGCGGCGGCACGCGATGGTGAGCCTGCTTTTCTGGCTGATGCTGGTTGCGGTTTTCACGCCGCTGGCGATCCAGTTCACGAGTAAAATCCAGAGCACACTGAGCGGGACGAAGGGGACGGCGTCGGAGAACGTGCGGATCAACGTGGTGAAAAACTTTTCGACGGCGCTGGCGTTTCCGACGGCGATTGTGTGGGACGCGAAGGGGGTTCCGGCGGCGGACGCCGACGCGGCGTGGAAAGGGCTGCTGGACGCGGTCCGGGCCGATTCGAGCGTGAACGACGTGACGGACGGCAGCGTGATGATCGAGAACTGGCCGAGGGAGGACTGGCACGCGGCTTTCGTGGCGGTCGGGGCGAAGACCTACGGGGAAGCGGAAAAGGTGGTGCCGAACCTGCGGGCGGACGTGGCGAAGATTTCGTTTCCGGGCGCGAGCCGGCCATGGGTGACGGGGGGGCCGGCGCTTTTTCTCGACCTGAACATTGCGTCGACGAAATCGCTGCGGTCGGGCGAACTGATCGCGCTGCCGGTGGCGTTTGTGATTTTGCTGCTGGTGTTTCGTTCGCTGGTGGCGGCGTTCCTGCCGGTGATGGTGGCGACGCTGGGGGTTGTGTGCACGCTGGGGATTCTCTGTTTCCTGGCGACGCCGCATGACTTTCTTCCGGCGATGGGGGTGACGTTTTTCGTGCCGAACCTGGTGACGATGATCGGGCTGGGGGTGGGGATCGATTACTGCCTGATCTATCTGGCCCGTTACCGGCGGGAGCGGGCGAACCATCTCACGACGCAGGAGGCGTTGCTGTTGACGCGGCAGACGGCGGGCAAGACGGTGCTGGCTTCGGCGGTTCTGGTGATGAGCGGGTTCCTGACGCTTTTGTTTATTCCGCTCGAATTTTTCACGTCGATCGCGGTGGGCGGGATGCTGGTGGTCGCGTGCGTGGCGCTGGCGACGTTGACGCTTTTGCCGGCGATGATTTTCCTGGTCGGGCCGTGGCTGGAATGGGGGGGAGGGATGTTTGCGCCGCTGAACCGGCTGAAGCTCGGGGCCCATTGTTTTGAGCGTTGGGGGCAGTTCGTGGTGCCGCGGGCGTGGGGGTGCGTGGCGGCGGGGCTGACCCTGCTGGCGATCCTGGCGATACCTTTCTGGCATATACGGATCGCGTCGGTGGAAGCGAAAAATATTCCGTCGCAATCGGAGTCGCGCAAGGGTTACGAAAGCCTGTCCAAAAATCTTGGCGCGGGCTGGATGATGCCGGCGATCATCCTTGTGCAGCATCCGACGCAGGATTGGATGAACGGCGACGGGCTGGCGCAGGAGAAGAAGCTGGTGGAAGGGCTGGCCAGGCTCGACAATACGGAGAAGGTGCTGACGGTGACGGACAACAGCGGTTCGCGGCGCGCGCAGCAGATACGGATGGGGATGCTGACGAGTTTCAACGACCCGTCGCAGAGCATCATCATGATGCTGAGCCGGACCGATCCGCAGTCCCTGACGGCCCGCAAGTGGCTGGGCGACATCACGAAGGTGCTGAAGGAGACGGAAACGGCGGCCCCGGACGGTCCCCGTTACTACCTGGGGGGGCTGCCTTCGGTGACGCTCTCGGCCGACACGGTGATCATGAACGCGCTGCCGACGGTGATTTTGGCCACGCTGGCGAGCACGTTCGTTTTGCTGACGGTGTTCATGCGTTCGCTGCTGATTTCGCTGAAGGCGATCATCCTGAATCTTTTTTGCGTGATGGCGGCGTATGGCTTTCAGGTGATCTGCTTCCAGGACGGTTGGGGCGCGCGGCTGTTTCATCTTTTCCCGACGGACGGCTTGAACACGGTCGTGCTGGTGATCTGCTTTTGCGCGCTGTTCGGGCTTTCGATGGACTACGAGGTTTTCATTTTGAGCGCGGTGCGGGAGAGCTGGCTGGACAACCACAACATCAAGCTGGCGGTGCAGGAGGGGCTTTTGCGCGTGGCGGGGATCATCACGTCGGCGGCTTTTATCATGATCGCGGTGTTTCTTTCGTTCGCGTTCGGGGACGTGGTGGAGATCGAGCAGCTCGGGGTGGGTCTTTCGTTCGCGGTGCTTCTGGACGCGACGATCATCCGGCTGCTGCTGGTGCCGGGCGTGATGACGTTGATGGGGCGATGGGCGTTTTGGTGTCCGGGTCACAAACTGCCGGTGGCGGAGAAGCATCCGCGGGGGCATCATTATCAGGGGGAGAAGCTGACTCCTCCGGAGGAAGTGAAGCGGTTGACGGGGCTTTAGAACTATTAGGTGGCCCGGACAACTCGTTGTCCGGGTGGCCGAAGGCCACAGGAGGTCACCGTAGCGTTTTGGGTCACCTCCTGCGCGCTCGAAATGTCTTCTCGCGCGCCCGGGCAACAAGTAGCCCGGGCCACCCAGAATGAGGCCACGCTTGTCAAAGAGGCGGCCTTACCTAAATTCGAGGCAACAATTCCGACGGCAATTGCCTTTGGCCCCCGAAAGCGGCGAGCCGGGCCCAATCATTTGAAGAGATGAACACTCCATGACAAATACGATCGGAAGGATCATTCAGAGCGCAAAGTTCAAGCGCCATGCGCCCGGCGTTGTGAAGCGGGCGGTGCATCCGCTTCTGCGGCGGTTTTACGTGGTCGATTATGTTTTGCCGGAAGAGTCGGTCGTCAAGTCGCTGCTGGACGAGAACCCCGGGCAGCCGGTGGGGAGATCGAGCGCAATCGGCGGGATCAGGACGCTGGCTGCGGCGGAAAAGGTTGTGATCGCGGACCCGGAGAAGGACCCGTTCGTGCCGGTTGGGAAATATTATCGGGAAGGCTGGTTTGTGCGGCCGACGCTTTTTGTGGCCGATGTCCCGGAGGCGCGGCTGCATGTGGGTTCGGGAATGGTGTGCACGCGCGATTGGGAGGTCATGGCGGACCTGGAATACCGGCTGAGCGGCTATCCGGAACTGCGCAAGCGGAAGCCGCGCGAGTTGACGCGGCGGGCGGGGACCTATTCGACGGTATTTTCGTGGAATGGGGAAAATTTCGGCCACTGGATGTTCGACTTTCTGCCGAGAATCCATTCGCTTGCGAAGGCGGAGCCGAAGGCGAAGATCACCATATTGATGCCCGATTTTCTCCGGCCCGCGTTTCGTGAAAGCCTCGAGCTTGTTGTGCCGGGGAATTTTGCGGTCGAGTACCTTCCCCGCGACACGTGGCTGCAACCGGAAAAATTCATCTGGCCGTCGATGATTTCGGGGCGGTGCAACTTCTTTTTGCCCGCCGAATATTACGAGGCGATCCGGCGGCCGATCTTCTCGCGATACGGCCTTCCGGAACGGCACCGGAAAACGAAGCGCATTTTCATCACGCGGCGCGACGCGTTGAACAGGCGGATCCTGAACGAGGACGCCGTTTCGGGGCTGCTGGTGCGATATGGATTCGAGGACCACGAACTGAGCCGGCTTTCTTTTCGGGAGCAGGTGGAGCTGTTTCACCAGGCCGACATCGTGGTGGGGCCGCACGGCGCGGGGCTGAGTTCGATTGTTTTTTCGGGCGACATTCGTCTGGTGATCATTTATCCGACCCGGGTGCCGCAGAACCATTGGCACACGCTGAGCAGGGGACTGGGGCAGGAGCACCACTTTGTCCGCCACGATACCGGCGAGGACGACGATTTCACGGTGGATATGGAGCAGTTGGAGCGTGTGTTGCGGGAGGAGCTGGGTCTCCGGCCTTGCGCGTGAGTTGGGCGGGGCGTGCCTGTCAAATTAAGTGAAGGGATGAGCAAGATAAGTTGAGCGTGGCAAAAGGTCCGGGCTTATTATAATTCAAGACCATGAGCACTCCACCCGCCTCTTCCCGAACTTTCGCCGCCTTCAAGACAACCCACCCCGGCGCGCAGGCCTGGGTCGATGAGATGAAGGCGTTATGCGAGCCCGACGCGGTCCACTGGTGCGACGGGAGCGAGGAGGAGAAGGAGCGGCTGACGCAGCAGGCGGTCGAGGCGGGGGTGCTGATCAGGCTCAACCAGGAGAAGCTGCCGGGGTGCTACTACCACCGGTCGAATCCGAACGACGTGGCGCGGGTCGAGGAGTGCACGTTTATCTGCACGCGGACGCCCGACGCGGCGGGGCCGACGAACCACTGGATGGCGCCTGCGGCGATGTACGAGAAGCTTTACGGCCTTTGCCGAGGCGCGATGAAGGGCCGGACGATGTACGTGGTGCCTTACCTGATGGGGCCGCCGGGCTCGCCGCTGACGAAGATCGGAATCGAACTGACCGACTCGATTTATGTGGTTCTGAGCATGAGGATCATGACGCGGATGGGGGAGGTCGCATGGAAGGAGCTCGGCTCGGACGGGAAGTTCACGAAGGGGCTCCACAGCATGCTCGACATCAACCCGGAGCGCCGGTACATCGCCCATTTTCCGCAGGACAATACGATCATTTCGGTCGGATCGAATTACGGCGGCAACGTGCTGCTGGGGAAGAAGTGTCTCGCGCTGCGGCTCGGCTCCTACCTGGGGCGGATCGAGGGATGGATGGCGGAGCACATGCTGATTCTGGGCGTCGAATCGCCGACGGGCGAAAAGAGTTACGTGGCCGCGGCTTTTCCGAGTTCGTGCGGGAAGACGAATTTCGCGATGCTGATTCCGCCGAAGCGGTTCGCGGGGTGGAAGATCACGACGGTGGGCGACGACATCGCGTGGATGCGCCCGGGGCCGGACGGACGGCTCTACGCGATCAATCCGGAAGCGGGCTACTTCGGCGTGGTGCCGGGGACGAATTTCAAGTCGAACCCGAACGCGATGATTTCGATGTCGAAGGACACGATTTACACGAACGTGGCGCTGACGCCCGACGGCGACGTCTGGTGGGAGGGGAAGGACGGCGATCCGCCCGCGGAATGCCTCGACTGGCAGGGGCGGCCGTGGACGCCGGCGTCGAAGGAAAAGGCGGCGCATCCGAACAGCCGGTTCGCCGCGCCGATGCGGAACAATCCGGCGCTCGCGCCCGAAGCCCACGACCCGGACGGCGTGCCGATCAGCGCGTTGATTTTCGGGGGCCGTCGCGCGACGACGCTTCCGCTGGTTTTCCAGGCTTTCAATTGGATTCACGGGGTCTACGTCGGTGCGACGATGGGATCGGAAATGACGGCGGCGGCGGCGGGAACGGTGGGGCAGGTGCGGCGCGATCCGATGGCGATGCTGCCGTTCTGCGGTTACAACATGGGCGACTATTTCCGGCATTGGCTGCGGATGCGGAAAATGCTGAAGCGGCCGCCGAAGGTTTTTCACGTGAACTGGTTTCGGAAGGGGAAGGACGGGAAGTTTCTCTGGCCGGGTTACGGCGAGAACATGCGGGTGCTGAAATGGATCATCGACCGGTGCCGCGGGTGCGTTCCGGCCTATGAAACGCCGGTGGGCTGGATGCCGGAACCCGAGGACATCGACGTCACCGGCCTGCCCGACTACAACCCGGCCGATCTGGCGGAGGCGCTTTCGGTGAATCTCGAGGAATGGAAACGGGAGGTGCTGCTCCAGGACGAGCTTTTTTTCAGGCTTTACGCGGACCTGCCGAAGGAGCTGATTTTCCAGCGGGAGCTGCTGATATCGAGGTTGTGAGGTTTGCAACTTTGTTGGTTCAGCCGGAGGGGAAGCGCAGCTTCGCCGACAGGTGCGTTCCCAAGTGCAACTTGGGAACGAGGGGAAATGGAGTTGGTGCTTGCGCTTGGTTCAGATTAAGGTAGTTTTCTCGACTCCCATGAAACCGAACATCCACCCCGAATATGTGGAAAGCCAGATCGTCTGCGCCTGCGGCGCGGTCTATCACACCCGCTCCACGAAACAGAATCTGCGCCTCGGCATTTGCGCGGCGTGCCATCCCTTTTTCACCGGCCAGCAGAAATTTGTCGACACCGCCGGACGCGTGGAGAAATTCACGAAGCGCTTCGGCGCGACCAAGGCGACCCAGGCGAAGCTCGTCAGCGCGAAGAAGAAATAGCTCCCTTATCCCGGGCGCAGCCTGCCGCAATCCGGCGACTGCGCCCTTTTTGTTTTCACGTTCCGTCTCTCCTTTTCCATTACCGATGACCCGACCCCATGGACTTAAAGCCCCATCTCGACCGGTTTGCGCGCCGCTTCACCGAGCTTGAAGAGCAACTGGCGCGCCCCGATCTCTACGACAACCCGCAGCGCGCGCAGGAGTTGACGCGGGAGCATTCGCGCCTGAAGCAGCTTCTGGCCGACGGGCAAAGCTGGCTGAAGCTGAAGCGCGACCTGGCCGAAGCGGAGGCGATGGCCAAAAACAGCTCGGAACCGGAGATGGCCGAGATGGCGGAGGAGGAGTTGGCGTCGCTCCGGCCGGCGTACGAGAAGGCGGAGCAGGCGATCCGGTTCGGGATTGTTCCGCCGGACGAAAACGATTCGCGCAACACGATCGTCGAGATTCGCGCGGGTGTGGGCGGAGACGAGGCGGCGCTTTTTGCGGCGGAGCTTGCGCGGATGTACAGCCGCTATGCGGAGCGGGTCGGGTGGAAGACGGAGACGCTCGATTTGAGCCCGTCGGACAAGGGCGGGGTGAAGGAAATCATTTTCCAGGTGAACGGCACGGATGTTTTCAAGAAGCTCCGTTACGAGAGCGGGGTGCACCGGGTGCAGCGGGTTCCGGCGACCGAGGCGCAGGGGCGGGTCCACACGTCGACGGCGACGGTCGCGGTGCTGCCGGAGGCGAAGGAAATCGATCTCGTGATCAAGCTTGAAGACCTCGATATCAGCGTGTGCCGTTCGGGCGGGCCGGGCGGGCAGGGGGTGAACACGACCGATTCGGCGGTGCAGATCACGCATCGGCCGACGGGGGTCACCGTGCGGTGCCAGGACGGCCGGTCGCAGCTCAAGAACAAGGACAAGGCGATGAATATCCTGCGGTCGCGGCTTTTGGAAAAGAAGGTGGCCGACGAGGAGGCGAAGTACGCCGAGCATCGCAAAAGCCAGATCGGTTCGGGGGACCGGAACGAGAAGATTCGCACCTATAATTTTCCGGACAATCGGCTGACGGACCATCGCGTGCGGTACACGGCGCACAATCTTTCTCAGGTGATGGAGGGCGACCTCGACGGGATTTTCGACGTGCTGGCGGCGAACGCCCTTGAACAAAAATTCGCGGAATTGGAAACCGCATGACCGTGCTGGAACTGATCGAAAACACGACGCGCTATTTCGCGAAGCATGAGGTGGCGTCGCCGCGCCTGACGATTGAACTGATGCTGGCGGAGATCATGCAAAAGACCCGGATGCAACTTTACCTTGAATTCGACCAGCCGGTTTCCGACCCGGTGATGGACCGGCTGCGGCCCCTGGTGAGGCGGCGGGCGGAGGGCGAGCCGCTCGAGTACCTGCTCGGCGCGACGACGTTCGCCGGGCACCGCGTGGCGGTCACGCCCGACGTGCTGATCCCGAGGCCGGAGACGGAAATTTTGCTCGATGAGGCGGTAAAGCTGATCGAGCCGGAGGGGCTGCCGGTGCTCGACGTCGGGACGGGATCGGGGATTCTCGCGCTGGGGCTGGCGAGGAAATTTCCGCGGCTGGAAATCGTCGCCACGGACATCAGTCCGGCGGCGCTGGCGCTGGCCCGAAGCAACGCGGAGCGCAACGGAGACGGAGCGGGTAAGATTCGGTTTCTCGAAAGCGATCTGATGGAGGAGGCTTCTCTTCCGGAACGTTTTCAAATGATCGTGGCGAATCTTCCCTACATCCCGACGGGGCAAATCGACGGCTTGATGCGCGAGGTGCGTCATGAGCCGCGCATGGCCTTGGACGGCGGCGCGGACGGGCTCGACCTGATCCGGCGGCTGGTGGCGCAAAGCGCGGGACGGACGCGGTTTCTCGCTCTTGAATTGGGAGACGGCCAGGCGGAGGAAGCGAAAACGCTTTGCCTGAGCGCCGGTTACGCTTTAATCCGAATCTTGCCCGACTTCACGGAACGCGCGAGAATTCTCATCGCGGAATATCAGGAGCAAACATGGACAAACTAGTTGTAAAAGGCGGCGCCCGCCTGAAGGGTCGCGTTGAAATCAGCGGATCGAAGAACTCGGCGCTGCCGATCCTGGCGGCGACGCTTCTGACGCCGGAGACGTGCGTTCTGCACAACGTGCCCGATTTGTCCGACATCCGGTTCATGCTCGAAATCCTGAGCCGGCTCGGGGCGAAGGTGACGTTCGAAAACGGCACGGTGACGACCCGCGCGGAGAAGGTGATTTCCGAAGTGCCCTACGACCTGGTGAGAAAGATGCGCGCGTCGATCTGCGTGCTGGGGCCGATGATCGCGCGTTGCGGGCAGGCGACGATTTCGGAGCCGGGCGGCTGTTCGATCGGCGACCGGCCCATCGATATTCATTTGAAGGGACTGGCGGAACTGGGAGCGGCGTCGCATAGCGTGGGCGGCAACGTCCACATCCCGAAGGCGGAGCTTGTCGGGAAGGAAATTTTTCTCGGGAGCAAGTTCGGGTCGACGGTGCTCGGGACGGACAACGTCATGATGGCCGCGACGCGGGCGAAGGGAATGACGATCATCGAGAGCGCGGCGTGCGAGCCGGAGGTGCGCGACCTGGCCGAGTTCCTGAACAAGATGGGGGCGAAGATCGCGGGGCACGGCACGCGGCGCGTCGAAATCGAGGGTGTGGAGGGCCTCGGCGGCGTGGAGCACACGGTGATTCCGGACCGGATCGAGGCGGGCACCTACATGGTCGCGGCGCTGATCACGCAAGGCGACGTTTTGCTGGCCGGGGCCGATCCCGACCACCTGGTCAACGTGATCGACCGGATGAAAAGTTGCGGGGCGAAAATCAAGTGCGGGGCCGAGGGGATCCATGTTTCGGCTCCGAGGAAACTGAGTTCGATTGATCTGGTGACGGAGACGTATCCCGGATTTCCGACGGACATGCAGGCGCAGATGTGCGCGCTGATGTCGGTCACGCCCGGGATCAGCGCGATCACGGAGAAGATTTTTCCGAGCCGGTTCATGCACCTGAGCGAACTGCGCCGGATGGGCGCGAGCGTGGAACTGGAAGGGGCGACGGCGATCCTGCACGGGGTCGAGCATCTGAGCGGGGCGCCGGTGATGGCGTCGGACCTGCGCGCCTCGGCGGCACTGGTCCTGGCCGGGTTGGTGGCGCACGGCACGACGGAGGTGAATCGCGTTTATCACATCGACCGCGGCTACGAGCACATCGACGAGAAATTGCGCAGGCTGGGCGCGGAGATCGAGAGGGTGCAATGAGCGGCGGGCTGCGCCGGATCGTTTATCCGGGGACGTTCGATCCGATCACCAACGGGCACGTCGACGTGGTGGGGCGGGCGCTGCAGCTTTTCGACGAGGTGGTGCTGGCGATCGCGGCCGATTCGACGAAGAAACCGCTTTTCACGCTCGAAGAGCGGAAGGCGCTGGCCGAAAAGGCGCTGGTCCATCATGGCGCGAGGGTGCGGGTGACGGCATTTCATGGGCTGCTGATCGATTATGTGCTGAGCGAGAATTCGCGGGCGATTTTGCGCGGGCTGCGGGCCGTGTCGGACTTTGAATTTGAATTCCAAATGGCGCTGATGAACCGGAAGCTGAACGATTCGATCGAGACACTTTTCCTGATGCCGCGCGGCGCCTATACTTATCTCAGTTCGAGCATCATCAAGGAAATCGGGCGTTTGGGCGGGGACGTCTCGGCATTTGTGCCGCCCGTGGTGCAGGAAGCGATGCGGGAGAAATATCATGGAGGGAAGCCGTGAATTTTTTCCCCGCGCTTGTCACCGAGGAGCATCCGCTTCAAATCAACGAAGAACTCTCCGCGGAAGTCCTGGGCCTGGACAAGGCGACCGCGCGCGCCGAGGCGCCGATTCGCGTCGAGCTGACGGTGCAAAAGGACGAGGAGAATTTTCTGGCGACGGGATGGGCGGTGACCTCGCTTGCGCTCGTCTGCGGGCGATGCGCCGGATGGCTTCCGTGGCCGATTCGGGCCAAGGTGGAGCATGTTTTCGAAGCGCCTCATCCGAATTGCATCGACTTGACTCCCCTGATCCGGGAGGATATTTTGCTCGAATTGCCGCTGAATGCGGTCTGTCGGCTTGGCACGGATGGTCGTTGCCCGGTCACTGGCGAGATTTACCAACCGCTTCCGGAAACCTCCGGGACACTGGCCGGAGAGGAAGTTTGGGAGGCGTTGAGTAAAATTAAACTGAAACACTGATATTATGGGAACTCCTAAACGCAAAACATCGAAAATGCGGCTGCGCACGCGCAAGGCCGCCAACGCCTGGAAATCGCCGGGACTTTACGTCGATCCGAAGACGGGCAACCGTCATCACGGTCACTGTGTCGACGCGAAGACGGGCATGTACAAGGGCCGTCAGGTGGTTTCCCGCACGGTTGAGGAATAGGTTGGCTTTGGTCGCGAATGGGGGCCGGAAACGGAGCCTTGCATCGCCGTCTTTTTTTCACGACCCTACTTCGCATGAAGATCGCTCTTGATGCCATGGGCGGGGATTCCGCGCCGGCAAGCACCGTGGCCGGCGCATGGGAAGCGCTGAAGAAATATCCGGACATCGAGATCATTCTCGTCGGGGACCAGGCGCGGATCGAGCAGGAGCTGAAGGCGCTCGGCGCGCTGCCGATGCACAAGCGTTTTTCAATCGTCCACGCGTCGCAGGTGGTGGAAATGGCCGACAGCGCGACCGACGCGTTGCGGCGCAAGAAGGATTCGTCGATTTCGCGCGCGTGCGATTTGCTGGCCGACGGCGGCGCGCAGGCGCTGGTCTCGGCGGGGCACACGGGGGCGTTTGTGGCGGCGGCGAAGGTGAAGCTGCGGATGTTGCCGGGGATCGACCGGCCCGGCATCGCGACGGTGATGCCGACGGAAACGAATCTTTTTCTACTCATCGACGCGGGCGCGAATGTCGATTCGGAGCCGAAGCACCTGCTCCAGTTCGGGATCATGGGCTCGGTCTATTCGCGCGAGGTGATGGGGCGGAAAAATCCGCGCGTCGGCCTGATGAGCATCGGCTCGGAGGCGGGCAAGGGAAACGAACTGACGCGCGAGGCGTACAAGGAACTCGCGCTTGCGAAGATCAATTTCATCGGCAACGTCGAGGGGCACGATCTGTTCAACAAGGCGGTCGACGTGGTGGTGTGCGACGGCTTTGTGGGGAATGTGATCCTGAAGACTTCGGAGAGCCTGGCGGGCGCGATTTTTTCGTGGCTGAAGCGGGAGTTGAAGAAGGACCTGCGGCGGCAGGCAGGCGCGCTTCTGGCGAAGGAGGCCTTTTACGCGATCAGGCACCGGACCAACACGGAGGAATATGGCGGCATGCCGTTGCTCGGCGTGAACGGCATTTGCATCAAGGCTCACGGCAACTCGTCACCGAAGGCGATTAAAAATGCGATCCGGGTCGCGCGGGAAGCCGTGACTCAGAAGGTGAATCCGAGTATTGTGGCCGAAATATCCGAGCATGACAAACTTGTCCAAGACGCCAAAATCGATGCCAAGCGTGCGACCTAGCGCCTCCATCATTTCCACCGGGGCCTATCTTCCCAGCCGCATTCTGACGAACGCGGACCTGGAAAAGATGGTCGACACCAGCGACGAATGGATTCTCAGCCGCACGGGCATCCGCGAGAGGCGGATCGCCGCGGAGGACGAGTTCACGTCGGACATGGGCGCGCGCGCGGCGCAACAGGCGCTTGAGTTGGGCGGCGTCGATCCGCAGAGCATCGACCTGATCATCGTGGCGACCTGCACGGCGGACAACGTGTTTCCGTCGACGGCCTGCTACATCCAGAACAAGATCGGCGCGACCCGGGCCGCCGCCTTCGATGTCCAGGCGGCCTGCTCCGGTTTTCTCTACGCGCTGGTCACGGCGGACCAGTTCATCGCGGCGGGCGCTTATAAAACCATCATGGTTATCGGCGCGGAAAAACTTTCCTCGATCGTGAACTGGCAGGACCGGAACACGTGCGTCCTTTTTGGCGATGGCGCGGGCGCGGTCATCCTGCAACATCGTCCGGGATCGCGCGGCCTTCTCGCCTTCGATCTCGGGGCGGACGGCGCGCAGACGAGCATTCTTTCCGTTCCGGCGGGCGGTTGCCGGATGCCGATCACGCCCGCGATTCTCGACCAGGGACTGCACTATCTCCAGATGGCGGGCAAGGAGGTTTTCAAATGCGCGGTCAACGCGATGAACCGCTCGGCGGAGGAATGCCTGGAGAAGGCGGGGGTCAAGCCCGAGCAAGTCCGGTGGTTCATTCCGCACCAGGCCAATTTACGGATCGTCGACGCCGTGGCGCAGCGGATGAACGTCGGCCTGGAGCACTTCGTGATGAACCTGGACCGTTACGGGAACACGTCGTCGGCCTGCATGCCCATCGCGCTGCACGAGACGAGCATGGCGGGCAAAATCGATCGCGGCGATCTGATCCTGATGGTTTCCTTCGGCGGCGGCCTGACCTGGGCGAGCACGGTGCTCGAGTGGTAATCGCTTATGCGGGGGATTCCGTGAATCGCGTGGCTCAGCGTTTGAGGTATCCACTTCTTGTCGGAGGCATTCTGCTTTTGATTTTGGGCTTGCGGATTTTCATCGGCATCCGTTTTGTCGCCCAAATTCCGCAGGGTGATGATTATCGCACGCTGATCTGGCTGCAGAAATTTTCCGAGGGAATCCATGACTGGGGATTCATCTGGCAGCGGTCGAACGGCCATTTCTTTGTCTTCTACTACCTGGCGAATCTTGGGCAATACCTGCTTGACGGGTACTGGGACCCGCGGCTCGATTTTCTGGTCTACGCGTTGGTTCACGTGGTTGAGGCGGCCGTCGTCATTTTTACCTTTCAGAACGTTTTGGTTCCCCGGGACCGCTGGTGGATTCTCGCATTCATCTTTTTTTTGTTCGCCGTGCCCTTTGGCGGTTATCGGATCGCCTGGGGAAATCTCTGGGTCTATTCGGACGTCATGATTTTCGGCTTGGCGGCGCTTTACCTGACGGCTTATCACGGGGAAAAATGGATTGGAGTGATCGTTGTCATTCTGATTGCGGGGATGGGGGCGCTTAATCTGGCGGCCGGTTGTCTGGGCGCCGCGGCGGTCGCGGGGATGGTGCTGATTCGGGCGGTCGGTGCGCGCCGCGTCGCGCCGTCGGACGCCGCGTTGTTCGTGGGTTCCCTGGTGATATTCCTTGTTTTCTTTCTGACCCTGCCGCGAACCGGCGCGAAGATCGGTTTCCTGGAATGCTGCAATGCGTTCCTGAGGTCGCTTGCGTGGCCGGTCGTTTTTCTTCCGGCGGCGGGCCTGGTGGCGGCCGTTCCGCTGATTGGCCTTGGCGCGGCTTATTTTTTGTCGCCGTCATTTCAACGGAAAAATGTGCATTTTGTCGTCGGCGTCGGCGGGTTGATTTTTCTCCTGGCGCTGGCGACGGGCGCGTTTCGCGGGGACAACAACAACATGGGGATGCCCTCGGGCCGCTACACCGATATTTTTCTCGTCGTGCCGCTCGTTTGCGGAGTCGCCCTTTGCATGCTTTACCGGGGCAGCTCGGGAAATTACCGGCTCGGCTGGGCCGTTTTTGCGTCGGTTTGGGTCGCTCTTCAAGTCCTTGGTTTTTCCGTTCACCTGCTTTACCGGACGATCCCCTTTGTCGCGATGGAGAACGGCGAATGGATCCAGCCCTACAAGCAGGTCTTCTTTCGCGATCTGGTTCGCGGCGCGGACAAGCCGATCTATTCCAACTCAAGTCCGCTCTATAATGAAGCGCTCGACTTGGAGCTTGACCAGTATACTCCGCAGGAAATGCTCGATATCGTCCAGGGGCGCGCGCCGATGCCGGCGATGACGATTCCAATGATCACCGGATTTCCTCTGGTGCCGGGCAGTTACGGCAATTACCTCGCCGGCGGTTATGATCCTTCGTACCGGCCGCGGCCCGGGCAGCTTTACGTCGGCAGCTTTGACGCGGATGACCGGGCCACGACCAACAGGTGGTTTATTTCGGGGGCCTTCCGTCCCACGGCGCCCTACGTCACGGTCGACATCCTGCTCGATAAAAAGGCGCGATTCGCCAATTACCGCATGAACGGCGTTTCGCTCGCCCTTCACGACGAAACGACCGGGCAGTGGACCGAGTTGCTGCCGCGCCTGTCCCATGCCTTTCCCTTTGTGCTGCGCGACTGGGAATGGGTTTACGCGCGGGTCGTTCCGGGCGACGAGTACCGGATCGAGTCGAGTTCGAACAGCCCGTCGCAGTGGATCGCTTTTGGCGAACCTTTTGAGTCGGGCCGATTGACGCCGCTGATCGTCGGACTCTGCCTGAGCGGAAAGCTGATCTGCTTTTGCGGCTTTGGATTGCTTGTTCTGGCGTTTGGTTTGTACCGGCTGGGAGACGCGCAGGATGAAATCGAGTTTCAAGACGGATCTTCGTGGGGATTTTCCCAAGACTAGCATGTCGGGCAAACTCGATCGCGACGATCTGGTTCTGATGGTCTCTTTCGGCAGCGGCTTGACCTGGGCCAGCACCGTGCTGGAGTGGTGATATTTTACGGTGGATGCCATGAACCAAGACGATATATCCGAAATCGAACTGCAACTTGGAGTGCGGCTTCCTAAAGATTATGTTGCGTTGGTCGCGAATTATCCCACAAAGCTTCATGAATACGCTGGAGAATGGATGATTTATGATAATGCCCAGCGAGTAATAACCGAGAACAGAGAACTTCGTACAGGGCCGGTTTTCGGAGTCACTTGGCCAGACTCATATTTTATGGTCGGAAGAAACGAAGCTTGTGACTATTTCGCTCTCGACCTGAGCGTGTCGAATCCTCTCATCATTATGTTCGACCATGAAACCGGTGAATTCTGTGATACCGCAATGCGTATTGCCGATTGGGGACAGAAACTGCTCGATGAATATGCCGATTAGCTCAACCTGGGACGCGCGCAAAACGGAGCTCGAATTGCCGGAGGAAATCGACCTCCAGGTCGAGCTGGCGAACGTCGGCAGCCGGACGCTCGCGATATTGATCGATCTCGCCGTGGGCGGACTCGCCCTCTTCATCGTCTATGCGCTCACCATGCTGCTGGCCCGCAATGTCGCGGACGACTGGCTGACCCGGCTCAGTTCCAACGCGCTGAAAATGGCGCTGATGCTGCTGATCTTCGGTTTGCAGTGGGTCTACTTCAATATCTTTGAGTGGATGTGGAACGGGCAGACGCCGGGCAAGCGGCTGCTGCACCTGCGCGTGATCAAGGTGGACGGCTCGCCGGTAAGCGGGATCGACGTTCTCCTGCGCAACCTGTCGCGGCCCATCGACACGCTCGGGCCGATGGGGCTGATCGGCCTTCTCATGATTTTCGTCACGCGCAAGGCGCAGCGGCTGGGCGACCTGATGGGGCGGACGCTGGTCATTCACGAAACGAAAATCGACTGGTCGATCTTCGACCCGATCGAAAGCGCGGCGGCGGCTTCTCCCGGTTCGGCGGCGGTGGCCGGGACCGCGGCGCCCGCGGCCCGCCTGACCTCGGCGCAGTGGGAATTGCTGCACCGGTACCTCAATCGCCGCGACCAGTTTGAAACCGAAGCGCGCCGGCGGCTGGCCCTTGCCCTGGTCGAATGCCTGATGCCGGCCGTCAAAGGCACGGAGCTTGAGCGTTCGCCGCTTTCGCCCGAAGAGTGGCTGGTGGAATTGGCGCGGAGAACGTAATGCTTGCAGGCATCGTGGTGGCCCGGACAACTTGTTGTCCGGGTGGCCGAAGGCCACGGGAGGTAGCCGGAAATCTTTCGTATTTGGGAATCCTCGGGCGACCTCCTGTTCGCTTCGCGAACCCGGACAACAAGTTGTCCGGGCCACCAGCTTGTCGAGCGTTTGCTCGTTTTCATGAGTTCTTTGTGTTCTTTACTGCCGTCCGCAGAAGCGGCTAAAACGGTTATTCAAAACAGCGCATGAACCTCGGCACTTTTGTCCGCAAGAACCGGCCGCACTGGCAGCGGCTGGAAACGATGCTCGGCTTCATCGAGACGCGCGGGCCGCGACGGACGGACCGTCCCTTCCTGCGCGAGCTTTCCTCGCTTTACCGCGCCACGACGGGCGATCTCGCCTTCGCGCAGACCCACTATCGCGGCACGACGCTGCTCCTTTTCCTGCACCAGTTGGTCGCGCGGGCGCACAACCAGATTTATCGTCCGCACCGTTTTTCGAGCCGGGTCGCGGGGCGTTTTTTCTTCAACGAAATTCCGCAGTCGGTCCGGGCGCATCTCCAGGCGGTGGCCTGGTCGGCGATTATTTTCCTGATGGGATTCGCCCTGGGTCTTTCGGCGGTGCAATACGACGAGCGGGCCGCGTCGATCATTTTGCCGAGCGAGATTCTCAATTCGATTTATTCGGGCAAGATGTGGACGGGCGGCATTTTCAGCGTGGTGCCTGCGCCGGTCGCCTCGACGTTTCTTTTCACCAGCAACATTTCGGTGGCGCTGCTCGCCTTCGCGGGCGGGCTTTCCTTCGGCTTCATCACGGTGTGGATTCTTTTCCAGAACGGTTTCATGCTCGGCGTCGTTTTCAAGCTGTGCGCCGATTACGGCCTGCTCGGGGCGTTGCTCGAATTCATCGCGGGACACGGCGTGCTCGAAATCAGCGCGATCATCGTCGCGGGCGCCGGCGGTTTTGTCGTGGCGAACGCTCTCCTCAATCCCGGTTCCCTTTCCCGCGGCGACGCGCTGGCGCAACAGGGCCGGTCGGCGGTGCGGATGGCCGTGGCCTGCGTACCCGCGCTGGTGACGGCCGGGTGCATCGAGGCCTTCATTTCTCCCTCGCACTTTTCGGTCTGGTTCAAGGTCGCGCTCGGCCTGACGCTCGGCATTTCGTTCTGGCTCTATCTGCTGGTTACGGGAAAGACGGCGCGGGGCGTCAAGGCGCAATAAGCGGCCGCATGCGCGGGCGCGACACGCTCAGGATGATGAAAGCTGCGCCGCGACGGCCTCGTCGTACGCGTTGCGCAGGCCGGCCGCGGAGGCCGAAGACGGCACCGGGCGCCCCTCGATGTTATAGACCGAAACGATTCCCTTCATGCTGTTGGTCAGAAAAATTTCGTCGGCCGCCGGCAGATCGCCCAGGGAAAAGTGACCCTCCTCCACTTTTTGGCGAGCGCAGACAAACCCGCGCACCACGCCGCAGCGGCAGCCCGCCTCATGCGCCGGCGTGAACATCCGGTCTCCACGCCGCCAGAATATATTCCCGCGCGAGGCGCTCGCGACATGGCCGTGTTCGTTGAGCAAAACAACCTCCGTTGTCTTCGCCGTTTTCCACGCCTGGACATGAGACAGGTAACTCACCGTCTTGAAACGGGCGTCCCAGTTGCACGAACCGACCCGCACCGGGGAAACGGCGAGAGCGAGCGGTTCCGGAGCGGACGCCTCCTCCGTGGAAAAAAGCGCGCGCGCCTCCTCCGAAGTCACAACCCACCGCCAGCGTCCGGAGACCGCCGGAAGCGCGGCGCGGGCCCGCTCGAAATCGAAATCCGACTTCAGTCCGAGGGCCTCCATCGCGCGCGCGAGTTCGGCCCGGTGCTCCGCCATGAAAAGGGGCGTGCCGTCGACGACCCGCAGGGTCTCGAACACGCCGAGCCAGGGCGCGAATTCGGCGGAGGGCTGCATCATGGATTGAGATTGCCTCTTGCCCCGGCGCGGCATCAACCTAAAGTTAAAGATACTCGATATGCCCTACATCGACACCGCACTCAAATTGGAACAGGTCCCGGTCGGCGAAAGCCGCTGCGTCAAGCTCGGCGAAGTCCATGTCGGCCTCTTCCGCGGCGAGGAGGGCCTTTTCGCCGTCAACAATGTCTGTCCGCATCGCGGCGCGCCGCTGCACGAGGGCTTTGTCACCGACGGTTTTGTCACCTGCCCGTGGCATCAATGGCAATTTCAACTCGACGACGGCGTCTGCCTGAACATCCCCAAGGTCCGCATCACGACGTATCCGGTTGAAGTCCGGGACGGCGCGATCTGGATCGACCTCGAAGACCAAGGAGCCCCAGCACTATGAAATCCGCCTACGAACTCGCGATGGAACGTCTCGAAAAAAAGGAGCCGACAAAAAAGCTCACCGAAAAACAAAAGGCCCGCATCGCCGAAATCAATTCCCTTTACGGCTCGAAAATCGCCGAGCGGGAGACTTTTCTCCAGGGCGAAATCGTGAAGGAAAAGAGCAAGGGCGACTTCGCCGCCGTGGCCCAGATTCAAGACCAGCTTGCGCGCGAAGTGCGGCGCCTCCACGTCGAGTGGGAGGAAAAGAAAGCGGCGGTCCACGGCGAGCCGACCGAATACGAGAGCGAGGTCGGGCGGATCGAAAAGAACCCGCCAAAAAAATAACCGGCACCGCCATGGATATCGCCGCGCGAAGGAAAGAGACGCTTGAGCGCCTTGGGCGCACGTTGGACGAGTATCTGGACGCTGTGCCTCGACAAAAAACGCCCGATCCGCCGGATTTATTGGCGATTTTTTCCCGTCTCGACGCTCTCGAAAAGGAGATCGATTCGAGCTATCCGGCCCAGCTTCGGCATTACCTGCACCAGAAAAGTTATCGCAAAGCGCACCTCTATCTTCAGGGCAGGGAGAGCGAAAATGTCAGCGGCAATTGCGGGCGGTGATTGACCCGCGACTCGAGGTTGATGAAGGGCCAGCGCCTCGCGACGAAGTTGTAAAGTTCGAGCTCGGGGTCGATGCTCCCGAACCGCTTTCCCTTCCACAGTTTCGCATGGGTGTTCAGGACGTCCTCCGTGCTGGGGGACTCGGGAATGTGGAAATAATTATTCTTCAGGGTTCCTTCATATTTCAAGGGAACGGTGGTGAAGCGGATCATGGCCACAAAGTTTCGCAACTTTTGTGCCAGTGAAGATTTAATGTAGCGGCGGTCTGTGACCGTCGCTGATTGACTCGCTTCCTGTCGTCTCGTCCCGCCATAGCGCGGACGGGACGACCCGGGCAACAAGTAGCCCGGGCCACCCGAATGCAACGGTCATAGACCGCCGCTACATGTCGCTACGGCGTCACATTCTCGATGCGCATCCGGTCGATCCTGGCGCGCTGGAGAATGTCCATGACATCGAAGAGCTGTTGGACATTGAGCGATTTGTCGGCGCGGACGACGACGGCGGCATCGGGGGTCGCCTCGCGAAAAGCGGTCAGTTCCTGTTCCAACACCGGAAGATCGATTGGCTTCGATTCGAGATAAATCTGACCGTTCCGGTCAATGGTGACGGTGCGGATCGACTTGGGATCAACCGGCTGATTATCATTCCGGGAGGCTGTCGGCAATTCCACGGGAATGTTGCTGGTCAGCAGCGGCGTGGTGATGATGAAGATGATGAGGAGGACGAAGGCGAGGTCGAGCAGGGGCGTGACGTTCAATTCCGCCATGGCGGTGTGGCCGGAACGCTGGGAGTAACGCTTCATGATAAACAGGTCAACGCGGCACGCGCGTGCCGGTGTCGAGGTAACGGTGGTCGAAGGAGGCGGCGAGTTCGCCGGCGAAGTTGTCGAGTTCGACCGTCATGCCGCGGATGGTGACGACGAGAAAATTGTAGCCGAACATGGCCGGAATGGCGACGAGCAGGCCGGTGACGGTGGTGATGAGCGCGCCCGAAACGCCCGGCGCCATGGTGGTCAGGCTCGCGTTGTTCGAGGCGGCGATGGCGCTGAAGGTGTCCATCACGCCCCAGACCGTGCCGAGCAATCCGAGAAAGGGCGCGCCGCTGACGGCGGTGGCCAGCACCGTCATGCGGTCCTCCATGCGCAGGGCCTGTTCGCCGACCTCGCGCTCGAGGGCGGAGCGGACGGCGTTCATGGCGACGGGAGAAATACGGTCGGCTTCGGCCAGGCGGGTGGAAAAGGTGTCGTCGATCTCCGTCGTGCCGAGCAGATGGAACGTGAGTTCCCTGCATCCCGCGATATAGACGGCATAGGTGGGCGAATCGGGATAGACCTCCCGGTTCTGGTAAATGGCGAGCGGCTTGCGCGCGGTTCGGAACCGCTTGAGGAATCGGCGGGTCTCTCTTCTGGCCCGGCGAACCATGTAAAACTTGGAGACCATGACCGACCAGCTAAAGATGGAACCGAAAAGAAGGCAGGCGATGACCGCTTTCCCGGCGACGTTGGAATGCCAGAAGGCATAGACGATCCCAATATCGGCAAAGAGGTTGACCGGGCCGGGCATCAGCATAGATTTCACTATGTAGATTGGGGGGCAAGCCGTCAAACGCGGCGTGCGACGACTTCCCGATCGGGATCGCACCAGACTTCACCCATGACTTTGCCCGAACTTCTCGGTTGTTTCGCCTTGATGCTGCTTGGATTTTCCCTGCTGCAGCTCGATACGATCTTCTATCGGAAGATCGGGATGGGGTCCCTCTGGCTGGCGAGCGGCCTGACGGCTTATTTTCTCTCCGGGTCGGTTTCGCTGGCCTGCGCGGTGCTCGCGGCGTGGATCTTTTTTCCCCTCTGGGAAATGGTTTTCGTGCTGCGCCAGCTCCGCGTCCCGCGCCATCGCGAGCTGGCCGATGCGCGCGCGCCCCGGGACGAATTCGAGGAGTTGTCCGGGATGACCCAGGCCCTGGTCGAAGCCGGTTTCGAGCAGCTCGACGAATGCCGCCTGCGCCCCGCCGACCACGAACAATACTACCGGATTTTTGTCTGGAAGGACGGCCTGACCCAGGCGACGATCGGTTACATCGCCCAGGGCGCGATCGGGTTTCACTTCGTCGCCTTCACCTCCAACGGCAAGGATGGCCGCCGCTGGGTGACCTGGGACTATCCGCTGACCTACGGCCTCGTCATGCCGCCGGGCACCTCGGTTTATCGCGCACTCCACTGCCAGGACGTCGCGGAACTCTATCAGGCGCATCTCAATTTTCTCGAAATCAACGAGGTCCACCCGGACGATCTGGTCGCGGGCGAACGGACGCGCGAAGCGGCCCGGACGCGGCTGGAGGAGACGCTCAACCAGCAGGTCGAATACAACATCTCGCGCGGCTATCTCGCGCCCGTGAAGGGCCCCGACGAGGAGAACTTCTGCTATTCGTGGCGCGGCACCCTCTACGTGGCCGGGCAGGTGCTTCGCGATTTGTTGTTTTAGGTCCTGCGGACGGCGCCAAAAACCGACCGGGATTTTGACGGAGCGACGTCCTGCTTTCCAAAATGAAAATGTGTGCTATCTCTCGATTATGCGTCTTTTAATTGGCGGCCTCGCCGCAACAGCCTCTCTCATCCTCGCCTCGATGAACCTCTCCGCCGATCCCGTCCAGTCTCTTTACGACCTCAAAGTCAACTCGCTCGAGGGTCAGCCGGTCGATCTCGGCCAGTACAAGGGCCATGTCGTGCTGGTCGTCAATGTCGCCTCGAAGTGCGGCTTTACGCCCCAGTACGCCGGGCTGGAAAAGCTCTATCTCGAATACAAGGACAAGGGCTTTTTCATTCTTGGTTTTCCCTCCAACGACTTCGGCCATCAGGAGCCGGGCACGCCGGAGGAAATCAGGGCCTTTTGCACCGGCAAATACAACGTCACGTTTCCGATGTTTGAGAAAGTCGTCGTTAAAAAAAACGCGGATCAGGCGCCGGTCTATCAATTTCTAACCACCGGATTTCCCCCGCCGAGCTGGAACTTCTGCAAATATCTCATCGATCCCAACGGCAAGGTGCTCAAGTTTTTCCCGAGCAAGGTGAAACCGCAGGACAAGGAACTGACCGGCGCGATTGACGCGGCGTTGAAGGGGTGATTTCCGCGCGGGCGGCTAGGAAAGCGCCGTCTTGATTTGCTCCTTCGGCGTGCGGCTGGCGAAGGCGTGGAACGGCTCGTTCGGTTCGCGATGGGCGGTGTAAAAGTCGAGCAGCCTGCCCACGGTGCGGTGGATGTCGGCGGCAAGGACCTTGCTCTTCACCAGTTCGTTGAAGCGCGGGTCGGCGCCCAGCTTGCCGCCGATGAACATGTCGAAGCACTCGGTCGGCACGCCGTTGACGCGGGTCGAGCCGCCGCGAAAACCGATGTCGGCGATCTGATGCTGGCCGCAGGAACTCGGGCAGCCGCTGAAATGGATGCGGATTTTTTCCTTGTAGGCGGCGCATTCCGTTTCGAGCTGTTCCACGAGCAGCATCATGCGGTTTTTCGTCTCGGCGATGGCCAGGTTGCAGAATTCCATGCCGGTACACGAGACGCAGCCCTGCCGGAAATTCGAGGGTCGCCACGACAGGCCGTTCGCGTCGAGTTCGGCCTGGAGGGCCGGGAGATTTCTCCCGGGAATGTTGAGCAGGATCAGGTTCTGCTTGTTCGTCGTGGTGATCCGGTCGAGGCCGGGCTGCGCGTATTTCGCGGAAAGTTCAGCGATTTTGGCCAGTTGCCTGCCGTGCGTGCGGCCGCCGGCAAAGCAGACGCCGATATAAAACAATCCCGGCTGCTTCTGCTCGTGGACGCCGAGGTGGTCGGTCTCGGGGTCGTCGGGAAAAATAAATTCGTCGTGGCGCTGGAAAGTACGCCCGGCCAGTTCCTCCAGCTTCGCCAAAATTTTCTCCGTGCCCCAGTCCGCCACGAGAAACTTGAACCGGGCGCGGTTGCGCTTCTCGCGATAGCCGAAGTCGCGAAAGATCACCGACACATAGTGAACCGCGGGCAGGACATCCTCGGGCGTCAGGAAAATGGGGAGCGTCTGCGCCATGTGGGGCGCGCTCGAAAGGCCGCCGCCGACCTTGATGCCGAAGCCTGCCTCGGTCCGGCCATTCACGTTGCGTTCCAGACCGAAGACGCCGACGCAGTTGATGTCGGGTTGCGCGCAATGGATCCGGCAGCCCGAGACCGAAATCTTGTACTTACGCGGCAGGTCGGAAAATTCGCGATTGTCGGTCATGTGCAGGCTGACATCGTGCAATTGGGGCGTGGCGTCGATGATCTCGCTGCAATCGATTCCGGCCACGGGGCAGCCGACGACGTTGCGCGTATCGTCGCCGCACGCGCCCGATGTCGTGATGCCGACCGCGTCGAGGCGCTCGAAAACTTCGGGGAAATCTCCGATGCGGAGCCAATGAAACTGGAAGGTCTGGCGCGTCGTGATGTCGCCGAAGCCGTGGCCGAAATCCTCGGCGATGCCGCCCATCACGGCGAGTTGCGCCGAGTTGAGCCGGCCGCCCGGGATTTTTGTGCGGAGCATGAAGTAGCCGCTGTCCTTCGGGCGCTGGCGATAGACGCCGTACCATTTGAAGCGGTCGAAGTCGTCTTCCGGAATCGCCTTGAAACCGATCTGGGCGTAGCGATAGATGTCGTGGATGACGTCGAGGCCGTCCTTGACGACCTTGAGCTTTTCCTGAGGCGTGGAGCCGTTGACGAAATTCCGCGGAGTCGAGAGAACCTGCATGATCCTTTCAAGAATACATGCGCGTGGCGCGGTTCGCAATGTGGAATGGTGCTGTGCACGGCGGTATGGTGCGCGCGGCAGCTCCTGCGGAGTGTCCAAGTCAAAAACTCTTTCGGCGTGACCCACGCCTATTTTTCGGACAGCCTCCGCGTCGGCTCAGGGTGTGTCTTCGAAATAGGACGCGGCCTCGTCCTATTTCGAAGACACACCCTAGTCGAGCCAACTCTCCCACCCGCGTGTTATTTAATTCCGGCGAATTCTGCTTCATTTTCCTGCCTGTGACGCTGGCGTTGTTTTACGCGGCGGCGCATTGGCATTTGACGCGGCTGGCGATCTGGATTCTCGGCGTCGCGTCGGCGTTTTTCTACCTTTACGCGACGCCCATCGTTCCCGGCCCCTGGGGCGTTCCGGTCCCGCCCTATCTTCTGCTTTTGCTCGGCTCGATCGTCGGCAATTACGCGATCGGCGCAAGCCTGAGAAGGAATCCTCACCGCTGGTTCCTCGCGTTCGGGGTCGCGGCGAACCTCTCCGTGCTTGGTTATTTCAAATACTGGAATTTTTTCATCAACAACCTGAACGCCCACGCCGGCGTCGACATCACCTGGCCGCACATTTTTCTCCCGCTCGGCATTTCGTTTTACACCTTCCAGTCGATCGCCTATCTGGCCGATTGCAACCAGGGGAAAGTGGGCCGCCATTCGATGCTCGATTTCGCGGTGTTTCTTCACTTTTTTCCCCAGTTGATCGCCGGTCCCATCGTCCACCACCGGGAAATACTGCCGCAGTTCCGCTCGATGCGGACCTTCGTGGTCAACCATCGAAACCTGGCCGCCGGCTTTGCGCTCTTCACCATCGGGCTGGCCAAGAAAGTCCTCATCGCCGACCGCTTTTCGGGCTGGGTGAACGAGCACTTCATGCATGTCGACCGTCTTTCCCCGGCGCAGGCGTGGGCGGCGGTGATTTCGTTCGGGTTCCAGATTTACTTCGATTTTTCGGGCTACACCGACATGGCCATCGGGCTCGGGTTGCTCTTCAACGTGCGCTATCCGCAAAATTTCAATTCGCCCTACAAGTCGGCGAGCCTGATCGATTTCTGGCGGCGGTGGCACATGACGCTCTCGCGGTTCCTGCGCGATTACGTTTACATTCCGCTCGGGGGAAACCGGCGCGGGAAGTCCCGCCGCTACGTGAATCTCATGGTCACCATGCTCCTGGGGGGCTTCTGGCACGGGGCGGCGTGGACCTACGTCATCTGGGGCGCGTGGCACGGGTTCTTTCTGGCCGTGAACCACGCCTGGGAGGAGCGGGGCTGGAAGCTGCCCCGCGTGGCGGCAAGGGCGCTCACGCTGCTCGTGGTCTTTCTCGGATGGGCCTTTTTTCGCAGCCACGGTTTTCATGAGAGCATGACGCTTGTAAGCACGATGTTTGGCGGCCCTCATCGCGGCCGCGACTGGCCGACCGAGACCGAGTTCGTCTGGCTGGCGCTCATCACTCCGGTCGTTCTCTACGCGCCGAATTCGCTCGAGATCGTTTCGCGCATGAAGCCGAATCGCCTCTGGGCATGGGTCGTCGTCATTCTTTTCCTGATCACGGCTTATCATTTCGATCAGACGACCGAATTCCTCTATTATCAATTCTAGTCTTATGACTCCGTTCGTCTCATCCCGTCTGCCGCAAAAGAAATGGCGGCGTCTCAGCCTTCTCTTTCTGAGCCTGCTCCCGGTCCTGGCGATCTTCCACCTCGTCATGTGGTTCTGCTTTACCCGCTACCTGTTCCGGCCCGAGACCGGCAGCAGCAAGCGGATCGGTTATCTGGTCAGTCTCGAAGACCGCAAAGCGAAGCTCGAAGCGCTCGAACCGCAAACCGGCTTCACCATCGTCGACATGGACGGCTCGCGGCCGGCCTCCGGAACGCGCGTGGTCTATTTCGGCGATTCCTTCGGCGGGAGCATCGCCAAGGCGTGCAGCATCCGGTGGCACGAACCGGTGGGCGGGCTGGCCGTCGACTGGAGCCGGAAGAACGGCCTTTCCCAAATCGAGGCCTGGCTGCGGGACGACTGGTTCCGCAACCACGGCGTCAAGGTGATCATCCTGGAGCGTTTTGAGTGCGAATGGCTCGACAGCTTCGCCGACGCGGGCGACAGCACGCTCGACATTCCCCTCGCTCGGGAAATGGCGGGCGACATCCCCCCGAGCGTCGAAAAGGCGAAACCCTGGACTTTCGCCAACAACGGTAATTTCAAGGTTATCATCGACAACTTCGCCTATCTTTTTTCGCCGACCGCCTTCGACATGACCGATACCTGCGTCGTTCACTTGAACGAAAACTTTTTCGATTGCTCCTACGGCAGGCTTCTCCTCTTTTATCGCGGCGAAATCACCCGTGGCGTCTGCAATACGGTAAAAAATCTGCCGCGCTTCGAGCAGGCGCTGGCCAACCTGAAAGAAGTGTCCGACCTTTGCCGAAGTCAGGGCCTGAAGTTTTATCTGGTCGTGCCGCCCAACAAATCGACCCTCTACTACGATTGGGTGGTCCATCCCTTCTATTCCAGGAGCGGGACGCTCAAAATGCTTCGGGAGAGAGCCGCGCCCTTCGGCTACGTCGATGTCGGAGAGCCGCTCCATGAGAAGCTTGAAAGCGGATACCAGGACCTCTATTATCCGGATGACCACCACTGGAATTATCCCGCCGCCGTCATCGCCGCGGAGGAATTGACCCGGGCCGGCGCGGGGCCGGCGCCCTGAACGGCATGGCAGGATCGGGAAGAAGTGTTTTTTATGAACAAACAAAATTCCAATGATTCGATTGACACCGGCGCCAATAAAATGACGCGGCGCCGGATGCTGAAGTATTCCGCAAGGATGGCGGCGATGGCGTTCGCGACGACGCTGATGCCGCCAAACGTCCGGCGCGCGCTCGCGCAGGAACCGGCGCGGCGGGCCTCGCTGAAAGATATCAAGCACGTTGTGCTGCTGATGCAGGAGAACCGGTCGTTCGATCATTATTTCGGCACATTGGCGGGCGTGCGCGGTTTTGACGATCCGACTGCCTTGAAGCTGCCCGACGGCCATTCCGTTTTTTATCAACCCGATCCGCAAAATCCGGACGGCCACCTGTTGCCGTTTCACTTGAACACACGCACGACCAGCGCGCAGAAAATCCCGTCCACGGACCACGGCTGGCAAACGCAGCACGAGGCCTGGAACGGCGGGAAGATGGATAACTGGGTTCCGGCGCATCGCAAGGCGGACGGCCCCAACGGCCCCTACACGATGGGTCATTACACGCGGGACGACATCCCGTTCCAATTCGCCCTGGCGGAGGCCTTCACGCTCTGCGACGCGTATCATTGTTCCGTTTTTGGGCCGACCTGGCCGAACCGGATGTATTGGATGACGGGAACGATTGATCCCGACGGGGCCCATGGCGGCCCGATCATCAGCAATGACATCTCATCGCCGGGTTATAGCTGGACGACTTACGCCGAACGTCTCGAAAAAGCGGGCGTCAGCTGGAAAGTCTATCAACAGCAGGACAATTACGAAACGAACGTGCTGGAATATTTCAACCAATTCAAAAATGCGCCCCAGGATTCCCCGCTCCACCTGAAAGGCGTCGTCCGGGGCCCCGAAGGCCGGTTTGAACACGACGCCATGAACGACAAACTGCCCGCCGTTTCGTGGATCATGCCGACGAGTTATCAATCCGAGCACCCCGATTACACGCCCGCCGATGGCGCCGCTTTTGTCGCGAGTAAAATCGACGCCATTGCCGCGAACCCCGAAGTCTGGGCGAAGACCGTGTTTATCCTGAATTATGACGAGAATGACGGGATTTTCGATCACGTCGCGCCGCCCGTTCCGCCGCGGGGCACGGCGCATGAATTCATCGACGGCCTGCCGATTGGCGCGGGTTTTCGCGTGCCGTGCATCATCGTCTCCCCGTGGACGGCGGGCGGCTGGGTTTGCAGCCAGCCGTTCGACCATACGTCCGCGCTGCAATTTCTGGAACAAGTCACCGGCGTGCGCGAAGAGAACATCAGCGCGTGGCGGCGGCAAACCTTTGGCGACCTGACTTCGGCTTTTCGTTTTGATGAAGACAGGGCGGGTCGGCCCGCTTTGCCGGACACAGGGGGCATACTGGCGGCGGCGCAATATGAAATTTCACATCTGCCCCGGCCTGTTCTGCCGGCCGGCAATCAAACCATGCCGACGCAGGAAAAAGGCCGGCGCAAGCGCGTTCCATCCCCCGCCAAATAAACCCGGTTCCTTCCCGCCGGCCAAAGCCGTTTCTGAATAGGCGCACAGCACAATTTCATTTTCCAAAGCATTCGATCTGTTAGGCTCAACGGGTGCGTCTTCATCCCATCCTGCTGTTTCTCCTCTTAGGTCTTGGCCCGGTTGCGGCCCAGTCGTCGTCCGAAACCAACGCCCCGCCCCGCGCGTTGCCGGTCGATTCGGCGGCCGCGACCAATCTCGCCCCGCGCGCGCTGCCGGTCAGTCCCGCGGACCTGAACGGTACTCAAACGCCCATGGCGGTGCCCGGCGGAGTGAACATCCATTGGTACGGTCACGGGTTTGTTTACCTGACTTCCTCGGTCGGCATCCGGGCGGCGATCGACCCGTTCGGCCCGAACGTGGTCCATTATAAATTCCCGGAGCACCTCGAGGCCGACTTTGTCCTCGTCACCCACGAAGCCGACGACCACTGCGCGGCCGATTTGATCTTTGGCAACCCGCTCATCTTTCGCAGCGTCATGGCCGTCGGGTTGAATCGCGCCAACGGCATACCCTTTTACGGCGTCGCGCTGCAAAAGGACCCCTCCGGCGATGGCGCGGCCAACACCGCCTTCACCCTCACCTTTGACGGCGTGAAGTTTTGTTATCCCGGGCAGATCAACATGCCTCTTTTGGCCCAGGAAAAGGCGGAACTGGGGAAGGTCGATGTCATCTTCCTCCCGGTCGGGTTGGAGACGCTTTCGGTCGGCGATCTCAACCAGGTCGTGAAAGACCTCGGGGCGACCGTCGTCATCCCCATCAACTACAAGACCGACCTGTCCGGGATCGTGCCTCTCCGCACACTCGACGAATATCTGTCGGTCACGAAATTTCCGGTGCGTAAATTCGATTCCGACGAAATCGTGATCAACCGCGCGATGCTTCCGGCTCAACCGACCGTCTATATCCTGAAATCTCCGATGGAACCCGCCCCCGCGCCGCCGTCCCAATGAAAATTCTTCTGCTCGGTTCGGGCGGACGCGAACACGCCCTGGCCTGGCGTTTGCGCCAGGAGGATCCCGGCCTCCGGCTTTTCATCGCGCCCGGCAACGCCGGCACCGGGCAACTCGGCGCCAATCTTTCCATCGGCGCCGGCGATCTTGACGGCCTCGTCGCATGGGCGCTCGCGGAAAAGCCCGATCTGACCATCGTCGGCCCCGAAGCGCCGCTCTGCGCCGGGGTGGTGGACCTGTTTGAGAAAGCCGGCCTGCCGATCTTCGGTCCGAATGCCGCCGCCGCCCGCCTCGAAGGCAGCAAGGCCTTCACCAAGACTTTTCTCCTCAAGCACGGCCTTCCCACCGCGCCGGGGGAATGTTTCAGCGACTCGCTTGCGGCCTACGCTTATAGCCAAAAGCACAATGTCTATCCGCAGGTCATCAAGGCCGACGGCCTCGCCGCGGGGAAGGGGGTCATCATCGCCCAGGTTCCGCGCGAGGCGGCGCAGGCCATCCATCGCATCATGGACGCGCGTGTTTTCGGCGAAGCGGGCCGCGCGCTCGTCATCGAGGAATTCCTCCCCGGCCGCGAAATGTCGGTCCATGTGCTCACCGATGGCATCTCCCATTTCGTCCTGCCGATTGCGCAGGACCACAAGCGGCTTGGCGAGGGCGATTCCGGCCCGAACACGGGAGGCATGGGCGCGTATGCCCCCGCGCCTTTTGCCACGGCGGAGCTGCAGGCGCAGGTTTCGGCGCAGGTGGTCGAGCCGGTCCTGGCCGCGCTTCGCAAGGAGGGGATCGATTTCCGCGGCATTCTCTACATCGGCCTGATCTGGACGAAGGACGGCCCGAGGATTCTCGAATTTAACGTGCGCGGTGGCGACCCCGAAACCCAGGTGCTGCTGCCGCTCATCGACACGCCGCTCGTCGATATTTTCCAGGCCGTGCGCGAACAACGCCTGGGCAAACTCCAGATTCGGCTGAATGCCAACCACGCGGTGACGGTCGTCCTGGCCGCCGCCGGTTATCCCGGTACGCCCGAAACGGGCGTGCCGATCGACGGGATCGACCTCGATGCGCCGGGCACGGCCGTTTTCCACGCGGGGACGAAACAGGAGGGCAACCGGGTGGTGACGAATGGCGGACGGGTCCTCAGCGTCACCGGCTGGGCCGCCGATCTCGCCTCCGCGCGCGATCTCGCCTACCAGCGCGTGGCGAAAATTCATTTTGCGGGAAGTCAGGTCCGGCGCGATATTGCCGCTCGGCTGACTCTGGAATGAATATCCTTAAATTGACCTTATTAAGTCTTCTCGTGCTGACCGACCCGATTCTTCGGTCCGATCCGCCTGCCGGATCGCCTCCCGCCGCCCCCGACCCGCTGGCCGAGGCGCTGCCGATTCTTCAAGCGAAGTATCCCGATTTTCAGACACTTAACTATAAGCCGGGAGACAAGCTCAGCGACCTGATCGCCCGGTCCGGTGAAAAGATTTCCCTAAGCGCACCCGCGACCGCGACCTCTCCGGCACCAGCCCCGATGCTCACGTTAGCCGACAATATCTTTTATTGGCGGCTCGCATCGTTCACACCGGAAAAAAGCTGGTCGGACGTGGCAACCCATTTGATGCAGTTCGCTCCTTCGACGACCGGAGTCGTTCTCGACCTTCGCAGCAATGTTGCGCCGGACGATTTCGCGGGCGCGGAGCAGATACTTGGCTTTTTCACATCAGGCGACCCAACCCTGGGCATGCATCTCATTCCACTGGAAAGTCATTTCTCCTTTCATTGCCCCATTGTCGTTCTGACAAATAATCAGACCACCGGCGCAGCGGAAGCGCTGGCGGCCTGTCTTCAAGCCGATGGCGCCTTGGTGGTGGGACGTGCGACGGCGGGAAAGATGGGACGTTTCGAGGAGCAAAAGCTTACCTCCGGCCAGGTTCTGCGCTATTTTGTATCACCTGTCGGCTCCGAAGAAGATCCCAAGGCGGTTTTCAAGATTCCGCAGCATCCCCTGCCATGGAATCACCCCGTCATCCCCGACATCGTCGTGACCGTCGATGACCAGTCCGAGAAAGCCGCGCTCGCGCTGATCAAGGACAACCAGATCCTCGACGTGATCGGCGAATCCCCCGAACGCCATCGGCTCAGCGAAGCTTCCCTCGTCCAGGGACAGGACCCCGAATGGGACGACTACCTCGATTCCCTCGAGAGAAAGCCGGTTCTCCTGAGCCTTCCGGTCGTTCATGACGCGGTCCTGATCAGCGCGCTCGACAGCCTCAAGGCCATCCGGCTTTCCGAGCGCTCGATCCCCGTTCAGGCTGCGGCGAACGCCCCGTCCCAGTCTTCCGCATCCCTCCAGTAAAAAAAGCTCGCATCGAATTTTGGCTTTTCTTTATGAGGGCACAGCGCGTATGTCACCACAATTTGGTGGTGATCGTGAGGTTCAGTGTGGCTCCTTCCGGCCTGGCTTTCGCCTCGAACTCGGGTTCGTACCTTAGGGAAAAAAGAGTATTGGACTTCGGCATGGTATAAGCGATTTCAGGCCCAACCGCCGCCACATCCTGACTATGCAACGGATAAGAAGGCCCGGTGGTTTTGGTAAACTGCCAATTGCAGTAACCCGCCGCTCCGATATCCAGGATGCCGTCAGGCGGCCCTTTTTCTTGCGGCCCGATGATAAAACTTCTTCCCACTCCCCATTCAAAACTTTCTCCATAACCCGGTTGAATCTGGGTCTGTTCCTGTTTGCTGCTGAACTCAAGACGGTTGAGCACGGCCACGTTCCAAAGCTTCTCCTTGTCCGGGTAATAGGTGGTGCCGAGCGTGTACATGCCCGTCCAGAACCCGTCGCCTGGGGACGCGGCGTTGGCGGGATTGAAGTTCCCGGTCGGCGCAAAAAAACCGAGGTTGGTCATGACATCGAAGTGTTCAAGCCGCCAGCCGAGAATGACGGGCTCAAAATAGACATCGCCCAGCCCAAAGTGGGACTGGGTCGTGTTGCCCAGGGTGGCGGAAGAGTAAACATACGGAAGAATCAGTCCCATCCCGTAATTGCCCCCTGCAATTTGGTAATGAGTCACATAGGAGAAGCGTGTCGCATCCGCAACGACGGTCAGATGAAAATTAAGGTTTAACGGCTTGCTTTGGGCATCGTTGAGTTGGTCGCTGGAGTAAAAATAGGTGTAGTTCCTCAGGTACAGGCCCTCGGGCGGTGGAAAGCCGGCTTTGATGCCTTCCACCCCGAGAACATAGTGATTGCCAAGGGATTGGCCGTTGCAGGGGCTCGGCAGGTTCAGGCTTAGGAGAATGGCTAAAAAATAGGCCCTGATATAATTTCTTGAATCACGTCTGTTCATGCCACCCATGTTAGCGAGAGTGAACGACTCGGACCAAATTAACCATTAAAAAGCAATTGGGTATCGCAGGCTAAAAAGCGGCCATGTCGCAATCTCTGGCAGAAATAGCATCGAGATGAGCCGTTTGGCCCAGGAGCCGGATTGGCGAAATAATTTGGATTCTTTCAGGGGCAACATTTGTTTCCGGAAGCAACGGAAAGAAAAGAGAAAATGTGGTGCCTTTGCCAATTTGAGAGTGAAGATCGATATAACCATGATGGGCTTCCATCAAGCCATAGACGACGGAAAGCCCCAGGCCCGTGCCCTTTTCGGTGAGCTTCGTCGTAAAGAAGGGCTCAAAAATACGGGATTGGGTGGTTTCGTCCATTCCTGTTCCGGCATCCGAAATTTTGACGCGAAGATAGGGGACATCCTTGATCTGCCATGAACTCGCGTGAATGTGGTCAAACCGAACAAGATCGGTCGAAACCGTGATCTCTCCTCCCTCGGGCAGAGCGTCGCGAGCATTCATGATCAGGTTGGTCAATATTCGGTCCAAATGACTGGCGTCCGCCGGGATGGGCGGCAGGTCCTCCTCCAGTTCAAGGGACAGGCTTAGATTTGCAGGGAGGGAGTTCTGGAGCATTTGAGCCAGTTCCTTGATCTGTGCGGTCATATCAATAGGGAGAAGATGGATTTCCGTTTTTCGCGCAAAAACCAACAACTCCCGGATCATCTCGCATCCACGATCAGTGGCTTTATCCAATTGCTCGGCAATTTGTATGACCCGCTCCGGTTCATTGGCCATCATGGGGAGCAGCTCGACGCTCAATTTCATAATCTGCAGCAGGTTCCTAAAGTCGTGCGCCAAGCCCCCCGCCAAAGTGCCAATGGTTTCCAGTTTCCGTGCCTGTTTCAATTGAGATTCCAGAATATGGCGGGTTTTCCTGCTCTCTATTTCGCTCAGAGCGCGACGAACGGCCGGGACAAGCCGGGACAACCGTTCCTTGAGCACATAGTCGGTGGCTCCATTCTGGAGGGAGTCGATGGCCATTTCTTCCCCCATCGTCCCGGAAACAAAGATAAAGGGTATCTCCGGTCTCGCGGTGCGAGCGATTTGAAGAGCCTCCAAACCATCGAAATGAGGTAGCGCGCAATCGGAGAGAATGAGATCGCATTTCGAGTCATGAAGAGCTTGTACGAATTGCCCCCATGTCTCGATTCGGAGAAATGTGCACTCGATGCCGGCGCCTTGCAACATGAGCTTCACGAGATTGGAATCCTCCACGGAATCCTCGACGTGAATGATATGCAAAGATTGTTTCATGGATTGGTTTTACCGTTCATGCAAACGAATATGTTTCCGCGGACCCTCGTAAACGTTGCAAAGCAGCGCTTGCAGGAAGCCCGCGATTCTACTGCTTGATGCGTCCCGTACTTCAAGGGGGTCCAGTCAATGTTCGAGCCGGTTATCGAGAACATCGGTGAAAAATCTTGCGGATTCAGGAGCCCTTAACCCCGGCAAAAAGGAATTTACCAGGGGAGGAATCCACTTCTCGAAACCATCCGTCGCTTCCAGCAGATCGCTGCGCAACAGATCGCATGCGCTATCAATCTCGTTATATATTCGCAGATGCAGAATCAACGGAAAATCACTCGAATCGATTTCGGCGTCCAAATGTTGCCGGGCCAGCAGTTGCCAGTCGGGAATATTGAAAGGATACTGCCGTTGAAAGCGAAGGATCACCCCGGAAATTTTCCTGGTAAGAGGGGATTCGTATCCGGAGAGCATGCCGAGGCGGCATAAACCCAGATACTCCCTTGCAAATTCCGATGTCCTTTCCAGAAAGCAATCTCTGTCCGATTCACTAATAATAAAATTATCAGGAAATTGCTGGATCCATTCGAGGTCCCCATAAGCCAGCCGTCCGGCGGCCAGAAACGGGTTGTTGGAGCCTTCCCACAGTTTCAAAAAATCCTCGTCTGTAAACGTCGCAATCCTGATCAGTTCGAGGCAGTCCATCGCATGGCTGTTCATCTCCGTATAAACTTGTTCCTGATAGGACAATTCCTCGAAACTGTAGGGAAGCATCTCGACGGGTTGCCAATTTACCAAGGCTTGGCCATTGTTTAAAAAGGCTTCCTCGGGCATCCCGTTTATAGACACCCATTGATTGAAAACCCTTAGTAAGGCGCGCAAAGCACGATCCACGGCCGTTTCATTTCTTGATTCTTTGGCGCGATGTATGGCCAAAGTTTCTTCCGAAAATGGATGATTGCACATAACAATCAATTGAAGCGCCGTGGGAACGGAAGACATTAATTCGCGGCATTTGATTTTTGTTATTGAGACCTTCACCTCATTATCCGAAAGGCCATCGTACCACTCATACAGAGCGGCGTGCCGGTTTTTTGCGCCAATAAACTCCACATCTTTGTAATCAGTTGTATGCATAACGCCCCCGGCTTGGATGTGAACTCTGATTTGACATTCCCATGCCATCCACGGGGATGATTCCATCATGCGGTACCGCCGCATTTGGGTGTGTTTGCAACCTTTTCATTACGCTTTTTGTTTCAACAGGGCCGGTTGGCGAAGCCTTGCGGTCTCTTCCGGCAGCTCTGATTTGGAGCGGCGCCTCGCCGCTTCCAATAAAAAGCGGTAGAATACTTCGTTCTCGCAAGAGATGATGTCGTTGTGGGCAAATGTCGTTAATGCCTCTTCGGCTTCATCCAATTTGCCATCGTGGAGCAGAGTGACCACATGGTAACGAGCCTGATTGGGATCGGTAATATTATCCATAATGTTTTCTCCTTGCGCCTATAACTAAGCCAAGTTACTTTGGATGCCCATATGCCAAATGGTATAAAAATGAGATTATTCGCACCCCTCTTCTTAAATAAACCCCTTTAAATCTGCATCCATGATTGATCTTTTGGAACACGATGCTTTGGCCCGGCTGCATCAAGTCGAAACGACCGCCCGCTTGGGCAAGGCGATGGTCGAGCTGATCACGCCGCGCATGGTGCATGAATATCTCTTTATTGCCTTTTTGCCGATTAAGTTTGAACTCCCCTCGATTACTTCGATAGCCAAGTACAAGGCCATTTGTGACGGCTACGTGCGTGAAGTATGTCAGACCAATAAATACGATATCTGGCTCCGGCGCAGTCCGATCGGCCCTTCCGTGACCGTGGTGCGCCACTCGGATTATACGTCACTGCCCATCCTGAAGCGGTCGATCTTTTACAAGGAGATCCTGCGTCCTACGAATGCCGAACATGGCGCTTCCATAACGGCGTGGCATGAAGATACCTGGCTGGCAACGTTGACCATCCTTCGCAATGTCGAACAGGGAGATTTTTCGGATGGCGACATGAATCAACTGCTGGGGTGGCAGCGTCATTTCGAAGTTGTGGTGCGGAAACTTGCCTTCAAAAAGGAAGAGCAGTTGGATGATAATTCTCTCTCGACCTTCATCTGGGACCTGCCCGCTTCGGCTCTGCTTTTGGATTGGGATCTTGTCCCGCGACATTTCAACGCCGCGGCGGTGGAACTTTGCACGGTGTGGCGACGCGGCCTGTCGGCTTTCTCAAAAAAAATCTCGCATAATAAGATATCAGTACCCAATGAGATACTTGCCCTCATACCCCGGTTAAAGCCGCGCATCGAATCGGCAAAGCTTGCGCGTCCGGGGCCCCTGCGTCCCGTCGAGTTTGAAACCCTGCTCCATCCGAGCATCCCGGGCCTTTTTGCCAAAATTTATTTCATACCTTCCAAGTCCCTGACTTTAAGCCGGGGCCGTTTTCTCGTGCAACTTTACTACGATCGCGGGGCACAGGTGCAGACCCCGGCTTCGGCTTACGCCAAGTTATCCCGGCTCTCTCGAACCGAACGCGAGGTGGCCCTGCAAGCGGCCAAGGGGTTTAGCAATATCGAGATCGCGGAAATGCTGCGGAAGAGTCCCGGAACGGTTAAAATCCAACTCAGCCAGGTCTTCAAAAAGCTCCATTTTAAATCGCGATCGCAGTTGGCGAGCGCCCTCTCGGCCTCTGCTCCCGACATTGATTCACGAGCGGGCGTTTTTGGAAACGAGGCGATTAAGATCCTCCACTAACGCCCGGCCTCGTTTGAGTCCGTAGTGAAGGTTGCATGTGGAAGAGATCGCGTCGGTCAAATCCTCCAACGCCCCCCCCTGTCCATGGTGTTCCCGGTCCCGATCCACCACAGTCAATTCACAACCGAGATTTCTGAGCAAAATTTCGGTGATGGCGATATCAAAACGCGACAGGACCGAAGGCCGTGAGATCACCAAACGCCGGGGAGGGGCAACCAGCAGGGAGTGGAGCTTTCGTCTCTTCGGCCCAAACCCCGGGGCCTGTTCGCGGACCACTCGTTCAACCTCCCATCCCCGGGCATGGCAAAAGAGACGGCATTCCCGCACCTGCTCATCAAGGTCTCCAATCGCCGTCCGCGTATTGATCCTCGCGTAGATCACCGCCCGGGACGACTTGGATGGATTTTTATCCATCTTTTCCTCGAAAATTCGAATGGTGCCGGTCTTAAACTGTACGACCCGGCAGGGGGGCGGGAGCTTCCCCTCCCGAACCATGCGCCAGGCGGTTCGGTAAGAGATCCCCATCTTGTCAGCCCATCGACTTAAAGGAATGGCTCTGCTCACAAGTTTAGTTTGGATGTATTAAAAACGTATTACAAGTTGTGTCATATTTGATCATACCCGACAACAGTAGACCATGCATCCAGGCAAATTTTTGCAATGACCGAAACCCTCCCGGCCTGTATCCGGTTTCTGCATGAGCGACCAATCCCTGTGTACGATCCCCAATCGGCATGCTGTATCGGAACCAACGGTAGAGGAAACTACCCAAGCCGAATGCTTTCCGGGCACAAGACAAAACAACGGAAAACATTTATTGCCCATCCGCGAGCTGGCGCCCGATATCCGCCGGCTCTCCGAAATCTCGGAAACGAAAGCCGTGATCTCCGTGGCCCGACAATGGCTTGTGCTGGGATTTTGCATCGGCGGCTTCGTTGCCTTATCGCCGCATCTTCCCTGGATGGCGTGGATTCCATGCTATCTGGCGGCCATCGTCGTGGTGGCCACGAGACAGCATGCTTTTCTCGGCCTGATCCACGAGGCGGCCCATTACCGTCTTTTAAAAAATCACGCCTGGAACGATTTCCTCTCGGATATGTTTTGCGCGTTTCCCGTCGGCATGGGCACCGATGTCTATCGCCGCCTCCATCTCCTGCATCACCAGTACACCAATACCGAGCAGGATCCCGACTGGGTCGGAATGCATCGGCAGGAGGATTGGCACTGGCCCAAAGATCATTTGTCGACCATCCGGCTCTTCCTTTTGGACCTGGCCGGTCTCGCCGCACACAAGATTTTGCTCCTCATGTTCTTCTGGTCTCCGTTGCGGGCCGCCGTCGATCGCCATGTCAGTCTTTCTCCCGCCGAACGAGTGAGGTTCGTCTCATTCCTGGTCATTACGGCCGCTCTCCTTACTTTATTTCATGGTTGGATCTGGTTCCTTCTTTTGTGGATGGTGCCCATGGGGACGATATTTGGGGCTCTTGTCCGGCTTCGGGCGATTGCCGAGCATCTGGTCTGCCCCTCCGAAAACGAACTGAACGAATCGCGCCACGTCGAAGCCACCTGGTTCGAACGCCTGACCCTCGCACCGTTCAACGTCAATTATCACCTTGCCCACCATCTGTTTCCTTCAGTCCCCTGGTATAACCTGCCCAAGCTCCAGGCGCGCCTCGAAGAATTGGAGATTTTTCAGCGCCACGCAAAAATCACCAAGTCGTATCTCGGAATACACGAGGGAGTACTCGGCGAAATCCTCAAGCCGGCGGGAGGACAACTTCGGTGACAAAGGCGCATGCAGCTTTTCGAGAGAAGTTATCGGACCTCGCCTGCGACGGGGCCTCGATCCTTTCCGATCTCTCGGGACATTCCCGCCGGATTGCGGGAAGACTTTTCCCCCGCACAACCCTCGACGTCATTCGCATCGTAAGAACCGCCGCCATCAACGGCGTCAAGCTTCATCCGCTCTCCTGCGGGAAAAACTGGGGATTCGGCTCCGCGCTCCCATCCGTCCATGGAGCCTGGATCATCGATCTCGGTAAAATGACCGGCATCCGGGCTTATTCTCCCGAACATGGCTCGATTTGCATCGAGCCGGGAGTGACCCAGTTGATGCTTCATCAAGCCCTCGAAAAAGAGGGCAGGGAATGGCTTTTCAATGTGACCGGGGCCGGCGAATCGACCAGCGTACTGGGTAATGCGCTCGAACGCGGCATCGGATACCACGGCCACCGGCATCTGGACCTCGTGGAACTTGAAGTTGTCACGGGAACGGGAGAGGCCATTTGGACCCGCCTGGGCAATGGCGGTCCGTCGGATGGAGTCGCCCCGTTGGGACCCGATATTACCCAGCTTTTTCCCCAAGCCGGCTTCGGCATCGTCACCGCTGCGCGCCTGCGACTGATCAAGCGCACGAACGGCAGCGGAGTCATCATCGCCCGGCTTCGTGATGAGACGAAAACGGAAGAATTTTTCCGGAAGATACTCATGCTCAAGCGGGATGGATGCATCACGGGGGTGCCCCACATCGCCAACCGCCAGCGAATCATTTCCACCATGATGCCCTGGCTGAACGCCGGGCAGGGACGTTCCTTCATGGAAAAAGCATCATCGGCGTGGACGGCGGCGCTTCCCATGCAGGGTTGCCGCGAAATCACAACGGCGGCCGCCGGAGTGATTGAAACCAGCCTCTCCGGGTTGGCCGATATCGAGGTGATTTTAGGGGAAAACAATTTACCCGCGCCGTCCGCTTCCTCCCCGCCCATGGATCAGCTCAAGCAACTGGCCGCCGGTTTTCCATCCAATCTCGCTCTTCCAAGCGTTCAATGGTCCGCGCTTGGAAAAGCCGATTTGACGGTGCTCGATCCGGAAAAAACAAAAGCCGGACTGATTCATGTGACCCCGGCGGTGCCCTCCTCCGCAACAGAAATCGGGAACGCGGTGCGCCTGCTTGAAAGCACGGCACGGGAACTCGATCTATGGCCGCTTGCCGTCACCGTCAACGTGGTTGATTCCCTTACGACCGTCATGGTCATCTCCGTTCCCTTCATCAAGAGCCGGGCGGCGGCCGCCCTTCGAAAAGCGCAAAAGCTGTGGCAGGTGTTTTCACGAGCAGGTCTTCGCCCCTATCGGCTTGGGCTTGGAAATGAACAGGAAGTTGGTTCAGCTTCACGAAATTCGGCCGATATATTCAATAGAATCAAGTCGGCTCTTGATGCGAACGGCGTCTTTGCTCCATCCAAATACGAATCGCTTTTTATCACGCCGCCGAAAATTCTATCCACCAAACGAGACCGACAGATGCCCGTCATCTCAAACCTCAGAAAGGCGGCATGAAACGTCGCGCTGTGATCACGCTGGCCGGAATTGTCGGCCCCCAGGCGCTCAATGTTCATGAGTTTTGGGATCTCGTCCGCTCGGGCAATTCCGCCATTCGTCACATTCGCCGTTTTGATGCCGTCCCGACCGGTTGCCAGATTGGCGGTGAAGTGCCCGAGTTTTCCCTCGATTTTATTCCGGCCAGGCTCAAACCGAAACGCCTCGCCCGGCATACCCATCTTCTCCTCAAGGCGGCGCAGCAACTTCAGCAGGCCCTGCCAAGTGATGGAAACTTCAATCTGCGCATCGGCCTTGCCACGAGTGATTGCTCCATTATTGCCAACTCAGGCTTTCAGCAGGCCAAACATGGATACGAAGCAAGTTCCCCGCTTCTGGTAAGTCAATCCCCCCCCCATGCGGCGGCCGGCGCGCTTTCCATGTTTTTGGGCTGCAGGGGCGAGGTCCAAACCGTTTCCACCGCTTGCGCCGCCGGCATGGACGCCATCGGTCTTGCCGCGCGCGACGTTGTTCGCGGCAGCGCCGATCTCGTTGTCGCGGGAGGGGCCGATGCCGCCGTGGCATCGAGTCCTCTGGCTGAATTTGTCCAGTCCGGAATGGCATCACTCCGGCATAAATTCCCGGAAAAATCGAGCCGCCCCTTCGACGCCTTTGCAGACAGCGGTGTCCTCAGCGAGGCTGCAGGCCTGCTTTTCATCGAAGAAGCCGGCGCCGCCCAAATGGCCGACCGGCAGCCGCTTTGTGAGATCATCGGCTATGCCAATTTTGGCGATTCCGATACGTCACGCCCCGGCGGGGGATATGTCCAATCGATGATCCGGGCCCTCGATTCCGCAGGCATGGACGGAGAAGACCTCGATGGGATTTTTGCGTGGGGGCCCGGCCACCCCGTTCTTGATCGCTCCGAAGCCGAGGCTCTCCTTGAGGTGTTTGGGGAACGATTAAGAGACATCCCTGTCACCTCCATCAAGGGAGTCATCGGCAATCCGCTGGCGGGAGCCGGTCCTCTCCAGGCGGTTGCGGCGGCGTTTTCACTCTCCGAAGGGATCATTCCTCCAACCGCAAACCACGAAGTGCCTCTTTTTGGCGTGGACCTCGACATCGTCACGGGCACTCCTCTTCTTTCGCGTCCCAAGACGGTCCTCCTCAATGCCCATGGAGTCGGCGGCTCCAATTGCTCCTTAATCCTAAAACGTTGGAAGAACGATCAAACACACCCCATCAAACACCCCTACGCATATGGCTTTTCTCAATAACATCGCGCTTCGCCCATCCTGCATCGTTTCAGCTTTACCCGAACGCTTTCGCGTTGCGCTGGAAAATGAACTCTCGGACAGCGTCGCCATCTCAACATGCCAGATTGGGCAGCTTGAGAACGCCGTCAAACTCAGGGGCGCGACGATAGCCGTGGTCGGCGCTTCAAATGAATCCTTCGATATTGCCGAGCGGTTGTCTCACGAGGAGCATTCCGTGAAGGTATTTCTTGTCCATTATCAGGACACCTTGATGGGACGCGCGGCGACCAACGGGTTTGCCGGTGTTTTTGATCTCCGCGTCGAGCCCAAGCGCCTCGCCCAGAGCATTCGCCGGGAAGCGCTTCACCCCGGCCGGCAATTGCCTCACGAGGTCTCGGACAAACCAAGCCGGCCCGGAATCCTCCGTCATTTCATAACGATGCAGGAACGGCTATCAGCGCCCCACATCCTCATGGAATTGATGTTGGACGGGTTTCTTGAAGTTGCCTCCGCGCACTCGGGCGTCCTCCTGGTTCCATCCGATACAGACCAGAATCGATTCAAGGTTCTCGCTTCCCGTGGCGAAGACGTTCCTCAAGTCCCGGAGCATGTCACCCTCCCGGAGGAGACAATTCTACAGATGCTCAAGGGAGCCACTCTATTCTTCCCGGAAGGCATTCCCTATTCGGACACTGCCTCGTGGTACATGGACTCCGGCTATTCGATCGGGGTTCCGTTGATCGCGGACAACAAACTTCTGGGATGTCTCCTGGCCACGACCAACCAGGCGTCCGAGAATCTTTCCGAATACGGGATGGCGGCGACGCATATCCTTTCCCAACTCCGGCAAAGGGAAGCCGCGGCTCAGCGCGAACGACTCATCTCCGAGGCCAGGCAACGCATCTCACCCGGCTGGCTTCTTGCCACTGAAAGTGGACGGGTTGTTTACCGGGAGGGCGACCGAACCCATCTTCTCTGCAACTCCTTTTCTGAAATGACCGCGGCCCGGTTGAAGCACGCCCTGGCGAAGGCACACGCCGGTCATTCGGGTTTTGTCCGTTTTCGCGACTCTCTGATAGCCTACCAGCCGATCCGTCTGAATGATACTCCCTATGCCCTGTTGAACTTTGTATCCGGTCATTCACCGGAGCAAACCGGGCCGGCTTACGACACGACAATTACCGGAGAGTTTGCCGATTTGATTAAATTTCAATTGGGCGGCTCGACTGAACGGAATGAGTTTATCGAAGGAATCATTCAAGATTTACAAGCCGGAATGGAAAAGCGGAGGCCGGTCAACCTGAAAGCCCTTGCCGGTTTCGACATACATCTGTCGAAGAACAGCCACGACATTCCGGACAGAATAACGGCTGGCGTTTCACTTCTGCTCATGGCTTTTTTCCGGATCATCGGCCCAACGATTTTCTTCACGTTTTCCCACGGCGACAACAAGTGGGCAATCGCCTTTGAGTACGAAGAAAATGCTTTGAGCGACGCCCTCATGACCCGGGCGCTTGCTCTACCGGAACATCCCTTGATTAAACTGATCTTCCGAATGATGAGCCCTCAAATTCAAAAGCCCAACTGGCAATTCGGTACTTATGGGGGGCGCTGTGAATGCAAGTTTGCCGAGCTAAAATAGTCACATTATTTATCACATTTGTATTACAAACAGTTTGAATATGCGCCGTCCAGTAGTACTCTCCCCCATGCGAGACAAAAAGAGGGTCTGTGCACATCTTCGGGTGCGCTTACCCGAATCGGATAAAAATTTCCTTGGAGAGCTTTCCAGAAAGCAGGGAGGGAAACCCAACATTTCACGCGCGGTAAAGCATCTCATTGAAAAAGAAAAAGCGAGTGCTTCCATGCTTGAGATCTATCCGGAAACACGCGCGAAAATCGAACGAATAGCCAAAATGCTGCGCCGCACGACCGCTCAGGTAACCGATGAAGCCTTTGAGACAATTTTAGAAATGATCAACAACGAACGTCCGCCTCTCCTGGTTTTGGAATTGAGATTAGTCAAAACATACGGAAAAGAACTTAATGGCGCATTATCCAAGCATAAGCGAACCTAATATCAAACAAGGTCTAAATTTTCATCTTGTATTAAGCACGGATATTCTAACAATGCCTGCGTGTCAACCATCCATAAACTAACTTCCCGAGCCCACCTCGCCAGCACTCTTGCCCAGGAAATTCTCAATAATCCGAAGTCATCCGATTTTGCCATTGCCAGCGAGCACCAACTCTGCCGCCGTTTCAATATTAGTCGCGTTACCGTTCGGCTTGCTTTGGCCGACCTGGAGAGACGGGGCCTTATTTATCGCAGGCACGGCAAAGGCACCTTTGCCTTCGGAAACGCCTCCCGGATTCACAAAGCGGTTGGCATATTACTGAAGTCATCGGCCGCCTTGGAGTACTCGCCCATTACCGAAATGGTTCGGGGAGTCCAGAGCTTTCTGGCCCCTTCGGGCATCTCGGTTATGTTCATCAACACTTCGCCCGAGCAGTGGTCGCCGGATTTGGCTGGTCATTTAGGCGGCGTTTTGGTTTTTCCGCAGGGTATCGTTGACCGGGATTTGGATGTCCTCAGGAACCGCAAACTGCCCTTTTTCCTCGCGGGAGAAACAGCCCTTTCAGGGGCACAGATTCAATTCGGCCAAACTGCGGCGGGTCAACTGATGACGGAAAAATTGTTATTATTCGGACATCAACGAATAGCTCTATTGAGCGGATGTGAGCCCAGCTTGGATGCTCCCAAACGTGAAGGAATCCATAGGGCCCTCCGCTCTGCGGGTATCGACCCGGCCCAAACACCGGAGTTTTCAGCCCAAGGACAGGAAAGCGACAAACTCAAAGCTGTTTCCGAGTTGCTCAACATGCCCCTTCTTCCAACTGCCGTAATAGCTTTCGACGATAGCCTGGCTTCATTGCTCGGTTTCCACGCCCGCCGGACAAAAGGCATAAAAATTCCTGAAGACTTGAGCATCATCAGCTTTCACGACTCCCCTTATCTTCGTTATACCGAGCCATCGCATACAACAGTCCGGTTCGATTTCTTTGAAGCCGGCCGACAAGCCGCCGAGATCCTAAGCCAGGTTGCCATGACGGGGGAAACACTGGGTGACTTGTTGTATAAACCAACTTATTGCGCAGGCCAGACCCTCGCTTCTCCCCGTTCGGCGGCAAGGGCCGCGATCACGAACCACGCGCAGCAATCAAGAAGTGCGCAGGCCGCCGCTCTTTTTCCATCCTAGCCCGTTCGTTCCCCTTTTGCACTTACGGCAATCGATCATGTTGCCACAGCAAAGCAGGCTGGGATAATCCTTACACGGCAGCAGCGCTACGTGAGGAGTGAGCAACGAAGAGTCGGCCTAAATTCGCCGTCACCCTGCGGACGGCAGTATGATTGTCTTATACTCCTCATTCTACTGCCGTGCGCAGCACCTCCTTGCCCCAGGGAAAAAATCCTTTCGGCGTGACCTGCGCCCACTTTTCAGACAACCTCTTAGGTTCTATCTTCTCTCCCCCACCAAGCATGAGAAACGTCCTTTTTGTCTGTACCGGCAATGTCTGTCGCAGTCCCATGGCGCAGGGACTCTTTGCCGACTTGGTCCGGGGCCGGCGCGACATCGAGGTCACCTCGGCCGGCATCGGCGCGGTGGGAGGCCAGCCGCCCAGCCCCTATTCGGTCGACGTCATGGCCGAGCTCGGCACCGACATCAAGAACATCCGCAGCAAGCCGCTCATGGCGGAACTGGTCCGCAAGGCCGACTTTATTTTCGTCATGACCTACGGGCACCTCGATTCGATGCTGCTCCTTTTTCCCTCGGCGGCCGAAAAGACCTTTCTCCTGCGCGAATTCGAGACCGACCTGCCGGTGATGGAACGCGAAGTCCCCGACCCCATCGGCCAGTCGAGGGAAATGTACCGCGAATGCCGCGACCAGATCCGCGCCGCGCTCCCCCGCCTGCTCGATCTCGTCCTGCGCTCCACCCACGACGAAACCCGCGTGACCGCCCTCAAGAAAGTCGCCATCGCCGCCGACGCCGACGGCACCGAACTCAAGGAGCAGGTCCGCTCCTGGCTCGACCAGAACGGCTATCCGTTTGAAGACCTCGGCGGCTGCAACTCGGGGGAAATCGCCACGCGGGTCGCCAAGGCCGTTTCGCAGGGCCAGGCCGACAGCGGCATCGTCATCGACCGCACCGGCTTCGGCCTGAGCATGGCCGCCAATAAAATTCCCGGCGTCCGGGCCGTCCTGGCCCACAATGTTGAAATGGCGCGCTTGAGCCGCGAGCAACATGATGCCAATGTACTCTGCATCGCTTCGCAGGAAATCCGCGGCAAACGCCTCAAGGAAATCCTCGAGGCCTGGATCAACACCGCCTATGCCGGTGAACTCCGCGAAAGCCCGATGCCCCCTATGGACCCTCAATCGAACCCCGCTCCGCCCGCCCCCGTTTCAATCCACAAGCCGAGCCTCTCCGAGGCCGACCCCGACATTTTCCGCGCGATTCAAAACGAGTACGCCCGCCAGCGCGACAACATCGAGTTGATCGCCTCCGAGAATTTCACCAGCCGCGCCGTGATGGAAGCGCAGGGATCGTGCCTCACCAACAAATACGCCGAGGGCTACCCGAAGAAACGGTGGTACGGCGGCTGCGAATACGTCGATGTCGTCGAGGAGTTGGCCGTCGAGCGCGCCAAAAAGCTCTTCGGCGCCGACCACGTCAACGTCCAGCCCCACTCCGGCTCGCAGGCCAACGCCGCCGTCTATTTCGCGATGCTCCAGCCCGGCGACCTGATCCTGACCATGGACCTCTCCCACGGCGGCCATCTCACGCACGGCCACAAGATGAATTTCTCGGGCCGCTTTTACCGCGTCGTCCACTACGGCGTGAGCAGGGAAACCGAGACGATCGACTACGACGCGCTCGAAATCCAGGCAAGGGAGCTTCGCCCGAAGATGATCACCGCGGGCGCGTCGGCCTACTCGCGCATCATCGACTTCCCCCGCCTGCGCAGGATCGCCGACCAGGCGGGCGCGCTCCTCTTCATCGACATGGCCCACATCGCCGGGCTCGTTGCGGGGGGCCTCCATCCGTCGCCGGTTCCCCACGCCGATTTCGTCACCACCACGACGCACAAGACCCTGCGCGGCCCGCGCGGCGGCCTCGTTCTCTGCCGGGAAAAATTCGCGAAGGAGATCGATTCGCAGGTCTTCCCCGGCGTGCAGGGCGGCCCGCTCATGCACGTCATCGCGGCCAAGGCGGTCGCGCTCGGCGAGGCGCTCCGGCCCGAATTCAAGACCTACCAGCAGCAGGTCGTCCGCAACGCCAAGGCACTCTGCGAAGGCATGAAGAAAAACGGCTTCCGCATCGTCTCGGGCGCCACCGACAACCACCTCATGCTCGTCGATCTCCAGCCGAAAAACATCACCGGCAAGGAAGTGCAGGAACTGCTCGACCAGGCCGGCATCACCGTCAACAAGAACGCGATCCCCTACGACACCCAAAGCCCCTTCAAGGCCGGCGGCATCCGCCTCGGCACGCCCGCCGTCACCACGCGCGGCATGAAGGAGGACGAGATGTTCGACATCGCCAACCTGATCGAGGAAGCCGTCGAGCGCCGCGCCGACCCCGCAAAAATCAGCGCCATCCGCGACCACGTCCGCAAAATCACCGCCCGCTTCCCGCTGCCGTTTTAGCTCTCCGTCATCCTGAGCTTGTCGAAGGATCAGTTCTGTTGCAGTTGGTAGCCGCCGCTGGCCGAGCGGCGGTGTCAACCTGTCCCTACCTTTTTTCTAGCGGATTCACATGCCGCTAGCCTTGCGCCCAAACTTAAGGGCAAAGGATGCAAGAATCAGAATTACTGTTAGCCAATCTACAAACTCCCAAACGAGTCCAAGACGAACAATAAATATTGGATTGAAGAGCGCGGCATCAACTCCATAAATCCACGTCCAATCGCGCTGCGACCAAAGCTTTCACCTGGTCCAGTGTCAAAGCCGAATCGGGGCTTTTGAGATACTTTTCCCAACGCTGATCGAGCAGCTTCTTTTCCTCGTCAGAAACGTCCGCTTGATCCAATTCGGGTGAGATCGACTCCCAAAGTTTGTCAATAAGATCGAGCTTTTCCACAGCAGGGAGAGCCATCACTTCGTTGAGCACTGAGGGATTCATGATTGGAAGCTAACACTAAAGCCCGCTTCATTCAACCACACCGCCCCCTCTGAAAGTGAATTGATTATCATTGTCCAAGCGGGTAATCTCTCCACCCGCCTTGGAATAGGGCCGATCCCATGAAACTTCCCCTCTTCGCCCTCTGCCTCGGCCTTTTTCTGCCCGCCGCGTTTCGATCCGCCTGCGCCGATACCTATGTGCGCTTCAATACCAGCCTCGGCTACATCGACGTCGATCTCTTCTCGAACGCCACGCCGAACACGGTGGCCAACTTCCTCTCCTACGTCGACAGCGGAGCCTATGCCAACTCGATCATCCATCGTTCCGTTCCGGGCTTTGTTATCCAGGGCGGCGGTTACTTCATCAGCGACAATACGGTCAACGCCATCCCGGCCGGCGCCCCGGTGGCAAGCGAAGCCGGGATCTCCAATACACGGGGCACCATCGCCATGGCGTTAACGGCCAACTCAACCACAGGCGTCACCGACCCCAACAGCGGCACCAACGAATGGTTTTTTAATGAAGTCGACAACAACAGCTCAACGGCTCCGGCGAATCTCGATGCCGAAGGCTTCACCGTGTTCGGCACGATTATGAACGCGAACGGCCTGTCGGTCATGGATCAGATCAACAGCGAGCCGACATACGACGCCAGTTCGCTGTTCGGCTCGGCGTTCACCCAACTTCCGCTCATCAACTACAATTCGACTGTCGGATTGGAGCTGCAGAACTTCATCTCGATATATTCAATCACCCTGCTGACGGTACAAGACTTCGCGACGTGGCAATCCGCCAACTTCACGACGCAGCAACAGGGCAATCCGGCCTACAGCGGCCCCAACGCCACTCCTCTCAACGATGGAGTTCCCAATTTGTTCAAATATCTCTTCGACATCAATCCGACCGTGCCGATGGCCGCCGCGGATCGCGCCAAGTTGCCGGCCGTGGGCACGACCACGATTGGAGGCACCCCCTACATGACGCTCACCTACAACCAGTGCACGGCCTTGGTGGGTGTCACCGTCAACGTGCAAACTTCACCCGATTTGCAAAACTGGACGACCGTCACCAACCCCACCTTCGTTCAGACCGGCAGCAATTCCACCACAGGCGATCCGATTATTCAGGTCCAGGTCCCCGTCACCGGCGCCAAACAGTTTATCCGGCTGAACGTCACCCAGTCGTGAGCAAACATCCCTGAGTTTTTGGCGATCTCATTTCAACGCCCCGCCGCCGCCGGGCGCATGCGCGCCCTCATGCGGACGACAGTATTTTGCAGCGGCGGTTGCAGACCGATTCATTTTTTGGCGGGAAAACGACCCCGGTCGCATTTATCGCAGTCTCCCGCCTATCGCATTTGCAAGTTGGCCCCATTCGTCTAAAAGAATCTGTGCTTTCGCCTCTCAAGTATCGCCCGGACATCGATGGTTTGAGGGCCCTGGCTGTTCTGGCGGTCGTTTTTTTTCACGCGGACCTCGGCGTCACGGGCGGCTACGCCGGAGTCGATGTTTTCTTCGTGATCTCCGGCTATCTCATTTCCGGGTTGATTCTCAAGGAAATCGAGAACGGCGAATTCAGCCTTCTCAACTTTTGGATTCGGCGCATACGCAGGCTTTTGCCGGCCTTCGTGTTGCTCGTGTTTGCGTGCGTTGCGGTGGGCTGGTTCCTTTTGCTTCCGTTTGAGTTCAAGGAATTGGGCCAATCGATTCTTGCGCAGACGGTATTGGCGGCCAATTTTTATTACTACAGTCACACGGGTTATTTCGACCAGCCCGCGGAGACCCTCCCTCTTTTGCACACGTGGTCCCTGGCCGTGGAGGAGCAGTTCTACCTGCTCTTTCCCTTTTTTCTCCTCGCGTTGAAGGGTTTTTCGCGACGCCGCCTCATTCTGATAACCGCGGCGCTTTGCGTCCTCTCGCTTGGCCTGTGCGTCTATTGCAGTTATTTTTATCCCTCGGCCAATTTTTATCTGCTGCCGACGCGCGCCTGGGAGCTCCTGATCGGGGCGCTGCCCGCCATCGCCGGAATGCAAAAGCCGTTGCCCCGCTGGATGGCCGAGTCGGCGAGCTGGGCGGGCCTTTTCGCCATCCTCTTCGCCGTTTTCCATTACGACAGCGAAACCCGCTTTCCGGGAACCGCCGCCATATTGCCTTGCGCGGGCGCCGCCGTGCTGATGTGGGCGAACAGCCTGAGCCTCACCTCCGCCGGGAAGCTCCTTGCTTCGCCGCCGCTGGTATTTATCGGCCTGGTTTCCTACTCGTTCTATCTTTGGCATTGGCCTGTGTTTGTTTTCGCAAAGCACATGACTCCCTTGCGGATGCCGCTCCTTGTCGTGGCCCTCGTGGCCGTGAGCTTCCTTCTCGCCGTGTTATCCTGGCGATACGTGGAGACGCCAATTCGGCGATGCGCCGTTTTCAAGGGCCGCACCCAAATTCTTGCTTTTGCCGGAGTCATGGCGGGCATCATGATCCTCGCGGGATTTGCGATCCAGGCATGGCAGGGCGTTCCCTCCCGATTTTCTCCCCAGGCTTTGGCGTACGCGAACGGCACGTACGACAAGGGCATCCACACCGAGGTCGAATTGGAGGATGTCCTGAAGGGCAATTTTATCGAGTTGGGATCCGGAGACCGGAGTCTTCCCATCAAGCTTTTCGTCTGGGGAGACAGCCACGCCATGACCACGCTCTCCATTTTAAATCAACTCTGCAAGGAGCATGGCGTTCGGGCGGTCGCGGCGACGCACATAGCCATGAATCCGCTGCTCAATATTGAGTCTTCGGAAACGCGCGTCGCCTATAAAAACGCGGTTCTGAAGTTCATACGGGACAACCATGTGCCCGAGGTTCTCCTGGTCGCCAGATGGGATACTCACGGATACGAAGCTCCCAAGGTTCACGATTGCCTGATCGAGACCCTGGGCGCCCTCAAGGAGGCGGGAGCCAGGGTCTGGGTCATGCGGGAGGTTCCCCGGCCCGGAGTCAATGTCCCCAGTTTTCTCGCTTTTGGCGTGATGCTCGGCTCTCAGGACCCGGAAGGCCCCGCCTGTCCCTTGATCAGCTATCACAAGGACATCGCCGTTCAGAATCGGATATTCGAGAACATTCCCCCTTCCGACACCACCATACTCGATCCGACACCGTTTTTCGTGAGACCGAATGGGGACCTCATTTTAGCCGCGGGAGGCAAAGCCCTCTACTTTGACGACAATCACCTTTCGGTCGCCGGCGCGATGAGGCTGCGGCCTCTTTTTGAGCCTCTCTTTGAAGACTTGAGCAAAAATAATTGACGCGGGGAGGGGCGTCCCTGATCCCGATTCAGGCTTTGGAACCACCGAGCAGATGCAGCACCGCCATCCGCACGGCGAGGCCGTTCTGCACCTGATCGAGCACGGTCGAGTTCGGGCCGTCGGCGAGTTCGCTTGCGATTTCCACCCCGCGATTGATCGGGCCGGGATGCATGATGAGCACGCCCGGCTTGCACTTCTTGAAGCGCTCCATGTTCAGTCCGAAAAGGGAGACGTACTCGCTCACCGAGGGGAAAAAGCTCCGCTGCTGCCGCTCGTGTTGGATGCGCAGCAGCATGATCACATCGGCGTCGGGCAGCACCGCGTCGAGATCATGCGCGACCGTCACGCCCAGTTCCGAAAAGATTTCCGGCACCAGCGTCGTCGGCCCGACGAGCGTCACCCGCGCGCCCAGCTTGGTCAGCGCCCAGACGTTCGAGCGCGCCACGCGGCTGAAAAGGATGTCGCCGCAAATCACCACGTGCAGGTTTTCCCACTTGCGCCTGCCGCCGAGCCTCTCGCGCATGGTGAAGGCGTCGAGCAGCGCCTGCGTCGGATGCTCGTGCGCGCCGTCCCCGGCGTTCACGATGTGGGCCTTGAGCCGCTCCGCCAGGAATTGCGGCGCGCCCGCGGCCGAGTGGCGCAGGATGACGAAATCGGCCTTCATCGCCTCGAGCACCTGGCCCGTGTCCTTCAACGTTTCACCCTTGCGAAAGGAACTTGATGCGCTGTCGATCGAAACCACGTCCGCGTCGAGGCGCGACGCCGCCAGTTCAAACGAAGTGCGCGTCCGCGTGCTCGGCTCGACGAAGAGATTCACCACCGTGCGCCCCTCCAGCGAGGACGATTTCTTCACGGGCCGCGCCAGCAAATCCTTGAATGTGCGCCCGGTGTCGAGGATCAATTCGATCTCGGCCCGGTCCAATTCCCGGATGGTGAGGAGGTCCTTGCGCGTCCAGGCGGTGCTCATTAAAAACCGAGTCTAGCGCGACTTGGCGCGGAGAGACACTATTTTTTGCGGGTAGGGCGGCAGTCCCTTCCCGTCCCATTTATCGATTATTCTTGGGACGCGAAGGGACTCGCGTCTCTACCCCTTCAAACTCTCCGCCACCGCCTTCGCAAAATAGGTGAGAATGATGTCCGCCCCCGCCCGCTTGATCGCCAGCAGCGACTCGTCGCGCGCTTTCTCGAGATCGAGCCAGCCCGCCCTGGCCGCGGCGTGAATCTGCGCGTATTCGCCCGAGACCTGGTACGCCGCGACCGGCAGCGTCGTTCCCGCCTTCACCGCTGAAATTACATCGAGATAAAGGCCCGCCGGCTTGACCATCACAATGTCGGCGCCCTGGTCCTCGTCGAGCCGCGCTTCGAGAAGCGCTTCGCGCAGGTTCGCCGGGTCGAGCTGGTAGGTGCTTTTGTCGAGCGCGGGCGTTTCCTTTTTGGGCGCGCTGCCGACCGCGTCGCGGAACGGCCCGTAGTAGGCCGAGGCGAATTTCACCGCGTAGGCGAGGATCGACGTCTGCGTAAAACCCTCGCGGTCCAGCTCGTCGCGGATCGCGCCGATGCGCCCGTCCATCATGTCCGACGGCGCGACGATGTCGGCCCCGGCGGCGGCGAGATCCGTGGCGTAATGGGTGAGGATATGGACCGTCTCGTCATTGGCGACGTCGCCCGTGACCGGGTCGAGCACGCCGTCGTGCCCGTGATCGGTGTAGGGATCGAGGGCGACGTCGGCGACGATGAGTGTGTCGGGGATTTCCTTTTTGAGCTGCCGGATCGCGCCGAAGAACCAGTTCTTCGAGGCCACGGCGTACTTGCCGCGCGCGTCCTTCAGTGCCGGATCGATTTGCGGAAACAGCGCCACCGCGCGGATGCCGAGCGCGGAGAGGCGCGCCACTTCGGCGAGCATGTTGCGGACGTTCAGCCGCGACTGGCCCGGCATCGAGGCGATTTCCTCCGGGCCGCCGTGGCCGTCCTTCACGAAGAGCGGCTGGATCAGGTCGTCGGCATGGATGCGGGTCTCGCGCACCAGCGCGCGGATCGCGGTGTTCTGGCGATTGCGGCGCGGACGGCGGATCAGGTCGAGCGGGGGCGTGTAGGCGGAGTTGATCATTTTTTATTAGTGTGGCGGCGGTCGGAGCCTGTCCTGAGCGAGGTCGAAGGAACCGTCGTACTTTATAATCCGTCATCCTGAGCTTGTCGAAGGATCAGTTCAGTTGCGCTTTAATCTCTTCGGGTAAATTCCCCGCCGCTTGCGGCGTGCAGTTGGTAGCCGTCGCCGAGGGACGAGTCCCCCGGGCGACGGTGCCTTTTCGGGTGGCCCGGACTACTTCGTTGTCCGGGTCCCGCCGTGGCGGGACAGGAAGCGAATCCCCAACACCCCGCT